>CAZAMP010000034.1:0-46654 GCA_964486455.1 uncultured bacterium | reverse complement strand
GCTAGTCACGCGATGGGAAAATGGTTGGCGCTGTCTGTTCGACGCCCTCGATCCGCTCGGGCCTGAGGACCTCGATCGCATCGTGCTCATCCGCGCCGAGCCACACACCGTCGTCGAGGCGATCGAGCGGCAGATCTCACACTACGCGTATCACGTGGGGCAGATCGTCTTTCTGGCCAAGCATCTCCGGTCGAAGGGATGGACGTCGCTCAGCGTACCGCGCGGTCAGTCCGAAACCTTCAACGCAGAGATGTTCGGAAAGAAGAAAGACCCCAGAAGACCTCAATGACCTGGCGCGTGGCTCTGCCCACGGGAACGAGCCTCGTCGCGGGCACCTACTATACCGGTAGCAATCGGCATCGCGGGAGGGAGAAGATCGTGAGCAACATTCGATGGCTACTGGAGTTGGACGCATGAAGCGCTGCGTCATTCGCCTCGGACCCTGTGTGACAATGTTGATCGTTACCCTGCTCGTCTCGACTGCCATGCCGCTGCGTGCCGCCGACGAAGAAGCCCTCTCGACGCGCGTCGACCGGATCGCCAGGCCCTACATCGATAGTGGGCTCGTCGTCGGACTCACGATCGGCCTCGTCGATTCCACGGGATCCCAAGTGTTCTCGTATGGGAAACGCGCGACGGATGACGACCGCACCCCCGACTCACTCACCATCTACGAAATCGGATCCATCACGAAGGTCTTCACGTCGCTGTCGTTGGCGGACATGTCGTCGGAGGAGATGTTGCCGGAGCACGTGGCCGGCCACGGCTCACTGGACCTCGACACACCCGTACAAATGCTCTTGCCTGACACAATCGCCATCCCCCGATACAAGGAAACCGAGATCACGCTTCTCGATCTCGCCACTCACACGTCCGGGCTTCCGCGCATGCCCGGCAACTTTCGTCCGATGTCGTTCACGAACCCATACGCCGACTACTCGCCGGCAGACCTCTACGACTTTTTCGCGGGCCACACGCTCGCCTCGAAGCCGGGCTCGTCGTACGAATACAGCAACGTCGGAGCCGGGCTACTCGGTCATGCGCTCGCGCGTCATGCCGATACCAGCTACGAAGACCTCATCGTGACGCGCATCTGCAAACCGATCGGCATGGCCGATACGCGCGTCTCGCTTTCCGCCGGGCAAGCGGAACGTCTGGCCCCGGGGCACGACGCGGAAGGCAATCGTGTGTCGAACTGGGACTTTCTCGTGCTCGCCGGGGCAGGTGCGCTTCGATCGAACGTCCGCGACATGTTGATGTTCCTTCGCGCCAACTTCAGGCTCACCGACTCACCGCTGAAAGTCGCCATCGAGACCACGCACGTTCCCCGACGAGACATCGATGAGACCGAAGCTCGGATCGCCATGGGCTGGCACGTTGGCGCCGATGGGACCCTTTGGCACAACGGGCAGACGGGCGGCTATCACAGCTTCATTGCATTCCGGAAGGATCTCGGCATCGGCGTGGTGGTGCTCAGCAACTCCGCGGTCATGGCGATCGACTCGCTCGGTGATCAGCTCATGAAGCTTCTCGCCGAGCAGCCGGTCCAATCATCTAGCGTGCGGATACCGATCAAACTCCTCCCGCTCGCGCTGGAACGATACGTGGGCAAGTACCGTTTCGCGTCTGGGGCGATCATCGAGGTGGCGAGGCAAGACGAGGGACTCATTGTGCACCCCCCCGGTCAGCCGCAGGCACGCCTCTACGCGGAATCGGAGACGTCGTTCTTTCTTCGAGTGGCGGATGCCACGGTTACGTTTCAGATCGGTGAAGACGACGAGGTGACGCGGTTGACCTGGACGCAGGGGTGGCGTCGCCAGATCGCCGAGAAGGTCGAGTGAGTGAAGCGCGAAAGCTCCGGTGGCCGCACCGCCTCCTCGGTCGCTATGTGAGGTTGGTTCCCGACTAGTAGTGAGCCTTTATCTGTCCCCAGCTGCTTCTCAGCGTTGGCGTCGGTTCGCAGTTAGGTTTCCCGCCGGACTTGCTGTCCAGGCTGCCCATGAGGCGGGGATCTAAACCCTGCTCGATTGATGTGCAATCGTACCAGAGAGCAGTGTCAACGCGCGGATCGTGCGTGAGCATCATCCAACCCGAGGAACCTTCCTGCAGTACGAAGAACCCCACGACAGCATTCTCACCGGGAGGGTAGTAGCAGCCATCTAGCCAGGTCACGTTGTTGCCGGCACCGGAAGCTGGCCATCCACCTATCGCAGACTGTGACCCGCCTGTGCATATGGACCAGCCGGCCATTTGCATCTCGTGCTTAATGCCGAACCGGATACCGGCGATGCCGTACGGGAACATGTCTCGGTCACTTATGACCACCCAAAGAAAAGAAGGACCGTCGATCGGTGCGCTGGTGAGATCCTCGCATCTCATCTCCTCGAGGTCGTCAAAGATGGTGCCGCCACAGATTGCGTAGTCCAGATTCGTCAAGACGACATTGAGGTTTGCGTTCCCATCTGTTGGCTGGGCGAGGGTTGATGCTGGTAGCGTCAAGGCGACAACAATCTGTACGAAACGCTTCACGCCCTTTGCTCCATTCCATGACTTTCAAACACCTAGAAGCGTTTGCTGGTACGTGTGCCTGGATCCCGCCTAGTAGTGCGCCTTGATCCGTCCCCAGCTGCTCTTTGCTGTCGGAGTCGGGTGGCAGTTCGGATTCCCACTGGTTGAAGTGTCCAGGCCACCCAGAAACTCTGGGTAGAACATTTCCGTGATTGGTATGCAGTTATACCAAAGAGCCTCGCCGACGCGCGCATCGGCCGTGAGCATCAGGGCTCCCGACGCACCATCGCTCAACAGGAAGAACCCAACCACGGCGTTCTCACCAGGGGGGGCGTAGCAATCTCCGGCCCACCCAACGGCGTTTCCAGTACCCGATGCCGGCCAGCCAACCTCGGGGGTCTCACTTCCTCCTGTGCACAACACCCAACCATCGATGCTCATCTGGTGTCTAACGCCAAACTGGATACCCCCGATGCCATCGGGGTACATCGTTCTATCGCTCATGATAACCCACAGAAAGGCGGGGCCGTCAATCGGTGCACTCACCAGGTCTTCGCATTTCATCGCCTCGAGTTTAGGTAGAATCGATGTTTCCCAACCGGTGTAGTCTGGTTCCGTCAAAACAACATTGAGATTCGCGTACCAGTCGTACTGAGCCGATGACATAGCCGGAAGCAGCAATGCGAGAAGGAAGAGCGCGGGTATTCTCATCGCTCTTCTCCTGTCCTTCGTATCCGATCGGCTTCGTGTCTCAGTCAGCGCGCTCGTCTCGATCCCGGCTAATAGTGAGCCTTGACCCGCCCCCAGCTGCTCTCAATCGTCGGGGTCGCAATCTCGTCGCAGTTGGGATCGCCACCGGTCGAATTGTCCAGGGAACCGAGCAACTCTGGAGCAAAGTCCTGGCTGACCGGAACGCAATCCGACCACAGAGCAGTGCCGACGCGCGGGTCCTCCGTAATCGCCATCCAACCCGAGGCACCGTCGTTCAGCGTGAAGAACCCAACAACGGCATTCTCGCCAGGCGGGTAGTAGCAGCCGCCCCCCCACGTGGCAGCGTTGCCGGTACCGGAAGCCGGCCAACCGTCTTCGGGAATCTCAGCGCCGCCCGTGCACAGGGACCAGCCCTGCATGTCCTTCTCATGTTCGATTCCGAACTGAATGCCGCCGATGCCGTCAGGAAACACATCCCCATCGCTCATGACAACCCACAGGAACGCAATGCCTTCAATCGGCGTGCTGACCAAGTCTTCGCAAACCATCGATTCGAGTATTCCCAGGTGGTTACCTGAGCACCCGGCGAACTCTGGGGTGGTCAATACAACGTTGATGTTCGCGTTCCAATCATCGGCGAAGACCGACATCGGTAATGCCAGCGCGATAAGAATCAGCACGACTAGCCTCATAGCTCTCCCCCCGTTGACCGCATTCCTAGCAGATGCGTGTCTCCCGTTCCGAGGCGCCTCTTAACATGAGTAGTATATCAGATTTCCAACTAACCTGCACTGACCACGCAGTATGGTGTGACGTGTCGCGCGAACACGACGTGGGAAACATGGGAGGCTAGCGGTCTTCCGGCTCGGGGATCTCCACCAAGCCCACATCGTGCGTCATGGAGAGCTTCATGCGCTCCATGTCGCTGATCGGCTGGATTTCAGGCGGGCGTCCGTCCTTGTAGACGTAGACGCGCATCTCGACGGGCAGGTCGAGCGATTCCTCGGTGTCCTTCGGCGTGACCTCGAGCGCGCCCGCCCAGAGGCAGAAACACGTCGCATCCTCGGTCCGGAACACCGCGAACGTCGTGCCGTGCACCTCCGCATACGCCTCGGGTGTCTCGAGCTGAAGCGCGAAGTCGGGGTGCGTCCCTCCGGTCGTCCCGTAGATCTCACCCGCTTCGAGATGGACGACCGCCGAACGACCGAACCAGCGGCCGGGCGGATCCGAGAGAACGACCTTCGAGCTCGCGAGCATTCGGAAACGGAGATCGTCGCCGAGCTGCACTTCGACTTCACTGGAGTCGCTGGTCGTGATGGTCCCCTGAGAGAGGGTGACACCGGGCGACGCGATCGCTCCGCCGAACTCGACACTATCCGCGCCGATGACATCGGTGAGCGTCCAGCGTTCACTGGGAGTGCTTCCGAAGATGAGCAGGATCATGATGGCGGCGGCGATCGGGATCGCGATGAGCTGGCGCCACCGGAAGCGGAACGGCGCTTCGGGTTGGACGACGATTTCAGGCGCGGCGCCTCCCTTCAAGAACGCATCACGCACCCGCTCACGCGTGTCCGAAGACGCCAGGGGACGCTCGAGCCTTCCGAGCGCTTCCAGCGCCCGTGTCTCATCCGGAGAGTTGCTCATTTCTCCCTCGGCTCCGCCGTTTATGTCGTCGTCTCTCGTCATGACTCACCCTGACTCGTACCGAGAAGCTCCGCATACAGCTTGCCCAGCCTGGCCACCGCTCGTGAATGCCGCTGGCGGATCGCGTCACGCGACACGTCCAGGAGCCTCGAGACCTCTTCCGTGCCCAACATCTCGTAATTCCTGAGAACGATGACCTCACGATCGGCCGGCTGCAGCTGGTCCAACGCGCGCCGGACGAGCTCCGCTTCTTCCTTCTGATCCAGAGAGCGCTCTGGCCCCGACGCGTTGTTGGGCTCGGGCAGCTCGCCGACCCCGTTCAGATTCACCTCACGCTCGGAGTCCCGATGCCGGCGCGACCGCCAATAGTCACGCACCGTATTGATCGTCACCGTGAACACCCACGGCGAAGGATCTCTGCCGGGTTCGAGGCGATCGATCGCGCGATGCATCCGAAGAAACGCTTCTTGCGTCAGGTCTTCCGCCAGGTCCCGCCCGCGAACGAGGGTTGCCACATAGCCGTAGACCCTATCGAAGTAATGATCGAAGAACGTGTTGAGTGCCTGCGGGACGCGGCGACGCACGTCTTCGAGCGTCTCGTCATCGAGCGGGGTCGCGTCTGTCCATTTTGCCGGCGAATCTGGACTCATCGTGCTCTCTGTCCCTCAGTACGTAGGAATGCCCGAACTGTAACGGCCCATGACGCGACCCGCCACATTTTCTGTCACACGCCCGACGCCGCCTCGTACCTGCCTGTGAACCTGAAATGGGTTGAGCGCCATGCCGCTCGCCCACATTCGCTCCGATGGCCATGCGGACAATTCCCTGTCTTTGAGGAGATATCGATGCGGATCAAATGCTCAAGAACTGTTGGCTATTCCTTGATGGGTCTCATGATCTTGGTTGGTGTCGCCGCCGCGCAGAGCGGCGAGGAGAACCTCGTTCTCGGCTTCACGAATCTCGCCGCCCTCGATGAAACGGTAGAGGGCCACTATGAGGGGTGGGCCGTCGTGGATGGCTCCCCCGTCAGCACCGGGAAATTCAACGTGAATAATGACGGCATGCCCGTGGAGCTCGGGGGTGGCGGTGTGATCGACGAGTTCGATGCAAGTCAGGACATCTCGGGCGCAACCGCGATCAAGATCTCGATCGAGCCTGCGGGAGACGTGGACATGAACCCGTCGGGGCTCATCATTCTCTCGGGTGACGTGGCGGGCGGTGAAACCGAGCTGCGCACCGACGTGCCCGACCTTGCGATCCTCGAGACGATGACGACCGGCGCGTACATTCTCGCCACACCCAGCGACAACCACGAGGACGATACCAACGACGATATGGGAGTCTGGTTTCTCACCACGCCGGGTCCCGATCCGGGCTTCATGAACCTTCCGGACATCGGTCCGGGCTGGGCGTACGAGGGATGGGTGGTGGATCTTTCTGATCCGATGAATCCGATGCCGTACTCCACCGGTCGCTTCAGCATGGCGGAAGGCGTCGACTCCGATGAAGCCGGCTGCAATGGCGGTGGCCCACCATTCCCGGGACAGGACTTCGTTCCGTTCCAGTGTCCGCCGGTTCTCGATCTCGACACCGGGGACTTCGCGGCCGTCGTGTCGATCGAGCCCGAGCCCGACAATCAGGCGGGTCCGTTTCAGCTCAAGCCGTTGGCCGACGCCATCTCCACCGACGCCGTCGGCATGAACAACGAGATGACCAACCAGACGGCGGCGACGTTTCCGACCGGCACGGCCGTTCTCTGGTCGGCCACACCGACCGTCGACGTTTCGTGGGGGTCCATCAAAGCGGCCTTCTAGCCTTGAATTCACCACGCCCAAGCGCGTCAGAAGAGGCGACCGGGGGGAGAGATTCCTCCCGGTCGTCTTCGTGCGCTATCATCTCGATCACGATCTAAACGCTGACCACGCTCATGCCACGCGCCGGCGGGAGGAATGGCCCCATGGAAAAGCCCGCGAAAACCGATCACCCCGTGGACTCGCTCATCGAGCGACGATGGAGCCCGCGGGTATTCTCCGACCGCGAGGTTGGGACTGATGCAATCCTCTCGCTCTTGGAGGCCGCGCGGTGGGCGGCTTCGGCTTACAACGCGCAACCGTGGTCGTTCATCGTCGCGCGTCGCCAGGACAAGGATGAGTTCGAGCGACTCCTCGGGTGCCTCGTTCCCGGCAACCAAGAATGGGCAAAGGGCGCGCACGTGCTCATGCTTACGGTCGCCAAGTTGACGTTCTCACACAACGACAAGCCCAACGCGCTGGCGATCCACGACGTGGGACAGGCCGCGGCCACCATGGCCATCCAGGCGACGTCAATGGGGCTTCGGATTCATCAGATGTCGGGGTTCGACGCCGCGAAGGCGCGCGAGACGTACGCGATCCCGGACGGCTACGAGCCGGTCACGGTGATCGCCGTGGGGTACCGCGCGGACGAGGACTCGATGCCGGAAGATGTGCGGGAGAAGGAATCCGCTCCGCGCCAACGCCGGCCGCTGGGAGAGATTGTGTTCTCGGGAACGTGGGGCAACTCCTCACCGATTCTGAGCGGGTGAGACACGCGGCACCGGCACGCCACATCAGGAGTCGCGGCTCACCGGCCAGACCACGGCGTTTGCAGATCAATCGGTCGTCCCTCGAAAAGCTACCGAAGCCGGGTCAGCTTGCCGCTTAGATAGCCGCCGCGGATGGGAACCCTTGCGAAATAGACCGATGGCGGCAATTGTCGTCCTGCCAAATCGCGACCATCCCACAGAATGTCGTGCACTCCAGGCTGTAGTGACGAGATGTCGAACCGCCAGACTAGTCGCCCGGCAAGATCATAGATTTCCAGCTCACTGACCATCCGATGAAATGCCACGTATGTCCGAATGGTCTGTGCGGATCGTGATGGATTGGGAAAGACATGAATATTTGTCTGCGGACTCGGAAACCGTGTGGTCTCTTCCACACCGACCGTGGCTCCTGTTCCTAGAAGAACTGTGATGTCATCCGTATCACTATTCACCACGACGACGTCCTTGATCACATCCCCATTGAGATCCCCAATGGCAAGATCTCGTGCGCGGCCACCCGTTCCGTACAAGAGAGGCCAATCGTACATCCCATTACCTAGGCCAAATAGCACACCAACGTTGTCTGAGTACGCATGTGCTGCTATGAGATCAATCGTGCCGTCGTCACCTAAGTCTTCAGCAACTATCTGCGTCGGCAGGTCACCAGTCGGAAAGGTCCGTCTGTCTCCGAAAGCGCCACCTCCCACTCCGAGCAAGACCGCCACCTCATCCGTGTCTATACAGCAGACAGCCAGGTCGGGCCTGTCATCATCGTTGACATCGGCAATCGCGACCGAGCCTATGTTCTGACCCGCGTAGTAGAACGTAGCGGGCAGGAAACTACCGCCCCCGGACCCGAGCAGAATCGCAACGTCGTTGTAGTCACCGGCAACCGCCAGGTCGGGTAGATCGTCACCATCGAGATCCGCGATGGCCATATTCCCAGAGTGAGTGCCCGCGTCATAGAAGTCCGGTGACGAGAATTGCCCCTCTCCGTCACCGAGCAAGACGGCAACCTGCCCATAGTAGTTGGAGACAACCAAGTCCAGCACGTGATCGAGGTCAAGATCCTCAAGGGCTACTGAATGCGGAGCGTTTCCCACCGGAACATGATATGTATCTTCAAAGGTCCCATTGCCCTGGCCGATCAGAATCGCCACGTCGTCTGACAGCTGATTGGCTATGACCAGATCCACGATTTCGTCTTCATTCAGATCTCCTGCGGCCAGATCCTCCGGATCCCGTCCGGCCGGATAGGAAACCGCAGGCCAGAAGTCACCATTCCCGAGACCGATCAAGATGGAGACATCGTCTGACCACCTATTGGCGACGGCGACGTCTAGCAGCTCATCGCCATCGAGATGAACTACAGCAATCGAAGCTGGGCCATCACCGGCAGTGAATCGGGAGGCTTGAGAGAAACCTCCGTCCCCGATACCAATCAACGTCGACAGCGAGTTCCGACTGCAGGCAACAGCCACATCCGGTACATCATCTCCATCGATGTCTCCTACGGCCACCGACTGACTTCGCCCGCTGACGGACCAATACGCCGCCTCTGCGAACGTTCCGTCGCCCTGCCCTGCAAATACTGCGAAATCCTCGGATTCCCTGTTGGCAACAACGAGGTCATTCCTCTCATCCAGATTCACGTCCGCGACCGCAATCGACATCGGCCCTTCATCAACTGGCAGAAAGACAGGCTCGGCGAAGGTTCCGTTTCCCGACCCCTGTAGGGTGGACACCTCGCCAGAGACATTGTTCGCAACGGCTATGTCCATGATGTCGTCGCCGTTTAGGTCCCCGATCGCCACGGATGTCGGCCCCTCTCCCACCGCGTAGAACGAAGCGGCCTGAAACGTCCCATCACCCTGTCCGAGCAAGACCGCCACGTCGTCGGCCATGTACTCTGCGACAACGACATCCAGATTGTGGTCAGAATTCAGATCGGCCACAGCCAGAGATATGGGACCGTCTCCGGCTCCGTGAAATGCAGCCTGTCCCAGAGTGCCGTCGCCTTGACCCTCCAACACCCAAACGCAGTCCCAGGAATTGTCGGCGGTCACAACATCCAGGATCTGATCGTTGTTCAGGTCACCCACTGCTACGTCAAGGGGAAGTGCTCCGGAGTCGAATGAGCCGATTACGTTGAAGGTGCCGTCTCCGACGCCCAACGCAACTGACGACGAGTGCTGGTCCACATTGGCCGTAACGAGATCTGGAACCCCGTCACCATCCAGATCGCCTATCGCCACCGCGAATGGGGTCGGGTTTGGTGAGAGAGGGGGCATCTGTACTAACCCCTCGCCCATCTTGCCCAACAGTACTTCTACCTTGCCAGACTCCCAACAGGACACAACAACATCCAATATCAGGTCGCCATTGAGGTCGCCGATTTCGACGCATGACGGATTTGTGCTCATTCTGTAGTCGAGGCGAGCGGGCCAGAAGACCGGCTCAGCACCTTGAACAACGCTGATATCAATCGACGCAGTGGACGCCACCACCACCGGAAAGAGAAGTGGGATGAGCTTCCAAGTGGAGTCTCCAGTGGAAGGAGTCGGATGAAAGGTCATATCGCCCCCAAGGTTCGAGATCCCAGGTCCGGCACGGGCGTTGAATACGACTGCAGGCTAGCTTCGGCAGCCGACAATCCAAAATGGAGGTCTTAGTCCCCACATGACAATTATACACATGCACACAATACTCCGCTACGAGGTGACAAGTTCTTCGTCGGCTTCGATGGCGTTAAGGCGCAGCGGAAGGAAGCGGGCGGAAGTCTGAAGGCGTGAGCGCGGCCGCGGCATATCGACCACGCTCATCGCAACGGCCTATCTACCTGAAGGTCGCCTTCAGCTCTCCCCATCCCATGTCGTCGGTGGGCGTGGGTGAGGGGTTCTTGTCGTACCAGATCTGATGATTGTACGAGAAGCCGTCGAAATTCGTCTCCATCAAGAGCAGCCAGAATCTACGGTCCGCCAAGACCCATGCCCATTGCTCTTTGGTCTGAGTCGGCTGACTCGTGCCGTTGGTCTGCTCGCGGAAGAAATGGTACCGCGCGACGTTGTTATAAGTCGCGTTCGGCAGAATCAGAGTGCCGTATCCGTCCGCCTCGGAATCCAACGTGCCTGAGAACGGAACAATCAGCGGATCCACGTGGAACTCGCCGTCGAAGGTGTCTATGAAGGTCGTGCCGTGCGTGTACGGGAGCGTCACTATTTGCTCGGTGTCATCGAAGATCGTCTTCACCGTGTCACCTCTGGCGATGATGACATGGCCCTCTACGGTCAACGCTCCACCCGTGGTGTTGTAGTAGGTGTACGAGTCCAACCAACCCAAGCCGCAAAGCGTGGCGTCCGGAAACTCGTCGCCCCACGCCGTGGTCGCCGGATCGACGAAATCGAAGAACTGCTCTTCATTCTCTGCCAACCCGCTCATGTCCCAGGTCTCGTTTGCGCCCTCGTTACCCGGAGCCGGAACACCGGGAACGAGACCGACCGTCACGTGGTCGCCTATCTGCGGCAGGTTCGCCTCCGTGATGGAGGGCTGTGCTAAGACGACGCTACCGTCAGGACATCACGTTCGTCAGAGCATCCGACGTCAGGAGCCCGGAGAGCCGTGTCTCGAACCGCCCCACGTCTGCCACACCCGCGAGTTCACGCAGTGATCCCATGAACGCCGCGTGATCGCGGCCGACGCGGTAGTCCGGCTCGCGGGGTGGATGCTGAAGGTAGCGGGAGACCCGATCGACGTCGGGCGCGACGAGTAACGTGGCGCCGTAGAGAAGGAAGTCTCTCGTTCGATAGATGCACGAGCCCGCGATCTTCCGGTCGTCGATCACGAGATCCGATGTGCCCGCCATTCGCACGTCGCGGACGCCCAGTCGCTCGAGAGTGTCGATGAGCCACCCTGAGATTCGCTCATACGCCGTGCGATGGCCACCGAGTCCGGAGAGCGCCAATCCGACGCTCACGATCACGTTTCCCGAATCGATGACGACCGAACAACCGCCCCCTCGCCGCTGAAGAACGGGAATGCGGTCCTGAAGGCACGCATCGACGCGCAGCTCCTTCTTAGGGTCACTACCGCGACCGATGATGACGGTGGGGTTCGGCAGCCGGTAGACACGCACACGCGTTCGGCCGTCTCGCCGCGTCGCCTCGATGAGATCGTCGTCGTGCGTGTAGCTATCGATGATCAGACGATCGTCAGTCATGAATATGCGCCACGGGCCCCGCGCACGGCGCGGCCACTACTTCGGTGGATTGATGTGGACCGACTCGCCAAGCGCCGCCTCCGCGGCTTCCATCACCGACTCGGAAAGCGTCGGATGCGGATGGATCGTCACCATCAAGTCCTCGATGGTGGCCCCCATCTCGATGGCAAGCGCGGCCTCGGCGATGAGCTCCGAGCCGTGCGGAGCGGCGATCCCGACGCCAAGAATCCGATCGGTCTCTTTCTCCGCGATGACCTTGACGAGCCCCTCGGTGCGACCCAGTGTGCGCGCCCGACCGAGGGCGGCCAGCGGGAACTTGCCGATCTTCACGTCCATGTTCTGCTCGGTCGCTTCCCGCTCGGTGAGTCCGACCGTCGCCACCTCGGGATCCGTGAAGACGACGCCCGGCACCACGCGATTGTCGAACTCGGACGAGAGCCCCGCGATCGTTTCCGCGGCGACCTTCGCCTGGCGGCTCGCGCGGTGAGCGAGCATCGGCCCCTCGGTCACGTCGCCGATCGCAAAGATGCTCGGTTCGGCCGTCCGACACGTCTTGTCGACTTCGATGAAGCCGCGCGCGTTCGAAATGACGTCGGTGTTCGCGAGCGCCAGGTCCTCGGTGTTGGGCCTGCGTCCGATCGAGACCAGCACCTTGTCGACCTCGAGCGTCTTCATCTCGCCCTTCTGATCGACGGTGACGCTGAGGCCGTCCGATATCTTCTCGATCCCGGTGACCTTCGTCTCCAGGAGGATCTGCTTGATCTTCTTACGGGAACGGCGGAGCACAGCGTCCAGCAGATCTTGATCCACCCCGAAGAGCACCGTAGGCAGAAGCTCCACGACCGTCACCTCGGAGCCGAGCCCGGCGTAGACGAGCCCGAGCTCGAAACCGATGTAGCCGCCGCCGACCACGAGCAGACGCTTCGGAATCTCCGGGACATTCAGCGCGTCGGTCGACGACCACAGGCCGAGGTCCTGTCCGAACGGCAGCGAGATGGGATGCGATCCTGTCGCGATGATGCAGTGCTTGTAGTCGATGCCGGTGACGTCGCCGCCTTCGATCGCGAGCGCCCGCGCGTTTTCGAAGCGGGCCCGGCCGCGCACGACATCGACACCGCGCTTGTCGAGAAGCCCGGTGATTCCCTTCGTCAGCGTGGTGACGACGGTTTCCTTCCACTTGCGGAGCGCGTCGATATCGATCCTAACGTCGCTGAAGACGACACCTTTCCGCTTCGCTTCCTTGGCGTTCTCCACCAGCTCCACGGCATTGATCAGTGTCTTGGACGGAATGCACCCTTCGATGAGGCACACCCCGCCGGGTCTCTCCCGCTCTTCGATGAGCGTGACTTCCTTGCCCAGATCCGCCGCCCGCAGCGCGGCTACGTAACCCCCCGGTCCGGCGCCGATCACCGCGACGTCGGTGCTTCGGCGCAAGCTACCCATCACCATCGTCTACACCTCCACGAGAAGGTTGAGCGGATCCGAAAGCCGGCGTACGAGATCGTTCATGAAGCGGGCCGCTTCGGCGCCGTCGATGATGCGGTGGTCGAACGTGAGCGTGAGCGGCAACATGTGTCGCACGACGATCTCCCCATCCCGCACCACCGGTTTCTCCTGCACGCGCCCCATTCCGAGAATGGCGACCTCGGGATAGTTGATCGTCGGGACGACGAACGTTCCCCCGAGCGCGCCGACATTGGTGATCGTGAACGTGCCGCCCTGAAGGTCGGCGACCTCGATGCCGCCATCGCGCGCCTTGACCGCGAGGTCGTATACGGCCGCCGAGATCCCGCGGATCGACAACCGATCCGTGTTCTTGACGACCGGCACGATCAGCCCGCGCGGCGTGTCGGCGGCGAACCCGACGTTCACGTACTTCTTGTGGACGATCTCTTCCCTTTCGGGATCGATGCTGGCATTGAGATTCGGATACTCGGAAAACAGAACCGACACGACCTTCATGATGAACGAGAGCATCGTGACCGGGACCAGGTCGTCCGCCGTGCGCGCGGCCTTGTCGCGCCTGCGAAACGCCTCGAGCTCGGTAACGTCCGCCTCGTCGGCATGCGCCACGTGCGGCACCAGCACCATCGACGTGACCATCTTGCGGGCCACCTTGCGGCGGATCGATCGGATGGGCAGCCGCTCGACCTCACCCCACTGCTCGAAGTCCGGAACCGCCTCGATCTCGAGGAACGGAATTCCGGAGACACTCATCGCTCTAGCCGGCGCACCCGCTACGCCCGGCGCGGCCGCCGGTCCCCCGGAGGCGAAGCCGCGTACGTCGTCGGCGGTGATGCGGCCTCCCGGTCCGGAGCCGGGAACGTTATTGATGTCGATGCCGAGCTCTCTCGCGAGCCGGCGCGTCGCGGGCGCGGCGGGGACCGGACCCCGACGCTGGGTCGGCGCCGGAGGCGGTGCCACGGCGGGGGTGGACGTCTCCGCGGATGTGGTGTCCGTCCGGGTCGCCGTTGCTGTCGAGGAGACGGTGGTGACCGTGGTGGCTGTGCTCGGTGCGGGTGCGAGCGGCGGCGGCGTACTTTCCGATGCGATCGAGGGCTCAGCGGATGCCGTTTCCGCGACCGGCGCGGCTGCCCCCGTTCCGTCCGCGTCGATCGTGACGACGACGGCACCCACCTTGATCACGTCCCCGACACCGCCCGCGAGCGAGATGACCTTTCCACCCTTGGGGGACGGAATGGTGACCGCCGCCTTGTCCGTCTCGATGTCGACGAGTGGATCGTCCTCGCCAATCTCCTGACCGATCTCGACGTACCATTTGAGAATCTCACCCTCGTGAACGCCTTCCCCGAGATCGGGCAGCTTGAATTCGTACACGGAGGACCTCCTAGAACGCGAGTGTCTCTTCGATCGCCCGACGAACGCGCCCGGCGTTCGGCATGTAGAGCATTTCGCGGGCGAAATTGGGGGTGATGACGTCGTAGTGGGTAACACGATTGACCGGCGCTTCCAGATACATCAGCGCCTTGTCGTTGATGACCGCGATGATCTCGGACGCCACGCCGAACGACTTCGGCGCTTCTTGCGCGATGACGCAGCGGCCCGTCTTCTTCACCGACTCGGTGATCGCGGCCGCGTCCAGCGGAGCGATGGTGAGCAGATCGATCACTTCGACTTTGACGCCGCGCAGCTCTTGAATCTCGCTGACCGCTTCCAGCGTCGGACGCATCATCGCCCCCCAGGAGATCACGGTGATGTCGTCGCCTTCCTGGACGATGTTCGCCTTTCCGATCTCCATCACCTCTTCTTCTTCGGGGACCTCTTCGCGAAACGCGCGATACGATCGCTTCGGCTCCATGAAGATGACGGTGTCGGGGTCGCGAATCGCGGCGATCAGAAGCGCCCGGGCGTTTCGCGGGGTCGACGGTATGACGGTCTTGAGGCCTGAGATGTGGGCGTAGCTGGCTTCGCGGCTCTCCGAATGATGCTCCAGCGCGCGGACCCCGCCGCCATACGGCATGCGGACCACGAGCGGCACCGTCCATCGCCCGAGCGTACGCGCGCGGTAGCGCGAGGCGTTGCCTTCCAGCTGTCCGAACATCAGATAGGCGAAGCCGGAGAATTGCATCTCGGCGATCGGCTTTAGCCCCGCGATCGCCATCCCGATCGCGGTGCCGACGATTCCCGACTCCGCGAGCGGTGTGTCGATTACCCGTGCTTCTCCGTACTTCTTGTGAAGTCCGGCGGTCACGCGGAAGACCCCCTCGTTCACGCCGATATCTTCTCCGAGGCACAGCACACTGTCGTCGCGCGACATTTCCTGGTCGAGGGCCATGTTGATGGCCTGCACCATCGTCATTTTAGGCATCCTCGGCCTCCTGCTTCCGGTGCTCGAAGAAAAGCGCGCGCTGTTCCTCGATCATCTCGTGCGTCGTTCCGAATACGTGATCGAACGGCGTGTCCGGCTTGGGTGCCCCGCGGGATTCGAGTTCTTTCACCGAGGCATCGATGTCCGCCCGAACCTCGGCCAGGAGCGACTCCTCCCGCTCGGCGCCCCATAGCTCCCGGCGTTCGAGAAACTCCCTGAATCGCGGAAGCGGGTCGCGCGTCCACCAAACGTCTTCCTCTTCACGCGGCCGATACTTCGTCGGGTCGTCCGCGGTCGTGTGCATCATGAGCCTGTACGTCTTGGCTTCGATGAAGGTCGGTCCGCCGCCCGCGCGCGCGTGGCTGAGCGCCCGGTGCGTGGCCAGATAGGTCGCGAGCACGTCGTTGCCGTCCACCTGAATCCCAGGCATGTCGTAGGCGATGGCCTTTTGCGCGAGGGTGCGTGAATTTGTCTGCTTACCGCGCGGGGTCGAGATCGCCCACTGGTTGTTCAGACAGACAAACACGACCGGCACTTGCCACACACTCGCGTAGTTCATGGCCTCGTGGACGTCGCCCTGCGAGGTCGCGCCGTCACCCAGAAACGTCACGACGGCCGACTTCTCGCCGCGGTACTTCATGGCGTATGCGATACCGACGGCGTGGAGTGTTTGGCCGCCCACGATGACGGCGTTCGGAAGGGTCCGGCCCGCGTTCGGCGTGTAGTTGCCTTCTTCGTAGCCGTTCCAGTAGAGATATTCTTCAACGAGCGACACTCCGCGCATGAGACGTCCGCCGATCTCACGAAAGGCGCCGACGAACCAGTCGTCTTTCGTCATGGCGTAGGTCGGGCCGACAACGGCGGCCTCTTGCCCCGTGCACGGTCCGAACGTCCCCATCCGCCCCTGTCGTTGGAGCTTCAGCTGGCGTTGGTCGGCTTCCCGGGCAACGACCATGGCGCGATACATCTCCAGCAGCTCATCGTCGTTGAGCTCGGGCATCAGCCGCTCGTCCGGTATACCGTTCTCATCGAGGACCTGAAGGAACGAGACGCTGAACTGCGCGATCCGGCGCGTCGTCTCCTTGTTCTCCTCCTGCCGATCCTCAGCGGGTCGCTCAGTCGAGCCGGTCCGCATCGATCCTCCTCGTATCGAACTCATTGATTATGCGATCGGGCCAGTATGCCCCAGGACGTTCGTCTCCGCCACCCACACGCACGTTCCGGGCGGCGTTCCGGCAGATCGCGTCTCGGACAAAGTGGAATAACTGACGGGGATCTGAGGATTTGCGCGTCTCCCGCGCTCAAACGTGATCCCATCGCTCACAGAATACGTGTTGGGCCGGAATCGTTCAACCGGCAGTTCGGGACGCGAAACAGGCTGGTCCCCCGCTCGCCGGAAGCGGTATAGTAACCGGCCAGTAATTCAACGCGTTACTTGACGGGCGGGCCGGGAGCCCGCTTCAGGGAAAGGAGCAACCTCGTCATGAAGAAGAAGGTGCTGACCGCGCTCAACAAGCAGATCACCGCCGAACTCTACTCGGCGCAGCTCTATCTTTCGATGGCGGCGTACTTCTATTCGGAGAGCCTGGATGGAATGGCACATTGGATGCGCATTCAGGCCGATGAAGAACAAACGCACGCAATGAAGCTCTACGACTACGTTCACGAACGCGGCGCGCGCGTTACACTGAGCGCGATCGAGAAGCCCCCCGCGGACTGGGCGGCGCCGATCGATGCGTTCACTGACGCGTACAAGCACGAGCAAAAGGTGACCGCCTTGATCAACAAGCTGATGAACCTGGCCAAGACGGAGAGTGATCACGCCACGGCGATCTTCTTGGAGTGGTTCGTTACCGAGCAGGTCGAGGAGGAAGCCAACGTCAGTAAGATCGTCGACCGGATGAAGCTCATGCAGGACGCACCCGGCGGACTGTTCATGATGGACAACGAGCTGGCCGGACGGACGCTGGATACGCCGGGAGGCGCGTAGGATCCTCGGACGCGACAAGAAGCCATCTCTATGCCCCCGCAGACGCGCGGGGGCTTTCTCTTGCCTTGCCGCGCCAGGCATTCAGCCGATGGGTCCGTCAGTTTAGATAGACCAGCTGCTTCGTGTGCGTCGCACCTCGCGATGAGAGCCGCACGAAATAGATCCCGGCCGCGACCGGTCGACCGGCGTCAGTCGTCCCATCCCATACGGCGCGATGTTCACCGGCCGGATACCCGCCCGCCAGCAACCGGCGCACCCTTCGCCCCGCCGTGTTGAAAACATCGAGGGCAACCTCGCGTGGCGACGCCAGTGAGAACTCGATCGTAGACGTCGCATCGAACGGATTGGGGGCCGGCGCGCGAAGCGTGACGGCCGCGGGTGCACTGGTCGTGCCCTCTTCATCGATTCCCACGACGCTCGACGCAAACCCCACCCGGACATGGTCGAAGTAGGGCGAGTGGTTCGATTGCTCTGGCCCATTGCATTGCTCGGGCGGAACGGAGAAGAAGTGGCAGTCGCTCACCAGCTCGAACACGAGCTTGAGCGAATCGATCTCACCGGGCGCGGGCAGCCGGTTTGAATGATCGGTCACCTCGCTGTAACAAGCGCCGCTGCTCCCCGAATTGAACATGTATCCACCGCTTCCCGCGGCGCGCTTCGTCCAGCCGATCTCGCCGGTTTCGGGACAGGTCCACGGGTAGTAGTGCATCGCGATCGTCCAGCCCACTCCCGTGTAGAGCGGAAGATCCATCCAGACGTCGTAGTCGATAAGGACCTGATCGAACTCCGGAGGGAGATCCGGTACGGGAATGATGTTCGACGTCAACTCCTCATGCTGGTCCAACGGGTGGGGGGAGTCCGACCCGTCCGTGACCGCCGCGATCAACACGCACTCTTCGAGCCGGCACTCCGGGTCGGCCATGGGCTCCAGGTCGTCAAGGTGTTGGACCTGCATGTAGAGCTGCTCCGGAGCAGCGACCGGTACCCATCCGTCATACTCGTCCCCCGCGGCAAGCAACGGCTCGAAGTCACTCAGATCATCGAGGTCCGTTCCGGTCACCCGTATGTTGTCCACACCAAAGGCGCCGTACGTAGTATCGAAGAAATCCTGATCCGACATGAAGAGGTCCGACGTGAATTCCAGCTCCACCTGAAACGGCGCGCCGGGACTGTCCGGAAGCCAGTGCGAAGCGACGACGATCTCGTCGGACGCCGGGTCGGTCGGTGTCCCGTGATTCGTCCCTTCTAAGATCGAACCCGTGTACGTGCGAAGCGAATTGCTTCTCTCCCCCTTGTCGTCGATCACATACACATCGACGTAGTCGAAGTGGGTCTCGCAATCCGTGAAGTAGTCGAGCGTGATTGTGACCGTGCCGCTGCCTCCGTAGACGAACGTCTTGGCGAGACTCTGGCTCCAATGATTCCCGTAGCCTTGTCCCCAGGGCCAGCACAGATCGTCCGCATCGTCCTGATGAGCGCCGCACCAGATCGATCCTAGAGAGCCGCCGGTCGTCATCACGCAGCTCGCCGGATCGCCGTGAGTCGCATGCGAATCCACCGTGACATGCGTGAAGAAGATCGGATGCGCCCGCAGATCGACGGAAGACCAACCCTGGGTCGTGCAGTCATCGAAATCCCAGATTCCGCCCGGCCGCGCGAGGCCGGTCTCCGAGTCGAATCCCCCGAACCAGAGTGTGTCCGGCGGAACGTCGGCGCGTGATTAGCTGACGTTCTCGCTACTCCACCACGACCAGACGAACGGTCTGTGCCGCGCCGGGAGTCATCATCCGAGCGAAGTAGACGCCGGCCCCGACGCTCGCAAACGCGTCATCGCGTCCGTCCCACTCCCAGATTCGAAGCCCCTCGGAGACCGGACCGTCGTGCAGCGTGCGGATCAAGCGTCCCGAGATGTCGTAGATCACGAGCGACACGTCGTCGATCGCCGTACCGCGGTAGCGGAGCATCGTGCGGGAGCGCATCGGGTTCGGGAAGGCGCGAAGAGCAATGATCGCGGTCTCGACGTCGGGCACACCTACCACTCCGGTGTTCGTGAAGAGATAGTTGCCCTTGCTGGAATCCCAATTCGTCACGCCGAGATCGAGGTCGAGGGAATACGTGTAGTCGATCTCCACGGAAGCGCCCACGGCGGGCGGCGGACTGATCGATATCCACCCGTTGCCGAGATGCGCCGTGTAGTCGGTTGTCGGACTTCCGCCCACCCGCACCTCGTCTACCGAACGGACGGGGGCGTGACCCAGCCGGAAGAACGTCCGCGTGCCGTCACCAACCAACAGTGTGAGGCCGTCGGCGTGCACGTTGTCGTTGTCGACGTCCCCCCAGAACATGTTCTCGATCACGCTGCTGGTGTTGCTCTGCCAGACGGTGTTCGCCGTCAGCGATCCGCCGGTGTTCTCGTAGATCCAGACGCGTCCCCACCAGCGGCCGGCCGCGAGATCGGGATCGCCGTCGATGTCGAGGTCGATCCAGGAAACGTGCGAGCCGTATCCGCCCGTCGAGGAGTTCCAGAGGGGCGTGCTGCCCAATGTTCCCCCGGTGTTCCCGTAGACTTTGAAGGTGCCGCTGCCACCGAGCTGATCGTTATCGGCCACGGCGAGCTCCGGGAAGCCATCGCCGTTCCAGTCGCCGAACGCGGTCGTGTTTCCGTACTGCGGAAGGTCGCTGTTTTCCCATGTCGCGCTGGTCGCGATGCCGCCGCCGGTCGTCTGGTCGTTCCGGTAAACGCGCATCGGTGCCGACGTCCCGCAGAACGCGAGATCCATGTCGCCGTCCTGATCGACATCGTCCCAGAAGGCGTCGAGCGCGTAGCTCAGCTCATCAGATTCCCAGGACGGCGTGGCCTCGAGCGTTCCGCCGACGTTGTAGAAGATCTTCTGCCGCTCGGCATTGTTGTAGTAGTCATCACCGCAGGCGCAGGCGAGATCGAGATCCCCGTCTCCGTCGGCATCGCCGAGGGCCAGCGAGAAGCTGTAGAAGTTGCCGGCCGGCATCCAGTCCGGTGTCGAGCTGAAGCCGCCGGAGCCGTTGTTGAGATAGACCTTCACGTGTCCCGGCTCACTGAAGCCCGCCTGTCCGATGTAGACGGCGACCGCGACGTCGACGAGGCCGTCACCGTTGATGTCACCCACGTCGAGATGACCGTTGTATTCGTTGTCCGTGGAACTCCACGTCGGATCGAGAGGAAGGGTCCCGTCGCCGTTGTTGTGGTAGATCACGACATGCTGTCGCGCCATGTCGTTTCCGTTGGCGACCACCATGTCGAGCCAGCCGTCCTCGTCCACGTCCACCCATGCGCCGCCGGTGGCGACGTGGCCGCCGGCGTTTGATGTCCACGATGGCGATGTCTCGAGAGGCATCGTCGCCCACGCTGGCGCCACAGCTATCAGGCTGCAAACAAGTAAGATGCGGCAAATTCTAGCGCTGAACACCATGAGGATCTCCTCTGCTCCTGGGATGTCGGGGTGTTTAGGCATGTACTGAATAAAAGTCTAGCACGGACGAGGGGAATCGTGGGGCACGAAACAGGGTCGCCGGCCTAATCGGCGGGGGGAAGAAGCCAGCGGCGTATCGATTCCAGGATTCCGGACGGAGCGCTCCCTGAACTCGCGCGACGCCCCGAGGGCCTGTCCGGCCGTTCGGCCGCCGGCGTCTCCGGAAGCTCCTCTTCGGTCAAGAGCGACGTGAAGTAGATGCGGCTCTCCTCCTCAGCCTCGGATTCGTAGGGTGTCAGGTGGCCGGTCCGAAAGGCCCGGTCGAGAGAGAGAAGCGTGCGCAGGTCACTCGAGAGGAGCTGGTCCTTCTTCAGGCGCTGCATGACCGCTTGATTGTCATCGTCGGAGAGCGGCTCAGCGCTTGATATTCCCATGTAGCGGGCCAGCGTGAGCGGATCCAGCGCCGTGTCGCCGTACCGCTCGCCGGACGTACGCTCGCGGTAGCGTTCGAGAAGATCACACACCACACGCAGGCGGATCGAGTTGAAGAGCTCATCCCCCTCGAGCCCGGAGAATTCCCCCTCCGTCGCACCCTTGAGGACGATCAGGAGTGCCGCATGCACCCACCGGGCGCGCTCATCGGGATCAAACGTCGCCCGGCACGCCGCCCGGTAGGCGGGTCCATGGTACGCCTGTATGAAGGTCACCACCGCACCGCCCCGCTCGCGGGCGGCTTGGAGGATTTCATCGAACGACATGGCTCCTCCGGAACATGGAGGAGCGAGTATAGCACGCGGGCGGGATCTTCTCTGTGGATCAGGCGGCCAGAATCGCGGCGTCCGGACCGGTCTGAACCACCTCCATGGCCTTCACATAAAGGCGGGCAGCGTCGGCTTCGTCGAGACCGAGCCGACGAGCCAGATTCTGTAGGCGGTCCCATTCCCCACGCTCGCAGGCGACGACGCAGTCCAGCACGTCTCGAAGCGCGGTCGGCGTTCCGAGCAGGGTAGACTTGATCTCCTTCGTCACCGGGAGGGTCGAGAGGATATCCTCCATGGGTTGGTCAACCACCGCATCGATCAATGACAGCATGCCACCCAGAAAGAACTCCTGATCGCTACCGGGAATCCTCATCTCTTTTGCCGCATACTCGCAGAATCGCGCGCGGACGGCGGCCTGCGTCGTGAGCTCTTCGGTCTTGCCGCTGCCCATTCCCGCGAGCGCGAGCAGTGAGCCGAACTTGCGGATCTCGCCCTCGCCCAACAGCACCAGGGCCTAGCGGATCGAGCTGATCTTGTTTCTCCAACCGAAGAACGCGGAGTTGACGTAGCGAAGGAGCCTGAAGGTCAGCGACGCCTCGTTCTTGATCACGCTCTCGAGCTCTCCGAAGTCCAACTCCGGGCGCTGAAGCTCGCCGAACAGGCGATGGTAGTTGGGAGCGGTATCAGACGGCGCGCTGCGGCGCAGCACCTCAGGCCTGCTGAAGAAGTAGCCCTGGAAATACTCGTACCCCAGGTCGATCGCCTGCCGGAACTCGGGCCAGACCTCGACCTTTTCGGCGAGGAAGCGAACGTTTCGCCCGCGAAGGCGTTGGACGAGCGCTCTCCGTTCTCCGGGGCTCGTATCCTGGAAGTCCACCTTGATGATGTCCGCCAGGTCGATGAGCGGCTCTTGGGCCTTGCTGTAAACGAAGTCATCGAGTGCAAGCTCATAGCCCTGTTCCTTGAGCCGCTTGCAGGCGGCAATGACCTCATCGTCCGGGTTGATCGTCTCCAGGATCTCAACGACCGTGTATTCTCGGGGAAGCAGGGTAACGAACTCCCCCAGCAGTAGGTCCCGCGTCACGTTCAAGTAGATCCGCTTGCCGCGCGTGAGCGATTCCAGGGGCGTGAGCAGTGTCCCGTCGGCGATGAGCCTGAACGATGCACCACCTTCTTCCAGCGGAACGAAGTAGTTGTCCATCGACGCGCGGAAAAGAAGCTCGTACGCGTAGACCTCTTGCTCTTTGTCGAAGATCGGCTGTCTGGCAACGAACGTGTCCACATCAATCCCCGAGGTTCGAGTAGCACGAAAAGAAGGACGATCCTACGAGAGGCAGCCGGTTGCGCCTACACATCACCCGGGTCCGACGGACGTCACGCCGCAAGGGCCGCGCCGTCAGGTCCTTGCTGAACCCCCTCAACCGCCTTGAGGTAGTGCTCGGCGATCATGTCTTCGCCGAGGCCGAGCCTGTCCGCAACCTGCCGGAGCGCGTCCCATTCCCCCTTCTCGCACGCAATTGTGGCTTGGAGTATGTCCCTCATCGTTGATTTCTTCCCCAGCAACACGCTCTTGAGATCATTCGATATCGGCAGCGAACGCAGGGCTTCGGGCAGGAGGCAGTCGGCGATCGCGTCCATCAAAGAGAGCATCCCGACCAAGAACAGTTCTTCATCGCGATCACGGAGACCGGTGAACTCGGCGAGTGACTCGCAGCTTCTGGCCCGGATGACCGCCTGAGTGAGCAGCTCGCTCGGCTTACCTTCACCCATTCGGGCAAGAACCAGCAGCGAACCGAAGCGACGGATACCTTGATGCCCGAGCAACACGAGGGCGTGGCCGACGGATTTGATCTCGCTACGCCATCCGAAGAACGCCGAGTTGACGTAGCGGAGCAGCTTGTACGTCAGCACCGCGTCGCCCTTGAACGTCTCTTCCAATTGCTCGAGGTTCAGCTCGGTCGCATGCAGCTCCCGGAGCAGTTTGAAGTGATGAATGTTCGAGCCGGCGAGCGGCTTGTGCCTGAGCACCTCCGGCTTGCTGAAGTAGTGGCCCTGAAAGTTCCGGTATCCGATCGACGAGGCCATTCGAAACGACTCCCAGGTCTCGATCTTCTGGGCGATGCAGTCGATCCCCTGACCTGAGAAGTGCGAATTGATCATCGAGCAATCGACGGCGCTCGTCGCGAGGAAGTCCACCTTGACGTAGTCAACCAGATCGGCAAGTGGCGCGTGGGGAGCGTCCTTGGAGTAGTTGTCCAAGGCTAATCGGTATCCGCGCTTCTTCAGACGATGGCAGGCTTCGACGACGAGCTTCCCCGGCTTGACCGATTCAACGATCTCGACAACGGTGCGATCCGCGGGCAGAAGCAATATGTATTCGCCCAACAGATCCTCGGCTTCGACGTTGACGAAGATCTGCTTTCCGCCGGACATCGCCTCGATCAGCCCAAGGAACGTCCCGTCAGCGATCAACCTGCTGGACGGGCTTTGTCCCTCCGGAATCTCGGCGGCGTTACATAGTGATGATCTGAAGAACAGCTCGTATCCGAAGACGCTGTGGTCGTTGTCGAATACGGGTTGACGGGCAACAAACGCATCCATCCAGCCGTCGCTCCTCGCGATCTCTCGTGTTGATAATGAGCATTGTGCCGTGCTGCACATCGTATTTATCGGTCAGTAGGGTGGGGAGACTTGAGCAGCGTGTATAGAGACGCTGCACCCGAGCACTCGGATGCGATGCCGTCCATGACGCGCCCATGAAGCTCGGGGGATGCCGCTAATCCACAGCAAGAGAGGGTGTTACAGAGACGAGCGAACCGAATGCGGTCGTTGGAACCCAACCCGAGGAAAAGGGTCGGCTTTCGAAACCGCCTGCTAGCGAAGAATTATCGCCTTCGCCGCGGCGCCGCTTCCACCGGAATGGACCAGGCGCACGAAGTAGACACCTTCCGGAAGAAGATGTCCGTCATCGCGCCGGCCGTCCCAGCCGATGCGGGTCTCACCCGGACCCACCACACTCAGGGGCAGCGTTCGTAGCCTCCGGCCCTGAGCGTCGAAGACGATCACGCGCGCTTCGTCCAGGTCATGGTCGGACATCACGGTGATGGCCACGCCTGACGCCGCCGGGTTCGGTTCCAGCACCGGCATGAGCGCCGTTTCGAGGCCGACACTTCCGCCGACGGCCGTGATCATCTCCTGGTAGCGAACGGCGAGAAGGTCCATTCCCGTTGCCGTGGCATAGCTATAACCGCCGACGTAGACATCACCCTGCGGCGCAACGGCCAGGACGCGACCTTCGTCGGTGAGTTCATCATCGCCGTTGAAACGGAGCGCCCAGCTCTGCGATCCCGACGCGGGATCGAACGCCACGGTCGCGACGTCCCAATCATAGTTGTCGCCGGTCGAAAACCCGCTCACGACGATGTCGCCGGAAGACGCGAGCGCGACGCAGTTGGCGACATCGTATCCGCTCGCGCTGCCGTCATAAGATCCGTGCCAGAGGAAGTCCCCGTTCGAACCGTCGAACTTGAGCGCCATGTAGTCCCCGTCGGAAACTCCGGAGACGAGCGGATTGTGGTCTGCATCCAGGATCATGTGGCGGATATCGTCAGGAGCGCTCGTCGGACTATCGTACTGCGTCTGCCAGATGGGCGTTCCGGCGGCGGCGGCGTATTTCTGAAGGACCACGTCGTACGACACGCCGGGCGCCCAGGTGCGATTGGCGATAATCGGGTTTCCGGCGTCATCACATCCGATCCAACCGGCCCGCGACTGATCGTTGATCGCTCCGGCCACGGTGCGGCGCCAGATCTCGTTCCCATCGTCCTTGTCGCATTTGATCGTGAGAAACGACGCCGTCTCGGCCGAGTTGACACTGACCCCGGTCACGATCGGGTGATCGTCGGGTCCGATGGCAATGCCCCATGCGCGATCGTCCATGAGATCGGGTCCGCCGTGGTAGCGGTTCCACAGGATCTCGCCGTCGGTGCCCCGAACCTTCATGACGAAAAACTCGTCCATGTTGCCGCTGAGGTACGCGCGTCCGGCAATGACCGCGTTGCCCTGGCTGTCGCGGGCGATGGCATAGGTGGATTCGTGCTGATCCCCGTTGGGTGAGTAGTACGTGAACCAGGGAGACTCCCCGGTTTCGCCGTCGACCTTCAGGACGACGACGTCATCACCGTGGCCTCACCCCACGCATCCGCGGACGTATCCGCCGACGAGGATGTCACCGTCTCCATCCCACACCATTGCTGTGAGGGCCATGTCATTGCCGTCCGGAGCGGGCACGCGATGTTCCCACAGGATGTCACCGGTCTCCCGATCGAAGCGGCAGATGAGCATGTCGGAGCCGTCGATCCCGTCGTGGCTCTCGCCGCCGATCACGAGGTCCCCATCCGGGGCCGTGATCGCCACCGTGGGAATGTCCTCCCCGGCGGCCCCGCCGTCGTACGTGACGGCCCATTGCATATCCGGCACGGCAAACGCCGGCGCTGGAAGCAGCAGGCAGCAGCCAATCAGGCAAAGACCCCTCATTGCTGTAATCCCTTTCCGGCCAATGAGAAAGCGCGTCGTCCCGCGGGCGCGACAAGATGAAGCTGTAGTCTATTAATTATACACGATACGAGAGCGCCGCCGTCGCGATTTGTGCCCAACACGCCCCCACGTTGCGGGAGGACCCGATCCGAGGCAAAATATCCGCGTTGGACTTCAATGGATTTCGTCAATCCCAATACAACTCCACACATGCAAGGGGGTACGATGAGCGAGAACATTCTGGGGATTCAGCTCGGGCAATCCGTCCCGGACTTCGAAGTCGGCATCTTCGATCCCACAAAGAGTGACTTCGGAGAGATCAAGTTCGCGGACCTGAAGTCTCAGGGTAAGTGGACCATTCTCTTCTTCTATCCCGCCGACTTCACCTTCGTCTGAGCAACCGAGTTTGCTGCTCTGGCAGAGCAGTACGATCGCTTCAAGAAGATGGCTGCCGAGGTCATCGCCATCAGCACCGACACCAAGTTCGTTCACCTCGCCTGGCAACGTCACGAGAAAGAGCTGGCCAACGTGACGTATCCGATGGGCGAGGATCCGACCGGCAAGCTCTCCCGCATGTTCGGCGTGTACGACGAGGGGTCGGGGCTCGCGCTTCGCGGCACGTTCATGATCAACCCCGAGGGAACGTTGATGAACTCGGAGGTGAGCTTCTACAACCTGGGCCGCAACATCGACGAGCTGATGCGGAAGTTCAAGGCGAACCTCTACATGGCCAAGAAGGCGACGGAAGCCTGCCCGTCGAAGTGGCGTGATGACGGAGACAAGACGCTGACGCCGTCGGCCAAGGTCGTCGGTCGCGTACACGAAGCGTTGAGCGAGTAGGTTCGGCGTCAGGAACGACATCGAAGGATCGGATGACATTCGGGATCGCCGGCTGAAGACGTGCCGGCGGTCCCATTCGATTCTCGCGCCCTAACGGATCCGCACGATCGCCTGGGTCTCGGTCACGTCGTCCGTCATGAGCCGCACGTAGTACGTTCCGGAACCCAGCCTGCGACCCATCGCGTTCTCTCCCTGCCACACGGCCGCGTGATCGCCTCGTCCTTGCACGTCGTTGACGAGAGTGCGCACGAGTCGCCCGGCAACGTCATAGATCGAAACGCTGACCGGTCCCGCATCGGCCAGCCCGTACCGAATGGTGGTGGTGGGATAGTGCGGGTTGGGCCCGATAGCGATGATCCCGACACGTGTCGGTCCCGTGACACCTTGCGCAACGTCGATCGCCTCACCGTCCACCGTCGCCACGAGATCGAACACGAGGTCGGATAGGTCGATGGCGCCGCTCAGGTCCTGCTGGTCCCGGGTGTGGAACGACAGTGTGCCCGAGTAGATGCCGTCCTCCGCGCCGCTCGCGTCGAAGTGCACGTCCCACGACACGGGCTCATCACCGACGAGCGCCGGCGAGAAGGTGGTAGTGAAATCGAAGCGAGGATCTCCCGTGATCTCCGCCGCGTGCACGTCGACGAGCGCCTGATAGGTGCCGTAGTCGACGTTGTAGACCGTCGCGGCTTGATCCACGAAGCCGTCCGGCGCATGGGTGCCGAAGTCGATCGTACCGGCGACTATCACGACGTCCGGATCCACGCTGGGCTTTCCGTGGTCGAGCACCGAACCGCTCAACGCCACGGCGTGCGACAGCGCGTCGGGCGCGTCACTCGAGATGATCAGGTCACCGCTCATGAAGCCGGCCGAACCCGTTAGCATGCCGATCGTGTGCGTGTTGGCCGGCGCTCCCGCATAAGCGGCGAAGTCGCCGGTGGGCGCCGTGAAATTCGGCGGCGCGCTCAGAGAGTAGTCCAGCTCATCCGCGGGGATCGTTGCCCCGTTTGCGACAGAGAGCAGCTCTTCTGCGCTTCCCCCGACGATGACCGAACCGAAATCGATCTCACTGTCGGCCACGAGAATCGCCGGGAGCTGGAAGTCCGCATAGACCGGTAGATGATCGGAGCCGTAGTAGAGCGCTTCAACCGTCTCCTGAGACACGACGCCGTTATCGGGCGGATCAATCAGCGCGATGTTGAAGTGCTGCCCGTCGTTTCCGAACGAGATGTAGCTGTCGTCTATGTAGTCGAATCCCTCTTCGTCCATCATCGTCGGCGAGACCAGAAGCTGATCGAACCGGTCATCGAGTCCGCCGGTAGCCCCCCCACCGAACGGCACGGTGCGTGGCGACTGAGTGTGGACCCACGCGAGGCCCGCATGGTCGTGCCAGCTACCGGGTACGCCCAACGGATCCACAACCACGCCTGCGGGTCCCCCGTCGGTGCTGAGCATGTATACGTAGGCCGGCTCCGAGCTTCGGTAGATGTTGAAGTCGCCCGCGACGATGTAATTCTGTCCCGGCGGATACGTCTCCATGCGTTGCCGCATATCCGTGACCTCATCGAGTCGCCGCTGCTCATTGGTGCTTCCCTGACTCGCTTTCAAATGCACGACATAGATCCGAACGCCCGCTTCCGCCGATTCGTATCCCACGGGTTGAACCGTCCACTCGTCGATGTCCCGGAGCGTCGTCGTGATGCGGAAGTGCGTGACGTCGTCGATCACCGCTGACCGGAAGAAGATCGCGTTGTCGGAGTCGTATCCGTTGACGAACGGACCGGCCTCCCACTCACCCGGCTCGTTATACAGAAGCACCGAGTTCAGAAAGTTGTTCACGGCGGTCTGCGAGCCGATTTCCTGAACGACGAGCACGTCGGCTTGCAGCTCGTTCATGACGTGCCGAAACTCGGCGTCACGGCCCGATGTGTAGTTCAAGAGATTGTAGGTGACGAGACGAACGGCCGATGCGTCCGCCGCCAATAGGCAGCCGACAACAACAGCAGCCAAGGCAGCGCTGTATCGGGAGAGCATATTTCCTTCTTCTCCGGGGTAGTGACCGGGGGAGCCGGTCAACATATGTGGCTTGGATCACATCAAGTGTAGCACGATCGCAAGAAACACGCAGAGGTCGCCTGCCGTGTGGGAGAGCACGGCGACAAGAAGTCCCCCGGTGACGCGGGTGATCTGCCGCCACATCCAAGCGGCGGTGGTCAGCACCACGAACGCCGGAATGAGCCACGGCCAGTCGACGAAGCGGGCCAGAACGAGAAGGTGATAGCCGCCGAACGCGACGTCACACAATGAGATACGCCGGCCGCCGCTGCCGAGGATCCCGCGCCAGAACAGCTCCTCCAGCCAGGGATTCACGAGAACGTGGTAGGCCACGAAGACGGTCCAGGCCGCTCCCGTGAGCCCGACGGCGGCCAGATTCGAAGCGAGTTCGGGACCGACCCCGAGCCGCGGCCACAGCAGCCACAGAAGCCCGCCACCGATGATACCGAGGGCGATGGCCCCGAAGCCGATCGCCGTGCGCCAGCCCGTGACGAGCTCGGATAGCCGCCGGTGACGGCCCGTCATGACCGCGACGGCGACGATGGCGAGATGATAGAGGAGGAAGACGAGCCAGGCGCTCTTCAGAACGTTGAGCCCAACAACGACCGCCGCGAATGGGATGAGCGGGGCCCATTTCGTGACGGCAGCTCTCATCATCATACCCGGCCGCTCATCGCACGGTCAGATACTGCACGCTGAAGTAACGCTTCGAGTCCGTCCACACGTGCACGACATCAAACCCGGAAGCGCGGGCGAGCGTCCGAAAACGCTCGAGGCCGTACTTGTAGGAACACTCCGTGCGTATCGTCTCGCCGTCGTCCAACATGAACGTCTGCCCGTCAATGGACACCGACTGGGGACAACGACTGACGACGTGCATCTCGATCCGCCCCGCGTCGTCGTTGTAGAACGCCTTGTGGTAGAAGAGATCGAGACGGAAGTCCGCGCCCAGCTCGCGATTCGCTCGGGCCAGAACGTTGAGATTGAACTCGGCGGTCACGCCGGCGGCGTCGTTGTAGGCACGCTCGAGAACGTCACGGTCCTTCTCGAGATCCACGCCAATGAGAAGCCCGCCGCCGCGGCCGCACTGCTCCGCGACGTGTTTCAGGAACTCATGCGCCGCGTCCGAATCGAAGTTTCCAATCGTGGACCCCGGGAAGTAGACCACGCGCCGGTTGACCGCGGTCTTGGGGGACGGCAGCTCATAGTGCGCGGTGTAATCCGCGCAGACCGGCAGGATTTCGAGATCGTGGAAGCTGGCTTCCAACTGAAGCCGGCGGGTCCACGCCACGAGCTGATCGCGCGAGATATCGATGGGCACGTATGCGGCGGGGTCTTTCAGCGCACGCAACAGGATGCGGGTCTTGAGCCCGCTCCCACTCCCGTACTCGATCACCAAGCACCGTCTCCCGAGCAGCTCGGCCATCTCGTCGACGTGGTCGTCGAGAATTCCCAGCTCCGTCCGCGTCGGGTAGTACTCGTCGAGCTTGCAGATATCCTCGAAGAGGCGCGCGCCCTTGACATCATATAGGTACTTGCAGGGAATCTCCTTTTGCGGTCGCGCGAGCCCGTCGAGAACATCGTCGCGAAAGGTGTCCAGAACCGGGCCGTAGTCGGTGACCCTGAGCGCTACCATGTAGAATGACTCCCTAGTTCAATTGCGGCGCCCGCGGCGCCCAGGTCATGCTTCTTTTTGCAGTCGAAGCCCCAGCGGAACGAAGAGACGCTCCGAAAGTTCGAACAGCCCCTGCGCGCCCAGCGCGAGAAGCGCCGCCGGCACCGCGCCCTCCAGAATGAGTCCGACGTCGTCGAGGCGGATCCCCGTCAGAATGGGTTGGCCGTAACCGCCGGCGCCGATGAGCGCGCCCAATGTCGCCGTACCCACGTTGATGACGGCGGAAGTCTTGATCCCGGCGAGAATCGATCGCGAGGCCATAGGCAGCTCGATGAGCCGAAGGCGCGCCATGGGTCGGAGCCCGAGCGCGTCGGCGGACTCGCGAATCTCCAGCGGAATACCATGAAGCCCCGCGTGCGTGTTTCGCACAATGGGCAACAGACTGTATAGAAAGAGCGCCATCAATGCGGGCGGCGCTCCGATCCCCAGAAGCGGGATCATGAACACGAGTAGCGCCAGTGACGGAATTGTCTGCAGAACGCCCGTGATGCCGAGTATCACTTGACCCAACCGAGCCGACTTCGCCGCGGCGATTCCGAGTGGGATCGAGATAACAATGGCGGCGAATAGCGATATCCCAACCAGAAAGAGGTGCTCACCCGTCCGCCGGGCGAGACGACTCAGCGCCGTCTCCGCCTCGGCGGCAACGGTGAGGGCGAACGTGTCGTTCAGGAAGTCCGCGGCGACCTGACTCTCGGAAACACGATCCAGCTTGACCCGCGCGTTCATCGCGACCATGGCATCTTCCGGAATGCGACCGATGAGCCTGAGCATCGCGGCCACAACCCCGGGTGCGAGTTCACGCAGTTCCTCGCGATAGAGAATCACGGCGTCGTAGGCGGGGAAGTAGCCCAGGTCGTCCTCGAGTGTGCGAAGCCCATAGTAGGCGATCTCCGCGTCCGTGGAGTAGAGATCCATCACATGGATCGTTCCCGCCGCGAGGCCGCGGTAGGCGAGATCATGATCCAACCCGCGGACGTCTTGCTGCGGCAACGCATACGTCGCCTGCAGTCCGGGCCACCCGTCGCCGCGATCCATGAACTCGTTCGTGAAACCGATGCTGAGGTCGGGGTGACTTCGCAGATCCGATATCGTTCGAATACCCAGCGACTCGGCGACACTCTCTTTCATGCCGATCGCGTAGGTGTTGTTGAAGCCGAGCGGCCGGCTCATGCGAATGCCGAATTCCGCCACGGCGTCGCGGATCTCATCCTCCGTGCGGACCCCACGATCGGCAAGCGTCTCCCGGGCCAGCGTTCCCGTGTACTCGGGATACGCATCGATCTCTCCGCGCCGAAGGGCGTTCCAGAGAATCCTGCTGCCGCCGAGCTCCCGGCGATGGCTGACGTCGGCGCCCGCGCGCACCGCGAGATGGCGGAGCACCTCTCCCAGGATGACCGACTCCGTGAACTTCTTCGATCCAATCTCGATGTCCACGGTCTTGGCGTTCGTGGTCTCCGCCGTCGCGGTCTGCGTAAACGCACAGCCCGTGTGTGTGGCGAGCGCGAGGATGGCCAACATGATCGTGGCGCCGGTGCGTATCACGATTCCGCTACCTCCCCGCCGCCGTGGATCGTGTTCTGGGCGTTGATGAACCGCGTGACGAACGCGTCGGCCGGCTCCGCGGTGAGCTCGGCGTAGCTTCCTTCCTGAACGATCCGCCCGTCGAGCATGAGCACGATTCGGTCCGCGAAGTATCGCGCTTCGGCGAGATCGTGCGTGACGAGAACCACTGTCTTCTTCAGAGACCGGAATATGCGACGAAGATCGACCTGAAGCTCGGATCGGATCATCGGATCCAGGGCACCCAGGGGTTCGTCGAGCAGCAGAACATCCGGATCGAGCATCAGCGACCGCATGAGGCTCACGCGCTGACGCTGTCCGCCGGACAGCTGAACCGGATAGCGGTCGAGCCCATCGAGGGGGAATCGCGCAAGCTCCGCCAGCTGGTGAATTCGGGACGCTACCTCGTCCCTTGATCGACCGAGGTAGCGCGCTTGGAGCGAAACGTTCTCTCTCGCGGTGAGATGCGGAAACAAACCCCCATCTTGAATTACGTATCCCATCCGGCGCCGGAGCGCGAGCACGGTGTCCGATGAGATGATCTCCGATTCGAACTGAATGCGCCCGGAATCGGGTGCGATGAGTCCGATCAGGAGCCTGAGGAGTGTCGACTTGCCGCAGCCGCTCGGACCGATCAGCGCCAGAGTGCGGTGAGGAGGGATCGAGAGGCGGATTGATCGGAGCGCGCGCGTGTCACCAAACGACTTTGAGACATCATCAAGAACCAACATGCCGCGCATTCTACCCTATTCAAGCGCCACATTCACGTACGCTCCCCGAACGAGCTTCGGCGCACCCTCGCTTACGCACAATTCCGCCGAGAGCTCGACATCATATCGGAAACCAAGGTCAACCAGCTCACGCCCGGACATGCACTGCTCGAGCGTTTCCATCAGCATGGGACGCGCCGCGCGAAACGCATCGCGCGCCGCTTGCGCCTCAGGAGAGAGCAATCCGTCGAGATGCTCGACGATCGCGCCCGCTCCCAACCAGTCTTCCAGCGCCGGCCGGAGCGTGTCATCGAGCGGCCACCGTTCGCCCGCCGGGATGATCGCGACGCGGGGTCCGATCCGGCGTGCCGCGCGCGCGACCGCCGCCGCGTTCCGCAACGAGCCCGCGAACGTCGGCACCGACCCGGTCGCCAGACTCAAGGTGGATCCATTGGGTGACGGAAGGACGAGCCGCTTTCCTGCCGGAATAGTCAGTAGGGACGCCGGGGAGAGCGAGAACCCACTTTCGCCCCGGGCCTTCGCGACCTCTGCATCATGCGCCCGGGCGAAGTCATCCAGTGAACCGTCGCGCCAGACAAAGGGAAAGAGCACGGCCCCTCGGGCACTCGCACCGGATATCGTACTCTGACTGTGCGCGGATCATGGCGCCAACAAGCCTTCGGTCGCCACGACATCGCACGCGAAGAGCATCACCGTCATATGACGCGCTCCAGCCTGAAAACGCTCACGGCCCGGCCAAGCAGGTCGACGCGATCGCCACGAACACGTACCCGGACAACCCCGCTACGGTGCGAGACCTGTTTGCCGACGACCTCGTCCTTTCCCAGCCGACCCGACCAGTACGGGCCGAGGCTGCAATGCGCGGCTCCCGTTACCGGATCTTCGTCGATGCCGAACCCGGGCGCGAAGAAGCGCGAGACGAAGTCGAAGGCGTCGTCACCGCTCGGCGCAGTCACGGCGACGCCGTCGATTCCGGCCTCCCGCATGGCGCCGAAGCTCGGCCGAAGTCCACGGACGGTCTGTTCCGAATCAAACACGAGAAGGTGCCAGCCACCTCCGGTCATATGCGCGCTATCCGGGACCGCAGCGAAAACGTTTCCGAATGCCGCAGGGACGTCGACGGGCTCGACCGAATAGGCGGGAAAATCCAGACAGGTCCATTCCCCTTCGCGGGACGCGGTGAGTGGACCCTCCTTCGACATGAACGGGATTCGCTCCCCGTGAGCCACGACACCTTCCTGCCACATGATGTGGGCAGACGCGAGCGTCGCGTGCCCACAGAGCGACACCTCCACGGTGGGTGTGAAGTAGCGGATGGTGTAGTGGTCGGATCCTCGCCGAACGAATGCCGTCTCCGAGAGATTCATCTCGCCGGCGATGGCCTGCATCCAATCGTCGTCCACATCGTTCTCCAGAAGGCAGACACCGGCCGGGTTTCCGCGAAACGCCTCCGCCGTGAACGAATCCACCTGATAGAGCGTTCTTGGGTTCGACATGATCACCTCCCCTGCGGGGGCTCGTAGCGCTCATAGTATCCCAGCACCGCCCCGCTCTCATCACGAACGGCCCGCATGTAGATTCTGTGCTTCTCATTGTCGGTGATGAGCCGTTCGTCCTCGCCCGCGTCCATCGCGTCCAGCGTCTCAACGATGATTCGACACGATTCTTCATTGTGACAATCGAGTAGCGACCGCCCGAGGAGTTGCTCCCCGTCTTCATAGTGACGAATGGCCGACTCGTTCATGTATTGAATGGTGTGATTGCGGTCCGCGAACAGAAACGGCTTCAAGTGATGTGCATCGGTCATGTCGACCCCAATCGTGTGTCGCGACTCGCCGCGGCGGGCTCAGCCCGTGTTGGGTGGCCGCAGCCGCTTTCCCATGCTGACGCGCTCTTCCACCTCGTACCCGAGGCGCTTGTAGAAAGCGACGACCTCTTCGTTTCCGGCGCGCACCTGCAGGTTGATCTTGGGGCACCCGGCGTGGGCGAGGGCGTCCTCCGCGTGCGCCATGAGACGCGACCCGATCCCGCTCCGCCGATGCCGAGGGCTCACGACGACGTAGTAGATCCACCCCCGGTGACCATCGTAGCCGGCCATGGTCGTGCCGACGATCTCGGGGCCGTCCGTGGCCACCCAGAAGAACTCGCGCTGGACGCCAAGCTTGGCCTGGATGTCGTTCTCCGGAACGTTCCATTTCGACGAATCCGGAAAGACCTCACGCCAGAGCGCCGCAACCGCCTCCGCATCCGTCTCGTCGAATAGTCTGATTTCCAATCGGCGCATCTCCTCTCAGGGCAATCCGATAGCTCGGTTCAGACTATCGCCTGCGCCGGTCATTCGCCACCCCAACGATTCTCGTCCGGATCTTCATGTGACTTCTACGGGAGGAAGATTGTCTTCAGTTGCGAGAGTGGGGTCTTCTGAAAACAGCCTGTATCCGGCCGCCTCAAAAGGGCCAAGGAGGGCAAACGTGATCCAAGAGTTCATTCAGCAGGCCACCAAGGGGCTCGGAATCGACGAATCGAGTGCGAAATCCGCCACGGGCGGCATCCTGAAGCTAATCCAGGACCAAGCGGACGGCAACGACTCGCAGGAGCTGTTCGGCAAGCTGCCCGGCGCCCTCGAACTGATGAGGGGGGCCGGAAGCGCCTCCGGAGCCGCTTCTAGTGGGCTCGGTGGACTGGCATCCGCGGCATCGTCGCTCGTCGGCGGCAAGCTCGGCGGAGCCATGGGCGTCTTCGCAATGCTTCAGAAGAGCGGACTGAGCGGAGATCAAGCCGGTTCGTTCGCATCCATGTTCTTCAAGTTCGCCCAATCGAAGGTCGGCGGTGACCTCGTCGGGCGGATTCTAGGCAAGATTCCAGAGCTGCAGAAGCTCGTCGGTTAGTACACGGCACGGTTCCAAAACGGACCCAGCAACGGTAGAGGAGGCTAAACATGCCGAACAAGATCACGGACATCGAGGGCATCGGACCGAGCTTCGCCGAGAAGCTGAGCGCGGCCAGCATCGAAACCACCGACGAACTGTTGGATCAGTGCGCCACCCCGCAGGGCCGCAAGAGCGGCGCCGAGAAGACCGGCGTGGGCGAGGGCACGATTCTCAAGTGGACCAACATGGCGGACATGATGCGCGTCTCCGGAATCGGCGGGCAGTTCGCGGAGCTGCTCAACGCTTCGGGTGTCGACACGGTGAAGGAGCTTCGCACCCGGAATCCTGAGAACCTTGCCACGAAGATGAACGAAGTGAATACCGAGAAGAAGCTCACCAAGGGCACGTTCTCCACGATGACGGTGACGGATTGGATCGAGAAGGCGAGCGAGCTGGACCCGAAGATCACGTACTAGCGAAAGAGATGGTCGCCGGCTAGAGTCATCACCCGACCGAGTCATGTGCGCCCCCGGATCCACTGCGGGTTCGGGGCGCACCTGCGTAGCCGAGGAGTTATGCCGCCTCCAGACATCGCCGGATCAGCATGAGCTGTCCCAGATGATAGGCGTTGTGATCGGAGACCAGGAGCGCCTCGCGAAGCACGGTCTGACCGTCACCATGCGGAAGCGGCGCGAACAGATCGATCTCGGGATCCATGACGAGATCGACCATCGCCTGCAGGTCTCGATGGAAGGCGACGACACTCGCGTCCCATGCGTTCCCATTCGGCGGCACATCACCCTCCGGCCAATAGCCGCCGGGGAACTCGGGCGAAACGTGCTTCGGGTTTCGGCTGAACTCCAGGATGTCCCATTGCGCGATGCGTAGATGCTCGAGGAGTCGCCACGGTGTGTGCGGAACGCGCGGGACCCTGGCGCCTTGGTGGCGCCTGGGAAAATCGGCGAGTGCCTTCTCATACGTTTCGTGCGCCCCGCGGCCGTGGAGAAGATTGACCACGTGTTGCCGCAAAGATTGATCGTTCATCGTATCCCCCCATGACGGTGAGGCCCGCTTCGGATCAACCACTTCATTCAGATCGTCCGAACACGAAGACCCCTCCACACTCGGAAACTAGCGTGAAGGTCATCGTGAGACCGGCGTCCGCGCAGGGCGCGGCGAGCTCGTCCGCCGCCCAGTAGTGCTCGTCCTCATCCCACGGCTCAGGGGTATGCGTATGGGCGTCCTCGCGCGCGACTGCGGTCGGGAATGCCGCATCGCCGATGACGATCTTCCCGTCGGGCGAGAGGCACCTATTCATCAGGCGCTCGATGATCGTGATCTTCGTCCGCAGATCGAACTCGTGCAGGACGTACGCAGATACGATGACATCGAATGTCCGGTTCAGCGCTTCCGGCCACGTCCCCAGGATGTCCGCATGGACGAGGGTGGCCTCCGGGACCTTTCGCCGCGCGCGGGTGAGCATTTCCTTGGAGAAGTCGACACCCCAGACGTCACAGTGACGATCAGCGAACCTCCGCGCGAGATTTCCCGTCCCGACGCCAACGTCTAGAACCGACGTTCCCCGAGTAACGGCCGCGAGCCTGACGATCGTGTCGAGAACATTACTGTATCCGCTGTGCGGGAACCCGGCGTTTCCCGCCACCGAGAGGTCGTAGCTCTCCGCCCATCTGTCGAAGAGTGTTTCTCGATCATCCGCCTGCATGAGCGCTTCCCGGTCGTCGTCGTTCCGCTTAGTCAGGTTAGTAGGGCGGCTCGTCCATCCCGTACTGCGACCACTCCTCCTTGGACGGCCCGTACACACCGGGCACCTTCGCGTCGGCCTGCCGGAGAAGGATCGTCATCTGGCCGCGGTGATGGACTTCGTGGTTCATCAACACCGCGAGGGTCTGTCCCCGCGCCCAGGTCATGCCGTACATCTCGTCGGTCTGCTCCAACGTGTCGTCGGTCCAGTCCTTCTTGATGGACTCGGCCAACTCACTCGAGACCGCCTTGTAGCCGGCGATGATTTCAGCGGCCGACGCGGGCGGGAGCGACTTGTGATCGATCGACGACAGGGGCAAACCCGTTTGCGCCATCATCTCGGGAACGGTCGTCACGATGTGCCACGCGATGTGGCCCAGCGTCCGATGGCCATCGGCGACACACTGATTGATGTTGGCGTCGGTAAGCGTCGCGAGGATCTTTTCCGTGGCCTGGCAGTTGCTCTCGAACGCGCTCCAGAAGTCATCCAACCTACGAAACATGTGGGCCTCCAAGAGTTTCTCAACGGGTTCACACGATCAGTGGATATGGCGTCGGTGAGGATTCTACCAAACGGATATCACGAAGTAACGGCGATCGTTCCTCGCGCCCCTCCGTCCGAGCCCGTCGGGACCGGCGAGCAGCGATGCCGACCTATGGCCTACTCGCCCTTGAACAGCAATGGGATCACGAGATACGCGACCACGTTGTTCAAGAAGTGCATGAGGATGCACGGCGCGACGCTGCGGAATCGGATGAAGAGATACGCGGGGATGAGCGCACCGACGAAGAGATAGATGACCATCCCGGGACCTACGGTCACGTGAATGCTCGCGAAGATGAGCGCCGAGAGAACGGCGGCAACCACCGGTGAGAACCGGTCCAGAAGCGCGCCCAATACGTAACCGCGGTAGAGGATCTCTTCGGCGACGGGCGCGACGATCACCGCCGCGAGAACGATGCCGGCGACACGCCAGACACTATCGAGCGCGAAGAACGCCCCTTCGTTCCAGAACATCCTGATGCCGGCGGCTTCCACGGCGCTCGAGATCCCATAGTAGAGGAGAAACGCGACGAGCCATCCGCCGACCCCATAGAGGAACGCCGTGCGCGTGAACCCTCCGGTTACGCCGACGTCCCGCCAGCCTAAGTCATGACGATACAAGAGGCGACGAAGCACGAAGAGTGCGATTACCACACCCAACCCGTAGAGCATGAAAGCGAAGAGCCCGGCATCACCGAACTTTCGTTCGATCAGTTGCGTGGGATCGCCCTGCTCGATCATTCCGAAGATGACGAAGACGAACGATGTGAACGCGAGCCCCAGCCACGCGATCGGAAGCCATCGCAGAGGTAGGCTCTTCTTCCCGGCCGTCATCGACACACCCCGGACGCTACGAGCCTGCCCTTGCCTAGACCGCGAATTTGAACACCTCCTCGGACGGCAACCGCAGCAGCTTCACATCGATTAGCGTCGTGCGAAACGGCTGGACGAGTCTCCTGATCTCCTCGGGCTCGAGGTCGATGGTCAACGGCAGGTAGCGAATGTCATCGGACTTCGGTTCGTGGCCCGTGACTTCGAAAGCCAGCTTCGCCACGGTGTCGAGCAGATTCGTCCAGCGACGCTTGCCGCCGACCTTCTTGCATTCCTGGGTGCGGAGGTAGTAGGTGGTCGTACCCCGGTGGTGGCGGTTCACGTGCTTGTCCTCGATCATCTTCTCGAGCCGGGGCTGCTCCTTGTCGCTCGTTTCTGACCTGAACGTGATGTCATAGTGGTCGACGTCGATCCCGAACTGGTCGCGGATGCGGAAGATCAGTTGTGAATGGCCTTCATACTGGGCCTGCTTGTTCCATTCCAGTAGACCCCATCGGAGTCTCACCGCTCTGCTGAACGTCCTCGCCGTGACCCTTTCCCACGACGTGACGACCCGACGATAGGCATCCTCATCATGCGGCGTCGTCAGCGCCTCCTCCAGGAGAGGTAGGACCTTCTTGCGGGTATCCTTGCCGCTGACGATCCCCAGGTCCTTTCCGAAGTGAGCGGTTTGGTAGAGCACCGCGAACGGGATCTGCCGCCGGTCGGCCGCGAGCTTCGACTTCTCGTACGCGTACCGATTCATCGGGATCTTCTTGTCGTTCAGACGTTGCTTGATGGTCCGATCCACCGTGCTCACTTTGAGATCGTACGCCCTGCGCGTGGGTTGAATCGAGATGTAGTTGAAGTTCAGATTGCAGGCGCTCGTTCGCACGGTACCGTCGGAGGAGTCTTCCTTCACGTAGCGGATGGGAAGCGGACGGAGCTCATCGAGGGTCTGTGACCCGATCGCCCAATACTCCCGGACTTCATAGTCGTCGTAGGGATCACATCCGTTCTGTAGAAAGTGAAGATGAAGATCCAGGGTCTTCGTCGAACCGAACTCCAGCTCGTTGAGAACACGCACGCCGCGCCCGGTGCCTTGGAAGATCTTCCGCCCCCATCGCGCAAGCTCTCCTCTGCCGATGTGGGCGAGCCCGCTCCCGAAGTTAGCGCCGGCCAGATAGACCAGGTTGTGGATAGGCGACGGCTTCCGCTCGTAGAGCCGCATCCAGTTTCGAACAACGAGAGCGCCGGTGCTGTGAATGATGACGTGGAAGCCTGTCTTGAGGAGATGTCTGTACTCTCTACTCTTGAGCGCCCGATCGAGAGCAAAGCTCACGTCGTCGAGGGCGATCCCGTCGCTCAGTGAAATCCAGCGGCTCAGGTTGATGTCTACGACGTCGCTCCCCCTCAATGTGCGCTTGAGGTCGTTCGGAAGCGTGCCGTAGATGGTTTCGACGCTGTTGTCTTTGCCTTCGGCGCTATAGCCGTGAATGAGAACGATGGGTTTCATCAGTCTCTCTCCCCTGGCCGCGGGGGCAGCCGACTCACGCGTTTCACTCTTCGTAAATCTGTATCAGATTGCCGCAGGTATCGTCGAATACCGCGATCGTCGTTTCACCCACCTCGGTCGGGCCCGCCTCGAAGACGACACCGAGTTGGGTGAGCCTCAAGCATTCGCTCACCACATCCGACACCGCAAAGGCCGTCAATGGGATGCCCGCGTCGTACAGCGCTTTCTGATACGTCTTGGCCGCCTCCAGACCTAGCGGCTCGAGCAGGAGCTCGACGTCATCCGGCCCCTCCGCCGAGACCACCGTGAGCCACCGATGTCCATCTCCCAATGGCTCATCCTGTTTCATCTCGAAGCCCAAGACGTTCGTGTAGAACGTGAGTGCTCTCTCTTGGTCATCAACCAGAACGCTGGTGACTTTGATCCTCATGGGTTCTCCTTCGCTGCCATCAGCCTTCCGGCCTGTCGCCGAGCCATGGATGACGATTGCCCCACCACGTGTTCGGCTTAAGGGCACGGATCCGCAGAGTAGTATCTCCAGTACATTCTGTAGCACTCCTGGGCCCAGAGCGCGCGCCGCACGATCAACTCTCCCGTGGGATCGGAAGTCAGCCAGATGACGAATCGCTGCCCCGACACCGAGTCATCGAGCCAACCATGCTCTTCGAGCGTCACGCGGACCCATTTCACGGGCCGTCCAGGTTCCCATTCGGACGGTGACGTTTGGACAGTAACGCTTTGCCGACCGCCGATGTTCGGAAACTCCGCGAATCGTAGCGCGATCGTGATCGTGTTAGCCGTCCACTCTTCACCGCGTTCGCGCGCCGCCCGAAGGCTGTCGTTGAACGATTCCGTCGGTTTCTCGCCGACCGAGGCAATATTGACGTCGGTGCCGATCGCGAATGCGTTGAGCGCGGGAAGATCGAGCTCATCGGCCTCGACGTCGACGGCCGGCGCCAAGACAACGAGGGTCAATAGCCATCCGAGAGCGCCGGTCACCGTCAACGATGTCATCGTGTGCATTCGTCTGAGTCTCACAACGCCCCCTTCCGATATCAACGTGGCGCTCCGTGCTACGGTTCGAACCCAAACAGGGAGACAAAGGCGCGCCGGCCATCCGCCTGCAGGTCGCCGCTTCCATCTTCGCCATGGCTCTCGCCGAAGGCCAGGAGTTCGTCGTCCTTCCACATTCCGCCGACGGGGGCGAGAACGATGTCCGCGATGCGCTCCGAAAGTCCGAGTTGCCGCTCACGGTCTGCCGTCTCGTAGAACCGCTCGACGAGATCGTGCAGCTCGCGCTCGTGCTGAGAGAGATGCGCCAACGCGCGCTTCTCACCGGGAAAGTCCATCTCGCGCACGGCGAAGTAGCTTCGAATGAGCCAGTAGACGTTCTGCTGAAGAATGTAGCTGCAGAGTGTCGGTGATGTCGACATGCGCGCATGGATCTTGTCGAAGGCGTGCCGCGTGCCGTGGCGCATTTTCGCGATGTCGTCGGCCGTTGCCCATGTCGGCTCCGCCCTTTCGTGCCGCTTCGTCAGCGCCTCGAGCTCGATTGCCAGCTGTCCCGATGGGTCGTGGACGACGCGGCTCTCAAACAGAATGGCGTCGAAGCCGATCGCGTATTCCAATGCCTTGATCTGGTCGAACGAGCGCAGATTGATATCGACGGGGATACCGCCAACGCGAAAGTGCAGGCTTTCGACCAGCGGCAGTGCATGTCGCAACACCACGATGAGATCGTAGTCCCCCTCGATCTCCGGGTCCGAGTGCGCGGCGCTGCCGTACTCGAGGAGTCCTACGACTTCCGAGTTCTTCTCGAGCTTCGCGATCAGATCACCGATCGAATTCATCATCTTCCGCTCGGCTTGCTCCCCACCCAATCGATGCCGTTACCCGTCACGGCGCGGACACGATCGGCGATCTGTGCCGCGCCATGCTCGACGTGACGGACGTTGACGATCTGATGCTCCAGCTTGGAGACCTTGTACCAGCTGAAGCCGCTCTCGGGAGCAAGAACATCCATCGCGTCCACGGCATCATCGACCATCTCATCACAGACGGTCCAGTACGAGAGCATCTGTTCCTTGGTGTACGGGTCGGGCGTGAGCGCCAGATCGCTCTTGGGGTCCGGCGGCCCGGGGATCGCGTCCGGATACTGATTGTCAGCCTGGTGATGTTCCCACGGCTCAAACGCATGCTCATCCGTCTGGATGTACAGGTGTGTGAAGAACAGAGTGTGATAGGCGATCTGCCAGGGCGCGTTCGTCTGTTCGCCGCCGACCCAGATCGCATCGGGACATAGCTCGATCGCCTGCCTGAGCATCGCAAGGGTAGCGTGGTATTGGCTTCTGAGTACCGTTCGGATCTCCGCGGCTGTGTCCGACGCGCCGGCCCCCGTGCGTTTGTCGTTCATCGTGTGCTCCTCGGATGGCGTTTCATGATGTCACCGGCCACGTGTGCCCAGTGGAAACGGTATGCGTCCTCGCCACCGGCCTTCATGTTCCTCCATCAACCAAACCTCATCGACCCGTGACGCGATCGGCAGCTCCCGCTTGGCAACCACGGTGAACTCAGCCTTGAGCTTCTCGAAGACCGCCTCGTTCTCGGAGTGTCCCACGGTAAGGTGCGGTACCACCTCTTTGATCGTGCCGCCATACGGTGGATTCTCCGGGAACTCCTCTGCAATCCCCGTCATGAGATCCACGAATGGAGAGACGTTGTCAGGAGCAAGATACACGACCCCGGGAAACTGCGCGATGGTGGCCAGGGCGTACGCGAATGGGTCGTGGCACTCGAAGAAAGCCTCGAGCTTCCTCGTCACGCTTGCGTCGATCGCTTCTGGTTTCTTGAAGGGATAGAGGATGGTTATGTGCGCCGGCATGCCGCAATTGGCCACGGGATCATAGATAGCACGAAACGGACCGACGAGTTCCTCGGCTTCGGGGACCAGGACGACTAGGGCGGACTCGGACATTGGGTGTCCCTTCGTGTCGCGCGTCTGGGTATTCGGTATCCTTTTCGCCTTCGGCGTCTTCAGTGTCTTCTGCGCCTACCGGCTCAGTCTCGTTATGAGCTTGTGTAGCTTCACGAACGGTATCGCGATCTTTGGTGCGGTGTAAACGGCCGGCTTCCGCTTCATGCAGTGTTCGATGTGATCGACCGCGCGCTCGACGCTCATCATGAATGGCTTGCGGTCATCCTTCGCCATCTTGGTGTCGACGAAGCCGAAACGCACGTTTGTGACATGGACGCCCTTTGGCTTCACGGCCTTGGCCAGGCAGGCGAGGTAGCTCGAGAAGCCCGCTTTCGAGGCATGGTACGAGGGCGCCTCGGCAGAGACCAGCTCGTCGGCGAGGCTCGAGAGTCCGATGAAGTGGCCGCTGCCCCTCTCGACCATTCCCGGAATGACGGCGGCGGCGGTTCTGACCATGCCAAGCAGATTGACGTCAACGATGTGGGGCTCTTCGCCCATGTTCGCGAGGTCCAACAGCTCACCGATCCCGGCGAGGTAGATGCAGAGATCGAACGACTTCTTGTCGGTCAGTGTCGCCAGCCGATCCGGGTAGTCTGCTGCCGTCACGTTGGTGGCGTAGTGGGCGTAGGACGAGTGGTCAATCGGGGAGGCGCTTCGCGAGACACCTGCGACATCCCAACCGCCAGCCAGGAGGCGCCGCGTCATCGCCAGGCCGATGCCGTCAGAGTTTCCGATCAAGAGAACAAAGGTATCAGTCCGTTTGTCTGCCATGATTGAGATCAACCTGGGAAGTGGATCCACGTTTCGATCGAGAGTAGAGAACCGCAAGCCAAATCAGATAGCCAAGCAAGAGACAGGTTTCGATCCAAAACACATGGAGGCTCGCACCCGATGAAAGCGCGTGGAAATCCGTAGAGAGATTGACAATCGCGAGTCCGGCGACCGCGACCGTCCCTGAGATGAGAGCGGCCTTCACCAAGCTCCTTTGCCCCACGGGATCCGTGGATGCAGCGAAGAAGTAGATCGAACCTGCAAGAAGAGACCACCTCAACATCGAAACGTTCTCCTCCGGCGGCCCGGCCTTGCGTCTCGGCGATCGTCGCCTCGCATAGCGTTGGCGCAGGAGACAGTCGTGACGATCGTCATTCCCCGCGAGCGTGACAAAGGACACCCTCGGGTACAAGCTCTTCTTGACCTCACCCCGCACCCAGAATGCGCTTGCCTATCCCAACCAGGCCATCAATGTGCCCGAGCGCCTTGACCACGTTCTCCGCTCTGCTGATCGACGTCTCGATCTTCCGGATTCGCCGCTGGAGCTTTTCGTTTTCCGCTCGAATGTCGTTGAGCAGAAGCTTCGCTTTGCCGTGCCACTCCTTGGCCAGGCTTCGCCGGAAGTCGGCGGCCAGCTTCGCGAGCCTCTGATTGCGCTTCTCGACCTCCGCAACTTCCTCCCCGTCACCTCTGCTGCGAAGCAAAGCCGCGAGCTTCACGCCCTTGCTCAAGCTCGCCAGGTAGACATTGTAGATCTGCACCTTCTGGCTGAGGGTCATGTCTCAATCCCACCTTTCTCGTCCACGTGTCTCACGATCGATCATTCTTCGACTTCGAGCGCGGCAAGCTCATCATGAAGGCCTTTGATCCGCCGCGCCTCGTCTCGCAGGCGCTTGACTGAGGTTAGGAAGGAGTCCGGCTCGTCGAGGAGGCGCCGTAGCTCCAGATGGGCGTTTGGCAGGGTTCGGTAGGCCTCACGAATAGTGCGAATGGCCTCCATCATCACGATGGTCTCCTCGTTCCGGGTCATCAAGATGTCCAGGATCTGAGCCTGTTGCTCGGGGCTTCCCGCCGCATCGTAGTCTCGCGCGAGATTGTCGGCCCAGGCGATGTAGACGCCTTCAATGTCGAGGGCAACGAGATCCATCGTGGGAACCAGGTGCTCGGAGAGCGCGTCGATCATCCCCTGTGCGCCGTCGAGTGTTTCGCCGAGGAACTTCTTTCGGTCGCGCTCGATCTTCTTCCGCAGAATCTCAGCGCCGATCGTTGAGACGAGAGCGACTTTCTTGTCCTCGAAGTCGACGGAGAGCGCGTCGCGTGCCGACCGTAGATTGCTGTTTGCCGATCTGGCCAGCTCGTCGATCCGGTCCGCCTCTTCGGGAGGCGCCGCCGCCAGCTCGGCCAGGAACTGACCGTAGTTGGTGATGGCGAGATTCAAACTGCGGACGCCTCTGCGCATCTCGCGGAGCATGGCGTAGAGGGGAAGTTTCTCCTGCGTCGGTTGGGTTGGGTCGCCGCCTTCCTCCCACGTCAGCACGAGTTCGTCGAATCTAAACTCCTCGGTGAGCGGGGCGCCGCTCCGAAAGCTTCCCTTCGCGAGGGATTGCGCGTCGGAGAGGGCTTGGTCGCTCGAGGCGCTCAGCTCGGCCAAGGATTGGTGAAAGTCGGCGAATGGTTGTGGGCGGGGGGCTGATGAGCAGCCGAATGTGGTGAGTGCGAGGGTGATGATGATGATGATGAGCAGTGGCTTGTACGTGAGCGGTGGTTTCAGTTTCATTCGTGCCTCCGATCTGTGGGCGAGCCTCCGAGAGGGAAGGATTAGTCTAGAATGACTCTCTCTCTCTCCCAGAACTCCTGCAGCACCGAGTGACGAAAGCGAACGAGGCCCGGCGCAACCTCGAACAGCGGACCACCGGCATGGCGGATCGACCCGACGATTACGCCAAGATAGTGCTCCAGCTTGTCGCGATAGACGCCCCGCTCCTCAAGTGAACCCTCAAGGACGCTCTCGACTTCGCGACGCGTGTAGATACAACGTCCTTCCGCTCCACCCTTCGCCGCCAACCTTTGAAGCGTGTCACGGAGGCTGCATTCGAGCCAAGGTAGGCGGCGCTCAGAGTCGATCCACTTCCGCCACCGTTGGATGTATACCTCGGTGGCGAAGAGAAAGAGAGATCGCTCGTCACTCGGCCAGCGACCATAGACCTGCTGGTAGCGAATGAGGAAGGCGTACGTCAAGGGCAACGCCGCTAGTTCAGATATCTCCTGAGGTATGGGGTCGCTATCTGTATGTCGTCAGAGCGAATGGGACATTTCAGGCTCGATGTTAATGGACAGTTC
>CAZAMP010000033.1:0-48332 GCA_964486455.1 uncultured bacterium | reverse complement strand
TGATCTCGGCGTCAGGAGGGCGTCACGCTTTTCCACAACAATCGGGACACATCCTTGTGTCGTTGTCGTGCTCCTATGCATAGGCTGTGAGCGGAGCAAAGCACCTGATTTCGTTCTTCTCATCGTCATCGACACCCTCAGGGCGGACCACCTCGGCTGCTACGGATACGAGGCCATCTCCACACCCAACATCGATCGGCTCGCCAAAGAGGGTGTGCTCTTCGAGAACGCAATCACCGCGACCCCTGTTACCCTCCCCTCCGTCGCGACGATTCTTACGGGGGCGTATCCGCTTCAGCATGGGATCCGAGACAACGGTCCGTACCAGCTCAACACGGCGTGGGAGACCCTCGCCGAGCGTCTCCGAAAAGCCGGCTACTCGACCGGGGCATTCGTCTCGGCTGCCGTTCTCTCGAGGGATCACAATCTAGGCCAAGGATTCGACATCTATGACGATGACGTTTCGGAGCCGTTTCGCGTGTTCGATCCCTCGATGGCGCAGTTCACCTCTCAGCGGCAAGGCCTCGAGCGGCGCGCCGACAAGACCGTGTCTCGTGCGATCGAGTGGCTGGAGCTGCTCGAATCAAAGAGAGCTTTTCTGCTGATTCATCTTTTCGATCCACATCTGCTTCGCGATCCCCCACCGCCGTTCAATTCCCGATACGTGGATCGACCGTATGACGGAGAGATCGCGTTCGTCGACCAGGAGATCGGCCGTCTCCTGGATGCCGTACGGGAGCGATGGGACGCATCGGAGTGCCTCACGATCATCGTGAGCGATCATGGCGAGGGTCTGGGTGATCATGAGGAGGAGTTCCATGGGTTCCTTCTCTACGAGGAAACGATGCGGGTTCCCTTGATCCTCCATGGATTCGGCCTTCCTCGGGGCGAGAGCGTTGCGGAGCTTGCTCGGACCGTAGACATCGCACCGACCATCTGCGATCTGCTCCGGTTGGAACCTTCGGCGGCCAGCCCTGGCAGGCCGCTGCTGTCGATCGTGGATCCGTCCGTCGGCTCGCGATCATCCCGCCGCTCGGACGATCGTGCGGCCGCGTATCTCGAGACGTTTCGCTCGCGGATCTCCTACGGGTGGTCGGAGCTACGCGGAATGCGAACGGAGCGCTGGAAACTCGTGATCGGCCCCTATGACGAGCTCTACGACCTCGAGATCGACCCTTTCGAAGAGCGGAACCTGGCGAACGACTGTCCGGGAGTACGAGACTCCCTCGAGAGCCTGATGGATGCCACCGCGTTTCATGCGCTCCGTCTCGGAACCCGCTCTCCGGGATCACTTCCCATGACGACCGAAGAGATCGCGAGGTTGGAAAGCCTGGGCTACACGACCGGAGGCTCGCCAGCTCCCAGCCACGAGGATTCGCTGGCGATCTGGGGCTTTGCGGAGCCCGATCGGGGACCGGTTCTGAATCTGCCGCACCCGCGTACACGGATGGAAGCCTACAGAGAACGGTTGCTGGCGAAGTCGTTCGACAAAGCCGGGGAGACGGCGCTGGATGAAGGCCGCTTGGACGACGCGGTGCGCTACTTCAAAGAGGCGATCATTCAGGATGAGACGTTTGCGGACCCGCACCTGGGACTGGCCATGGGCTACGAACGCATGGGCGATGACGGCGCGATGCTCGACATTCTATACGCGGCGCACGCGAGGTATGTGTGCTACGACGCGATCACCGTCGCCCTGTCCGACGCGCTGGAGGCGCGGCGGAGACGAGTGCATGCTCGGACCATCATCGAAAAAGCACTCACCGAATGTGAGAGAGCGAAGCTCGTTCTCTATGACCGGCTGGCCTCCTTTCAGCTGGATGAGGATGATCTGAAGGGCGCGGCGGAGACGATGCGCCGCGCCGCGGAGAGCTTCCCGGACGACGGAGGGGTCAGATGGGTCCTGGCCACCATCTATCGTGACCTGGGCCGTTTGAACGACGCCATGGAATCGTCGATCGAAGCGATCCGGCTCTCGCCGGAGCTGGCGAAGGCCCACTACCTCCGCGGCGAGATTGCCCATGATCTCGGGGACAATGAGACCACCGCGCGCGCCTGGACAAGATACCTCGAGTTGCAGCCCGAAGGCCCCGAGAGTGACCGCGCGCGGGATTTCCTTCGTGAGCGTGAGATCAGAGACCATAGATAAGTCCACCTCAACGCGAGCACACCCCCGGCGCAAATTCACCGACCCTTCGATCACAAACCGGCGCACGCGGTCGTCTACTGGGCAGCCCCTACTGGATTGATCCTCGAGTTGATATACTGTGGTTGCTGGGAAGGCACCCACTTCATGAGTGGGAGAGTTTCATCCTCCGGGAGAAGGATCTGCAACAGCCCGGATTGCGGCCCGTGCCCCTCGCTGCCGGCGTCTCATCTGACTAGCGAGAGTCACTTCCACCTGGCCGGCCACTAGACCCACCGGCAGTCCTCTACATGAGTGACTCCGAACGCCAGGAGGTTCCCATGAGAAGACGACTATGCTTTGCGATGAGCGTCGCAGTTGCCTGTGTCATCGCATGTGCCGTCACGCCTCTCACCGGTCTCGCGGATGCGCAAACGGATGGGCCGGAGAAGTTCGAGAACCACGAGCTCGTCTACGCCGTACATCCACCCTACTCCGTCACGGACACCGTGCTCGTCATCGATCAGTTCGGGGCGTATCGCCCGGATTCGCTGACGATGGATCGCTACGGTGTTCCCGTTCTCAAGAACGGAGAGGGAGTAGTGGATCCGTTGCGGTTTCACACGTGGTGGCTGATGCACCCACCGAATCCCGAACCGATCCGCAGCGTACTCCTGGACAATCAATTCGGCACGCAGGAACTCACGGTCGGAGACGGTCGCTATCTTCTTCTTCCGGCGCTAAAGAACGATACCAACAATGACCCGCCCCGGGCCAACCACTACGAGTGCTATGACGCGGACGGCCCGCCGGTGGATGTGTTGGTTTCACTGAACGACCAGTTCGGCGGCCACGAGGCGTTCGTGACGCGTCCGCTTTTCTTCTGCAACCCGGCGGAGAAACGGCACGGCGACGAGATCTACCAGATCGAGTACGAGGCCTACCTGACCTGCTATGAGCTCGAGCCCCCGCCTACGCTGTTCGAATGGATCCTCGCCTTGGATCAATTCGGCACCTGGGACATCGAGCTCATGACCGCCGAGTGGCTCTGCGTCCCGACGGAGAAGTTCGATGTGGTGCCGTCCCGGGACGCGTCCTGGGGCACGATCAAGGCACGCTACCGCTAGCGTTGGCCTGACCCGACTGTTCCGCGAGGTAGCTCGATGCCGGGCCACCTCGTTCTCGATTCGGCCTCGCCTGCTCCGCGAGGCTGTGTATCTCCGAAATCGGGGCCCGATCACGAGTCTCATCGAGAATCGCCGCGCGCACACGCCGATATCCAAGATGATCTCCGAGATATTTGCGCACGCGGCAACGGTTGCCGCTTCAGCCTCGAAGTGTGAGTTGGCGTCCGGCTTCTACTTCGGTATATTGTGGCCATTAAGTCAGAAAGCCGAAGGCCGAGCGAACTCAAGCAGGAGTGGATCTATGGCCGTTTCAACCCAGAGTCATGTCCAAGAGGATACCTGGATCTCAACCAGCTGCGGGCAATGCTATTGCATGTGCGGCGTTCGCGCCCACCGCCAGAACGGAGTCATCACCGAAATGGCGGGCAACCCGGATGCGCCGACCGGCCGGGGGCACATCTGCGTGAAGGGCCTCGCCGCCCCTCACCTGCTCTACGATCCGTATCGGGTGAACTATCCCCTGAAGCGCACCAATCCCGAGAAGGGAATGGGGGTCGACCCCAAGTGGGAACGGATTTCGTGGGAGGAAGCGCTCGACACAGTCGTTCAGAAGCTGAAGGAATGCCAGGAGCGCGACCCGCGCGGAGCGTTCTTCCAGGCCACCACGACACAGGCGTCCGAGATCCGCTTCGGCGTTATCGGCTTCATGAAGGGGTTCGGGACACCCAACTACTGGGTGTCGGGCGGTGGGCTACACTGCGGGAACGGCGCCCACTTCATGAACGGCATCATGCACGTCTCGTGGTCGATCATCCCGGACTTCGCGAACTGCAACTACGCGCTGAATTTCGGATGCTCGAAGGGGCACGGCGCGGGCCACGTGGCCGTCCAGAACGCGACGCAGGTCGCCGACGCTCGGGTTCGCGGGTTCAAGAACGTCGTCTTCGATCCCTTCCAGAGCGCGCAGGCGTCAAAGGCGCACGAGTGGGTGCCGATCCGCGTGGGCACCGACGGCGCGCTTGCCCTCGGCCTGGTGAACTCGCTCCTGAACGAGCACGGCATCTACGACGCCGAATACCTCATGTACAAGACCAACGGCCCGTACCTCATCCGTCCGTCGGACGGCCGCTACATGCGCGACAAAGAAACGAACATGCCGATGGTCTGGGACCTGGTCGACGACAAACCCAAGGTTCACAACGATCCGTCGGTCACGCGCGTCGAGTACGAGGACGAGGCGCACGAGGTGGCGCTGACCGGCCGGTACACAGTCGACGGCGTCGAATGCACGCCGGCGTTCGAACTCCTCAAGGAGCACGTCAAGAAATACACGCCGGAATACGTCGAGAAGATCACCTGGGTCCCGGCGGCGACGGTCAGCCGAATCGCCAAGGAGTTCGGTGAGGCGGCCGAGATCGGTTCGACCGTGACCATCCAGACGGACAATGGTCCGAAGAAGGTCCCGAGACGTCCGGTGGCAACGCACTTCTTCCGCGGCGCCCAGGGGCACACGAACTCGGGCTGGACCTGCCTGTCGATCGACATGGTCAACCACATGGTCGGCGCGGCCGACACCTACGGCGGGGCGTTCGGCCTCGGTGCGACGGTCCAGGACGGCTACAAGCCGACAGGCAAGCCGAACCAGATCCCCTACCCCTGCCCGGACGGCCTCCTGGTCGCCAAGGCGTGGGTCTACGATCACAAGCCCTATCCGATGCGGAAGCCGCAGCCGCCGACGCGGTTGGATCTCCACGACATGTTCCCGACGTCGATCTACAATGCGTTCACCATCACGGACCCGAGGTGGTTCGAGATACTGGAGCGCTTCGAGATCCCGTACCGCCCGGACGTCATGATCAACTTCGGCTCCAACTCCGTCATGACGATGGGCAATTCGGAGGCGGTGACCGAGAACTTCCTCAAGAAGTTCAACTTCATCTTCTCGTTCCAGCTCTACATCACCGAGTTCGAAGAGGCCGTGGCGGACATCATCCTGCCCGACGCCTGCTTCCTGGAACGCTACACGCCGGCCGTGAGCTTCCCCTCGACGTTCTCACATCCGCAAGGCGAGGACGATTGGGGCTGGACGATCCGGCAACCGGTCGTCGAGCCGCTCTTCGAGCGGCGCGACTTCAACGAGGTCATGCTCGACATCTGCAAGCGTCTCGACATCCACGGCAAGTTCTACAAGGGGCTCAACGACTCGATCGGCGTCCGCTACGGCGGCGAGATGGACGAGAAGTACAAGCTCGTCGAGGACGGAAGCGTCTTCCACACGTGGCCAGACATTACCGATCGCCTGCTCAAGGACCGGTTCGGCGAAGAGAACGGGCTCGAGAAGGTGAGTAAGACTGGTGTCTTCACCTGGCCCAAGCGCAAGGAAGACGTTTACTGGAAGTGGTTCAACCCGTCCCGCGTTCCGGTCTACTTCGAGTACTTCATTGACTCGGGCGAACAGATCGACGAGCTGTGGAACAAGTACGGTGGGAACGACTACTTCCCCTTCGACTGGTCGCGCTTCAAGGCGCTCGCCGACTGGTACCCGTGCCCGACACACACGGAAGAGAAGCCCGAATACGACATGAACACATTCTACTGGCGCGCGGTCATGCACTGCAACTCGATGACGCAGCAGAACCCGCTTCTCGACGAGTGTTCTCAGGAGGATCCGAACGTCTACGCCGTTCAGATGCACTCGAAGACCGCCGCCGAGAAGGGAATCGCCGACGGCGATCGCGTCTGGCTCGAGAATCCCGAGGGACATCGCGTGAAGGGATGGGTCTCGCTGAGTGAGGGGATCGAACCTCACCATCTGGCGATCGCGGCCGTCGCGGGCCACTGGGGCAAGTACATGCCCATCGCCAAGGGCAAGGGAACGTTCTTCAACGACCTGGTCGAGATGGATCTGGCACATACTGATCCACTCACGTTCAATCAGGACATCTGCGCCCGTGTGAAGATCTACAAGGCGGACTGAGGGCCGGAGCATGAAACAGGACGTAGCTCAATCGGCAAGAACGGAGTTGGATATGGCACGCTACGGAATGGTCATTGATCTCAAGAGGTGCTACGGCTGCTACGCCTGCAGTATGGCCTGCAAGACGACGAACCACACGCCGCCAGGCGTGTTCTGGGCGCGCGTCCTCATGAGTGAGGTCGGCGCGTATCCCAACACCGTCAGGCAGGCGCTTCCCGTCCTCTGCATGCAGTGCGAAGAGCCGTCGTGCATGGAAGTGTGTCCAACGGGCGCGACCCAGCAGCTGGACAATGGGGTCGTGATCGTCGAGAAGGACAAGTGCATGGGCTGCAAGTACTGCATCATGGCGTGTCCCTATGGGGCGCGGTACAGCGTGGAAGAATGGGAGAGCTACTTCCCGGACGGGTTGCCCCTCTCTCCGCTGGAGGAATTCCAGAAGGCGGCGTGGGAAGAGAAGTCCGGCTGCGGCGTGGCCACGAAATGCGATTTCTGCCGTGACCGGATTGGCAACGGGCGAGATCCGGCCTGCGTGGAGGCTTGCCCGGCCAAGGCTCGCACATTTGGGGACCTCGATGATCTGGATAGCGAGATCTCCATCCTGATCAAGAAGGAGCGCGGGCAGGTTCTGAACCCCGAGCTCGGGAACAAGCCGAAAGTTCACTACCTCATCCCGAGGTAGCGGGTCGAAGACGAAGTAACTGTTTGGGTACAGAAGCATATTTCGGAGAGGCGCCATGGAACCGAAATTCAACGGTCAGATGCAGCGGGAGTGGGGCTGGCTCATAGCCGTCTATTTGTTCCTGGGGGGTGTCGGTGGGGGTGCCTATACGATTGCCGCCATCAACAGTCTCTTTGGTGAGGGCCTCAGGGCAACGACGACGGTGGGGCTCTGGATAGGGTTTCCGGCCCTATTGATCGGGACTCTCTTCTTGATCGCGGACCTCGGATCGCCGTCGCGGGCCATGCTCGCTGGAATGAAACCCGGCACATCTTGGATTTCGCGCGGTACATGGACCATCGCCATATTCATGGTCGTCTCGTTCATTCATCTGGTCATGCATCAGTTCACGAACGTCGGCCAGACAGCGCTCATGAACGTTCTCGCCGTACTCGGCGCGATCTTCGCCATCGGAACGATGGCCTACACGGGCATTCTGCTCGGTGCATCGAAGGGCATTCCGTTCTGGCGATCGGGCGTGGTTCCCGTCGTCTTCGTGATCTCCGCAACGGTCACGGGCCATTTCGCCGTCATGCTCGGCGTTGTCCTCTTCAGGGGATCGGAGGCGTTGCTCCACCCGCTCCGGACGATGGCGGCCGAAGGTGTGGGACTCGTGGTCGTCGAAGTGTTGGCCATTCTGTTCTTCCTCCAGGCGGCCGGCCGGCAGCCTGATTCAAAGGAATCCGTGGATCGGATTCTTCGCAAAGCGATGTTCGTCGTGGGCTACTTCATCTTCGGATTGGGCATCCCGCTGATCTTGATGGTGGTCATCTTGCGCGCCTCGGCGGGCGTGGGGACACTAACCCCCGTCGCCGTGATCGGTGCGGTGCTGGGCCTCATCGGTGGTCTGATCTTGAGGCAGGCGGTCCTCATCTGCGGCGCGCTGCCGACGCTCAACATGGCCGGATTTGAATTCCGACGGATTCACAGACCGAAGGAGCCGAAGCCCGGCATTGGTCTGCTTCCGCCGCAGTGATCCCAGAAAACTGATACAGTTAAGTCCATGGGGATCCACTCATCGATCGGCCCGAGGCGTCACGACATGGCTGACTCCCAAAAGCGTCCGGCTGGCTCACGATCCATGCCCGGCAGTCGTTTTTCGACCGAGAGGCCGTCGGAACCGACAGAGGATGAGAACGTACGCGTCGTCGAGGAGCGCGCCGTCACGATCGACGTCTTGGGAGTAGAATCCTATACGGCCCTGTGCACACCGGTCGATACCCTCGAGATGGCGGCCGGCTTTCTCCTCACCGAGGGCGTCGTCAAACACGCTACGGACATCGAAGAGATCCGCCATTGCGACGACACCGCCGACACGATCCGCGTCAAGCTCGCCGCTGATCCGCCGACGGCCGTGGACAACGGTCGCAACCTGCTCATCGTCTCGTCATGTGGCGCATGCGGAAGCGAAAACCTAGACGAGCGCATTCGCGCCCTGCCAACGGTCGGAAACGCGTTCAGCATTCAGCCCGACGAGCTGCGCTCGGTCTACGGAGCATTGCGCCACCGTCAGGTGCTGTTCGAGGCGACCGGCGGGACACATGCGGCGGCCGTCTTCGATGACACCGGGACGATCGTCGCCTCCGCGGAAGACATCGGCCGCCACAACGCGCTGGACAAGGCAATCGGGAAGTGCCTGCTGGGCGGCGTGGAAACCGCGGGGAAAGCGGTCGCGCTGACGAGCCGCCTCAGCCTGGAGATGGTCAGCAAGTGCGCCAGGGTGGGAATCGAGCTCATCGCGGGAGTCTCCGCCCCCACTTCCCTCGCAATCGACGTGGCGAACGCCACGAATCTCACGCTGTGCGCGTTCGTTCGGGAGACACGGGCAACCGTCTTCTCGCACGGCGAGCGCGTGATCGGGACGCGCGGAAAGCTCCACTAGTAGTCCGCGACGATCGACGATCGCTACCAAAGACCGATCAACTTCCACCACAGCCCGCCGATCCCCATCCAGATCACGATGTTCACCACGCTAACGATCGCGCCCAGCCTCCACCAATCGGTGAGCGGCACGTAGCCCGCCCCGAAGAGGACCGGCGCGGGACCGGTGCCGTAGTGCGTCATGCTGCTGAAGAGATTGCTGAAGAAGGCGAGGACGAGCGCGGCCAGAAGCGGCGGCGTACCGACTGCGAGCGCCACTCCGAGAAAGGTCGCGTACATCGAGCTGATGTGGGCGGTGTTGCCCGCGAAAAAGTAATGACTGTAGAAGTAGATCAGGCTGAGCGCGACGAACGCAGGCAACCAACCCGTGTCGCCGATCTGCCGGCCGATCGCGTCGCTGAACCAACCGACCAGGCCGAGCCTGCTGAGATAGGTCGCCATCATCACCAGCGTCGAGAGCCAGATGAAGGTATCCCACGCCCCGCGTTCGCCAAGAATGTCATCCCACGTCAGAACCCGGAACAGAAGCAAGAGGGTCAACCCGATCAACGCGGCGACGGCGGAGTGTATGCCGAGCGTCTTGCCGAAGATCCACAACGAAAGCAGGAGGGCAAACGTCCCCAGCATGATCCACTCGCCCCGACGCGGTGCCCCCATCTCCTTCAGCCGAGCACTGGCAATCTCCGTCGCGCGCGGCGTCTTCTTCACGTGAGGCGGATAGAGCCGATACAGGACGAGCGGCACCACGAACAAGCTCATCAGCCCGGGGACGGCGGCGGCCGTGGCCCACCGGAGCCACGTGATCTCGATACCTTGCTCGGCGGCCATCTGCACGGAGAGAGGATTCGCCGCCATCGCCGTCAGGAACATCGCGCTCGTGACGAGATTTCCGTAGAAGGAATTCAGGATGAGGAACGCGCCGATCCGGCGTTCACTTCCATCCCCGGGCCGACTGTCGAACGCCTCGGCGATCGATCGCACGATGGGATAGATCACAGCCCCGGCCCGCGCCGTGATGCTCGGAATGGCCGGTGCCAGGACGAGGTCGGTGGCGATCATGCTGTAGCCCAAACCGATCGTCCGCCGGCCCAGTCGTTTCATGAACGAGTAGGCGATCCGCGCTCCCAGCCCCGTCTTGATGAAGCCGCGTGAGATGAAGAACGCCATGACCACGAGCCAGATGACGGGGTGGCTGAATCCGCTCAGCGCGTCGCGCAGGCTGAGTGTCCCGCTCACGGTCGCCGCCGCGATCCCACAGAGTGCGACCGCTCCCATCGGTAGGGGCTCTAGAATGATCGCGATGATCGTTGCGACGAAGATGGCGAGAAGATGCCACGCGGAGTCCTCGAGCGCCTGAGGCGTCGGAATGTTCCAGATCACCAGCGCGATCACGATGGGAACTGCGAGGCGCACGGCAACGGAGAGTGGAGACCGTGTGGTTGCTCCAGTCTTCATCCGCAAGGCCTCGATTTCGGCGCTGTCAACGCGAAGCGATCGTTCCGCTCGCCTTCAGCTCCTCGATCCGGTCGGTCGCGTAGCCCAGCGTGTCGGTCAGGATCTCGCCCGTATGCTCGCCGAGCAGCGGCGGCGGCCGGCGGACGACACCCGGTGTCCGCGAGTACTTGATGGGGATGCCCGTCATGCGAAGCTTGCCGATGGTCGGATGGTCCGCTTCCGCGATCATGTCGCGATGACGCACCTGCTCGTCGGCGAAGAGATGCTGCATGTTGTTGACCGGCCCACAGGGGATAGCCGCTCCCACGAGAAGCGTCATCCACTCATCACATTTCTTCTCAGCGAAGAGATCGTTCAAGAGCGGCAGCAGTATCTCGCGATTTTCGACGCGCTTCGGATTGGATTCGAATCTGGGATCGTCGATCCAATCTTCCCGGCCGACCAAGTTGCAGAAGTTGACCCACAGCTTCTGGTTCGCCACCGCGATGGCGATCGGCCGGTCCGCGGTATTGAAAACCTGATACGGAATGATCGATTCGTGCGCCGTCCCCCATCGGACGGCCTCCTTCCCATCCACGAGGTAGTTACTGGCGATGTTCGCGAGCCCCGCGACCTGAACATCGAGGAGGCTGATATCCAGATGCTGCCCCTCACCGGATCGCTCGCGCCATAGGAGCGCCGACGTGATCGATCCAGCCGCGTATACACCGGTGAGCACATCGGTGATAGCCACGCCGACCTTGCAGGGATTTCCATCGGGCTCGCCGGTGATGTACATCAGACCGCCGACGGCGGAGAGGACCATGTCGTAGCCCGGCCGGTCACGATACGGACCGTCCTGGCCATAGGCCGTGATGGATGTATAAACGAGGCGTGGGTTCAGCGCCCGGAGCGTCTCGTAGTCCAAGCCGAATCGTTTGGAAAGACCGGGCGTGAAGTTCTCGACGAACACGTCGGACTCCTTGACGAGCTCACGAACGAGGTCCGCGCCGTCCGGCTTCTTGAGGTCGATGACGATCGATCGCTTGTTTCGATTGCAGCAGAGATAGTAGGCACTCTCACCGCCGGCGAACGGCGGCCCCCACGTACGCGTGTCATCGCCGCTCCCGGGGCGCTCCACCTTGATCACGTCGGCGCCCTGATCCCCTAGAATCATGGTGCAGTACGGCCCCGCGAGAATCCGGGAAAGGTCCAGAACCCGGTACCCGCTGAGCGGTTGGTCAGCTCGTGATTCGTTGTTCATATCCCGACCTCTGCTCGTTTGATGATCTTCTGTTGCCATCGGTCGTGCATGATATCCGGGAGGACGCCCAAGCCCCAGGTCTTTCTTCTTCCTTCGGAGATCCGACCCGGAGGGGTACACTTCGGCGGCTCGAGAATGTACCAAGGAGTTTCGATCAAATGGCTGATCCACGTGTGGTTGTGATCGGGGGCGGGGCCGGCGGCATGATGGCCGCGGCCCGCGCCGCGGAATGCGGCGCCTCCGTTCTGCTCCTGGAGAAGATGCCGGTTCCCGGAAAGAAGCTGCTCATCAGCGGGAAGACGCGCTGCAATGTCACCAACAGCCGCTCCCTCGATGAATTCATTCTGATGTACGGCTCGAACGGACGCTTCCTCTACGGCGCGTTTCACCGCTTCTTCCGAGATGATCTGCTGGCCGTGCTGGAGCGCTACGGCGTCGCGACCAAGACCGAGCGCGGGGGCAGGATCTTTCCCGTCTCCGATGACGCCGCCGATGTGGTGAACGCCCTGACGCGGCACATGAGTTCCACGGGCGTGAAGACGCTGAGGGCGCGAGCCACCGGTATCGATGTATCCGATGGCCGGGTCAGCGGCGTCGTGACCGACCGGGAACGCCTCACGGCGGATGCCGTGATCCTGGCGGCGGGCGGCGCGTCATTTCCCGGCACGGGCTCCACCGGCGACGGCTACCGAATCGCTCGGGAGATCGGACACACGATCGAGAAGCTGCGTCCGGCACTCGTTCCCCTCGCGGTGAAGGAGGTGGAGCGAGCGAAGAACATGCAGGGCGTCGCGCTGCGAAACGTGCGTCTCACCGCCTACGCGTGCCGTCCCGAGGAGATCGACGGTGCCCCACGACCAACGACCGACTGCGGCCGGGGTACCGCGCATCCACGCGCTCGGAGCCCCATCATCGAAAGCCGAATGGGCGAGATGATGATGACCCACTTCGGCATCGGCGGCCCCATCGTGCTGCTCATGAGTCTCGCGATCGTGAATGCGCTGGCAACCGGCCCCGTGAGCGTGGCGATCGACCTGAAGCCGGCACTCTCGGAGAAGCAGCTGGATCGCCGGATCGTACGGGACCTCGCCACTCACGGGAAGCGGGGCTACCGACACATTCTCTCAGGACTTCTCCCGAAGAAGATGATCGATCCCGTCATCGACATGACCGCCATTCCTCCGGATCGTCAAGGAAGCCAGATCAGCGCCGAAGAGAGAAAGCGCCTCGTCAAACTGCTCAAGTCGGTACGATTCACCATTCGAGCACCACGGCCACTTGCCTCGGCGATCGTGACGGCGGGAGGCGTTTCGCTCAAGGAGATCGATCCGCGAACGATGGCGTCCAGGGTGGTGGAAGGACTCTATCTCTGCGGTGAGGTCATGGACATCGATGCCGACACGGGTGGCTACAATCTGCAGGCCGCGTTCTCGACGGGCCACGTGGCGGGCGAAGAGGCCGCCGCCTTCGTCGCCAGCCGCAGCTGATCGTGATCCGTATTACCTAGATTCGAAAACGATCAGCCGGGCGACCGCGCGCGGTCCATCCTGGTTGATGGACGCGAGATACACACCCGGCGGGAGGTTCTCGGGAACCGACCAGATTGCCGTGCCCGCCGCGATCTCGGAGGAGTTCAGCTCGCGGCGCGAGACAAGCCTGCCGCTCGTCGTGTGGACGGTGAGCCATGTCGGAATGCCACCGGTAGACTCCCAGCGAAGAACTGTCGCGCGGGAGAACGGATTCGGCATCACGCGAAGCATCGACCGGACGCGACCCGGCGCTGCGAGGCCGGCCTGTTCACCGATTCCGACGAGACTGCCTTCGGCGATGGCAAAATCGGCATTCGAGCGGTCCGAAACCGTTCCCTGACTGGTCGTGGCAACCACTTCGATCCTGCACGTCGTCGACGGCTCGGCCGCGTTCACGAACCACTCGTAGCGGCCGTTGTCGGGCAGACCTTCGGCGATCGTTGTCCAGGGCCCGTTCTCCCCGTCCAGCGACAGCTTGAGATCGATCGTCGCCGGGCCTTCGGCCGCGGGAACCGCGGTTGCCCATCGAAGCTCCCGGATGCCGCCCGTGACGAACGTCTCGCCACCATCCGGCTTGATGATCCGAACGGCGAGTGCATCGGGATCTTCCCACGGGGAGTAGACGCGAAGCTGATTTCGATAGAACGGAAACCCGCTCTGAGTCGCCTGAATGACGATATCGTCGCGGCCGTCATGATCGATGTCGCCGTCGACGCGCATCGCGGATGCTTCGCCGGGGTTCGGCATGACCCACGTCGCGTCGGCCGTCCAATTCCCCACGCCGTCACCGAGGAATGTGCGGCCTGTCGGGTCCGCATATGTAATGACATCAAGCCACCCATCGCCGTTCAGATCGCCGAACTGGACGAGATCGACGCCCCCGCTCGTCGGAAGTCCGTTCGAGGCATCGACCCAGGACGCGCCCCCCGTGTCATATCGATATGCGCGCACACCGATCGACCCCAGCGCCATGACGATGTCGTCGGCGCCGTCGCGATCGAGGTCGCCGACAGCTACGGCGCGAACGATGCCGGTGGCGATTCCGGCGTCATTGACGGTGAACCCGAAGTCGCCGTCCCCCACCCACACGGTTCCGCCCGAACGCGAGCAGACGAAGTCGGGATTGCCGTCGGCGTTGACGTCGCCGGTCTCAATCGTGTACCAGACGCTCCCGCCGGACAGCACTAGCGCGGGGTCCCAGCTTCCGTCACCGAGGTTTCGGTAGATGCGGATCCCGTTGCCCCCGCCGAAGGACTGGGAGATGACGTCGAGGCGTCCGTCGAGATCGAAATCAGCGAGATCAGTTGCGAACATGCCCCAGTCTTCGCCGGTCGTCGCGAGCCCATCGTCCCAAGGAGTCCATGCGCTCCCGGTGCCGTCACCGAGCGCGGCGCCGATCAGTTGGTCGCCGAGGCCTTGGCCTCCGTAGTCGTGGTGTACGCCCCATGCCGCGTCGAGGTGGCCGTCGCGATTCAGGTCCCCGAGCGCGACGCCGCCATAGCCGAAGTTCCCTACCTGATGGACCGCCCAGCTTCCCGCTCCGTCACCGAGCCAGGTCATGATTCCGTGCTGAGACGAATTGATATACGGCGAGCCGTGATCTCCCACGGAGACGATGTCCAGATGACCGTCGCCGTTGACGTCACCGACCTCGTACTCCGTATGGCCTTCTTCCTTCTCGGGGACCGCGAGACCGTTGGAGCGCTGAATGAGGGTGATGGCGTCGACAGGGAGAGCGGCACACAGAAAAACGATAGCGAGAAGTGCGCCCATCAGTCGATCAGGCGATAGAAGACGACCGCAATGCGGCCCGGAAGAGGCACTCGTTTGATTTCGCTCGTGGTGCATGCGGTATTGTAGCACGTTGGCTCGCGGAGCCGGCCTCGTCTCACGAGGGGATGGTTAGGCGCTCGCGTGATTCGAATCGGAACCGAGAATCTCGCGGGCTGCTTCGGCAGGACTGGTCGTGTACAGCTCCCCGCTCGCAAAGTCATAGAGACGAATCTCGGTCCGGTCATCGACCAGCTCACTCGCCAGATCAGCGCAGGCGCTCTTACCGACAATAGCGAGGGCGCGAATCGCATGGAAACGAATCACGGGATCCGCGTCGCCGATCGATCGTTCCAACGCCTTCCGGGCCTTCTCGATGACCCGCGGCATCAGGTGACCCACGCGTGCAAGCCCGAAATGGGCCCCGCGCTCGAACGGCTCCTCGACGAGGTAGTGAGGAAGCAGCTGTCCGAACTCCTCGACGAGCTCCGGGACCTCGTGCAGCACTTCGGCGATGACCTCGGTCGCGTACCAGCCCAGGCCGCCCGATTCGTCGCTCATGAGCCAGAGCATGCGGCGGAGATGATCTCTCACTCTCTCCGGACGATCCTTCCAAACCTCCGCGGCCACTTTGCCGTTGGCCTCAATCGCCCTCCAGACCATGCGCTCGTCTGGAGCGTGGGTCAGGGAAAAGAGAATATCCAACGCCCCCGACGCGTGCCGCGACCATTCCAGTAGACCATCCGTGTCTCTCGCTGCTAGCAGCTCTTTCGCCTCTGCCTTTCGCTTCCGTCTCATCTATGAAGTGGACTCCCATTCCTTGAGTGTCGCCCGTGCTCTTATGGCGGGCTTGTACGTTCGATCGGCGTCTTCCCACACCCGAAGCGCCGTCCGCAAATGCTCCCACCCCTTTTCACGTCGGCCCATATCCGAATACACGAGCGCCATTTCGTAGTGAGTCTGGGCGTCGAACGGCAGAACGTCGAGAACCTCGTCCAGCGAGGCCTTCGCATCCTCGTATCGTCCGAGCTTGCGGTAGCACCTGCCGATGAGACGGTTCGTGTGTATTTGCGTTGGCCTAAGCTGTAGTTCCTTCTCGTAGTTTTCTATCGCTTCAGAATATCGGCCGTTGATCTCGTCTATTCTGCCTGCGTAGTGGAACATCTGAAAGCGCAGCAACTCCATCTGAAACGCCTGGACCGTCTCCTCGGCCTCTCCGAGCAGCTCTTCCGCCTTCTCCGCGTCCTCCAGCTCCAGATACGTGGCGATGTATCCGAATGCCACGAACTTGTTCAGGGGAGGCGAGAGCGACGATGACATCTCCTCCAACGCCTCGAACGCCTTCTCTTCGTCCTGGGCCTGCGCGTATCGATGCACGTATTCCAGCCGCGCCGACAGCACCATCAGCGGCGGCCAGTAGCTCTTCGTTTGCTCCATCGCGGAATCCTCATACGCGATGGATGCCCGGATCTGCCCCCGAGCGGTGTAGAGCGCCGCCATCGCGCCGAAGACCTCGGTGCTATCCTCCGCGGACGCCGCCTCACGGAGCGCGTCTCCATACTGCGCCAAGGCTTCGTCGAACTGACCGATCTTGCGGCTTATCGTCGCAAGGCTGATTTTGGTGGGAAGGTGAGCGGGATCGACCAATAGTGCCCTTTCGTGACTGCTCCTGGCCGATTCGTAGTCACCCATGTTCTCGTGAAGCTCCGCAAGCGCGGAAAAACCTTCTCTGTTGTCCGGGAACCGCTCCGCGTAGGCCTGGTAGGCCGCCCGCGCCTCTTCGAAATCCCCCTTCTGCGCGCACAGCTCACCGACCCGCAGGTAGACATCACCGTGTTGCGGATCGAGCTCGAGGATGCGCCGGTAGCTCGCAATCGATTCGTCGATCTCGTCTCTCGTCCAATGGATCAACGCCAGAGTGGCGTGCGCGTTTGCGTCTTCCGGATAGAGCTCAGCCCACATCTTGACCACGGCCAGCGTCTTCTCGGGCTCCTCTTTCTGACCGTAGTAGGACGCCTTCGTCCGGAACTGATCTCGCTCCGGAAGCTTGTAGAGATGCTGCATGAGTCGCTCGAGGACCGGACCGCGCTTGTCCCCTTGATTGGCCAGCGTATAGACGTCCTGCAACGTGAGCATTGCGAGGGCGAACGTCGGGTCTTCGTCTACAGCCTGCTCAATCCGCTCAATGGCAAGAGGCCAGTCGTCTTCGACCCTCAGCGCCTCCAGCCCAGCGATAAACAGCCTGAATGCATCGATCGATTCAGTGAGAATCTCGGAAGCCGGAAGGTCCTTCGTCTCCTCGATATGCCGCTCCGGAATGTCGAGATCGCGTTTGATCTGCAGCGCGATCTCATCCGCCAACGCAAACAGATCCTCACCGGTCACCGACCTCGTCGCGATCAGCTTGCCGGTCTTCGTCTGATGCAGCGTCGTCTCGATCGTGTACGCTTCTCCAGTCACGGCAATGGAGCCCGAAGCGAAATAGTCCAGATGCTCGTCATCCGCGATCTTTCGCTTCAGTGTGAGCGGAAGGCCGGTTCCCGAGGGGAACCCCGCCGCTTTCATCTCGCTCGCCAGATCGAAACCGCTATTGAGGTGCAGGAAGAGATCCTGTGAGAGATCATAGACAACCATGAGAGAGAGACCGTACTGAAGCCAATCCTGCGCGCTGTCTCCCGTGTCGTTTTCGAAGAACATGACGGCGAGTCGCTTCCGAAGCTCGGCCTTGGGGATCACACGCTGGATCTCTTGCCCCAGCTCGTTGCGAACGGTGACGGCCTTGGTGACGGCACCAAGCTCTTTTCCGCCGAAGATCAAGACCAGCAGGGCGGCCGCCGCCAGAAGATTGACGGGAAATCCGATTCGTAGAGCCTTGTTCCAGCCGCCGACAGCGGGACCTCCGCGTCCCATCCCGAAGAGAAAGACCGCCGGGAGAAGTGCGAGAAGCGCGACGATGACGAGGTCATCCAGATGCGGTGACAGCACGAGATGATCCGACAGCCATCGGGTCAGAAGGATGACCCCCGCACCGGCAACGAGATACACCCCGAGCACCCACGCGAGCCGTCGTCCTCGCCCCCCCGCCTGCTCGTTCCGAGCAAAGGGGCCGGAGGAGACCGACGCGTATGATCCGCTCACCGACGTGCGCGACGCCTCGAAGCTCTGATGGAATTGCCTAAGGTCCAGTTCGATCTCATCCGTGTGTTGGTAGCGATCGCCGGGGTCCTTCGCCATGCACTTGTCGATGATCCGCTGCAGCTCGATGGGGACATCGTGGGAGAGGCCCGTCATGGGCCGCGGCGCGTCGTGGATGATCGCGTGGAGCGTATCGACCGCACTGTCGGCTTGAAACGGCTTGCGGCCCGTCACCATCTCGTAGAGGACGCAGCCCAGGCTGAAGATGTCCGAGCGGTGATCGACGGTCTTTCCCCGGGCCTGCTCGGGTGACATGTACTGAGGAGTTCCCATGAGAGCTCCCGGACGGGTCATCTCGGCGGCAATCGTCTCCGCCTCCGCCGCGGCTGCTGCGGGCGGCTCGATGAGCTTCGCCAAGCCGAAGTCCAGGATCTTGGTGTACCCGTCGGGTCGAAGCATGATGTTCGCCGGCTTGAGATCGCGATGAATGATCCCCGCCTCGTGGGCCCTGGCCAGCGCCGAAGCCAGCTGCGTTCCGATCTTGGCCGTGTGACTGGCCGAGAACGCTTCCCCTGCCAAGATCCGTCCGTGAAGCGTCTCCCCCTCCACAAACTCCATCGCGATGAAGTCGCGCCCCTCCTCAGAACCGATGTCGTAGATGGTCAGGATGTGGGGATGATTGAGCGCAGACGCCGCCTGGGCCTCCTGAATGAAGCGTCGCCTGGTATCGTCACTCGTCGCGAGCCCCTCGGAGATGAGCTTCAGCGCGACCTTGCGATTGAGCCGCGTGTCCTCGGCAAGGTAAACCTCACCCATGCCTCCGGAGCCGAGTTTCTCGAGAATCCGGTAGTGAGAAATCGTCTTGTCGCTCATTGGGCCTCCCGTTCCACCTCACTTGAACCGGGACATTCTAATGGGCGGACGGTCGGCTGTCACTGTCTCGCATGCCTTGCTGTAGGCTGAACTCTTCATCTAAAGTCACCTGATGCTCCATAGACTACGCAATCGACCGGACCTCGTTCGCATCCTGCTGGCGTCACTCTTCGTCGGCGCTGCGAGCGGGATCTTCATGGCCACCCTCAATAACTACCTCGCCGAGATCCACGGTTTTGGTGCCGAGGCGCGGGGGTGGTTAGAGTTCCCTCGAGAGCTTCCGGGATTTCTTCTCATCTTCGTGGCGGGCCTCATGTTGCTCCGTCTCCGGGAGAATCAGATGGCCGGCGTTGCCATGTTCCTGTCGGCCGTGGGCGCCTTGGGTCTCGGCTACCTCTCTCCCGGCCAAGCCGCGGTCATCGGGTGGATCATCATCTGGTCGTTGGGCGATCACATTCTCTTTGCGGTCGACGGCCCGATCGGGCTGAAGCTCGCGCGGAAGGGCGGCGAGGGCCGACGGCTCGGACAACTCGGTGGGGCGCGAAACCTCGGCACGATCATGGGCGTCGGAATCGTCTACGGGATCGCGCAGCTACGCGGCGATGACTTCGCAACGTTCTATCTGCTCGCCGCGGCGATGGCGCTGGTTTCCGGATGGTTCTACTCGCGACTCAAGGTGGGCCACGGCGATCCGCCGTCCCGGCGCATCGTCTTTCGCCGCGAATACAGGCTCTTCTACGCGATCAGCGCGCTATTCGGAGTTCGGAAGCAGATCTTTCTCGCGTTCGGCACATGGGTGCTGGTGTCGATTCACGATGTCCCCGTCTCCACGATCGCGCTCCTCTATTTCATCTCGTCTACCCTGGGTGTGGTGATGCGGCCGCTTCTGGGCGACGTGATCGACTGGCTCGGGGAGCGTATCGTCTTGGCCGCCGACGAGCTTCTCCTCTTGCTCGTCTGCCTGAGCTACGGCTTCGCCTCCGATATCCTGCCGGCGCCCTATGATCTGTGGTGGCTCTACGGCGCCTATGTGCTGGACCTGGTTCTCTTCGGCCTACGCGCGGCCCGCGTCACGTATCTGAAGAAGATCGCGCTCGACCCGGCGGACATTACACCTTCGGTGAGCCTCGGGATCACGATCGACCACGCGGTCGCCATGACGCTTCCGATCTTGTCGGGCTATATCTGGGAGGCCTGGGGGCACCGGTGGGTCTTCATTCTTGCCGGTGCGATCGCGTTCGCGGGGTTCTTCGTTTGCCTGCGGATCCGAGTGCCGGCGCGAGAAGCCGCCACACGTCCGCAGCATTCCTGACAAGCGGCGCACGGTCGGTGTCCCGGTCGCGCGTCGATTCCCTCCGAGTGCTTTCATCTTGTTTCGGTGATTACCCACGCCCATACTCGTGACATTGTGAAAGCGCGTCACTCCCCCATTGAGGAGTCACTCTCCGCGGGGTGGACTCGACCGAAGAAGGAAGGATGAAGCGCACATTCCTCCTGCTGATCCTGTTTCTGCCGCTTAACTGGTCGCCACCCGTCCATGCGGTGACACAGATCTCACCCGCCGAGCGAGCGTGGCAGCACCTCCAGATCAATCACGACGCGGTGGCCGCGGAGGCGTCAGAGGCGATCCTGAAAACGGATCCGGACGACGCCCGCGCAGCCCACTGCTGGGCATTTGCGCTCTCGGGACTGGACCGCGAGGACGAAGCACGCGCCTACTTCGAGCAGCGAGAAGTATCCGATCCACAGTCCGGGATCGGCCCACTCGGCCTTGGCGTTCTGCGCCGCATGGATCGGAAACACGCCGAAGCGGAGAGTCTCCTGAGCCGAGCGATCATACTATTCGTCGCCAGCGGCGATGAAGCCGGCGAGATGGTCGGCCGTGAGCAACTGGGGTGGAGCCTCATACGGCTGGGACGGTGGCAGGAATCGGCCGCCTCGTTTGGCCTCGCTCTCGATCTCGCCGAAGCAGCGGACCTTCCGGTGGCCACCGCCTATCTTCACGGAACGCTCGGTCGCGCGCTGAAGGATGCGAGCCGGCTCAAGGACGTCGACAGGGTCGATGAGGCGATCTATCACCTGGAGCTGGCAATCGAGCAGGCGGGGGCCCTGGACCTCCCGTGGGTCGAAGCCGCCGCGCACTCGACGTTCGCCATCGTTTGCCGCTGGCGTGGCGAAGGCGATGCGGCCCTCGCGCACCTCGAAGCGGCCGTTTCCGGATTCGAAATCGCCGATCACAAGGCGGCCCTCGCGGACTGTCACCAGCGCATCGCCGGCACCTACCTCTATCGTGGAGAGCTTTCGCGTGCGACGCGCCACCTGAAGCCGGCCTGGGCATTGGCGGAAAGCACCGGCAACCGGATCGCGCTCGCCATGGTGCTCAACAATCTCGGCCACGTTCGCTACCTGACGGGTGACTTCGAGAACGCCACCGAGGTCTTCGGCGAGGGAGTTCGCGTGGCCAGAGAAACTGGGAATCCGGAGACCATGGGCCTGAGCCTCGTCAACATGGGGGCGAGCCTACAAGAAGCCACCCGCAACGAGGAGGCGCTTGGCTATTTCGAAGAAGCCCGGACGGTCTTTCGAGAGTCCGGCGATCGCAGGGGCGAGTATCACACGGTAGAACAGATGGGCTGGTGCCTGCACCGCATGGGTCGCGTCGAAGACGGGATCCGTACGATGAAAGAGGCCCTCGAATTGGCGAGGGAGATCGGGGACGTGGGGCCGACACAGTCCTTCGTGCATCTGCACCTCGCGTACGCGCACATCTCCAGGGGCGACTGGGACGCGGCGGAGAGAGCACTGGCTGCAGCGGAGAGCATAGGAGAGTCGATCCTCCGAGTCAGGGAGGAGGCACTTCGCTACCGCGCCCACATGATCCGCGAACAAGGGCGGCCCAACGAAGCGCTCGCGGTGCTGGAGGAGGTGATCGGCCTACGTGAGCAACAGCGTGGCCGACTGGCCGGCGCGCCGCGCCTACAGGCCGGCGCCTTCGGCGGTCGCATCGGCGTGTATGAAGAAACGATCGATCTTCTGTATGAGCTTCACATCAGCGATCCGGGCGCCGGCTTTGACCGACGTGCGTTCGCCTTTGCCCAAAGGGCGAAGGCACGTTCGTTTCTGGACATACTCACCGAAGCTGAGATCGACCTCCGCTTCCGTGCCGATCCGGAGTTTCAGCGCCGAGAGCAGGATATCCTCGCAAGGCTCGGAGCGCTCGACGAGGAGGGTGACGGCGCGCTCCCCGAAGTATCGACGGGGAACAGAGATGAGATCACGCGACTCGAAGAGGAACTGAAACTCCTCGAGATCGAGATCCGTGAGGCGGATCCTCGTTACGGCGAGATCCGCTATCCGCGACCCGTCACCGCCGGCGACATGCAACGGGGTGTGCTCGAGGATGGGGAGTTGCTCCTCGAGTATTGTCTGGGGAAAGATGCCTCGTACGTGTGGGCTGTGACTCCCGCATCGTTCCGGTTTCTGCGACTTCCCGAAAGAGAAGCCGTCGAACGTGACGCGCGCGCGCTTCTTCCCCTGCTCACCGACTACAACGTTGTTGGCGCGGACCCGACCTACTTCGTCGCGGCGGCGGGGCCACTCTCCGAAGCGCTCTTGGAGCCGGTGGCGGATGAGTTGAACGCGGTCGAGCGCGTCGTCATCGCTCCCCACGGAATACTCCACTACGTTCCGTTCGAGCTGCTGCTGACAGAGGAGACTGTCGGTCGGCCTATGGATGTCGGCTTTGGGGAGCTGCCGTTCCTGGTTTCCCGTGTTGACGTTGCGTACGTCCCCTCGAGCAGCGCGCTCACTCGGCTGGCACTTGCGCGCGCGACGGACGCCAATCCCCGGGCACGCAACCTACTGATCGTGGGTGATCCGACGATGCCCCACACGTGGGACGACATGAGTGTGTACGCCTGGGCGCTCCGGGGCGAGACGCCGACACCCCTTCCCTATGCAGCGGAGGAAATGCGGGCCATTCAGAGCCTCTTCCCGAGCGGTGAGAGCGGACGGTTGGACGGTCGCGGTGCAACGCTTGCGGCGCTCAAGGAAGCTGGATCGCGCGGCGACTACCGACTCGTTCACTTCGCAACGCACGGGATCTTCAATGAGCGGCGGCCTCAGTTTTCAGGGCTCATCCTCAGCTCAGACGACACGACCGGGGACGACGGCTTTCTCACGATCGGAGAAGTGTTCGGACTAGAACTATCGTGTGATCAAATCGTTCTCTCAGCGTGCGCGTCCGCCCTCGGGGAAGAGGTCACCGGCGAGGGACTGATTGGCCTGACCCGGGCATTCACCTACGCCGGCGCACGAAGCGTGGTCGCCACGCTGTGGGAAGTCTCCGGCAAGGCCACCTCGACCTTCATGCAGCACTTCTATGAAGGGGTTGCCCGTGGCAGTGGAGGCGTCTCCGAGAACCGCGGACACGCCCTCGCCGAAACGAAGCGGCGGTTCATCCGAGGAGATATCGATCTCGGCCTCGGCCCCGGCGTCATTTCGTCCCACCCGTTCTTCTGGGCGGCCTTCGTGATGACCGGCGACAGCCGGTAGCGGCGCAATGTCCCCAATCCGTATGACTCGGGACGACCCGTGGCATCCGGCACCTACTTTTACCGCCTCGAAACGGATCACCGAGCGGAGTATCGCAGGATGGTTCTTCTCAAGTAGACGTCCGTGCCATCGAGTCGCGCCGAATCGAGAACCGGGCGGGCAGGTAGCCGAAACCTGACCGCCCGCCCCCCTAAGCCTCAACCTATTGCCATTCAAGAGAATACAACCAGAAGACGAATGGGCAGCATGATCCGTCGCGCGCGACTTGCCCGTTCGCAAAGATTCTCGACGAATCCGCTGCCTCTCACTCGTCATTATGATCAGATAGAGCAACCCAATGACCGGAGAAAGGCATGGCGGGCTCACGTGATGTAAATGTTGTCAATGCGGCGATCGCGGGAGATCGCGCCGCCTATGCGAATCTGGCCCGCAAGTATGCCGGACGTGTCTACGCCGTCTGCCTCTCAATTCTGCAGAATCGCGACGATAGCCAGGACATCGCCCAAGATGTCTTCCTCACGGGCATGAGGAAGATCCACACGCTTCGTGACGCATCCCAGTTCACGCTGTGGATCACACGCATGGCCGAGAACCGATGCCGTGATCACCGACGAAACCAGCGGCGCCGAAACGAACTCCTCCACGAAAGACGCATTGAGCTGCCCCAGCAATCTGTCACGGAAGGTCCTGACCTCTCCGACGCGCTGTCGAAGCTCCCGGAGAAGTTCAGAACACCGCTGCTGCTCTACTACTTCGACGGTCAGAGCTCGGAGAACGTCGCCAGAGCGCTGGACATGAGTCGTGCCGGTGCCAGCACGCGCCTCGCACGAGCGCGGCAGGCACTGCGCCAAATCCTCGAGAAGAACCATGAATGATCACACACGCGCCTGCCCGGCTTACGAGGATCGCCTGGCACTGATGATCTCGGCGGATCTCTCGGACGAGGATCTCGCCGAGACCATGAAACACCTCAGCGAGTGCGCCGTCTGTCGGACGCACTGGCAGGCCTTGCAGGTCGATCACCGGGATCTCCAGACGTATTCGCGATCGCTCCAGAGCCATGTCCAGGCGATCGAGCGGCACATCACGGCGGCGATAGTGGAGCAGGAAGGTCCGGCTCCGGAGCGGGGTCACTGGTGGAGTGGGCTGTTCAACACGGCGTACCGCCGCGTCCTCACAGGTGTCACGGTTGCCCTCGTTGCCGCCCTCGCGGCACTGATCGCACACATGGCGACGACACCGTTCGCGGCTTGGGCCGAGGTGATCGAAAACGCGCGAAGCGCGGTCTCGTGCCGCTACCGTGTTCGTAACCTCGACAGCCAGCGATCGGAGTCCGTCAAACTATTCAGTGAGCTCGGGTACTCCAACTCGGTCTACGAAGACGGAGAGCTCGTGGAGAGGATGTGCGTCGACTTCACCGAAATGTCCGCCATCCACCTGATTCCTCCTTTCGATCGCGGTGTTCACTTGGTTCTCGGCAAGGAGATGCTGCGCACGTTTAGAGAAAGGAATCCGGCGTATCTGTTCGAGCACCTCGCGACCGTCGAGCATGACGACCTCGGAACGAAGCGGATCGACGGACGCCGGGCCGTGGGTATTCGCGCCTCGGGCAGAAACCTGGTGCCGGATTTGATGGATTCCGCCGAATTCGAAGTTTGGGCGAATCCCGAGACCAAGTGGCCGGTGAGAATCGACATCCACGGCACATCGGCCGACGGTGGGATCGAGCGACGCGTTCGATTCTACGACTTCGAGTGGAACGCGCCAGTTGAACGCGACGCCTTCAGACCCGAGATCCCGACGAACTACGACATGGCGACCAACGTCCCCTTCGAGAGCGATGAAGACCACACCATCGACGCGCTTCGCGCGTTCGCCAAGGTGACCGACGGCCGATACCCGACGACGCTGGCCTACCTGCAGCTCACGGCGAAGATGTGGAAGCGCATGGGGCAGCGCGTCCTCTCCATGGAGGTCCTCCCCGCGTTGCATCAAGTTCGGGCAGCGTGCGAGTTCTATGGCCGGCTCGTCCGTGAAGAGAAGGAAGCCGTCTACTTCGGCGACCGAGTGCGCCCCGGGGAATCGGACCGAGTACTCTTGCGGTGGCGGGTTGACGACGAACGCTACCGCGTCGTCTACGGCGATCTCAACGTGGAAACGATCGACGGATCGATGCTTCTCGAGCGGGAAAGCCGGTGAGGATGCAAGAATGACCAGGCTCTATCATTCGTTCTGGGTGGGTGTGACGATTGCGCTGTCCGTCGCATTCAGTCTTCTCTTCTTCCCTGTGATCTATCAGGAATACGGACTACTCCGGTCCCTGCTGCTAACCTCTGTTGGACTCGCTGTCATCTGGGGCGTCTACTGCCTACGCGCCCATATCTTCTCGAATTGGCGGGCCGACTCCCGGCGCAACACAGACCGCGACAGCTGATAGCTGCGCATAGTGATGTTTTGTGCTATCTTATGTTTGCTATTGCTATGGCTCTTGAGTTCTAGTGGCAGGGTCGGTCTCGTGAAGGTACTGCGCAAAGCTACCTTCCGAGAACGCTCACCGCTCCGCCCCGGCTACGGGGAAACTAGGAGGACGATTCTCATGTCAAGATCATTGCCCCTACTCAGCTCTCGCGCACGCACCCTCCGCCATCACATAAGAATGTTCATCGCGGGCTCGATCGTGCTCGCTCTGTTCACCGCGGTAGCCGGCGCCGATGTTGTACCGATCTCCCAGATTCGTCAGGCAACCGCGTTCGGGACCCTCTCCACGCCGGACGATTTCGACACCGACACCGATCGAAGCGACGCGCCCGATTTCGAGCTGTTCGATGACACCGTCGACATCTATCTCAACCTCCCCGGTATCTCCGCGACGGGGACCGCGTCACATCGCTCCTACCTGGATCACGAATCATTCTTCTTCATCGCGAGCATTCACGGGGAAGCGATGAATGAGGTCGAGGGTGGTTTCGCCGAAGGATTCGGGGGCGCGATCTTCAACTACGACTTCAGTGTGGATGTGCCCACGACGTTCGTCCTGACGGGAGAGCTATTCGCCACGGGCGGAGGTGGATCCCACATCTCGTTCATCGGAACGGAAGTGATCTTCCAGTATAGCAACTATGCGCAGGGCACCGTCCCCGTCTACGAAACCCATACGCTCGAGCCCGGGGTGATGTACCGCTTTGCGTCGAACACCGGCGGGTTCGGCCAGGCCTATGATGACTTCCTCATCGTGGCGGATGGATCCGTCACGCTCGAGGCGTTCTTCTCGCCCAGCGTTTCGGTCGCGGACGATCGGTATCCCATCGTGACCAACGCATTCCCGAACCCCACCCGCGAGTCAGTCAACTTCGACATCGCGGCAGGCGGCTCCGGTGCCGAGCTGAACCTGTCGATTTACGACGCAGCCGGTCGTCTGATCCGCTCGCTGCCGGTGCGCGGGGCGCGTGCCCGGTGGGATGGCCTCTCCTCAGCCGGCGAGCGCGTGGCCCCTGGGGTCTACTTCTACCGGACCGACGCGCCGGGGAACGCCGCGCCACGGCGTCTCGTAGTGATCGATTAGCGAACCGCACGCAGAAGCTGGATTCGGCATCGGAGGCCGCCCTCCGTTGCCCGAACCGAGATTCTCGAACCTTTCCCCGCGGCTCGGATGTGGTAAACTTCGTGGCTTGAAAACCGGCAGATGGATGCGGCGTGTGCCCGCGCGGCCACGCGCGTGGGATCGAGCGGAAAGCAATGTCTCGGAACCGTCTACACAAAGGCCTTCTGGTCAGCGTCGGTGTGCTCTGTGTGGGTCTGGCCACCGCCGGCGTGTTTCTGCCGCTGCTACCGGCGACCCCTTTTCTACTGCTGGCGGCGGCCTGCTTCGTGCGAAGCTCGGATAGGCTCCACCGTTGGCTACTCAGTCACCGGTGGTTCGGTCCGTACATCCGAAACTACCGCGAACACAGGGCGATCACGCCACGCGCGAAGGTGGCAATCATCCTCCTGCTATGGGCGTCGATCTGCACCACCGTGTTCGCCGTGATCAACGCCGCCGCCATCCGGATCACGCTGCTCCTGATCGCTGTAGGCGTCACTCTCTACGTTCTGAAGCTCAAAACCCTCACACCGGACATGCTGGCCGAAAAGCGCAGCTTCGAGGACGCCTGACTCCTAACGAACCAGCGTCATCCGTCTCTTCAATCGGTCCCTTCCGCTCTCCAGAACATAGTAGTAGATGCCCGAGGCACTGGGGCGTCCGTGATCATCGGTTCCGTTCCACCACACGCTGTGGGTCCCGTCTGAGAGCGACCCGTCGACCAGCACCCGAACGAGGCGGCCGCGCGTGTCGTAAACACTCAAACCGACGGGAGCGTTCTTCACCAGCTCGAACTTGATTCTCGTGGAGGGATTGAACGGATTGGGACGATTCTGATCGAGAACCGCGGCCACGGGCGGGACGATCACGTCACCTACACCCGTGGGCGCGCCGAAGTTGCCCGTAATCGTGAAATCGTCCACGGCCGCCTCCACCAGTGACCCGTAGTTGGCGTCTTCGGCCGTGAAGCGCAGCTGCACACGATCGGGGACCGCGAAGAAGTCGGCAAGATCGAACGCGACCTCGACCCAAGCGTTGCTCGACAGGGTGGTGTTCTCGACGATCGACCAGCTTTCGCCCGCGTCGTTCGATATCTCGACGCGCCAGTAGTCCTCAGACGGATTATAGCCCCGGTTATTCGTGTACCATCGCCAGAAACCGATCTGAATGTCGGAGCCGCCGGTGAGGTCGAAAACCGGCGTCAGAAGCGTGATTCGGCCGCCATCCACATCGTTCGCACCCGCAGGTTCCCCCACCTCACCGTTCCCGGTGACGAAACACGCGACGCCGGGATCGACCGTGTGATCGTCCTCCGGCTGAACGACGTTGCTTTCGTAGAGGGTCCCGACCGGATCCGCGCGCGTCCAAACGCCCGAAACTGCGTCGTCACCATCCATCCCGATCAACCATCCGCCATCCGCCTCGAGCGCATCACTGAAGCCGGCATTGACGCCGAAAATGTGGCAGGAAACCGGGGCGCCCAACGGACTCACCCCGGCGTCCCCGTCTTCGTTCTCCGCGGTAAGGTAGTACTCCACGATGCTTCCGAAGGGCTGTGCCGGAATCGATACCGCGTACTCGTCCGGTTCACCGGTGGCGCTCAACGTGAGCGCGTTGAAGTCCCCTCCGTCAACGCGGTAGTGCAGCGTGGGGCTACCGCCCACGACGCCCCCTTCGCCGAAGGATACGATCTGCGTCACGATGTCATAGGGATCGTCTTCGTTGACCGTGTACGGGTGGGCCGTGTGCGTGAAAGAAACACCGCTGGAGCAGATGATCGACACGTCGTCGGCGGAGACCTCCGCCGATAAGGTGCCGCCTCAGCAGTTTTCCGCTTCTATCATCACGGCCACATCGATAAGCGCGATGGCGCCAGGATCGACGCCGGGGAGGTTCAGCAGCTCATCGAGGAGTGAGAACCCGTACGACTCCCAACTGTTGGGATCGGCGGTGATCATGTGGAACGTCGGGGAGTCGATCCAGGGACAGTCTCTGCTTGGATAGACGATGGCCGTTTGCCCGAGCGCGGTCCAATCCGCAGCTCGATAGGTCAGCATCAATCCGGCGGCGATCCATGCCCCGGCGGTTCCGTCACCGGTCGCACTCATGTCGGCGTTGAAGGCCAGGTCCAGGTCGACAACCGGGAAGCGTTGTATGAGCCCCAGACGTCCTTCCCCGTTTACCGTCGTCACTTCCACTTCATAGTCGGCATCGGGATGACCCGTCGTCGTGCGTTGTATGTTCCCCGCGGTCGCGCGATTGCTCTCGAACCATCCGACGCCGAGCTCCGCTTCGAAGTCACCGTTTAGAATCATCTGACTCGGCTCGGCCAGGACTACGTATGGCAGGCTCGCCAGGGCGACGATCGCCAGCCAACATCGGGAGGCTCCCATGCCAATTCCTCCTGTGGTTGGATGACAGAGTATAATGTCCGATCCAGCGACATTATATCACCGCAAAAGAGGAGGCACACGGTCGCCAAGGGGCGTCGGAATCCTGTTGTCGCCGGGGCCCCCGACTGACTATTCTCCGCACGAGGAAGTTGGGAAGTGGAGGTCGGGAACATGAACGAACAGGTCCCAAAGCGCGTCATGACAGATGGGTCGAGCGTCATAATCGAGGCTATGGCCCGCGCCGGAGTTGACGCGTACGTCGGTTATCCTATCACCCCTGCGAACTGGCTTTATGCCTACGCGCAGAAACGCATCCCCATCGCGCTCGCCGCACCCGATGAGATCACCGCCCTGCAGTGGTCGGCGGGTTTCGCCGCGGCCGGGAAGATGCCGCTCACCGCGACCTCTTTTCCGGGATTCGCGCTGATGATCGAATCCTTGAACATGGCGTACATGATGGAGCTGCCACTGGTCGTCGTGCTCGTTCAGCGAATGGGCCCGAGCACCGGATCGGCGACGACGGGCGCCCAGGGCGACCTGCTTCTTCTCCGCGGCTGCATATCGGGCGGCTACCCGCTACCGGTCTTCTGCCCGTCGGACGTGACCAGCTGCTGGAATCTCGCCGCGCACGCGGTCGAGACCGCGCTGGCGCTCAGGACACCCGTGGTGCTGCTGACGTCCAAGGAAATGGTCATGACCGGACTCAGCCTTGACGTTGCCGGCCTGCCCGAGATCGAGCGCGCCCCCTGGAACTTGTATTTCGGGACTGAACCGTACCAAAGCTACCGTCCGGGGTCGGATCAGGTCCCGCCGTTCATTGCGGTTGGAAGCTCCGATCACCAAGTGCGACTCAACGCATCGACTCACGACGCGGAGGGTCAAATCCGCAAGGCGACACCTGCCGCCGTCGACAACACGCACCGGCTTCGGACCAAGATCGAGGGCGCACCCGATCGTTTCGATCGCTTCATCCTGGACGAGAGTGACGGCGCGGACACGCTCGTCATCACGTACGGCATCACGGCGGGGGCCGCCCGCGACGCGCTCGAATTGCTGCGTGCACAGGGCAGCCCGGTGTCTCTTCTCATCCTAGAGAGCCTGCTCCCGCTCCCGAAGGGCATCGATGAGATCCTGACACGGTACGCAAACATATGTATCGCCGAAGAGAACGAGAACGGGCTCCTTGCCGAAATCCTCTACGGCAAGCATGGCCTCGCCCGCGTCAGGTGCGTAAACAAGATCGGCAACCTCGTTTCACCCGACGAGATCATCACGGAGGTCGGACCGTGTCTCTCGATATCGTAGCCAAGAAGGACCTTCCGTTCTGTCCCGGCTGCGGATACCCGGCCGTGACGAAACACATGGGTACAGCACTTGGCAAGATGGGGCTCGCGCCGCGGGACGTGGTCGTCGTGAGCGACATTGGGTGCTGCAGCCTCATCGACAGCTTTCTGAACTCGCACACGGTCCACGGTCTACATGGGAGAGCCGCGGCTCTCGCCATGGGTGTCCGTTTCGGGATCGGCGCGGGCAAGAAGGTCATCGCTGTTCAGGGAGACGGGGGCGCAACGATCGGACTTCAGCATTTGCTGGAAGCCGCGCGACGGAACGCCGACTTCACGCTGATCGTCCTCAACAACCTCGTCTACGCCATGACGGGCGGACAGCCGAGCGGGCTCTCTCCGAGCGGATTCAAGGACGCGTCCGCGTCGGGAGCCGCTGGGATCCCCCCCTACGACATCTGCGATCTGGCGAGCCGCGCCGGCGCCTCGTTCGTCGCGCGTACGTTCGTCGGTGAAGACACGATCGATCTGTGGATGGAAGCCCTGGAGACAAAAGGCTTCTCGCTGATCGAGATCGTGCAGATGTGTCCGGCCCACGGCATGAAGAAGATCAAGGCACTGAAGGCCGAGACGGCGTATCCGGAGACCGCGCGGCGGACGCCGCGAACCGCCGTGATACCGACACCGCGAGAAACTCGCTCGCTCTTCGACGATCTCGCGCCCGTGACACCCTGCTTCGACACCGACATCCGGGAACCGATCGGTCTGGTCCTCGCGGGATCGGCCGGAGAGGGCGTCCAGTCAGCCGGCGAGCTATTGGCGAAGGCAGGGATGATGGCCGGGCTGCACGCGACGAAGAAGGGTGAGTACCCGATCACGGTCGGCACGGGCTTTTCCCTCGCCGAGGTGATTCTATCGCCCCGGGAAATCCGCTACACAGCGATCCGCAAGCCCCATACGGTCATCGCCGTCTCAGAGCCGGGACTTAAGCAGGCGGCCGGTCGAATCGGCGAGAGCACGGGCCTCATAATAGATGAGTCGCTTCTTGGCGAAGTCAGCTCGCGGGAGTGCTCCGCAGCACCGTTCAGGAAGCGCGCGGGTGCAAAGGGTGCGGCGCTCGCCGCCATCGCGTTCTGGCTACGGACTAGTGGCCTGCTGCCCCCGCAATCGCTCGACGAGGTGATCCACGGCCATCGCCACGAGGCCAGGCTCCGAGAAGCGATTGACAGCCTGGATGGCGCGTAATGGCACTCGTCTCTCGCGCGCTTCCGGAAGCGCACGGCGATGGCGTACGAGAGCAGACGGTCACCGCAGATACACCACGCGGCTGACGGCGATATCGGCTCCGGTCTCCAGCTTGAGATAGTAGACACCGGCGGAGAGCCGATCTGTATCGATCGGCAGCTCGTGCGCGCCGGCGTCTCGACGCTCATCGAGGAGACGGGCCACGCGCCGTCCTTTCACATCGAACAGCTTGTATGTCGTCAACGGTGAGTTCTCCGCCGCGGGTGATGAGGCGCTAGAGCGAGCCATGGAGAGGGCCCCGTACAGCATCTATCGGATTGCGCGGGCCGTTGCCAGTGGAGATCCATTCTATGAAATACGGTTCGGCGAAGGCGACATTCCACGAAGTCGTCGTCTGGAATTCTACGGCCCGGACGGCCTCATGCATGGCTGGATCATTCTGAATGCGAGGAAGGAGCCAGATTGTGAACGACCTGAAGAAGAGCGCGTGTGACGTCATCGTGCTTCTTTCTCAGGTAAGGGGCGACGATCTCGACTCGTTGCTTTCCCGGAACCCCGGCATCGACATCATCATCGACGGCAGTCGCCGGGAACGGTTCGCGACGCAGCGAACGCATGGCAGCGCCGTCGTTCTCAACGCCGGAGGACGAGGGGATCAGATCTGTTGGCTGGATTTGCGTGTCAGCCGAGACGGCGAGGTCGTCGCCAGCCAGGGCTATCCCCTCGTCATCGACTCGACAATCCCGAGGGATCCGGAGTTCCGTGAGGCACTAGAGGCATTCGGAAAGCGACTGCGCCACGCCCCCACCGTCAGAGAGGATCGCCTCCGCCGCCAGCTCAGAAGCCCGAAAGGAGAATACTATCTCGGCGCCGATATCTGCGCACGGTGCCATGAGCCTGAGTACGAGATGTGGAAGACATCTGATCACGCAAAGGGACTCGAATCCCTGACCATCACTTTTGATCAAGGGAACAGGGAATGCCTACCGTGTCACGTAACCGGCCACGCCAAGCGATGGGGATATCGGGCGAACGGACGCAGGGACCTGGCGGGCGTTCAGTGCGAAGCCTGCCATCTCAAAGGTTCGCTACATGACATGTCCCGGAGCAGCTCGGCGGACGCCCGCGCGATGTGTGTGCACTGTCACGATGAAGAAAACTCGCCGGAGTTCGACTTCGACGTTTACATGAAGAAGATCAAGCACTGGTGAGTGCGGACATCCGCTGCTCCGCCGACACTTCTATTCTACGGCGACTTATCCGCTGTCCCGGTACCCACCCGCAATGCGCTCATGCATCTAGACGCGTGACGGTACCGCCTCGACACGCGCGGAATGCTCGCCGGGCGGACAGGTTTCGTCGAGCAAGGTGGTAATCCTGTGGCGGGCGGACGCTACCGAGCCGTGTCCACCTGAGCGATTGCGTCGCTCGAGCTGATCTCGTAGCAGATGACGGAGACCGGCTCGGGTTCTTCACCCGCTTCCCCATCGCCCTTTCGGCCGCCGCGCGACGAAATCCTGGCTTCAAGCAGGTCGGTTACGACGAAGAGGCGATCCCCGACAAAGAAGTAGCCGTCTTCCAACGGATGACCCTCACCCATGAGGGTCATCTTTCGAAGGAATCGCCCATCGGAATCGAAGACATCGAACACGCCTAGCGAACCCTCCGGTCGCTCCCACGCGCCGCGACTCGTCAGGACCCAAAGTGAGCCGTCCTTCCGCGGATGAACATCGACGACATCACTATCGTAGTCACTTATGTTGATCGAGTACTCGGGAAGCTGATTCTGAAGCAGCGCATCGAAGATGTCGTACATCTCCTGCTTCTCTTCCTTGGTTCGGTCCCAGTGATCATAGTCTCTCGTGATGACGCGCTTTCGATTCCCCTGGCGGTCCCACACGATGATCTCGTAGTCGAGGTAGCCGTCGACGGCGTAGAGATCCCCACTGGGTCCGACCTTCCATCGATCGTCGAACGTCCGCCAGATCGTTTCATCGAAGAGGAAGTCGACGAAGCTCAAGACGCGCTCGCTCGTGAGGAGCCTCTCTAGTTCCACCCCGTCCGAATCGACCTTTATCAGGGATCGGTATACGTAGAGCGCTCCGTCCCGCTGCTCGTTGTGACCGATGATCAAAGCGAGGCCGTCTCCCCATCGTTGTCCGTTGAACAATCTCGGGGTTTCGCCACCCTCGGTTCTAGGCGTGGGGTAGTCGTCGGCCGGCTCGCCGGCGAGGGTGAACGCCACGATACGACCGGGCGCGAGCTGCAACACACCGAGGTTTCCATTGGGCAGAAAGAACATGTCTGCCGCTGCACGGAACTCACCCGGGCCTTCGCCTTCGCGTCCAATCGTGTGCAGGTAGTCGCCATCCGGCGAGAAGACCCGGACCTCGTTGAGTTGCTGGTCCAGAAGGTACACGTTGCCGTCGGCATCGGTGACGACCTGGTTGATGATGCCGAAGAACTCCTCATCGGCTTGAGAGTCTCCTCCCACGCGCCAGAGCTCGCGCAATGCGATCGTGAACGGATCCTCGATCGGCGTCCTCGGGTTCGAGACGATCTCGACGCCGTCCTCCATCCGAACGGCTCCCGCCCAGTCGCCAGCCTGAGACGACGCAGTGTGGCCCGAAAACAGAAGTCCGAAGAACACAGCCAGAATGAACAAGACATGATTACGCGATGGTGTGCCGCTCACGCCAACCTCCCCTCGAGTATCTACATTCCGTATGAAGTACTAACGTGCGAGGGATGCGGTTGGTTACAGCGGATGGCCGGGTTTATCTGAGGAGCACGACTTTGCCTTCTGAGACGCGCGTTATCTCACCTTCTCCGCCAAAGACTCCGCGTACGAGATAGATCCCTGATGGAGCCGGAGAGCCGGCGATCGTCCTGTCCCAGATCATGATCCGGAGACCTGAGGCATGCCCTCCCCTACCCAAGCTGGTGACGAGACGTCCCGTTACGTCATAGATCCCGACGTCGAGGCGTCCCGCATCGGGAAGCAGAAAGCTGAGGAACACATCTCCGGGAGCGGGGTTGGGTTCGATGGACACGAGCCGGAAGAGGGTCCCGTGAGTAGAGCCGCCCCCCACCGTCGTCGGCGGGCTGGGTCGATCGGCCACGGCCAGGTAGGTCCACCGTCGCCACCGCTCGTCGATGTCGTGGCCCGCGTTGTACGCGAGAATGTAACGATGATACTCCTCGTCGATCAGGAGGGCCGGCGTACGCTGGAAACCTTGCGGGGGAACGCCGTCTGGGAACTGCCCGGGCGCGATGATGGGATTGTCCGGATGACCGATCCAGGTGTCACCCCAATCGGGCGACCAGTAGTAAGCCAGGTGCCCGTATCCCGCGTAGTTCTGGTTGGAGACCGTCACCACCATGTGGACGCCGTCCGCAAGCGTGTCGCCGGTGCAATGCGCCTGCCAGGCACCCCGGAAGGAGAAGCCGTCTGGTGGCGGTAGGGTCCAGCGGTAGGCCGGATTGGTCGGATCGGACGGATCGAAGGTCGGGACCGGATTCTTCACCCACCCCGTCTTTCCGTCCTCGCTGTCCGCGTAAGAGATCCGCCAGTTCCAGTAGGAGCTGGGTGAGCCGTGGAGGCCCCGGTAGAAGAGACGCACCTTTCCCTGCGTGCCGAGATGCGGCACCCACACGGGTGTGGGCTCCGACAATCCCCCCTTGATGACGCCGTTGTTGTTCCAGCCTTGCTCCCACCACAGCTCCGCGACCAGTGCGTCCTCGTAGCTCTGGTAGAAGGGAACACCGATCGCCGGCGGCGTCTCGCTCGTTGCCACTTGGATTGACATCTCGTGTCCCGGAAGACCCTCCCACCCATCATGCAGATGCTTCGTTCCCGGTCGTACGCTGTTGTAGAGCAAATGCTCACCGGTGATCGGGTGCTGGATGTAGCTGGGCGTGTCCGTGTGCTCCCAGGCGGAACCGGGTATCGGGCCCCCGGGCTTCGCGAGCGGCGTGAACTTGATCTTCGTTTCAGCGTCATAGCCGAGCGCCCAGTCGCGGAGCACATCCTCTTCGTGGAGATGCTCGGTCATGTAGGTCTCGTGATAACTGTGGTAGAGCAGCTTGATCATGTCATCCTGAATGAAAATGAACTCCTCTCCGACGATGCCGCCCCAATCTCCGTAAAGATGTGTCTGGGTCTCTGGATCGTCGGGATGGGGTGCGGTGATGAAACCGATAGGACTGAAGTTCGGCCACTCACCGAGAGGGCCTTCCGACCCATCCGGAGCCGGATCACGCTCGCTTGCCACCGTAGCGGCGGCACAGATGAAGTGCGTCATCGCGAGCAAGACTACGCTGCAAATGGCTCGAATCATGTTTCGCCTCAGGTCGGGCCGTGTCGCTCATGTAATCTTAACCGAGGACGGTCTCAGGGTGGCGCGGAATCGCAGGATGCTCAGGCTCCGTGCGCTCGCGGGGCTCGGGCCAGTCACCTCTCTCCGGCTACGGCCTCTCGCGCCTCACCAGATGACTGGTCGAGTAGCAGCTGAACTCCTTGCCCGGGAAGGAAACATAGAACCCCTCTTCGAGCGCGTCCTCCCCTGTCCGCTTCAAAACGAGCTTCGCCTGCGTACCGGCCGGCGCATTCTCGACGGCCTCGGTGACGAACACGAGCGAATCGCCGTCATCCGAGACTTCGCTCAGAACGTAGCGGTTGACGAAACCTTCGATGTAGAACGCCCGCATGACGAGGAGATTGCGCGATCGGTCGAAGCTGAAGATCGCGATGTCCTCATGGATTTCGCCCTCGGGATTCCTCTCCTGCGGCGGAAACTCAGACCGAGTTTGCATGCGCAGGAAGTTGTCGCCCAGCACCGGCTCGAATGTCTGCGTAACACTGGAACTGCCTGAGAACCCATCCCCGCTTCCCGTCCAGATTCCCTCCAGGAACGAGATCATCTCCATATCCTGCTCCTGGGACACGCTCGGTCCCGCCGCCAGCATCACGGACAGCGCAACAAGGGCATACTTGCTCATCCACCTCATGACTTCACCTCTCCGTGGGAAATACATGGGTGCAATGATAGCCGCTGGACGGGAGTCGGTTCAGGGAAACATCGGGGCCGGCGTTGAGGCGATCAGAGCCGTTGGACGCCGAAGAGTGAGGTTTCTGGAGAGGAAGGGGCGGCCGACGGTGCCGCCTCGCGCGAGCTATTCCCTCCGCCGCATCACTCGCTTCACTTCGCGGATGACCGTCTTGGCTTGCCCAGGCGGCAATTGATCCTTCACCTCTCGGAGGAAGCGCGCAAAAGCCTCGGGGTCGTCCGTGTCACCGTCGAACTTGATCGTGATCTCCGACTCCTCCGAGCCCGGAAGCGGAGTCTCATCGCCATCGTCCGAATCATCGAACTCCTCGGACGTGGGGATACGCCTGCACGTCTCCTCGGTCCAAACCGACTCTTCAATGACATCCGTCCGGCCGCCATCGCGAAGCGTCCGTCTCCGCTTCACGCCGTGACGCTCGGGCAGGTCGATCTCGTGACCGCAATGCGTGCAGACCGCGCCCTTGTCGCCGTCATTGCTCATCGTTACTTGCATCGGTGCCGCGCAGCCCGGGCAGGTCAGCTCTTGAGGCTTCATCTTGTCGACCAAGGAGCTTAGCTCGCTCAGCCCGGAAGACCCGGACATCCCGGTCGCATCCTCGACGATGGTGGGATCCTCACCGTTCGTCTCGCCGACGTGGGTAACCGTGTGGCCGCAATAGTAACAGCGCATCTCCTGGCCCGGCTCCGGATCACGCGCGCGGATCTCCCTGCCACAAGGACAGGGATGTGAAATGATGGATGACATGGAATCAACTCCCGGCTCGGATGAACGACCTTCCCTAACCGTTATCGGCAGACCAGGGCGTGAGTTGACTGTTTCGGCCTTCTCAGGCTCGGATGCGATGCTGCCGACGCCTAGGAGCGAAGCGCCATATGGCGATCGAGCTTCAGGCGAAGTAGGATCGATCGGAGAAGGGCAAGAACGTCCGGCGGCCTCGTGCTATTCCTATTCGCAAGGGGGAGCGATGCGGATTGATCGCGGATGGGGATGGGAGATCGTGCCGATCGCGGGACTCCTTCTCGTTTACCTCACATCATTGGCTCCGACGATCACAATCGGCGACAGCGGAGAGCTCATCACCGCCGCGACCACGCTCGGGATCCCACATCCCCCGGGTTATCCGCTTTGGTGCCTCACCATGCATCCGATCACGCAGCTTCCGGGATTCACCCCGGCGCTCTGGGCTAATCTCGGAACCGCGCTTCTCTCGGTGCTGGCTGCCTGGCTCTTTTACCGCATCGCGACCGGCCAGCTGGGCATGCGCCCAGCTTTGGCCGCGCCGCTCACGCTCGCGCACGGCCTCGGCCCCACGCTCTGGAGCCAGTCGGTTATCACCGAGGTCTACGCGCTGAACCTTCTCCTTGTGCTTTGGCTTGTGCTGCTGCACCTGCAGAGCGGCGCGCGCTCACGCCTGCTCCCCTATGTTGCCGGCCTCGTCCTCATCTCCCACCCGGGCAATTTGATTGTCGTGCTTCCGGTCGCCTGGAGCAGGGTGCGAACACGACTGCGCTCGGGTGGAGGGCAGCGGGCACTAGTACGGGATGCGATTGGCCTGGTGGTCGGCCTCACGCCGCTACTCTACCTGCCGCTCCGCTCCCTGGCGCTACCGGCCCTGGACTGGGGACATCCGGCAAGCCTCGACGGGCTCATGGGGCACCTCGGTCGCCAGCAGTATGGAGGATTCACATGGCCCGGCCTGGCGGATTGCCTGGATCTCCTTCGGACCTGGATTGAAACCCTGACATCGACGGGATCGATTCTCGCGTGGCCTCTTGCCATCTGGGCAGTCGCCGTGACCCGGCGATCGGCTCCGGTCCACATGCTCGCCATCTGGCTTCTCTTGAGCGGGCTGGTGGCGGTCGTCGGCTTGGCCGGCCTTCTCCGGGGAGATCAGCTCATCGAGGCGAACGTCTTCATGCTCACCTCGGTGACGTTCTTCATGCTCCTCGCCGGTCGCGGCATCGAAAGGGTGATTGCGGGCCGGCGTGCCGCAATCGTGGCCGCGTCGGTGCTCCTTCTCGGCTGGAGCGCGTGGCTATTCGCCTCGGGTCGGCCGGTATGTGATCGGTCCGGCAATCGGATCGCGTTGGACTACGGCCACGCACTTCTGTCGGGTCTCCCCCAGGACGCACTGCTTCTCGCCTACGCGGATCACGAGACGTTTCCGATCATCTATCTTCAAACCGTTCGGGGTGAGCGGCCGGACGTGACGGTGCGGGTTCTGGGAGGGCCTCCCGATCGGGACGTCTATTGGCATCCGGCGGTTCAGATCGAAACAGAACTACAGCAGCGCAATCGCCCAATCTTCACCACAATGCCCTATCCGCCGATCGAGGCGTCGGAGTGCGTTCCGGAAGGGCTCGCCTATCGATACGTGCCGCAGCGCGCGCACACAGAAGCACGCACGCCGCTCTGGAAACCGGTGACCCTCCGATACCGTTCCGACACGACGTTAGGGTACTTTGAGCGGGGAGCTCTCGCGTCGGTGGACCTGCACCACGCGGCCTACTTCTTCGCCGTGGGTGAAACCGACAGCGCACACATCGTCGTCCGGCGCGCCGCTTCCACCGCCGAAGACAACGCCGGAAGCTTGAACAATCTTGCCACGCTACTCGCGAACGTCGGCGATCTCGATGGTGCCGAGTGGCTTTGGCGACGGGCGCTCACCGTCGATTCATCGCTCGTGCCGGCCCGGCGCAATCTCGACCAGCTCATGATCCTTCGCCGGGAACAGCAACACTAGATCCGCGGCGTGCGCGCGGTCATCGACACTAGCGTTGCAGCACAATCCTGCTCGTGCTGCTCCACCCATCCGTGCGGAGCCTGGCCCAGTACACGCCACTCGGCACGGCTAGTCCGCGGGAATCCCGCCCCAGCCACTGGATGTCATGATGTCCCGCCACGAAGAATCGGCTCGCGAGTGTCGTCACGCGTCGGCCGTCCACCCCGTAGACGGTCAGATCCGCCACCATTGGGTTCGGCAGGTCGAAGCCGATCGTCGTCGCCACCTTGAACGGATTCGGCACACTGCCACGCAAAGCCAGAACGGAGGGAACGCCATCGCCGGAAACGCCGACGGTCGGGTCGTGGAACGTGATCTGTGTCTCGTCGAGCGCGATGTGCGAGCCGTGGGCAATGACATCGCTCAGGGCGAAATCATTGAAATCAAACGACGACAGCTCGTAGCCCAACCCGACGGCGACATGTTCCCAGGCATACTCGGTTCCTGGAACCGGCCCCGGCGGAGCTTCGGCCGGCAAGCTGGGTGGAGTGAAGGAGTAGACGCCACCGGGGATCGTGAATTCCCAGTAGACCTCGTCATTGCCGGTGTTCCCGATCTGCGCCATCTGCAAATGCACGTCGGGACTACCCGTGCCGGGGTTCGTGGCATCATTCCATGCGAACTCGCCGAACGCATACCCCAGCTCCAGGAGATGGAAGAAGCTCGCGACGTTCGCCGTGTACGTTTGCGGCCTCGGCGCGCGATCCATGATGGCCACCATGTCATTCTGGTCGTTGATCTGGACCGCCACCGCCGAGAAGTAGGTCATGCCCGCGAACTCGCCCGTCGCCGCGGTCGTGGTCAGATGGACGGTGTCCTCGCAGTAGCCGGAGCCCCCCGGACAGTTGATCGAGTTCAGGCCGAGAGGCACCAATCGTCCCAAGCCTTCCAGCGCATCGAGGTCACCGAGAGACACGCACCACGTCTTGCTGTTGTCCGGTATGTTGGCCACGTTCAGCGTGACGGTCTCGTTTAGATCGGGTGCGACGTTGAGGTCGGCCGTGTAGATGTTGCCGCTAACCGAAACGTCCAGGATGTCGATTTCGCGATACTCCATGTTCGGGATCAGGTCGGCGATGTCGCCGCCGGCCAGGAGATCGTCTCGGTCAATGCGGGCTGAAAGCGCGCCAATCGTGTAGTCCCCGGCGGACAGATACAGGTAGTAGTGGTCCTTGATGATCTCGATGAAGAGCTCCCACTGCTGCGGAATGAACACATTCGATGGAACGTCGAACGGCTGCCCCAGGATCTCGATGGTTTCGGGCGGCCCCATCAGGTTGCCCATGTCAAAGGTCATCAGCTCTTCGAGCTTGAGCGTCGGAAGCACGAGAGCAAGATCGACGTAGCCATCGCCCGAGTTCAGCCAGCCGTCATCGACATCGATCCCCGACACGAAGTCACCGACTTCGTACTCCGGGTCGGTCGAGACAATCGGGCTCAGCGGAATGACCAGGTCGGCGGCATCCACATGAACGAGGGTGAAGTACCGATAGCTGGCGGCCCCCGCGGTAACCGCGATGGGTCCTTGCAGATTCGGATCCGCCAACGTGATCTCGCCGTTCGCATCAGTCAGACCCCAGTTGCCCGCGAACGGATCGCCGTCGCTCTGCCCCGCCATGACGAACGCACCCACAAGCGGATCGGTCGTGCCGATGTGGATGACCCGGACATGAAGCGAGCCATCGATGGGCCCGCCGCCCGTCCCGCCCATCGGGTCTGTACGTGAATCTTGCGCGACCGATTCCGATGTCGACGCGGCGACAAGAATCAAAACCACGAGACAGACTAGCCCCTGTATCCGAATCATGGTGCTCCTCCTGGGAAACGAAGACGTTGCACGGAAGCGTTCTTCCGTAGACATAGGATGCTCCTTTACGGATGGCGAAGATTCAAGGCATCACGAGATAGAGAAGTGACGCCAATCCGAGCCGAATCAGCATTTTACCACAGGGAAGCGATCTTGGTGAAGCAAGCTCAGGGAGCGAGCACGCGTGCGTCGGCGTGAGCATAAGATAAGGCGGTGGGCAGGCGTCCTATCTTGAGGGGAGCGCTGCCCACCGATACAAGAAAGAGAATGGGTCTTCGTCGCTAACGAACTACCGTCACCGAGCCGGTGAGCCGATCGCCCCCTCTCTCGAGCGCGTAATAGTAGTTTCCGCTCGCGACCGAATGGCCCATTGCGTCCTTCCCATCCCACGAAGCTTCGTACATCCCCGGAGACGGCACACCGTCTTCCAGATTGCGAACGAGGCGCCCCGAGGCGTCATAGATCCGAAGAGCCGAGTAGGTGTCCTGGCCAGCCAGCGGAATGACATACGTGAATCGCATCAACCCCGCCGTCGGATTCGGCGTCGCCGGAGAAAGGTAGAGCGAGTCGAGCGGGGGTCCCATCTGACTGATATCGTTCGTGTCACCACAGCCGACCGGCCAGGCACCGATCTGTCCACACTCTATGTTGTTCTCGAGAGCGCACGGCGAATTCACATCCAGGGTGTACGGCTCGTCCGGGTTTTCAACATGTCCGCAGAAGAGGGGATCCTCCGAGATGTTGCCGCCAAGCCCGAGCATCCAGGCGATGTGATCCGTCCAGTCTCCCCCAACGTTTCCGTAAAGGTCGCAGCAGGACAGCGTGGGGATCGCGATCGATCCCGTGCTGTAGATCGCTCCGCCGGCGTTGCCGAATGCGATGATCGTGTTCCAGATCTCCGGTGGATTGTAGGGATAACCGCTGAAGTGCATGCCGCCGCCTGAGGTCGCGCTATTACCGACGAGGGTGCATTCTCCGATATTGATGTGGGTGCCTGCGTCGAAGTACATGCTCCCGCCGTTGTCTGCGGTGTTCCCGATGAACGTACTTCCCAGAATGTCCGAGGACGATCCCGCTGCGTAGATCGCCGCCCCGGCGCCACACGCGTTTCCGGAGAAGCCGCAGGTGTCCACGGTCAGCACGGCGGAGCTCGCGTAAATTCCCGCTCCGATGAACTCTCCCTGGTTATCGGTGAACGTGCAGTTGCGGAATGTCGATTCGCCGATGTCATCGCAGTAGGCCGCCGCCCCGATCGGGGCTGTGTTCTCGGTGAACTCACAATTCGCGATCATTGCTGAGTCGGCGTCGCTGGTGTAGTAGATCGCACCGCCGCCAAGATCGGACTGATTCAGCTGAAACGTGCATTGGCTGATCGAGGCATTCAGACCATACGCATAGATGGCCCCACCCTTACCCTCATCATCGACATCGATGGCGGCGTTGTCTGAGAAATCGCAGTCTCTGAGAATCAGATCCGTGACATCTGCGTGGACGGCGCCGCCCAGCCCGGCCTGATTGAATGTAAAGGTGCATCGCTCCATCGTGGACTCACCGTTACCCACCTGAATGGCCCCTCCTATGCCCCCCCCCGTTGCTGTATTCTGGTGGAAGGTGCAGTCGGTGAGTGACAACCCGAAGCTGTAGTTTGATATCCCCCCACCGTACGACGCCGCGTTGGATATGAATTCGCACCGATCATACGTAGACGTAAGACTGCTACCGTAGCTGTACACACCGCCTCCACAGCCAGCCGCTACGTTGGAAGCAAAGACACAGTCAGTTGCCGAAATAGTCGATGAATCATGGAAGAGTCCAGCGCCATTGGCTGCGTAGTTGGCCTGGAATGTCGTGTTGATCAGCTCCACATCGGCGGAGCGACAGCCTAATCCGCCACCGAGGTATACGACTTCGTTGCCGAGAAACGTGCAATCCTCCATGGTGATGTTGCACGTCGTATCACAGTGCCCTCCGCCGCCAATGAGGGCCATGTTCTCCCGCAGCTCGCATCCCCGAAAGGTGGGAGACGAGAAATTCTTGCACCTGAATCCACCTCCCCAACCTGTGTCCGATCCCTCGACATACCCACCTGTGATCCGGATGTCCTGGACGACGCAGTCAGGTCCTTCTCCCATCTGAAAATCGAACCCACGGTGAGGGTCTCCGGGACTCCCCTCGCAGTCGATGACGCAGGACGAAGGCTCCCCCGACTGCGAACGGATGGTGAGCGCCTTCCCTCGGCAGTCGAGATCGCGGTTCCCGTCACCCGTGTACGTTCCGTTCGCGAGTTCGATGATGCTGCCGGCCGCCGCCGCGTCGATCGCCTCCTGGATCGTCGGATACTCACCCGCACCGTCCGCCCGGATCTCGAAGACCGCCGGGCCGCAGTCGATCCCCCATGCACCGATCTGCCCACAGGATCCGTTGTTCTCCGCCGCGCACGGCGAGTTCTCCGCCAACCCGAACGGCGCGCCGTATGGCCAGCAGTAGTGAGGATCCTCCGAGATGTTTCCGTTCATGCCGAACTGGCCCGCGATGCAGCCGACCCAGTCGCCCCCTTCATTCCCGTAGACATCGCAACAGACCAGATCCACCGAACCGTTGCCGGCACAGTAGGCGGCGTTGTCCGTTCCAAAGGCGATGATCGTGTTCTCGGCTTCGACTTGACTGTGCTCGATCGACCAGATCGCGGCGTTTGACATCGGCCCATCGCTGCTGTTGATGGTGCACCCGGAAATGAAGGAGGCGCTTGTACCTCCCAAGTAGAGTGTGCCGCCCATGTCTCCCCAGTTCGCGTTGAACGTGCAGTAGTACAGATCCGCCCCGCTGCCATCGTCCAGACAGATCGCCCCTCCGCGTCCGTACTGGTTCGTGCGGTTCCCCGGAAAGAGGCAGTTGGTGGCGATCACGTAGCTGCCATTAGTGGCATAGATCGCTCCGCCGGCCATCTCCGCGTAGTTGTTCCACAAGATGCACGAGTCGAGCTCGAGTTCGATCTCGTAGGCATTGATGGCGCCACCCTCTCCCCCGATCCAGGCGTTCTGGATCGTGATCCCCTCTATACGTGCTCCATTGGCCCCGTCATCGGTCTCGATACCGTAGTGGGGATCGGAGCTCGACGCCTGACAGTCGATGATGCAGTTCCCCCCGGGTCCGTTCTGCGCGCGAAGCGTGAGCGTCTTCCACAGCTGTAGGTCGCGGTTCCCAGGTCCGGTGAAGACACCATCGGTCAGCTCGATGGTGTCGCTGGGAGATGCCCCATCTATCGCCGCCTGGATCGTGGGGAAATCACCGCTTCCGTCCGGGTGCAAGACGTACGTCGCGGCGTTTGCGGTCAGGACACATACGACGATCAGCAATGCCAGGGACAACACGATGAAGGCGAGAGATCGGGAACTCATTGTGGGACCTCCTCTTAGGTTCGAGGCCCGACCGAGCCCCGGCCGCATGCTCTGATTGTGATCATTGAGACGCAACCGAAGGTCGGAAATCACAGCCTTCTGGACGCCATTCGAGCTGCTCCTCAGTTGGTTCCCGATAGCCGGTCCCTTAGAATTGCCTCGGTATGATCAGCGAACCGTCTCTCTGCCGGGGGGTGCCATGCGGTCCATTTCCGTTCCGTGCGCGCGCGTTGCGACCGTCTTCTTGGCCGTTGTCCTTATCTCTATGTGTGCCTCAATCCACTCGACGTCTGAAGCCACTGAGGTCACGAAAGATGTGGAGCCCCCGTCCGGCGACTCTCCAGATTCGCTCCAAGCGCCCGCCGAGATCGACTCCCTGGACATCGCTCGAAACCTCTTTGCCGAACGGAAGCTCGTCGAGGCCGAAGCCCTCATTCGCCGGCTCATCCCCCGGATGGAATCGGAACAGAGTCCTGTTACGAAGGATGTGGCGTCCGCGCTCAACCTGCTCGTGCCGTGCCTGTGGCAAACGGGCAGGAGTCAGGAGGATGAGACCATTGCCCTGGCTCAGCGTGCCGTTGACGTGTGTGAGGATGTTCACGGAACCACCAGCCTCGAGCACGCATGGGCCCTCTTCAATGCGGGAGTGATCCGGGCCATGGGGGGTGACTACGAAAGCGCGGAGCCGATCTTCGCCCAGACGCTCGAAATCCGCGAAGCCCTCCTGCCCCCCGCTCATGAAGAGGTCGCCTCATCCATCAACGCCTTGGCCAACATCCGATTCTTGAACTCGGACTTTGTTGGTGCCCTGCCTCTTTACCGACGCTCGCTCCGAATGGCGGAAGGATTCGGCGGCCCTCTGAACCGGCAGGCGATATCGGTCCGCGGCAACGTGGCCGTTACCCTCATTGAGCTCGGTGACCTCGACGAGGCGCGCGAGGTTCTTGATCAGCAGATCAGGCTGCTCGAGGCAGAGGAGATGAAAACCGAGGATCTGGCCTATGCCTATAGCCTGCTTGGGAAGATGTTCAAGGTCATCGAGGACTTTGAGGAGGCTGCCAGAGTCTACCGTCGCAGCCTCGAGATCCGCGAGGCGTTTCACCCCGAGGATCATCCCCGGATCGCCGAATCGTCGCTCAATCTCGGGCAATCCTTGTTGAAGACGGGACAAATCGACGAATGTCGATCGCTCACTCTCCGGGGGATGGAGATCTGGGAGCGCAAGTACGGATCCGACCACCCGTACTTCTACGCCTTCGTATCTGCCCTTGCCCAATTGGCCATTGCCGAAGAGAGGTTCGAGGAAGCGCGGAAGTTCCAGGAACAGGCACTGGGAATATTGGAGGACGTCATCGGCCCGGATACGCCGCAGGCCGCGGAGCTGCTTCAGCCGCTGGGCCAGATCGCGCTGGCACAAGGGAACCGTGCCGAGGCGAGATCGTACTTCGAACGTGCGTCCCGGATTGTCGTCGAACAGGTAGGTGCCAGACATCCATTTGTGGGTGAGTATGGGTACGACGTCGCTCACGTCGATTTCCTAAATGGTCACCTGCTTGAGGCGGCCGAGCGATCTCTGGAGGCCGCCCAGATCCTGCATGCGCATCTCCGGCTGTCCTTGCGCGCGCTTCCGGACCGGCAAGCATTGCGCTACGCGCGGAAATCCGAGCTACCACGCGGGTTGCTCTTTTCGGTGATCGATGAAATCGACGATCCGCAATTGACCGAGCGAGCCTGGGACCTGCTGATTCGCTCTCGCGCCATGATTGTCGACGAGATGGCGGCCCGCACCCGCCGGATTGCTCTCGCCGCCGACTCCACACTACACGATCGCCTGGAGGTCTATCAGCTCGCGGGCAGACGCCTGGCCAACATCATCGTGCGTGGACCGCAAGACACTGATCCGGCCAAGTACCGCCACCTTGTTGAGGAAGCCCGCGTGAACATGGAGAACGCAGAGCTCAACCTGGGGAGAGCGAGCGGGGACGCCGGCCCGGGTCTGACGGATATCGGGTGGCACGCGGTGGCCGGAGCACTCCCCGAGGGCAGCGCTCTCGTTTCCTATTCTCTCTACCTGCACCATGGGCATGACCCGGCCGACATCGGCAAGCCCACCCCTCGCTACCGCGCATTCGTTCTTCCCCGTTCAGGGACCGCCCCAGTGACGGTGCCGATCGGAGACGCGGCCGGTTTCGACGCGTTGATCAACGACTGGCGGCGGCAGGCGTCGCAGGGGGCGTTTCGTGAGGATCTCGAACCCGAGGAGCGGCTTCAAGCATACGACAGAGTCGGACATCTTCTACGAGAGCTGCTGTGGGATCCGGTTGCCCACCACGTGGGAGATGCCCGCCAGATTTTCGTGGTCCCCGATGGGCAAATCCATCTGATCAACTTGGTGGCACTACCTGCTCCGGATGGAGGGTACCTGCTGGAGCTTCCCGTTGCCGTGCACCAGCTCTCGGCCGAGCGCGAACTTGCGGCCCCTATGGCAAGAACAGCAATCGCGGCAGAAGGCAGCGCCCTCGTCCTTGGTGCTCCCGATTTCGACCGCGCGGACTCGCCCACGGAGATCGCCCCGACGGAGGGCCCGGATCGGTTTGCGGTCTCACCATCCTTCCGAGGTCAACGACCGAACTGCGCGGAGTTGCGATCGCATCACTTCACACCCTTGCCGGGAACCCTCGATGAAGCGCGTGAAGTTGCCGGACTCTGGGCGCATATCGAGAGCGATTCCGAGTCGGCGCTGCTGCTCACCGGAAGCCAGGCCAGCGAGGACGCCTTCAAGAGATCCGCGCCCGGCCGACGGGTCCTTCATCTGGCGACTCACGGCTACTTTCTGGATCCTGCGTGCCCGTCGGAAGTCGACGGCGACACGTCCGCCTCGGAGACGGCGCGACGGACAGTCAATCCGCTTTTGCTCTCCGGGCTGGTGCTGGCAGGAGCCAATGCGCACAACTCCACTGGAGTGGACGCCGAGGATGGCGTTCTTACGGCTCAGGAGATTGCCACTCTCGATCTTTCGGCTGCTCGGTGGGCCGTTCTCTCGGCGTGCGAAACCGCTGTCGGCGAGATCCAGAGCGGCGAGGGTGTTCTCGGCCTGCAGCGGGCCTTTCGGATCGCGGGTGCCCGCACGCTCGTCACCAGCCTCTGGTCCGTCGAGGATCAAGCGACACGGAGGTGGATGAACGCCTTCTATACGGCATGTGTGACGCAAGGACTCGATCCGATTCGATCCGTCCGTCAGGCGAGTCTGTCCGTGCTGAACGAGCGGCGCGCGGAGGGGAAGGACGCACATCCCTTCTACTGGGGGGCCTTCATCGCGTCGGGGGATTGGCGCTAGCCTCACCCATCATGGAGTGATCTGCAGAGGGGCAAGCTCGGACTGAACGA
>CAZAMP010000032.1:0-48554 GCA_964486455.1 uncultured bacterium | reverse complement strand
GTCGCCGGGCGGGAGATCGAGACGCTGCTTGACGAGGAGATGGGTCCGGGATGGTTCGCCGAGATCTGGCGCCCCACGAGCTTGGCCAACGGCGTCTACTTCCTTCGGTTGACCTCCGGGAACACAAGTCTGACACACAAGGTCATCATCCTTCGGTGACGACCGGTCGAGGGGCACGCCCATGTGGAGTGACCGCGTTCACCCGGCAGCAGCCACCCTGGTTGCGCTTGTCCTCCTCGTCTGCGCTGACGAGACCCTGGCTACGATCGAGGAGTTCGAGTCCTGGCGCTTCGATGTCTTGGAAACGGACGACGAGTACGCGCTGGATCATCTTGCCAATAGCTTCCCGCATCGTTGGGAAGACGCGTGGAAGGCGGCCCGGCAGGCCGTGCGTATCACGATGGGTTGCGCCTCGTATGAGAAATGGGAAACGACCACGCAGGTCAAGCTCACAAAGGCCATCGGCCGGTCGCTCCGTTTTGCGTACCGGTTCGAGAAGGTCGATCGTTACACGTTTCGCGACGAGCGCAATCAGATCGAGCTGGGCTATCACCGTCCGAACGGCACGTTCGGCGGCGCTTGGTACCGCCCGAACTTCGACAAGGACTTCCATGACATCGGGATCTTCGCAGGCCTGGCGATCGACAGCCTGCAGGGCGTGCGGCTGTCGTTCGGCTTTGAGGACCTGACCACCAATTCGTGGACGCAAAACAACTACCTCATTCCGAGAGCGCGCTGGAAGTTCGATCGCTTCCCGCGCGGTTGGGATCTGACGGGCCGTTTCCGCCTGGGATGCGATGGGTGGCTCGGGATGGAGCTGGGACAGCTCATGCGGACAGAAAAGCGCATCTCACCGGTCGAGGATCGGGAATTCGTCGCCCGCACGAGACGGACCCTGTCCGGAGAGCGTGCGATGGGGTGGATCGTGGCCCCTCGTCACGGCCGCCTCACCGGGTGGCTGCGTGCCGGCGGGAAACACGCGGAGATCGCCGATCGCCCGATCCAGTTGGATGGAGAGGCCGCTCCCGAGTCGATCGACAGGTCGGAATGGTGGGTGCGCCCGGGGCTCGACGTGGCCCTGACGCCGGCGCTAACGGCCTCGGCGCTCACCGAATACCGGGAGCGGCGGGAGGAGAACCGTACGCCGGCCGCGGTTGCCGGCCGCTATCTCTACTCCGCCGTCTCCCGAATCTATCAGGTGGGCGTTACGTGGCGGGTGGATTCTTGGGTGCATGCCGATTTCGGCTTGGCCCGAAACTCGGTCCGCGTGCATCCGACCGACGATCCGAACTGGAGACGACCCCACAGGGATCTCATCCGAGAGGAGAATCGGGCATTCATCGCGCTCGAGATCTTCGCGGCCGGCGTGCACTTTCGGATCATCGAAGGGATCGAGCTGGACGATGAGGGCTACCGGGTCGTCGGGATCCACGACAAGGGGTTTGTGCAGGTGATGGCGACGTTCTGATGCTCGAGGACGGGAGTCCATCCAGATCTCCGCGCCTGCTCCCCTCGGCTTCCCGCCTTCGGCGGGTTCTCGTACGCTTGAACGGCGTCGTCCGCGCCCCGGAGCCCCATGCGGAACAGGGCGCGACGCCACGCCTCGGTGCCGTAGCGCATCTCTCCCTCCGCTATTGAGCGAGCGCGTTGCCGAGATCGGACAAGTTCACCGAACCGAGATAGTCGTCCGCGACACCCATCTCGCCACGGTCCAAGTCAATGGTGAACATGGCGTGCTCGTGAACGGCGTGGACATCCGCCGACTCCCTCTTCTTGTCGTGGATGCGGAGGATGGTCCAGTCGCCCGAGTCCTCGACCGTTATCTGTCGGTTGGGGTCGGCCGTCATGACCTGTGGCATCTGCTTGTACATCGTGAGGGATTGGCGCATGCCCGTGACCAGGTGCGGCCAGTTGGTGAGACTGACGGTCAAGCGGGCGCCGTCCGATTCGCGCTTGTACTCGCAAGATAGGTTGGTCATGTTCGAGATGGTCTGCTCGGTCGTGCCCGTCCAGGAATTGCTACGGATCTCGCCCGCGCTCCAGCCCTTGCGGGCAGCCGGGATGAACTGCTCGAGTGATTCAGCGAGCATGGCCTGAAGCGATTGCACGACCTGCTGGAAGAGCTCGAGAGCCTTTTGATTGTCACCGGCCTTCAGCGCGCTTCGCCCTTCGTCGGCGAGTGCAATCGGATCATCCTGCGCGTCCGCGACGTTCGTCACCAGCGCCGTGAGCAGAACGAGGAACACTAGAGGTCGTAGTCCGGTCTTCATCTGCATCTCCATAGTTTTGCAAGAGGACCTCGTCACAAATCGGGCCCTGTTCGCAGTCGACTGAGCGGTGATGTTTCTCATGTCTTATGCCGTCACGAGAGCAATCACGCTATCCCCATCGATACGTCGATTTGCGCATGACTGGATGGATGGGATCGCGGAACCGACTCCGGTGGGTTGCCCAGCCCAGTAACCCCTCGTGGAGGGTGTTATTGCAGCGGATAGGGTCGTGGGTGTCAAGACACGAGTAGGCCAGGGACATTAGTATCACATCGGATACTATCAAACCCGCGATGGGGTGACGCACCGTGCGTGGCCTTCGGCTAGTTCAGTCTCATCGTAGGATCGTGAGCTTACCCGACATCGGCATCGGGGCGACATCGACGCGGTAGGTATAGACGCCCGCCGGAAGTCGTCGCCCGTTGGTGTCACGGCCGTCCCACACGACGTCGGTCGACGCGGCACGCGCCGGTGCGCGAAGCGTGCGCCGCAACCGTCCCGACGCATCGAAGATCCGTATCCAGCCGTCAGTCGCCTCTCCTCTCAGCTGAATCGTCGTTCTCTGCCTGAACGGATTGGGATACGCCGTGACGACCGGAGGCGTCGGTCCGGATTCCGCGTCGACGTCGATACGTCCACAGACGTTGGCCTCGATCCGTTCGAGATCGCTCGTTACATCAATGCCAGCGTCTAGCAGTATGTCCCGCGTGTTGTCCAGATAGGTGCGGAAGATGCTCGATGAATCGTTAGGATCCTGCTTGGGGTATTCCGAAAAGCCATTCGAGATGATCGTGGGAATGAGAATGTTGACCGTGGCCCACATGTCGATCGCGACCGGGTCACGGCCCGCGACCAGCTTGTCCACGCGGGTGGCTTCCTCGTACGTGCACCAAGGGCCCGCGTCCGGTCGCGCAAGAATGTAGATACAGTCCAGGATCTCCAGATCGGGCATCCGGACCTGGGCGAGAAAGCCCCCGACGGCGCCGTAGCGGACGGCCAAGTGTGAGTTTGTTCCCAGGGCTGTTGTCACGGTTCCGATGTGATGCTTGAGCGTGGCGGTAACGCCGTAGACCGCGCCGTGGCTCTTGAGAACGGGGACATTGATGAAGGTGAAACGGCTGTCGTCGTAGGTCTCGGACCGGGTGTCCCAGATCCCGTGTTTGAGGCTGACGTAGCTTCCCTCAGCCGTTCGAAACTTCGGATAGTTGACGCGGAATTGCATGTGCGAGTCCCAGTCGCCCACGACGTACCCGTCCTGCATATCGCCGCTGACGTATTCGGGGACCGACGTGCTTCGAATCGGATCCCACAGGTGCCCGGAAACCGGCCATCCGAGGGTCGCGAAGTGATTGATCACGTCCATGGCGGACTGCCGGTGATCCTCGGCGTTGCTCGCCGGCCAATCCAGCGTGCCCATGTTCTGCGAATTCTCGCCCACGACGACTTCGCCGGTGAAGCCATCGGGATGTTCAATGATTCGCGCGATGAGCCCTTTGAGCACGTCCGTGTTCGTTCCACCGCGTTCATTCCACTGCTGATTGACCTTGATCAGCACGACGTCTTCGGCGCCCACGATCCCATCGGGGCCCGACTCGGGTCCGACGATCGCCGAACGGTAGAACTTGAGATCCCCCTCACCCATACAGGCGATGAGCTCATCCATGCCGAGATGGTGATCGCCGTCCGGTCCGCCGGCGTTCTCGACGACGTGGATGGTGGCGACGTAGTCATCCCTCGCCGTGAGGTGGGTGAGCTTGAACGCCGCCGGGGAGAGCCCGACTCCGGTGAAGCCTCCGACGGTCAAGAGCAGCGCTGCGCCGCACAGCGCAATGACGTGAGACGGCCTGAGCGGTAGCGTTCCGATCGCCCTGACCGCGGTGTGTGCGAGCGGGAACATGAGAAGGATGGATGCGCTTCCCATCGCCGCCTGCTGGCACGGGTACGTGATGCGAGATGGCTTCTTGCCCGAGCGTAGGATCAGCCAAAGAACGGCGAAGAAGCCTATTAGAAGCGGGTGGGGACGTAACCATGCGTGAAGTCGGCGATGTCCAGCATCTGCGCGGTGGGTATGACGTGACACTGCGAGCCCTCCAGTTGCAGCCGGCCCACCCTTCCGGAGATTCCTCATTCAATGCTAGCATATCCGTCGTTGAGACAGACCGTCATGATTTGTGCTCTTGATGAGACGCATCCCGAGAGTAGCGTGTAGTGAACGGGATCTCTCGAACCCCGGCTTCGGAGGTGGCTATGTCCGGAACACGGTGGATCATCACTCTCTGTGTCGTGGGCACGCTCGGGGCTGCCCTCACGGGGATCAGTGCGGAGAGCGGCACGGCGACGGATCACGAACCGGCGGCGATCGTGACGCTGCCACCGCCGAAACAGGACGGTGGAGTGGCCGTCGAGAAGGCCATCGCCACCAGACGATCGACCCGCGATTTCGCGCCGGGATCGCTCACGATCGACGACCTCTCGCAGCTGCTCTGGGCCGGGCAAGGAATCACGGACCCGAGGGGACTGCGGGCCGCCCCGTCCGCCGGAGCGCTCTACCCGATGGAGCTCGACGTCGTTGCCGTCTACGTGGATGGGCTACGACCAGGTCTCTATCGCTACGATCCCGCCGCGCATGCTTTGACGAGACGGAGGTCAGGCGACTTGAGGCGGGCGGTGGCGTCGTCCGCCTTGGGGCAGAAGTGCCTTACGGACGCCGGCGTCATCCTGGTCCTCTCCGGGACTTACTCGCGCACGACGTGGAAGTACGATGACCGCGGCATCCGCTACGTTCACATCGAGGCGGGTGCGGTGGCCGAGAACATCTGGCTGCAGGCGGTCTCCCTCGGGCTGGGGACCGTGACCATCGGGGCGTTCTACGATGATCGCGTGGCGAAGGCCCTCGATCTGCCGGAAGGCGAGACTCCGCTGTGCCTGATGCCGGTCGGCCGCGTCGAGTAGTTCCGCCCGGCTACGGCCGGAGCTGCTCCACCGCGCGGGCGAGCTGGCGCTCTTTGAAGACGAGCGTGGGCAGAGCAAACCAGTTCCGGTAGTACGGGTGTGTCCGAAACTGAGCGTAGCGCGAGAAGAGAGCGATGGTGCGCTCGGTGTTGAGACGCTCGGCCTCGAGTATCGCGCGGGCGCCGGCGGTGGCCGAGGGCGGCAGCCGGTCGCGCGCGGTCAAGGGATCGATTCGACCGAACGCGTCCGCCCATCGGAGGGCGTTTCGCGCGCTTTCGAACGCCGTGAGCCCTCCCTCCGCCATGGCGACCGACAGACGCGCCAGCTCGCTTCTGCCCGGTGAGGACTTTTCCGCCGCGCGCCTCAATCTTGCTACGCCGTAGGACCATTCGTTGCGAAGAAGCGCGGTCGAGGCGAGCTGCTCCGCAGTCAGCTGTTTGTCTTCGAAGCCGGGTAGGCGCGTGCGGCAGGCCCGCGTGAAGTATTTGCCGAAGTGGACATGCTCTCGGACCGCCTGAGAGAACGTGTGCCACGCCGCGAGAACATCCTCGGTCGCGTCCGGACCGAACCAGCGGCGGGCCACTCGCCGAAGCTCGTCTTCCATCGGCCCGATGGGATCCCACAAGAGCACTCGAAGCCCGAGATCCTGCATCGTGGTCGGTGCGAAACCCGAGCCATTCCCACCTGCAAAGGCGAGCGGCGGCGAGTCGATCGGTTGGCTGTCGGTGAGCTCGCGAAGCCTGAGCCACTTCCTCCAATAGAGATCGGCCACGGGAATCTCCGGCTGCGTGTGGAACGGGAACGGATGGGAAAGCTGACTCTCCACCCAGACGCGCCTCCCGGGACGATGGGAACGAACGAGGGTCGTGAACGCGTCGTGCGGCTCCACGTCTCGAATATCATTCTCGGGAGTTCCCGATACGAAGCGGTCGGGACGCATCCAGTAGTCGATCCCATCCGGCAGCCCGGGCTCGTCGGGCGCGAGAATCCCGCCACCCCGCCAGTCGAACGCGATGGTCTCGACATCGGGATTTATCGAGCGCGCCGCCGCGGCAGTCCATTCGAAGATTCGCTGAACCGGATCGTGATCGGGATCGGTCTCGCGTCGACACCGGCCACATCGTTGTCGTCCCCCGCACGTGTGGCTCATCTCCGTCCGAAGAACGACGATGCCCCGGAGGCCGGGGAACTGCTCGACGATCCGCCGCGCAGCGTCCTCAATGAAGCTGCGTCCTTCTTCCGTGCTGAGACATATGACGTACGGCTCGGGGCACCCTCCGCGAATCCCGGGGTGGCGGGAGTAGACCTCGGGCGGAAGGAAGCCGGGTAGCGTCACGCACCAGTAGACGCCGAGCCCCTGACGGGACGCACGTGAGATGAGTCGTGCGATCTGCCGTCGCTTCTCTGGATCTCCACTCAGTACCGGATCCAGGCTCGAGCCGACCACGCCGGTCACGTCGAGATACGCGCCCGCTTGGAAAAGATAGATCGCGTCCAGGTAGTAGTGAACCATGAGTGAAAGATAGGCATCGGGGAATCCGAGTCCGTCGGGTCCGCCGGTTCCGAAGGAGTAGCCCGCCGCCGCGCGCGGGAGAAAGACGGGCCGGCGGACTTCGAGGCCGCGTGAGACGAACGGTGCGCCGCGCGTCATCATGTGTTCCTCGATTCGGCACGCGGCATACCGTGCGCCAAGGGCATCACGGCCCATCGCCCAGATCCGATCGGGCCCCACGAAAATCGCGTACGACTCGGGTCCGCTGCAGTAGTCATCCAGTCGCTTTCTCTCGGTAGCGGTCAGCGCATCGCGGAATTCGGGCGGGGCGTCGTCCAGGAGCCCGATGGTGATCGTGTTTCGCATCTGCTCCGCGTTGGTGACCGGCGGATGCGTGGATGTGCCGACCGCGATCGGTCCGATCGCCATCGCCTTCTCGAGGTACTCCGAAAGCTCTCGCGCCGCGAGGTGAAGAAGATCAGGTGACGCTTCCGGGACCGCGATCTGCCAATCGTCCTCAATCTCCGTTTCGGTTGCGTCCGCATGAAGTGTGAGGTCGCGTTTCACGGTGAAGCGCCATCGGCCGAAGGCGTCGAGATGGGAGAGACGGCTCGCCGGCTCGTCCGGGAGGCGGAGAAGCCGTCTCAGAAAGTGTCCATCGTGTCGGGCGCCGGGTCGTTGCTCTTCGATCGGCACCGTCGTCCACTGGCCGTCGCGGCGAGCCTGCACGACGATTCGCTGAGAGCGAAGACCCTGGATCTCATTGATGTCTCGCGGCCAGGGACCCAGATGCTCGAGCATGGGCCAGTAGATCACGAGCTGGTTCCACGCAACTTCACGTGAGAAGTCGTATTGAATCCAATGGGGTTGGCGTTCGGCGGTCGATGCCCAGAGGTCACCGTCGATGGGGCTGGTGAGGTTGCCATCGGTGGTTACATCGGGGGAGGATTCCGGTCGCGCCGAATCCGCCTTGATGCGGGCCACGATCTCGGGGCGAAGCAGATTGCGACGCCGATCGTGTCGGTAGTGTTCGGTGTCGTCGTCGGTTCGGTCATAGAGCTCCGCCTCGACGATCGCGAAGACGTTGTTCTGTCGGTCGAATGGAGGTCCGTAGTCGGCGGGTTGCGTGATCCGGACGGCATCGCAGCGCGTTCGGTCGGCCGCATAGACCGACAGTCGATCGAAGGCAGTGTGGTATCGATATGAATAGGCGGCTGGGTTGATCGCCCAGCTGCCGCCTATCGGTTCGTAAGTGCCGACGACACCGCGCTGCACCCAGGGGGGAAACGGCTGCGGGGCGGGTTCCGAGTCTGGGAGCGGCGGTGGATCCGGGCTCGAGTCACCGCACGCGGCGAGCAGTGCGAGGAGAGCGGTCAGCAGCGGAGCCCGGCCGATGGTGATCCATCCGTTGCGGCGGAATCTGCGGCGACTGGCCGTCCCGTTCATCTCCATCCTCGAGTCAACGCTCACGCACATCCGTGGGAGCGCGTAGTGTAGCATCCGTGATCGGGTTTGACCCTCGCGAACACGCGCGTCCGCCCGCCGCCCCGCATGCCGCTTATCGTGGCGCCTTCTCATGCTGACCAGTATCCTGGCGACATGATGCGCACAATCATGATCGTTCTCATTTGCGGTTGGGTGGCCGGCGAATCCACGGCCTCCGCGAACTGGTCCGACGCGTTCGGGCCGCCGGGCCTGAGCGGTCAAGCCAGAGCCGTGATCCATGTCGATGATGAGGTCATTGTCGGTGGAACGTTTCGCTGGGCCGGCAGCGAGCGCGTCAACCATATCGCCCGCTGGGACGGCAATCGTTGGCGGTCACTGGGCGGTGGGACCAACGGGATCGTGTCGGCGCTCGCGCTCTATGAGGGCAACGTCGTCGCCGCCGGGGGCTTCACAGTGGCGGGAGGTGAGCGGTGCCGAGGCGTCGCCCGCTGGGAGGGTGCGCGCTGGGTCGCGATCGGCAACGGGCTCGACGGCGCTGTCGAGGCGCTGGCCGTCTTCGACGGGCGGCTCATTGCGGGTGGCACCTCCATTCTAGGTGGAGGTCAGGAGGAGGAGCTTCACCCTCAAGCCGGCCATCTCGCCGCGTGGGATGGCTCGGTGTGGCGGCCGATCGCCGGCGGTGTGAACGCGCCCGTTCGCGCGCTTGCCGTTTACGAAGGCCGGCTGGTCGTCGGCGGGCTCTTCACGGAGGTCGACATTTCAGCCGGCGGTGATGCGGGCGTCATCAGCGCGCGTCACGTGACGGTTTTCGACGGGGAGGTCTGGGAGCCTTTGAGCGAGGGCCTTGACGGACCCGTTCGTGCGCTCGTCGTTCATGGAGACGATGTCGTCGCGGGCGGAGCCTTTGGGACGGCGGGACGACGTGCCGCGATCGGTGTTGCGCGATGGGATGGCAGGCAATGGCACGCGATGGGCGCCGGCTTCAGCGACGAGGTACGTGCGCTCGTCTCGGTCGATGAGCGGTTGTATGCGGGCGGATGGTTCACACGTTCCGGGCAGCTCGGCGTCCCGCACTTGGCGGAGTGGAGACGCGATCGCTGGATGCCGGTGATCGATGGCATCGACGGCGCCGTTATCGGGATGGGTGACGCGGACGGCCGGCTCATCATCGTCGGCGATTTCACTCAGGTCGACGGCCGCCCCGCCGAATTCATCGCCCAGCGGGAGGGCGGCGCGTGGAACGCACCGGGTGGCGGACAGGGTCTGAACGGTCGCGTCCACAGTGTGCTGGCCGACGGAGTCGATGAGGGTGCGTTCTTCGCGGCGGGATCCTTCTCTCGGGCCGGCGCGGTCGCCGTGAACAACGTCGCCAGGTGGACCGGGTCCGCGTGGGAGTCTCTTGGGTTGGGGACGAACGCCACGATCTGGTCAATGGTGCTGCACGACGACCGTCTCGTCGTGGGGGGACGCTTCACAGAGGCCGATGGCGTGGTGGTCAATCACGTGGCCTCGTGGGACGGCTCCCGCTGGAATGCCCTGGGCCGAGGGCTCGATGGAACCGTCTTGGCCCTTGCCGTTCATCGCGGCGACATCGTCGCGGGCGGGACTTTCGGGAGGGCGACGCGCGAAGGAGATGGTGACGTCGCAAACGGAGGCTGTGTGGGGCGTGGGACGTTGGCCCGATGGAATGGATCGCGATGGGAGTACATCGGCGAGGCCCCGAACGGAGGTGTCTACGCGCTCGCATCGGTCGGTGGCGAGCTCGTCGTCGGTGGTGAGTTCGAGCAGGTCGGGAACCTATCCGCGAAAAACGTCGCGGTCTGGGACGGTTCGAGCTGGCGGGCGCTCGGCTCCGGTCTCGACGCGCCCGCCTTCACGATCGCGCCGTTCGGGGATGGGGTAGCCTTTGGAGGCCCATTCAGAACGGCCGGGGGCACGCGGGCGGAATGCGTGGCCATCTGGGACGGCACATCATGGTTGGGCCTCGACACCCAACCGGAACCACCCTTGGGCCGAAACCGCTCGCTGGTAAACGCCATCCAGGAGCGCTCCGGCGATCTGATCGTCGGGGGATCGTTCGTGCGGATTGGCGGCGTAGAAGCACGTCGGTTGGCGCGATGGGATGGAACCGCTTGGTCCGTGTTCGGGGCCGGCCTCGATGACCGCGTCAATGCGTTGACGATCTCCGGAAACGCCATCGTGGTCGGCGGGCGATTCACGCAAGCCGGAGACGGTCGGTCGACCCATATCGCGCTCTGGGAACCCCTATCTGATCAGTAGCATCTTCCCGCTGTGCGTTTCCGATCCCACGGTCGCGCGTGAGAAGTAGACACCGCTCGACAACCGGTGGCCGCTGGCGTCGCGTCCGTCCCACATGAAGTCGCGCCGGATGCCGCCGGGAAGGATCCCGTCGAAGAGCGTCGCTACTTTGCGTCCCCGAACGTCGTACACCGCGAGCGTCGCGGGAACCGGACGATCTCCGGCCGGGACCCACAGCGTGATTCGCGTACGCGGACTGAACGGATTCGGGGCGTTTCGCACGAGTGATCCCGCGTCGACGACGCGCGTGCCTCCCGCCGCGACGACCGGCGCCTTATCGTAGTCGGTCTCCTCATACGCGACGGTCACGCTCGCTACGCCCGGGTTCGGGGTGCGAATCTGAACGAAGCGGTAGTTGTTGGGTGAGCCCACGGAAACCGGTGCGCCGCCATCGACCCAAGGTCCCCACTCGATGAACGCGAGCTCGTCGAACCAGGCATAGCCGGTGCCGTTGTTCGGAGCGTCGTTACTGCACCGAACCTCGAAGTAGTCGGCGTCACCCGGCGTATCCAGATCCATCCACTGATGGAACCAGTCCTGGCTTCCGGTGAAGCGTGGTCCGATATCCGTGCTGCTGATGGGAGAACCTGAGGAGCGGCCGTCATAGAAGCGCGCCATGACGACGGCGTCGGCCGCGTTGTCGGCCTTCATGTATCCGGCAAACGAGTGCCGTTTTTCGGGATCGCATGGCAGGTGTTTCTCGAGGTCCGTTCCGGTCGCTCCGTTGTCGCTGTCGTCGCGCCGCAGCGCGAGAGAGCGCGTTCCGCGGTAGAATTCGGTGTCGTCGAGCCACTCATCCGACGTGTTCACGTCCCAGAACGTGGCTCCTTCCGGCTCGAAGCCCCCGTGCCATAGGATCTCCCGTCCATAGCTCACTTCGACATCGGTGAGACCGTCCCCGGTCACCGAGACCAGACGCGAGAGACTTCCCGCTCCGTTCAAAGCGATCGGAGGAGAGACCCACATGCCGTCCTGTTCCTGCAGAGGAACCGTGGCCTCAGAGGGCGTGATGGTCGAATCGGCATCGTCGCGACTCAGATAGATCCGCGCGACACTTGTTTCGGTGTCAACCGCGACGAGCGCGTTCATCGGCCGCGAGTAGTCTGCCATTCGATCGAGTATTTCGCGACCCAGCTGCCCCGTCGCCGGCTGCGTGATGTAGTCGTCGATCCACGCGGGAACGAAGGTGGTTCCGACGATCCCGGTCTTGTCGATTTCGAGGGTCAAGACGATCGTGGGCATGGTCTCGGGATAGTAGAGATCGAAGATGAAGTTCCCCAGGCTGTGCGCGATCAGCTTGCCGTCGTGGACTTCGAACCCCTGCAGCACGTGCGGATGATGGTTGATCACGATGTCGTAGCCCATATCGAGGGCCATACGACGTAGCTCGCGATCGCCGGGGGTCGGCTCGTTCCGGAAGTGGAAGTCCGGGTCATCCGGACTGATCGTGACAGCTTCGACCGGAGGGGGAGAATCCAACCCGTCCGCGTTCGCCGGTGAGAGTTCGCCGGGAAGTCCCCGCTCCGGAGGCGCGGTCTGGTATTCGGGTCCGCTGTGCAGCTGCAGGATGACGACGTCGGCAACGCCGTCAGTATATTCGAGCGCCTCTTCGAGGTTCTTGGGCACGACGTAGGCGAAGCCGGGCTTGTTGGCGCCTGCGTCGAGGAACGGCTGGTAATTCCACTGGCGCCCCGTTCGGTTGCTCATGCCCAGGAGCGCGACACGTACGCCTTCTTCGGTCCAGAAGGTCGGTTGCAGCGCGAAGTAGTCGTTTGTCCCTGCACCGGAGTAGCGGATATCGAGCGAGTCGAGAAGCTCCATTGTCTGGAGCATGCCGGGCTCGCCGTAGTCGATGATGTGGTTGTTGCCGAGATCCGCGATGTCGATGCCGGCGTTGTAGACGCCGATGATGTTCTCGGGCCGCGCGCGAAAGACGACGCTCTTCGTCGGATGCGGTGCTCCGCGGTCCGTGAAGGGGCACTCGAGATTGCAGACGCTCACGTCGGCGGCGTCCCCGAGGATGGACATCGTCGGCTCGAAGATGGCATCGACTCCATATTGATCGATGATCCCGCCGTTCGACTCGTAAGACCGCGCATACATGATGTCGCCGACGAAGTTCATCGTGAACGGCAAGTCGCCCTCGCCCGGTTCGACGGTAACCTGGACCGTGTCCCGGCCGGCCAGAGCATCGTCGTCCGTGACCGTCAATGAAACTGTGAAGGTGTAGTTCGCCTCGGCAAGGAATTCATGAAGCGGGTTCTGCTCGTCGCTGAAGCTGCTGTCTCCGAAGTCCCACGAGAACTGATGGGTCTCGGAGTCCGGATCCGTTACCTCTCCGAAGAACTGGATGCCGACACGGAAGAGATTCTTCGCCACGCGCTGCGTCCTCTCGACGCTGTGTAGGATTTCAGCGGTGGGCGCGATCGGGAGGTCATCCGTTACGTCAACGATCTCATCGTAGACGGTTGTGCCGTTTTGTCCGCCTCCGTCGTCATCGTTCACGTAGATGAGCTTCGTTATCGTTGGATGATAGCCATACGTCGCGAACCAATCTTCACCGATCGGCAAGAGATACGCATACCACTCGTCGAGCGGAAACGCGCCTTGGTAAACCGTCCACCACTGGGTGCCCTCGGGAAGCTGTCCACCGGAAAAGGTGTAGAGGAGTTCATTGGTGCCGTCACTCACACCGAAGGCCTGCATTTCCCCCAGGCGTTCGGCGTAGACGGCGACCTGCCACACGGTCGAGTCCGCGACCTCGACGGCGGTGATGTCCTGCGTCTTCCAGCTGTTGCCGTAGATCCGGAGCGCATAGGCAGAACCGCCGTGAGTGTTCTGGGATGTCACCTCCCAGGAGCCCGGCTCCTGGTCCTGGTCCGGATAGCTGTCCAGAACCACACTGCCCGACTCGAAATCCTCGATGACCGTTCCACGCTCTCCCGCGGCCAACGGAGAGGCAAGGGCGAGGATCAGAATGGAAAACGCCGCGATGCCTGACTTGCTCATATGTGTGCTGCCTGTCTGTGTGTGGGGGGACTGAAAACCAGGTTAACCCTATAAGAATAGCACAGTTCGCCCTCAGCCCCACGAGAAAGCGGGTCTAGATCGCGGTCGAGCTATCGCGCTCGCTGCCAATCGGAGTCGGCGAGGTAGTTCTCCATCTCCTTCCAGAGCTCCTCGAGGGCGCAGCGCATCACGATGAGGTCCTGCTTCGTCCCCGTGAGATCTTTCACGTAGTCGGGGAGAACGATTTCCTCGTGGAAGCCGAGATGGCGGAAGATCCGCCGGGCGGCCGTTTGGGGGCGCATCATCTTCACGACGATTTCGTCCACGCGTACGCTGGCAGCTATTCCGTACAGCTCGCGGGCCATGAGGAGACCGAGTCCTTTTCGTTGGTGGGACCGCGCGACGAACAGGCGGATCTCGCCGACGTGCTCTTTCCACTCGTGCCCCTCGAGCTCGAGCACGCCGTCTGCGACGATGTCGTCTCCGCTCAGGGCGATGATGCCTTTCTTGATACCTGAGCTGATGTCATTGGTCCGCCTCTCGACGCGGTCTCTGCGCGTCACATCGGTTCGCAGGAAGGTCCGGTCGTCAGGGGGGAGGGTCTGGAAGAAGGCAAAGGACCGCTCGAAGTCCTCGCGCAGCATCGGCCGGATGACGACATCCGTGCCGTCCTTGAGCGTAACGGTCTTTTCCATGGAAATGTCCTTTCCGTCTCTGCGCTAAGGTCGTGCTTGAGTCGCTTCTCGCTACGTCCCATTCTATCCTGCAATCGGAGGCCGACCAACCGATCCTGCGGAATCGGATCGGTTGGATTTCTGAAACGAACGCTTTTGAAAAGAGTAACGCGTGCAGATCACCGAACCGATGACTCTCGTCACCGACTATCTCCTGGGTGCGGTCACTCTCTGGCTGGGTGCCAGACTCCTTGCACTCGGTCGCCGCACACGACGGACGTCGGTCGTATGGTGGGCCTTCGCCTTCGCCGCGTTGACGGTCGCCGCATTCGCCGGCGGGACCTATCACGGCTTCGTCACGCACCTCGGCGATGTCGCAGCGACGGTTCTGTGGAAGATCACGATGCTGTCGATCGGCTTGGCGGGCTTCGGCCTGCTCGCCGCAATGGCCGCGGCAACCGCCGGGCGTGTGACGCGGCGGTGGGTGATGGGACTACTCGTCGCGAAGCTGGCCCTCTTCGCGGTTTGGGCGGCCTCACACAACGAGTTCATCTACGTGATCTACGACTACACCCCTACGTTGATCGCGTTGCTCGTTGTGCAGATATACGCCGGGTTCAAACACAGGGCCCGGAACGCCCCGTGGATCATCGGCGGCGTGCTCGTATCATTTGCCGCGGCGGGGATCCAGATGAGCGGCCTCGGGTTCCACCAGCACTTCAACCACAACGACATCTATCACGTGGTGCAGATCGGCGGCATGATCCTATTCTATAAGGGTGGAACCCTCCTCACGGATCGTTAGCCCCCAACCGCCGATTGTCTGCGCACGCGCGCGACGACTCAGGGCCCGATAACCAGCATGAACGTCCCGCCGTGATCCTTCCTGATGCCGTTGTCGTCGTACCAGCAGCAAACGAAGTGCGTGTGTTCTTCCCCGGGTGATGCAACGACGTTTGCCTGGGCGGGGTTGCTCTCTGTGAATTTGTGACTCTGGGGAAGGTCCACGGGAATCTCCTTCGACGGGTCGAAGACGAGAAGCCCTATACCTTCATTGATCTTCCACGTGATGGTGCCGCGCGAGGAGATCTTGATCTTCGTCAACCCGGGATTCGGTGCGCGGACGTCCAGCTCGATCGTGACGGATGAACTGTATCCCGAGTAGCCTCCTGGATCACCCGATAGAGATGCCATTGCGCTCACGCCTCCATGTTCGTGGGTACATTCAACGCTCAGCGGCTCAATCACGAGAATGCCGTATCCGGAAACGCTATCGCTCCGGCGCGGCGGTGTCTCTCAGCTCTCATGATCCTACCCCTCCCGCGCTGTCCGCCGCCGACCCGCCGTCGGCGGCCTCCAGATGCGGCACCAGATCCTCGAATGTCGGTTGCTGCGCGATCGCTTCCAGCGGGTATCCGAGCTCGATTGCCTTCCGGAGCAGCTCGAGCACGCGATTCTCATCGTCCAGGCCCGCGAAGACACCTGCCGCGTCGACGAGCACGGTCGTGTTCTCCGGCGACAACTCCAGCGCGCGCTCCACGAGGTGACGTGCCCGGATCGGCTCGTCCAGCTGCATGTAGAACTGGGCGAGCGCGGCATGTAGCTGCGGATCGTTCGGATTGACCGTCAGTCGCGGCTCGGCGACTTCGATCGCGCGCCGATAGGCGCTGTCGGATTCCGCCGCCGAATCCGGGAGTAGACGATACGCGAGCCCCAGGTTCGCCCACACTCGATAGTCTTTGTCGTTCAGCAACAGGGCCTGCTCAAACATCTCCACCGCATCCGCAAATCGTCCTTCGAATGAGTAGAGAACTCCGAGGTTCGCGAACGCCCGGTAGTTCGATGCCAGGCCGCGAGAAGTCTCGAAAGCGTCGATGGCGGCCTCGATCTCTCGCTGGAGAACGAGCATACCGCCCAGATCGGAGTAGGCGCTCGAGTTGTTCGGTGTGAGCGCGATGACCCTTTCGAAGCACTCACGTGCCTCATCGATTTGGCCGTGGCAGTGGTAGTGCTGACCGAGGGCGCTCCAGTTGGCCCAGTAGTCGGGCCGAGCGTTGATGGCGCGACGGTAGCTCAGTGCCGCCCCGTCGATGTCGCCCATTGCCTCCTGCGCCCGGGCGAGCCCGAGATGCGCTTCATCACCGCCCCGGCCTGTCGCGATGATCGCGCGGAACTCGCGCTCCGCCAGTTCGAAGCGACCGGTTCCGTGATAGATGGTCCCCAGCGTGATTCGAACCTCATCGAGATACGCCCCGATGTCGAGCGCGGTCCGTGACGCGGCCTCCGCCTCATGTGCCCATTTCGGCGCCTTGCTTTCCTCGTAAAGCCTCCAGTAGGCGCTGGCGAGACCCGCGTGGGCCTGAGCAAACTGCGGATCGCGACCTATGGCGTTGGTGAAGAGTTCGATCGCCATCTCGATGTTTCGGGTCGTCTCATACCGGCGGAGATAGCCGCGGCCCCTCAGGTACAGGTCATATGCCAGCACGTCCCGCGTCGTCGGCGGATTCGCGTCCAGCTCGGGATCGAGGCCGAACGTCTCGCTGAGTGACGCGGCGATCTCCATCGTCACCTCGTCCTGCAACGTGAAAAGATCTTCGCGGGAGCCCTCCGTGACGCCCCCGGCGAGGGTCCGCCCCTGACTCTTCTCCACGATGCGGTACGAGATTCTCAACTCCTTCCCATGTTCCTGTACTGATCCTTCGAGCGCGATCGTGGCGCCGATCTTCGAATCCGCGCTGACCAGATAGATCCCACCAAGATTCGATAGACGCGTCTGCACCGCGTCAAGGAGCCCCGCGGCGAAGACATCGAGATCGGTATCCGCCGGCAGACACATGAACGGGGCGACCATGACGTACGGCGTCGACGCGCCCGCCGACCGGGGGCCTTTGGTTGCCAGTCGGACGGCGACAACCGAGAGCAAGAGGATGAGCGCGGCACCGACGACTCTGGCCCCGCGCGCCCGCGCCATGCGTTCCCAGATCGGGAGCCGCAGTCCGTAGGCTTCGTAGTGTCGTTTGGACCGCTCGATATCCTCCATCAGAGCCTGTGGACTTGACTGACGGCGGGACGGGTCTTTTGCGAGCATGCGCAGGATGAGCGTATCAAGATCTTTGGGGACCGATGGGTTCAGGCTGCTGGGTGGTGGGGGGTCATCCCCGAGTACGCTCGCGAGCGTCGCCGTGGTCGTTGGTCGACGGAACGGACATCTTGACGTCAGCATCTCGTAGAAGACCACTCCTAGAGAGAAGATGTCAGCGCGTGAATCGAGCCTGTCTCCCGTTATGACTTCAGGTGCCATGTAAGCGGGGGTTCCGCCCCGCGGCTTGAACGTCTCGAGTGAAACGGTTGGGTCTTTCGAGATGGTGACATCCGACTGCTTCGGCATGACGCGGCAGGCGAGCCCGAAGTCCAGAATCCGCGGCCGGCCGCCATCAGTGACCATGATGTTCTCTGGCTTCAGATCGCAGTGGACCGTGCCTCTCTCGGCGGCGGCGATGAGGGCACCGACGCATTCGTCGGCGAATGTGTAGAAATCGGCGAGCTGATACGAATCGCTCAGGCGATCGCGCAGACGGGTGCCCGCGGCCAGCTCCTCGATGATGAACGCCTCGTGATCACCTTCGACGACGTCATGAATGGAGACGACGGCGGGGTGCTCGATGGTAGCGGCGGCGCGCACTTCTTCCAGAAGGCGACGGTGGCTGTCTTCGTCATCGGGATCGCAAATGACGCGCTTCATTGCGATCCACCGCTCGACCGTGGGGTCCCAGGCTTTGTAGACCTCACCCATTCCACCCCGGCCGATGAGCTCGTGGATTTCGAATCGCCCGACCCGCTGTCCTACCTGCAGACGTTCAGCGGATTCCCGAACTCGCGATTCGCTCTCTCCGTCGTTCTCGTGGGTCGGCATGGACCCTCCGTTTGGTCGCACGCAGTTGCGAGATCACCGAAGCACGCCAACCGGCTGCGTGATCGTCTCGTCGTCCTCACCGCGCGGCAGAAGCGGCGGACGTTTCCATGCCTGTGGATATCAATATGATGACGGGAATCGGGGTGTTTCCGCAAGTAATAGCTGAACTTGGATTAGTTCGAGGCCGTGGCCGGTCGGCCCAAGGGTCTGCCCGTGCCTACAGTTCCAAGAGACGCGCGGCGTTATCGAAGTCTTCCGGGCGGATATAGAGCACGTACCCGTATCCACCACGACCGTCGGTCACCCCACTGGAAGCGTACACGTTGATTCGGGCATCGCTCAGCTTCTGATGGATGCTCGCGAGCTCGCCGAGATGATCATCACCCTGGATCAGTATCGCCCGCTGTGGCCCGGTCAGCACCAGGCCCGTGCGCTCGGCGGCGCGGGCGAGTTGCTCGATGCTCTCTGGAAAGAGGACGAGCTGTGTGTGCTCGGGGCCAAGAGGGACGGCGCTGAAGACGAGGAGGTTTACGTTCTCAGTGCTGAGCTGGGAGAGAAACCGGTAGGCTTCTCCGGGCCTATCTTTCACCGTTGCGTAGAAGTAATCCACGCCTCTGATGGTCACTGGCATCGCATCCCTCCCGTATGTGAGGTTGTCGCCAGATGGTCACATCTATTCTATCGTGCCGGGATGCTTCGGCCAACGACGAAGTATCGGTACGGCGAGAAGGAATCTGCGGGAAGATGAAAACGCGCCATCCATACGGATGACGCGCATGTTCCTGCCATGTCGATGACGACGCCGGCTAGTCGTCTTCCTCTGCGCCGCCTTCCGCCGGCTCCTCTTTCACGTCGGGGCTCAGCTCGGATCGGGCGACGAACATCCGATCGACGGTGGTCTGATGGATGGTCGCGGGCATGCCGCCGTCCTTCGCGAAGTAGACCTTCTTGGTGGCTTCGTTCGTTCCACCGAAGATCAGCCGCTCGACGCTCCCGTCCGACAGGGTGAGCTCTCCGATATGGGCGGCATCATCCCCCAGCCCGAGCGTGTCGATCCCCGCGGGATCGAGGACCTCGGCCGCGTGGAGTCGACAGAAGGAATTCAGTACACGATCAGCTTTGGTCTTGTCGATCTCGCCCGTCTCGTCCGCCAACCAGGTCCAGGACGCGCGATCGGGGGAGGCGCCTTCCTCCTCCGGGGTCTCGAACAGCTTCTCGAGAACGACCGTCTCGTCAGGCATGGTCAGCACGACCTTATCGACGTCGTTTCGATCGACGTTCAAGACCTCCCTGTTCGCCCAGCGATTGCTCTCCGGAGGCGACGGGACATCGCCGAACAGACCGAAGCTCGACCGGAACGACTCGGAGACCGCGTAGACGTCGTTGGACCCCGCTGTGCGGACGAATGAGCCGCCGCGGGGGGAGCTCTTGCCCAAGATGACGTGGAAGAGTTCGGAGCCGCCGGTACGCCGGCCGACGAGGTGAAAGCCGTTCTCGTCGTCGATCTCGTAGTCCTTGAGCACGTCTTCGTTCGAGGATCGTATCTCTCCCGAGAGTCCGACCGCGTCCTCCAGGAGCTGGGTCACGCGGTTTTCCTGAGCCGGCCAGCCGTAAAGAGACGCAACGATCCAACCGTCACCGGAACGCTTGATCTCCACCAGCGTGTCCGGCGCCGAACCCAGCCAGCCACGAAGGCTCTCGATCTCACCCGCGTCGATCGTCGCGGGAATGATTTCGACGAATCCGCCCCCCTCGGTCGTGGCCAAGCGCCGCCGGGACGTGACCTGGGAGAGGACGAGCAGAACCACGAAGATGGCGGCGAGAATGATGAGTGTTCGCTTCATCCCTGTCATCGCAGGTTCCCTCCCTTACGAGCACCGAAACGTGCGGTGTACTCGTCCGACTCCCGCCGGCGAACGGCGTGCCGCATCAAACCGAAAACGATGACCGCGAGCGGCATCAGCGCGACGTTGATCAGTCGGAACGTCAGCTTCTTTCCGTCGGAAACCTCACCGAACGTCCGGCGTTCATGCACCTTCGCGCGAATGCTGATGAGATCATTTCCGAGTGTCAGCGCGTCGACCGAGTTGAGCGCGAAGAGCGAGTGGGCCGACTGCTCGAGCAACATGTCCTCGAACATCTTCGCGCATCCGATCACGAGCAGGCGGCCGGGAAGGGGCTCGGCGGCCGTCGCGTCGACGCTTTCCGTCACGGCGTCCTCGGCCCCGGTCGTGTCCGGCGGCGCCGGCCATTCGGGGATATCGGAGTCCGCCCACGGGTCCGGAAAGGTGCCCTCGATGAGGACGGCCAGAAGCGGCCGGTCGAGCATTTCGACGCCCTCGGGGCTCATGTCGGCCGCGGTGATCGTGCCGCTTTTCTTCTCGCCGACCCAGGTGTTCTCGCTGGCCCTGAGGATCGGCGTGACCTGCAGGCCTTTCTCACCGATGCCTTCTTCATCAACGATCAGTTGGGTGCCCCAGAGATAGAGCAGCTCCGGCACGCCGGCCGTGATCGGCAGGTCGTGATTGACCCCGTCACCCATCACACGGATCTGCATCGGCGCCTGCACGGGTTCGGAGACCTGCATGCGGAAGACGCCGAACTGCTGCGTCCGCGGGATCGCGAGCGTCGCCATCTGCTTGTCCATCAGCATCCGATCATCGATGCGGATACCGTAGGCGGTGAGAAGTTCGTTGACGCCCAGCGTCTGCGGGCGGGCGCTGATCGTCACGCCGCCACGCTGGCCGGGGTTGTAGTTGTAGGACGTGGCCTGTGCCGCGATGATGACGTTCCCGCCCCGTCTGAGAACCTGATGGATCTCGTACCGCTGGCGCTCCGAGAGGTCCCGCGGTCCGAGAACGAGCAACGTCTTCGCTTCTCCCGGAATGACGTTGTCCTTGGTGTTCTCGATGTTTCGAACGTCGTAGGCCTGATTTCGGAGCAGCTCACCGACTATCCTGAAGTTGTCCGTGGGTTCCGGCATTCCCTGACCCATCTGCATGTACATGCGGGCCATCTCGGGATCCATCGGCTCCTTCGTGCTGTAGATGGCGACGACCGGCGCTTCGTCACGCGTGATCTTCATGACGCTGGTGAGTAGCGCGTACTCGAAGTTGGCGAGTGTCTCCGGCAGAAGCTGCGGGATGACCTCTTCAGGCTTGTCCTTGTATCCGATTGAGATAGCCGAGTAGACGAGCTTCAGCGCGACCGCGTCCCGCTCGACGCTCTGAACCTGAAACGGTCTGACTCCCTTTGAGATGAGCGTCTCTTCGAGCTCTTCCGTTTCCTTTGGATTGACCACCTGATACTCGAGGAATCCGCCGGATGCGATCGAAAGCTCCTGGAGCTTGTCGACGATCTCCTGCTGCAACGTCTTGAGCCCGGCCGGCATCTCATCCTTGGGCGTGACGTAGTATTTGATATGCACGGGCACGTCGAGGGCCGCCATGATGTTCTTGGCCCCGTCGGAGACCGTGTAGACCTTGTCGGCCGTGAAGTCGAACCGACTCAGACCCATGTTCGAAACGATGTTGACCAGGAAGATCGTGATTCCAAGCAGCAACACCGCGCCGAGGGCGAGTCCGGTTCCGAAGTTCAGCTTCTTCGATGCCATCGTCGCCTCCTAGTACTTCCGTCCCTCGAGGGAGTAGGTGTTCAGCAGAAGAAAGACGGCAGAGAACGCAACGAAGTAGACGATGTTGTCCACGCCGATGACGCCACGTTGGATGCCGTCGAAATGCTTGATCACACCGAAACTCTCCTGGAGGAACGAGCCCAGGCCGGAGATCCAGCCGTCTAGGAGCACCGCGAAGAACGGTTGTCCTACGAGAAAGAAGAAAAAGCAGACGAGAAGCGTGAGAACGAACGCTGTGATCTGGTCCCGGAAGAGTCCCGAGACGAAGATCCCGATGGCCAGGTACAGCCCGCCGAGTAGCGCTGAGCCGATGTAGCCGCAGATGATCGCGCCGAAGTCGGGATTGCCCAGCCACGCGAGCGTAATCGGGATCGTGATCGTCGTGGCCAGCGCGATGAGGTAGAAGACCAACCCGGCGAAATACTTGCCGAGCACGAGATCGAGGCGCTTCATCGGAAGCGTCATGAGCAGTTCGAACGTCCCGAGTCGCTGCTCTTCGGCCCAGAGCCGCATCGTGACCGCGGGAATGAAGAAGATCAAAAAGAGCGGCAGACTGCCGAAAAAGTCCCGCATGTCCGCCGCGCCCGAAAGAAACACCCCGTTCACAAAGAAACCGCCCGTCAGCAACAGAAAGACGATGATGAATACGTAGGCGATGGGGGAGTTGAAATAGGCCGCGAATTCGCGCTTGAAGACAACATTGACCGAACTCATGAGTGCGCGACCTCCCTTCCCGTCAATTCGATGAAGGCCTCTTCGAGGGTCGGCACCTCCGAGCGAAGCTCCAGGAGATCCCATCCTTTCGAGCGGGCCATCTCGTTGATATCTCGCCGAACGTCCCGATCGAGTGCCGCCGTCACGGTGATGACGCGGTGGGCGCCCTCACCGACGTCCCGCGCTTCCACGCCTTCGACGCCCTGGATGCTCTTCAGAGCGTCCGCGGCGTCGTCGGAAGAGGCGAGTTCTACCACTACCCGATTGGACTTCTTCGCGTTTCCGCAGAGCTGGTCCACCTGGCCGTCCGCGACGATCTGTGCCTCGTTGATGATCGCGATGCGGTTCGTGACGGCGTGGACCTCGGCAAGGATGTGGGTGGAGAAGATGATGGTCTTCGATGACGCCAGGTCTCTGATGAGGTTGCGGATGTCGATGATCTGGCGGGGATCGAGCCCCGTCGTGGGTTCATCGAGAACAAGAACGTCAGGGTCGTGGACGAGCGCCTGCGCGAGGCCGACACGTTGCCGGAACCCTCTCGAAAGGGCGCTCACGGTCTTGTAGAGAACGTCGCGGATGCTCGCGGCGTCGTAGATCCAATCCAGCCGCTTCGTGAGGTTCTCCCCACGCAGTCCCCTGGCCTTCGCGACGAAGGTCAGGTAGTCCACCGTTCTCATGTCATCGTAAAGGGGGGCCGTTTCCGGGAGGTAGCCGATGCGGTTTCGTACCGCGAGCGGGTCTTTGACGACGTCGATCCCATCCACGCTCACGCTTCCTGCGTCAGGCGAAAGAAACGTGGTGATGATTTTCATTGCCGTGCTTTTGCCCGCCCCGTTCGGTCCCAGAAAGCCCAGGATCTGATTTCGCTCGACGCCGAACGAGACGTTGTCGAGCGCGACCGTGCTTCCGTACGACTTGGAAACACCTCTCACTTCGATCATGGTCGCTCCTCGTCCTGTTTCATGGGTTTCGCGTGCATTTCGAGGCCTGAGGATTTGAGCGAAAGATGTTAATCGCTGATGGCGTCTTGATCAATAGCTACGATTCTTATCGGCGGCGTCGGCTTCCGAACGGCGATTCACCCCGCGCACGCCTTCCGCTCGGCTCGACCGCATCCGCATGCCCTCGCCGGCCCCGTTGTGAGCGGTCGCCGGGCGCCGAGGGGGCATGAAGCGGCTTCCCCGCCGTGCGCCCGACCCGCGGGGCCTGCGCCGGAGGCATTCGACTGGGGGGGCGTGGTCTCTATCGCGGGCGATGCGCTGCCGGTCGCGACGATCTTCAGCGACTCAGGACGAGCTTGGTGGCGAGCGACGCGGCCCCCGCCTGCGACACCTTCACGCCATAGACGCCGGGCGGCAGCGCCGCGACATCCACGATCGCCGACACGCGGCCCGGAGAGGCTATGTTTCGCCTCTCCCGATGTACGAGCCGTCCCCTCACATCGAAGATCTCGATGTCGGTCGCGCCGTCTCGCGGCACGCTCATCCGCAGGGTGACCGAACGCGCGGCCGGATTGGGCGTGAGGCTTTCGACCGCGAGACCCGGCGGGGGCATCCTGATGGGATCGCCAACGGCGATGATCTCGGTGCCGCTCCCTTCCGCCAGCGTTATCCACTGATCCATCACCTCACCGAGATCTTGCCAGGTCCAGTATTCGTTCAGCCCGCACGGCCAGCTCACCGAGATGCGGTCCAGGGAGTCATGGGCCGCAAGACCAAAATGGACGGACTGCATGTGCATCGTCTGGTCGGCCGAGGTCGTCTCCACCTGACGGATTCCGGATCGGTCGTCCGGGTATTCGATCCGGATCCTCGCGCCGGCCGGTGTCGTCGCGCAGCTCGTGCCGTCGCCGACCAAGTGAACAACCAGCCAGTGGTTGTCCGCGCTCCCGGGATCGAGCTCGTTCCGGAAGAGATGCTTCCCCTGGAACCCGTCACCGCCACCGTCGTAGAAGAGGTCCATGTCGCCGTCGCGATCGTAGTCGGCGGCTCCGATGCCGCTCTCGACGCCGCGGAAGACCGTCGCGTGGTCGAGTCCGAAGTCGGCATTGGCCATCCTGAAGTGTCCGATCACTTCCGGGCCCTCATTCTCGAAGATGAACGCCGAGCGTCCGTACCACTGTGAGCAGAAGAGATCGAGATCGGCGTCGTTGTCGACATCGACCCAGGCGGTGTTGTGCCATTCCTGGTTGCTCGTGAAGAGTCCGGAACCGTTCGTCACGTTGGTGAACGTCCCGTCCCCGTCATTGCGGAACAACGCGACCCACCCGTGGATGTTCGCGACGGCGAGATCGAAATCGCCGTCGTTGTCGTAGTCTCCCCACGACGCGCCGCTCGCCAGGCCGACACCATAGAGTCCGTGCGGCTCGATCGCGACGCCGGCCTCCGCGGCGACGTCGACGAAGGTCCCCGTTCCGTCGTTCTGCCACAGCAGGTTCTCCCAGCTCGGGTCGGCCCAATCAACACCGTAGACGGGAACGAATATGTCGATGTCTCGGTCGTCGTCGTAATCGCACGCGACGACACCGCGTGAGTGACGCTCGTAGAGGGGATCGGCCAGTTCCGGGAAGCGAGAGATCGTCACGTCGTCCCAGGTCTCTCCGCCGTCCGCGTCGAAATAGCGGTCGAAGGTGCGACCATACGGATCCCAGTTTCCGAACGTGGCCTGATAGATTTCGGTGAAGCCGTCCCCGTCGCCATCCACGAAGAGGGGCTGTCCGGTTCGCGTGTTGACGGGAATCTCATAGTAGGTGTGCCGCGTATAGTTGAAATCCGGAGGTCCGTCGCACTCGTAGTAGTACGCCTTGAATGAGTCGACCGCGCTCGAACTCGAGTAGCAGGACTGAACGCAGTCGAGGTCGCCGTCGTTGTCGGCGTCGGCCCATGACGCGCGGTAGGCGGACGAAGAGCCCTCTACGTCGAGACCCGCCGTGTCAACGAGGGTGAAGGTGCCGTCGGTGTTGTTGATGTGAAGATAGTTCGTGCTGACGTGGATGTCGGGCCATCCGTCGTCGTTGACGTCCGGCCAGTAGGCGCCGGCCCAGCCACCGATTTCCCACGGCTGTACGCCGAATGCGGCTTCGGTGACTTCGACGAACTCGGCGCGTGCCGTGGCCAAGCCGAGGATCGAGGCGAAGAGCGCAGAGGTTCCCGAAGCCCTTCTCATGATGTCCTCCCGCAGCGGTCCCCGACAGCGCTCTGTTCGATCATCTCCTACCGGATCATATCATGAGTCGACCCGACGTATCAGGCCCGCGGTTCTAGCCTTCGGAGTGCCGCTCCATGTAGGACCAGATCACCTCGCACATGATGCGGACACCGAGCGGCAGCGCGCTTTCGTCCGGGTCGAATTCCGCGTTGTGGAGCGCCATCTCGCGATCCGGCCGGCCGACGCCCAATCGGAAGAGAAAACCCGGTACTTCCGCCGCGAAGCGGGAGAAGTCCTCGCCTCCCATCGTGGGTGTGTACTGAATCGTGTTCTCATCGCCCACGATCGCTCTCAGCACGGGCAGCGTCTCCTCAACCAGCTCGAGATCGTTCTTGAGCGCCGGCGTTCCGAACCCGTACTCGATCTCGGGCTCAGGTGCGCCGGCCGCCTCCGAGATCCCGTTCGCCGTCCGCAGAATCGCTTCGTAGAGCTGCTGGCGGATCTCGTCGGTGTGGCTTCGAACGGTTCCCTCCAGCACGGCCTCATCGGGGATCACGTTTGATTTCGTTCCGCCGTGGAATGAGCCGACCGTGATCACTGCGGCGCCCGTCGGGTTGATTTCTCGTCCCACGATGCTCTGGAATGCGAGCACCATGCGAGAGGCGATGGTGATCGGGTCGATGGACTTGTGCGGATACGCGCCGTGTCCGCCGCGTCCCTTGATCGTGACCCGGAAGCCGTCGACGTTCGCCTGCGATTGCCCCGGACAGTAGGACACCTGGCCGGCGAGAATGGACGGATGATCGTGGATCGCATAGATCGCGTCCGGTTTCGCGTTGTCGAAGACGCCGGCCTCGAGAAGTTGATAGGAACCCGCGCCGATCTCCTCACCCGGCTCGGCGATGAGCAGCAGCGTGCCCGGCATGCGATCGCGGACCCCGGAGAGGACGCGGATCGTGTTGAGGAAGACGGCCATGTGGATGTCGTGCCCGCAGGCGTGCATGACGCCGACCTCGCCCCGAGACGTCGAATCCTTCCGGGTGGATGCGTACGGCAGACCCGTGGCTTCCGTGATCGGTAGCGCATCCATGTCGGCGCGGTAACCAACCAGCGGCCCCGGCCGTCCGCCTTCCATCCGTGCCACCAAACCGGTTCCCCATTCACCGTCGATGAACTCGACTCCCGGAATCGCGGCAAGTTGTGTCCGAAGCCACTCTTGCGTCTCGAATTCCCGGAGCGACAGCTCGGGGTTCGCGTGAAGGTGGCGGCGGTCCTGGACAACCTGATCGCTGACCGACTGTGCAAGCGTGGCGAAGTCGGGCGTGTCGTCGCCGGCGTGAAGCTCGGGCGCGAGAGAGAGGGCGAGGAGTAGGCACGTTGCGCTCAGTGCCGCGGCGCCGAGACGATTCATCAGGATCTCCTTCCGGTGGAAGCGGGTTCATGGTCGTACAGGCCCCATAGAACGTTCGGCACAGGTTAGATTCCGCGCCGGATGTTGGCAAACGGTCGTGGTCTGAAGACTGCGTCCGGCCGAGCTTAACACCCTGCGACCGCGTGATCTAAGAGGAAGGCACCCGTCCTGCTCTTAATCTATTTAATTGCAGCATATTATGAGTCCAAGATGCATTCGTCAGACCACAACCCCCGGGGAACAGGAACGGTCTGGGAAGGCCGACAACTGCAAGTGATGGCCGGAACGATCGTTGTGTCCGGTGAGCCTTCCGATGATCGTCTAGGAATTGCGGTGGTCTGTCCGCGGTTCTATGCTAGTCAATTGCGGGAACGGTCCGGTGAGAGGATCCCGTTTCTGAACAGGGAGAGATAGGGTGTACGTGTTGATCGACATCGTCCGGGAGACGGTCAGTGTCTTCGTGAAGACCGCGCCCTATCTATTGTTCGGGTTCTTCCTGGCCGGCGTGTTGAAGGTCGTGATCCCGGCGCGCTGGCTCTCGGGGGCGCTGGGCAAGAGCGATCTCCGGTCCGCCTTCCGGGCCACGATGGTCGGCATCCCACTTCCGCTATGCTCCTGTTCCGTTCTGCCGACGGCCGTCGCGATGCGCGAGGGGGGGGCCAGCAAGGGTTCCACGGTTTCCTTCCTCGTCTCTACACCGGAAACCGGTGTCGATTCGATCAGCGTCACGTACGCGCTCATGGACCCGATCATGACCGTCGCCCGGCCCGTGGCGGCCTTTGGGACAGCCATGGCGGCCGGTGTGGCCGTGAACGTGGCCACGCGCGCCGAACGTGCCATCGCCGGCCCGCGTGCCGAAACGGCCTCCGCGGACCCACTTGCCGAGACGTCACCTACGGAGACACCGCCGGGGGCCGCCACCGCCAGGGCGGAGGCGGCGGCCGAGGTGAGGGACCCGCACGACGCCGCGGGAGGGACGCTCCAGCGCATCTTCGCCTACGCCTACGGGCAGCTCATGAACGACATCGTCCCGTGGCTCGTGGTCGGTCTCGTTCTCACCGGTGTTATCTCCGCGATCATTCCCGCGGGTGCGCTGAGCAACCCGGCGCTCCAGGGGTTTCCATCGATGCTCGCCATGCTGGTGATCGGTATCCCGCTCTACGTCTGCGCCACGGCGTCCACGCCGATCGCGGCGGCGCTCATGATGAAGGGGCTCAGCCCTGGGGCGGCGATGGTGTTTCTGCTCGTCGGCCCCGCGACCAACGCCGCGGCGATCAGCGTGTTGCTGAAGATCCTGGGTCGGCGGACGGTCTTCATCTATCTGCTTGCCGTGGCCTCCGTGAGCCTCGTTGCCGGCGGAATCGTGAACGGCATCTACCAAGCGAGCGGCGTCGATGCGGTGGCGATCGTCGGTCAGGCGGGCGAGGTGATGCCGGCCTGGCTCGAGATCCCGGCGGCATTCGTCTTACTGGCACTCGTCATCCGGAGCGCGGCCCACGTCCGGTTGGGCCGGCGCTATCGTGACGAGCTCGCGAAGCTGGGCCGCCCGCTCGGCATGGATTTCGGCAGCCGGGCCGTGGTGCGGATCTTCATTGCCGTCATCCTCGTTCTCTACCTGCTGACGGGTGTGTCGGTCGTCAATCCCGGCGAGGTCGGCTGGGTCATGACGTTTGGGAAGATCACGCGGACCGTCAGCGAACCGGGGCTCGTCGTACACTGGCCGTATCCGTTCGCGAGAACGGAGAAGGAACGGCCGGCGCTCGTGCGGATGATCGATCTCGGCTACCGGCAGGGGAAACCCGAGCCCAACTCATTCGAGTTCCTGGGGACGCGCGATGAAGCACGCGAGATCACCAAGGAAACCGAGGTGGCGACCGGCGATGAGAACATTCTGGCCGTTCGTTACAGCGTTCAGTATCGGATCGACGATCCTTACACCTATCACTTCGCTTTGCAGAACGGAGACACGCTGGTGTCGTCGTTCGCGGAATACGCGATACGTCGGGTCGTGTCCGTGCAGGAGACCGACAGTCTGCTGGTGAATCATCGAATCGAGATCGAGACACTTGTCGCCGACCGTCTCACACAAGAGCTGGATCGGATAGCCGCTGGAATCGATATCCTGCGCGTCGATCTCATTGACGTACACGCCCCGCCCGAGGTGCATCCCGCGTTTCGGGATGTCGCGAGCGCGATGGAAGACCAGCATCGCTCGGCGCTACAGGCCGAGAGCGATCGAAACCAGATCATCGCCTCGGCGCGCGGAAGGGCGTACACGACGATTGTCGCGGCGGAGCGGGACAAGATGCTCCGCGTCGCGGAATCCCAAGGTCGCGCCCAGGGGTTTGCCTCCCTCGAAGCGGCCTCGCGCGATCATCGTGAGATCACGAGACTCCGTTTCTATCTGGACGCCGCATCCAAACATCTCCCCAAGGCCCGCATCATCATCCCGCTCGTGGATCTGCCGATCGATCTCTGGATCAAGCAGCATCCGGACGTGGGCACGTGGCCCGAGCCGATCGGAGAGAACGGCTCACGACCGTCCGTCGCCTCCGGCGACAGGGGAGTAGCCAGGGCACCGAACGACTCCGCTCGAACTCCCTCCATGTCCCTCATGGAGAGGCTCGAGCGTTTCCGGGAGAACGAACGATGAGAAGAACGCTGATGTCACTCGGGCTCGTCGCGCTCGGGGTGATTCTGCTCTTGGCCTGCGCGATCGAGGTTCAGGAAACGGAGTACGCGATCGTCCTCTTCTTTGGAAACCCGACGAGGATTCTGGAGGAGCCGGGCCTTGCGTGGAAGCTGCCGCCGCCGTTCGAGACCGTAGTGCGTATCGACAAGCGGTTGCGAATCCTCGACCCGCCGGAAGCCGAGTATCTGACGCTGGACAAGAAGAACCTCATGGCCGACGTCTTCGCCGCGTGGGAGGTGGAGGATCCGCTCAAGTTTCTGATCACGGTCGTCGGACAGCGCGCCGCGGAGGCCCAGCTCGAGGACATCATGCGATCGGAGGTCGGGGCCGCGCTCGGGTCGCATGAGCTGTCGGCCATGTTGTCGATCGAAGCGGGCGAGGTCCGAATGGATGAGATCATGGATACCGTGACCCGGCGCGCGGATGAAAAGGCGCGCGAGGGGTACGGAATCCAAGTGCGGGCCATCCGTCTCAAGCGGTTGAATTTCCCCGACCAGAACCGGCAGGCGGTGTTCCGGCGAATGGAGGCCGAGCGCGAGCGAATCGCGCGGCAGTATCGCTCGGAAGGGGAGGAAGAGGCCGAGAAGATCCGCGCCGACGCGGATCGTGAGCAGGCCCGTCTTCTCGCGGAGGCGGAGCGCCGCGCCAAGGAGATCCTCGGGGAGGCCGACGCGGAGGCCGCGAGCATCTATGCGGAGGCGTATTCCAAGGACCCTGCTTTCTATGAGTTTCTGAAGACGCTCGAATCGTACGAGAGCTTCATCGATGAAGACGCGACGATCGTTCTACCGTCGGATTCACGTCTTCTCAGGCTACTCAAGGACACGAAGTGACGAACGGATCCGGGCGACATACTCGCCGTGCGGCGATCATGAACGCGCTAGGCCGCCTGGCGACGGGTCGGAACATCCTGCTTCTGACCGGGGTGCTGCTTGCCGCCGAGTGGTGCTTTACGGGCATCCGCATTATTCGCGAGGACGAACAGGGAGTCGTGCTCCGGTTCGGCGGCGTCTCTCGCGTGGCGCCGCCCGGTATTCTCTTCACGCTGCCCTGGCCGTTCGAACGTACGATTCCCGTCCGCACGACCGAGGTGCGGACGATGCCCGTGGGGTACAAGATGGTCGACGCGATCCGCGGCATTGCGCCGACGACAAAAGAGGTCGAATGGGTAAGCGGGGATACGAACATCTTCGATCTCACCCTGACCATCAAGTATGCGGTGAAGGATCCGGTGAAGTATCTGTTTCGAGTGGGACGGGTGGATGCGGATTTCCTGGTGCGTCGCTGCGCGGAGGCGTCGATCAGCGGGCTGGTCGCCACGATGCGGATCGATGAGATCCTGACCAGCGAGAAGGTGCGCATTCAGGAAGAGACGCGTCTCCGGACGCAGAACGCGCTCGATGCCAACGAATCCGGGATCCGAGTCGTTGCGGTGAACATCGGGGAAGTCATCCCGCCGGAACGTGTCATCGAAGCGTTCAACGACGTGTCGACCGCCCGGCTCGAGAAGGCCAAGCTGATCAACGAAGCCGACGGTTACTGCAAAGACCTCATCCCGAGGGCGCGCGCGCAGGCAAACAGAATGGTCCAGGACGCGGAGATCTATCGCTCGGAAACGATCAATCGAGCCCATGGCGAGACGGCGCAATACCTGCAGCTCCTAGAGGAGGCGCAGAAAGCGCGCCAGATCACCGAAGTGCGACTCTATCTCGAGGCGATGGAGCGCATTCTGCCCCGCGCGCGAAAGATCGTCGTCGACGCCGGCGAGGAGAACACGCTCCGGCTGCTCGAGTAGTCTCTACTTACGGCAATCGTTCCGAGAGTGGCATTCGCCGGCCGAGTCGGGATCCGCCACGTCGTACTCGCCCCGCATGTAGTGTCCCAAGGCCGTGGCGACCCGTCCGGTGATGTCCCGACACACCTCGACTCCATGGTGGTTCAGCAGCGTAACGGCCCGTCGGCCGATACGGCCGGTGAGCACGACGTCCACGCCGAGACCGGCGACGAAATCGGGGACGACCCCCGGCTTCTTGTGTTGGCGGTGGGGATTGTCCACGACCTGGTGCAGCGTGATCACCTCCCCCGACATCTCCACGACGGTGAACGTCCTCGACTCACCGAAGTGCTCGCTGACGTGGCTTCGGAGACCGGCGATGCCCCGGCAGGCCACCGCGATCTTCTTATGTGTCGGTGTTATCATTCCGCTCCCGGGACTCTCCGCGAGTTCGGTCCTCTCCGTCGCCCGCATCTCTCACCCCCACGCCCCGAACCGTGTCGGGCTCGTGATCCGCGTTCAGAGGTCTTGTCTTCGTTGGCCATATTCTTCTTCTCCCATCCGCGACCCGTGCGGTGCCCGAGCATGATCGGGAACCTCCAGGTCGTATGCTCAATCGCCGGACTCTGTCTTTTCTCGCCGTGAAGACCGCGCCCGCTTGCGGCGGCAGCGGCAGCCACGGCCTTTTCGCTTGGAGCTTCCGTGGACCGGACACGGCCAGCGCCTCTCGGCGTGGCGCTCCACGGTTCCGCCGACGAACGCGAGCGCCTTGCCGCCCAGAAGGGCTTCCGAGACACGCTGTCTGGCCGCCGTGAGAATCCGCGCGTAGGTAGCCCGCGAGACGCCCATTCGCGCGGCGGCCTCTTCCTGATAGAGCCCTTCCAGATCAGCGAGCCTCAGCGCTTCCAAGCCGTCGAGCGTGAGCGTGACGATCTCCAGCTCGGACATCGGAACCGCCCGAGGCTTGAACACGGGCTCTCCCAGCTCTTTCCTGATCCGTCGTGTCGTCTGTGGACGTGCCATCGTCGACCTCCGTTATGATCATATGCTCATAATGATCGACCGTCAACTTCTCTTCTGAAGGAATTCTGAAGTGGAAAGGAGGAGGAGGGCGTCCCCGGGCCGGAGCGAGTCCGGCCCGGAGGATCAAGATGAAGCTACGGCTGAACTTCCTCGAGGAGCTTGAGGTAGTTCTCGTACGGCAATGCCTGCCAGCTCTCGGCGCTGACCGCTCCGCCCGCTCGCGAAATCAACGAGACTCGTCCCGCGGTCTCGACATCAGGGGCTTCGTAGATGTCCATGAAGTCGTAGGGCCCGAGGATGGCGTAGTGGGCGATCCACTTCACTTCGGGGCAGGCGCCCTTGACCTTGCTCAGCCAGTCCTTGCCCAGGGCGCGACGCCCGCCGGCATCGCTGGCTGCTTCAGGCGCGAGCTTGGTCATCAGCACAAACATCGGCATGACTCACCTCCGCTAGGTCGCGGCCACTTCCTTGACTAGCGCGCTCAATCTGCGCGCCACCTGTTCGCGATGTTTCACATAATACCCCGCCAGACGCTCTGCGGGCGACTTCCCGTCCCGCTCTTCATAGCCCATGATCCGAGCCGGGCGGTGGAACTCATTCTCGTCGAGAACGTTCACCGGCGCCACGGAAAGCCGATACAGATCACGCAGACGGTTCAGGAACTGGTAGGACTTCATCAGGTTCTCGAACTCCTCGGAGCGATCCGGGTTACGCTCGGCGAGAACCTCCCAAAACTGCCCGCCGATGGGCTCGCGGATTTCGTACACGACCTTCCAGATGAGCATCGCCATCTCGAGGTCCCTGAGGCCGCCGCGACATTCCTTGATGTCGCAGGTGCCGGAGCCGGTCGCCTGCAGCTCGTACTCGTGCCGCGACGCGATCTCACCCGCGACCAGCCGGACGAACTTGTCCTTCTGCTTGTAGACGCACTTCTCGACGATCTTCTCGTAGAAGGCGTCCTCCAGGCGGCTGCTGCCGACTATGAGGCGGGCCCCGACGAGCTGCGCCATCTCGACATAAGCGTCGTCCGGCGATGCTCCCGAGAGGAAGCGCCTGAGCTCGGAGAATCGCGTGACGTACCCGCCGAATCGATCCGCCAAGCGATACTGCGGCATGATTCCGCGGCGCGTGATCTCGCGGTTGAGCCGCGTCGCGATCCGGTTGGAGTATTCGTACATCGACTCGGAGTCCGAGTTCAGCAGCAGGATCAGATCGTAGTCGTCCTGAAGCGCCCGGCCGCGCGCATGACCGCCCGCGACGAATAGCGCCAGGTGGTCGTGCGTCAGAATCCGCCGCCCCCGCTCCCGATCCACCTCCGTCTTGCAGATATTGAAGAGCAGCTCCAGGAAGAGGTCCGAGAACTCGGTGAACTCCGCGTCCACGAGGGGCACCGGCGCGCCCTGTAGTGTCGACAAGCCGATGCGGAGAAACTCGACGTCGTAGTAAAGGCCGAGCGAGCGCTTCTTGTCTTCCGGGGAGGGGAGCCGCATCACTTCCGCAAGGATCCCCTTCGCGATCTGGCCGAGTTTATCCGGATCGCTGAAGTGTTTCAGGTACTCCGGGTGCCGTTTGGCGACGGACTCGATCGTACGCCGGAAGTATCGGCTGGCCTTGCTGTGGACGTCGCATAGCATGAGAAGCTGGTTTCGCCAGACCGCCACCTCGGCGTCCCAGACCTCGCCCGCGATCTTGTCGATGAAGCGGGCGTATTGATCGTCGCCCAGCATCGTAAGGTACTGGTGAACCAGGGCGGGGTAGTGGACGAACAGAGTGGAGAGCCGCCGAATTTCATCCGGTGTGCCCTCGATGCTGCTGAGAAACGCCTCGTTGAGAGTGTCGAATATCTCCTGCGTCTCGAGCTCGGCCTCGTTTTCTCCGAGGATCGTCAACAGTCGCAGCAGCGAGTGGAACGTGTGGTGACCCCAGCGGGCGTAGTTCTCGAGAACGTCCTTCCGCCGGGTCGGGTTCAGAATCTTGAGATCATTGACCAGACGCCTGAGGAGAACTCCATCCGGCGCCCCGAGGGCGTCCAGAATGTCGTCCCAGTACTTGATGCCCTCGAAGTACGTAACCTGATGGAGGAACTCCACCGGGAGATTCATCTTATCGCGGCCGTCTTCCTGGACCTTCTTGACGTCGAACCAGCTGCGGAACACCGTGTGAGTTCGGATGTGGCGGGCGATGTCGGGCGTGAGCGCCTTCACGATCTCGTGGCCCGCCTTTACGTGCTCCAGATAGTCAACGGCCAGATGCTCCCACGCCCAGATGACTCCCAGGTTCTCGTATCCCATCGCGAGCGCGACGTGCTGGAGACCGTCGCATTGTCCGGCGTCGGTGAGGTCGATCTCCTCTTCCTGAGCGACGAACTGCTGGTAGAGGTGGCGGAAGGTCTCCACGAACGTGTAGCTTCGCTCGAGCACCTCGAACAGGCCTCTATGCTCGCGCGCAACGCTCGCGACCTCTCGGAGAGAGCGCCAGGTATCGGGTTCGGTGATCCGATAGATCGTGCGATATGCGCAGTTGACGCCGATCACGAGCCGCAGCATGTCGTCCTTGGGGTTCATCCGCTCCGGTACACGCGGCCACCGGAGGAAGGACTCCAGCTCGGCGAGGATTCCGCGCAAGTATCCTTCGTGCTCCTGCGTGGGCCTACGACTGTAGTAGTAGCGCGAGTGCACCTGCTTGCGAAATCGATTGAATAGCGACTTGCTGCCTATGATGGGGAAGGCGGTCAGGATCTCGCTCACGCTCACGAAGTCGAGGATCTGGTCGTCGAGGCGCTGCAGGTATTCCTCGATCGACGCCGAGTAGCCTTCATTCCCGATGTGCTCCGAGAGATAGAAATCCGGGACGCTCGTCCACTTCATCATCTCGTTGCCCATCCGGCCGATCGCCTTGTTGAGCGCTCCCCGCGCCTCCGATCCGTCGTCCACGATGCCGAGGTCCACGTCGTCCTGGTGAAGCCGTGTGCCCACCGCGCACGCTACGAACTCCGGTCGTTCTTCCAGCGGGAGAAAGATGTTCATGAGGCGCTTGAGGTACTCGCCGATGAGCCGTCCGAACTCCTCGCCGGCGTTTCGAAGGAACTCACGATAGACCGTCACGCGGTCGCGTGACACACCGACGTTCATGCGCAGGATGTCGATCGAGCGGATGTTCATGTGGAGGAACTGGAGGGCGTAGTAGCAGCCGAGAAGCGTCAGCCGTTCCTTCTCGTTCTTGCCGACCGCCAGTACGTTGTCCATCTCTGTGGAGATGTCAGGCGCGGCCTGGCGCAGATGGACTTGATCGAGGCGTTTGCCGTCCTCGAGACGGTCGATGAGGAGTCGGCCGTGGCGTTCGATCCCGTGGATGTACTTCCGCCGGTGGTTGCCCAGCTCCTGGGCCCGTAGCTCAAGCCGTCGAAAGTACCGCATCATGGCAAGGCAGATCGCTTGCTTGTGTGAATGCCGCTGCTATTCCGATTGGTCGGCGCCGGCCCTCGCGGCGGTCGGCATTTCGTCCGCCATCTCGAGCCCCAGCTGAAACGCCTTCAGATTGATGTCTTCCGTCCCCTTCGGCACGCGCGCGAGGATCGCGTTTCGAACCGCATCTTCCGACACGACGGCCGCGATGCGCGTGATGATGCCGAGGGCGACGATGTTGCCGACAATGCTTCGCCCGAGCTTCTGCCGGGCGCTGCGAATGATGGGAACCTGCCAGATACGGTCGACACCGTCGGGGCTTGACTTCACCCCGTCCTCGTCCACGAGCAGGATCCCTTGGGGTTTTAGATCGCCGACATAGCGGTCGCACGCCTCCTGCGTGAGCGCGAGCAGGAGGTCGAGCTGAACGGCCTTCGGGAAATCGATGTCTTCATCGGACAGAATGACTTCCGAACGGCTCGCGCCGCCCCGGGCTTCCGGTCCGTATGATTGGCTTTGGGTGGCGTTGATGCCTTCGTAGATCGCGGCCGCCTCGGCGAGGATCTTCCCCGCGAGCACGAGACCCTGCCCACCTTCACCACTCAGCCTGACCTCGTAGCGAAAGCTCATCGCTTTACTCCTCCCGCCGCCACAGCCGAAGCCGCGACCACTTCGCGCTCAGGCATGGCCGGAATACCTGACCTGTCCTTGGAGAGCCGTTCCACCATGATGTCGTACTGCTCGATGTACTCCGGCTTCTTGATGTCCGTCAACACCCCGGTGAGCATCTTACCCTCAAGCTCTTCCTCGGTCATGTTCTTCGCCTTGCGGACGTCCACGGTGCTCTCTTTGAGCCATTCCATGAGTCCGGCGGCCGACCCCATCTTGTTCTGACGGCCGAACGCGGTCGGGCACGGGGTGAACGCTTCGATCAGCGCGAACCCCTTCTTCTGAATGCCCGCCTGGATGTACATGTCGAGGCGGAGCGGGTGCGTGACGCTGCCGCGCGCCACGTACGAGGCGCCGGCCGCGATGGCGAGGCCGGAGATGTCGAACGATGATTCCGGATTGCCGTCCGGTGTCGTCGTCGCACGCAGACCCTGTGGCGTCGTGGGGGATGCCTGGCCGCCGGTCATGCCGTAGATCCAGTTGTTGAAAAGAATGACCGTGATGTCGATGTTCCGACGCGCAGCGTGAATGAAGTGGTTCCCGCCGATCGCCGTGGCATCACCGTCACCGGTCACCACGATCACATTGAGATCGGGATTCGCGAGCTTGACGCCAGTCGCGAAAGCGATGGGGCGACCGTGGGTCGTGTGCAGCGTGTTGAAGTCCACGTAGCCGGGAAGTCGGCTGGAGCATCCGATCCCCGATACCATCGACACGTCGTCCTTCGACAGGCCGAGCTTGTCGATCACGCGGATCATCGACTTGAGCACGATGCCGTCGCCGCATCCGGGACACCAGATCAGGGGGAACTTATCGAGCCTGAGATAGGACTCGTATTCGACGTCTTGTGTTTTCTTCTTGTTCGTCGTTGTCATGACTTCACCACCTCCCGGAGCTTCTCCAGGATTGTCGTCGGGTGAATCGGCTCCCCGTCGATGCGGTTGATGCGGTGGACCTCGGACTGGCGTCCGACCGCCCACTCCACTTCATGGGCCATCTGTCCCAGGTTCATCTCCGGAACCACGATGTGCGGCACGAGCTCGCCGAGCCGCGCTACCGCCCGTTCGGGGAACGGCCACAGCGTCGTTGGGGAGACAAACGCGACCGGGATCCCTTCTTCACGGGCCATCTGCGTCGCGCGCGACGCAGAGCGGGCCGTCGATCCGTATGCGAACACGCCGACCTTGGCGCCCTCGTCGTGCTGCTCGTCGACCCGGATGATGTCCTCGGCAAACCGCTTGATCTTTCGATCGAGGCGGCGAACCAAGTGGTCGATTTTCTTGGGATCGTTGGTCGGGAAACCGGTCTCGTCGTGCGCGAGTCCGGTTACATGGAAGCGGACGCCTTCACCGAAGCTGAGCATCGGAGGAACGTCGTTTTCGCTGTTTGCGTAGGGCAAGTACTTCTTTGTCGGATCGGCCTTCGCCCGTTCGACTACTCGGATCTTGTCGGGCAGCGTCACCTTTTCATTCACGTGCCCCACGATCTCGTCGAGAAGCAGCACGACCGGCGTGCGGTAGATCTCGGAGAGATTGAACGACTCGATCGTGAGATCGTAGGCTTCGCGCACGCCCCGAGGACACAACGCGATGATCTGATGGTCACCATGCGTTCCCCATCGCGCCTGCATCACGTCACCCTGTGCCGGAAGCGTTGGCAGACCCGTGCTCGGCCCGCCCCGCATCACGTTCACGATGAGGCAAGGCACTTCAGCCATGCAGGCGTAGCCGATGTTCTCCTGCTTGAGGGAAAACCCGGGGCCACTCGTTGCCGTCAGGGCCTTCGCACCGGCGAGCGACGCGCCGATCACCGCGCCCATGGCGCCGATCTCGTCCTCCATCTGGATGAACTTGCCTTCGACGCGTGGGAGGAGACCGGAGAGGATCTCCGCGATCTCCGACGAGGGTGTGATGGGATAACCTGCGAAGAATCGCGCGCCGGCGGCAACCGCCGCCTCCGCGACCGCCTCGTTACCCGTCATCACGCGCACGGTCTTGTTGGTGCGCTTCGTCATGACGCTGGACTCCGTTCCCGTAGTGACACCCATCCTCTTACTCCACCTTGATCGCGAAGTCCGGACACACGGCGACGCACATCGGGCATCGTGTGCACTTCGTCGCGTCGACTACGACAGGCAGAACACCTTCCATCTTCAATACATCTTTCGGGCAGAAGACGACACAGAACTCGCATCCCTTGCACCAATCCTCTCGGATTATGATCTTGGGAATGGTGTCCGTTTCTTTGTCGACTTCGGTCGATGGCTCCATTTTTCCTCCAGATGAACACCCGGCTTGGTGCCCGCCCGACCGCTACCTTGCATAGCCACAATAATCGGAACGGCAAGACTTTACATCCAGTCTTGCGGCTAAAAAGGGTAGCACGATCTCCGAATATTGGCCATGAGAAGAACTGCACGTTGCGTGAAGAATGTCTTAAGTAAGGGGATGGTTCCCTCGTAAGGGGTGAGGTTGCCAGGAGGGGGCCCTCGACGGAGCCCCCTCGGAAGGCTCATCTCAGGAGGATTATCCGGTCGGCGGCGACACCGGCGGCCGTCTCCGCCTGGAGCAGATAAACGCCGGGGGCGGCGATGCGCCCAATGGTGTTTCGGCCGTCCCAGTGGAACGTGTGCGTTCCGGCGTCGAGGGCGCCCGAAGCCAGCCGGCGGACCAGCGTTCCCGATGGCGCGTAGATCGCGACCTGCCCTGTTGTCGGGTCGGCCAGCCGGAGCTCGAGCGTGCCGAATCCCCGTAGCGGGTTCGGTCGGGCCGCCAGCGAGATCGCGGCCGCCGGTCCCATCGGGCCGTCTCCGACGGTGACCGGACCGTCGATCCGAATGGAGTAGAGGTCGCCCCCGCGGCCGTTCTCGTTTGCGTGAATGTGCTTACCGCATGCGGTTACGTAGGCCTCCGTTCCATCGCCCGCCGCGATGTCCACGTCGAATACCGAGCCCGGGGTGTCGACGGTCATGAGCGGGTACGGGATATCGCGCGAGAAGACGTGAACCTCGGGATTGGTGTTCAGCTGATCTCCCCAGGATCCGACGACGATGTAGCTACCGTCCGCCGTCAGCTCCACGTCGGTCGGGATATCCTGGTAGCTTCCGGCGCCCGGTGTGTAGTCGTAGGTCCAGATCGGGGACGAGGAGGACGGATCGAAGAGCTGCAATCGATTCTGCAGGAAGGTATTTCGATACCAGGCGGCGCCAAATGTGCCTCCGTCGGATGAGAAGTTGCAGCTTCTCAGCGAAAACAGGCCGCCGTGCAGCGACCAGACGATCACGTAATCTGATCCGTTCCACTCCCTCACGTAGAGGCGAGTCCAACCGTAGGCGATGGTGTTGCCGTCGTTCGATATCGCGACCGGCTCGGTTGACGCCCCCATGTCCACGGTGCCCCGGATCGCATCGGCGTCTCGGTCAACGACCACTACGAGTGTGCCGGCGACGAACGCGATGTAGGCGCCGTCGTCGGTGATGTCGAGGTTGCGGGCGAATGTTCCGGCCGGGGCGTCGTAGGACCCGAGGAGCGTCGAGGACGCGGCATCGAAGAGGTAGGCGCGCGCGTAGTTCTCGGCGGCCTGAATGGTCACGATGACGGCGATCGTGGAGCCGTCCTCCGACACGGCGATCGTTCGACCGCCGGCCATCGTGCAGGGGGCGATCGCGTAGGTCCAATCGGGGACGGAGGAATCCGCGTGCCACTTGATCACGGTCGCCTTCTGATCGCCGCTGGAGTAGTCGACGGCGGCGAGAGCATCCGAGTCGCGTGCGGCCGACACCTTGAAGTGAGTGCCCGGGAATACCCAGTCGGGAGTCCCGTCTCCGTCGAGCGGAATGAGTTCGGTCTCCTTCGGGGGATTCAAGTACGTACCGGCGAACAGCCGATGCTCCGCGGACGATATGTCGGTCGTCGTGTATGTGGCGTCGGAGAACGTGCGGTGCCAGATGACATCGTTTCCGTCGTCGCTCGCGCGATTCGATTCGCCCTCCGGGCGCGTTTCGCTCGGCGAGGTGACGGTCTCGATGCGCGTGCCCGAGGAATCGAGCACGAGCGTCGTGGTGATATCGGCACCCGACGCCGCGCCCGTGAGTGCCACGTTCAGGAGACAGCAGGTGAGGCAGGTGCGGAGCATGCTAGAGCCCCCTCTCTGGTGGTGTCGACCGGGATCGCGCGACCTCCTGGAGGTCTGAAGCTGTTGGGTTACAAGTAGATAGTGTACTCTCGCGGGCCGTTTCCCGTCAAACGGCCCACGAGAGTTGGGTGGGGGGCGCCGGCCCTTCGGGCGGGAGGGAGCTACCGGCTAGAGGACGCCGCGCTTTTCCTGATCTCGCTCGATCGAGCGGAAGAGCGCGGAGAAGTTACCTTCCCCGAATCCCATGTGTTTCTTTCGCTGGATCATCTCGATGAAGATCGGACCGATGATGTTCTTGGTGAAGATCTGAAGCAGATAGCCGGCCTCATCGCCGTCGACGAGAACCTTGTGTTTCTGGATCCGATCCTTCTCCTCGGTCACGTTGGGTACGCGCTCGAACACTTCATCGTAGTAGTCCGCATCGATGTCGAGCGTCTCGATATCGGTGCCGGAGAGCCGATCGAGGCTCGCGAGAAGGTCGTCGCTCAAGAACGCGAGATGCTGGATTCCAGGGCCCTTGTACTCCCGCAGGTACTCCTCGATCTGCGACTTCTTTTCGTTGCCCTCGTTAATGGGGATGCAGAACTTGCCGCACGGCGAGCGGAGCGCGTACGAGGTCAGACCGGTCTTGATGCCACGGATGTCGAAGTAGCGCACCTCCGTGAAGCCGAAGACACCTTTGTAGAACTCGCTCCACTTCTCCATCGTGCCCTTGAAGACGTTGTTCGTGAGGTGATCGATCGCCGTGAAGCCGCAGTCATCGACCTGAAACGGTGAGTCGAGATCGGTGAACTCGGTGTCGTAGAGCGTGCCGCCTGAGCCGTATCGATCCACGAAGTAGATGAGCGAATCGCCGATGCCGTAGATCGCCGGTACATCGAACAAGCCGGCCGATCCGTCGTACGGCTTGGCTCCTCGTTTCACGGCCTCGGTGAAGGCCGCGACCGCGTCCTTGACACGCCATCCCATCGACGGGATCGAGGGCCCGTGGTGGCCCTGAAAGTTTTCCGCGAACGAGCCGGGCTCACGGTTCAAGAGGAAGTGGATGTCGTTCTGGCGATAGTATGTGACGTCCTGGGTGCGATGCTTCTTCAGGCGCGAGAAGCCGAAGGCGGTGAAGAGGGCGTCCAGCCGGTCGGGCTCGGGGCCGGCGAACTCGACGAACTCGATGCCGTCGAGACCAATAGGGTTGTCGGAACTCAATGGATTACCTCCGCATGGGAATCAGATCGGGGTAGGTTCAAAGATACGTGGGCGGTATAGTGACACGTCGGACGGGAATACGCAAGTCATGGGTTTCGAAACTCCCGAACGGCGAGGTTTTCGATGTCGATCTTCGACGTAGCGGCCGTGCTGGTCTGTGTGGCGGCCATATTCGCCTACCTGAACTATCGTTTCCTCAAGCTTCCGCAAACGATCGGGCTCATGTTGATCGCGCTCGCGAGCTCGGTCGCGGTGCTGATCGCCGATCGTCTGTTTCCGGGGCTGGGGATCGCGGAGCCGCTCAAGCGCTACGTCGCCGGCATCGATTTCAACGAAGCATTGATGCACGGGATGCTGAGCTTTCTGCTCTTCGCAGGCGCGCTTCACGCCGATCTGGGCTATCTCGCGCAACGCAAGTGGAGCATCGGCAGCCTGGCCACGATCGGGCTTCTCATATCGACCGCGATCATCGCGGGGCTTTCCTATCTCTTGTTCGGGTTTCTCGGGCTCACCGTTTCGTTCACAGGGTGCCTGCTCTTCGGGGCGCTCATCTCGCCGACCGACCCCGTGGCGGTGATCGGAATGCTCCGGACCGCCCGCGCGCCGAAGCTCCTCGAGGCGAAGATCGCGGGTGAGTCGCTCTTCAATGACGGTGTCGGCGTTGTCGTGTTCACGGTGATTCTCGCGGCGAGCGGGATCGGTGCCGGTCACGGCGACGGACATCACGTGGCCGGCCTGAGTGGGATCGTGCTCCTCTTCGTGCGCGAAGCGCTAGGCGGCGCTGCGCTGGGCTTGGTCACGGGCTACATCGCGTACCGAGGGCTCCACGCGGTCGACGACTATCAGGTCGAGGTCACGATGACTTTGGCGCTCGCGATGGGCACGTACTCGATCGCGTGGGCGCTTCATATCTCGGGACCGATCGCCGTGGTCGTGGCGGGGCTTCTCATCGGAAACCGGGGACGGGCACTCGCGATGAGCGAGGAGACGATCGAGTATCTGGAGAAGTTCTGGCGGCTCATCGACGAGATGCTGAACGCCGTGCTGTTCCTTCTGATCGGTTTCGAGGTCGTCACCATTCCGATCGTGGGCGAGTACTTCATCGCGGCAGGTCTGTTGATCCCCGTGGTTCTGCTCGCGCGATTCGTGAGCGTGTCGATCCCGATTTCGTTCTTGAGGCGCTTCATTCAGTACTCACCCGGTGTGATCCGAGTGCTCACATGGAGCGGGCTCCGCGGAGGCATTTCGGTTGCCCTCGTGATGTCGCTTCCCGATTTCCCCGAGCGAAACGTGCTACTCGTCTGCACGTATGTCGTCGTTCTCTTCACGTTGGTTGTTCAGGGCCTTACCGTCGGTCGGCTCGTCCAGCGGTTAAGTGTTCTCCGGGAGGAGGGATGAGTCGCTGCGGCGAGACGATCCGCACACTCGGCATCGAAGAGTACGATGCGATCATGGCACTCTGGCGAGAGGCGGGGTTGACCTCGCTCCGACCGCGGGGAAGGGACAGTCGGGACGCGATGGCCGCGCAGCTCGCAACCGGCGTCCAGACCGTGCTCGGGTTGAAGGTAGCAGGTCACCTGATCGGGGTTGTGGTCGCGTCGCATGACGGCCGGAAGGGCTGGATCAACCGACTCGCGGTGGATGCGGTGCACAGGCGGCACGGGCATGGCCGCGCGCTCATCGCGGCCGCCGAAGAGCGGCTTCGGAGCGATGGAATCCGCGTGATCGCCGCGCTGATCGAAGAAGAGAACGAGGCCTCGATTGCGCTCTTTCGTGAGACGGGCTATGAGCCGGGGCGCGATATTCTCTACTTGAGCAAGCGCGGGAGCCGCGACGACTAGCCTGCCACGGTTTCGGAGGCAGGAGCGGGATTCTGCAACTTTCCATACAAAATGACCGCAAAATTCTTTTTGTAGATCGCCGGTCCTTGGATAGAATGAGTTCACCATGGCGCGTCCCATTGAAGAGATCCTGGAGAAGGTGAAGATCCGGGAGATCCGACTCCCGGACGTTCGACCGGCATCTCCATCCACACCGCTCAGCGAGATCTATGGGCATTTCGAGGCTCAGGGACGTTGCGCGGTCGTGATTTGCGAGGGAGATACGCCGGTCGGGATATTCACCGAACGGGATGTTCTCAATCGCGTGATCCTCGAGCGCGTCGATCCTTCCACGCCCATCTCGGAGCTGATGACACCCAATCCCAAGTCCGTTCGGGCCGATGAGTGTCTGGCGTGCGCGCTTCGCAGCATGGTGAAGGAGGGACACCGCCACATGTGTCTGCTCGACACGAACGATAGGCCTGTGGGCCTCATCTCGGCGCGGGATATCCTTGTCTTCATCGCGGAGCACTATCCCAAAGCGGTGTTGAACCTGCCGCCCGATCTGCATCAGCGGATGCTTCGCTGCGAGGGGGGCTGAGATGCGTTGCCCCAACTGCGGGAACGAAAACATACCCGGTGAGGAGCTTTGCCGGGCGTGCGGCACTGATCTCGCCGGGCTGGATCTCCCCGAGGCGCAGGAGGATTTCAGAGGCAAGCTCCTGGACGAACGTGTCGGTGACTTGCCGCTCTCACCGCTGGTCAAAGCCGATCCCACCACGACGGTCGCAGACGCCATTCGACTCATGCGCGCCAACGACTACGGTGGTGTGCTCGTGTGTGACGGCACTTGGATCGTGGGGATCGTGACCGAGCGTGACATCGTCGTGAAGATCGCGAAGAACAATCTGGATCCGACGACGGTCAATCTCTTCGAAATCATGACGAAAGAGATCTACTCGCTCAGAGAAGAAGATCCGCCAGCGTACGCCATCAGTTTGATCTCCGAAGAAGGATTCCGTCACATCCCAATCGTTCGTGGAGACCGTCCGCTTGGGTTCATTTCGCTCAAGACCATGGTAAAATACATCCACGACGAAGTGCTGGGGACGGGGTAACCTTCGCGAGATTTCCCACCCCAAGAACCGCCGGGCAACACGATCATGCATCCGAAGGATCTGCCATGACAGCCTCCCGATTCCGCTCGACCATTCTCTTGCTGACCGGCCTGCTTGCGCTAGCGGGCTGCGATGAGGGCCTGGTTCCATCCGGTATTGAACGGGAAGTCGTCGTCGCGCCGACCGAGGTCACGCTGAGCTGCGGCGAAGCGTTCCAGTTCGAATCGACTGTTGTCGGCATCGCCGATCAGGTGGTGACCTGGAGTGTCGATGAAGGCGCTGGGTGGGGCACGTTCTCGGAAACCGGGCTCTTCACCGCCGCGGCCGGTTTCCCGGCGATTCCTGTCAGTGGAACGTTTGAAAAGATCACCCGCGCGCCTGTCGTGACGGTGCGCGCGACCTGTCGGTTCCATCATCTCGTGACGGGCGAGGCGTCGGTGACGTTTCGACATCCCGACTTCGCGCTCCTCGACGTGAACGAAGCCTCGGACACGCACGGCGAGCTCGTCGGTCCTCACGATCATGCCGGCGTGATCACCGGATGGTATTTCGGCTACGCGTCTACCTGAGGTCACTGCCGTGCCCAGTTCGGGCACCTGAACCGGATGCAAGCGGAGATCAACGCGATCGATCCACCGATGCCGGTGCGACTACTCGGTGTCAACGAGGTCGGCTTCGAAGAAGACAACGAGGACATGTGTTTCCAGCGTGACCTCGCCTGGCTGCAAGACACCGAGGCGGACAACGTCTGGGCAATGTGGGGTTCGGAGCGCTGGGACGTGTTCATTCTCGACGATGAGGGCCTGCTCGTCGAGATCTACGACGTCAGCTTGGAAAACAACCAGCTCGGTGATCCCGCGAACTACAATGAGCTGATGCGCATTCTTCTCGAGCTGGCCGGCGAGTAGCGGGACGGCACTTCCATCGACCCTCGTCCGCCGAACCTCAATCGCTGCTCACGTAGACGCTCGCCGGTTCGATCACGCGCCCGTCCGGCATGTATTCGAGGCAGTGGGCCATCCATCCGGTTTGAATCGCGAGACAGAATGGAATCGAGAACGACTCGACCGGAAGTCCGAGCGGTTCGTAGATGAGCCCCGTGATCCCGTCGACGTTCAGGTAGATCCCTTTCCCGCCGAGCGCGCCTTCGACTTCGTCGCGAAGGGCGCGGAAGACGTCCCACCTTTGCGATCGCCCGGAGCGCTCGAGAAGTCGCTCAGCGTACGGTTCGAGCAACCGCACACGGGGATCGTGCGTCTTGTAGACGCGGTGCCCGAAGCCGGCGAAGCGGTGGCCTTCTTCGAGCTTGCGGCGTGCCCATTCGCGGGCGTCGGCGGGGGAGTCGAGCTGACGCAGCATCTCGTACGCGGTCTGGCTCGCGCCGCCGTGAAGCATTCCGGAGAGAGCGCCCATCCCGGCGAGCACGGCGCCGCCGAGATCCGCGCCCGTCGATGCGACGGTGAGGGCCGCGAGTGCGGCGGCGTGAAGTCCGTGTTCCGCGTGGACGATGAGGCACGTCTCGAACGCGCGCGTGTCGTCGGGGTCGGGCTCGCGTCCCAGCGCCTGCCAGAGGAAGTTCGCCGCGTAGCCCAGATCGTCGCGCGGCGCGACGGGTTTCTCTCCACGGATGTGACGGATGCTGGCCGCCGCAAGATCCGAGGTCCACGCGAGGATCCGTGCCGGCCGGCGCCACTCGGCGCTTTCGCTCGTGTCGCCCGCTTCGGGGATGTGACAGGCGGCAATAGACATCGCGGTTCGGAACTGCGCGAGCGGGTGCGCATGCTTCGGAAGCGATTTCAGTACGTCGATCGCAGGCCGGGGCGCGCGTCGCCAATGGACGAGCTTTCGCTTCCACTCGTCAAGCGCGTCGCGATCCGGCAGCTCTCCCCGGAGGATGAGATAACTCACTTCCTCGAAGCTCACGTACGCCGCGAGGTCTTCGATTGCGTAGCCGCGATACCGGAGACGACCTTTTGTGCCGTCGATGCGACTGATTTGGCTCTCGCCGGCGACGAGTCCTTCGAGCCCGCGCCCGATCGTTTGTGTGGTGACCTTTGTGCCGCGCCCGATCATCGTTCCTCCGGGGGGGTGAACGGTCGCTCCGCCGGACCGACGTAGTGGCTCACCGGCCTGAAGATGCGGTTCTGTCCGAGATATTCGCGGACCCTTGCGACCAGCCCGGCCACTCGTCCGGCCGCGATGAGGCAGGGGACGAGTTCCGGTTCGGCGCCGAGCATGTGGAATAGGACGGAGGCGTAGATGTTCACGTTCGCGTGGATGCCTTTCGGAGCGAGCTGTTGCGTGGCCTCATCTTCGACCGCCCGCGCGATTTGCAGGAGCGCCTCGCCGCTCACGCCGGATGTGGCGGTCGGATCGGCCTCGGAGACGCGTGGCGCGTACGCATGGGTCGCGAACGTGTGGGCGCGCTCCCGAAGAATCGCCACCCTCGGATCGATCGAGCGATAGACGCGATGACCGAAACCCGGGATGGGGTGGCCATTTGACAGGGCTTGCCGCACCCACCGCCGTGCGTCGTCCTCGTCATCGACCGCCGTGATCGCGTCGAGGATTGCCTCGGCGGCGCCGCCCACGCGCGGGCCGCTCAGCGCCGAGAGTCCGGCAACGACGTTGTAGTACGGATCGGCCTCGCAGCTCCCCACGATCATGCTCGTGAACGTCGGCGCATCCATGCCCTGGTCGGCGCAGACGACGAGGCAGAGGTCGAGCGTGTCGACGGCATCGCTCGAAGGCGTCTGATCTTGAATGGCAGTCAGTAACCCTTCGGCGAGCGAGTGCGTTGGATCTGTGCGTTTTGGCGACTGTCCCCGCCGGTGTCGGGCGACGGCCGCCGCGAGGGCCGTGATCTGTCCGACGATGCGGTCGTCGGACCATTGTTGTGAGCCCGCGAGGTCGTCACCTGGGGCAAGCTCGAAACATCCGAGCGCCGAAACGCCGGCTCTGAGAAGCCGTGTCGGGTGCGTGTCGCTCGGGAGCGAGCGGACGATCGCTTCGACTTCGGGTGGAAGCTCTCGGCTCGCGCGGACGCGATCGCGCCACTCCCGTTTCGTCTCTTCGGGTGAGCTCAGGCGGATGTCTTCGATGAGTAGACCGGCGGCCTCCTCGAACGTGACGCTGCCGGCGAGGTCTTCGATGGGGACGCCGCGATAGCGAAGGCTAGCGGTCTCGCCGTCCACACAGCTCACTCGCGTTTCGGTGGCGATCGCGCCGTCGAGTCCGGGGCCGACACGGCATGTGACGGGCCAGTCGAGGGGTTCCGCGCGGCAGGGCGCGGAGCGGGCGCTGCTTTCATCGGGTTGATTCGATTCGCTCATGGCGGGACGGTAACGCATGCGGTGTTTCGGCGCCAACGTTCGGCATCCGGTCCGGCGGCGCACGACGGACATCGCACCGTGAGGTGTGGGAAAGGGAAGAAGGACCGGAACACCCTCTTGCCGGGGAGGGTCGTGGGTCCGCTGACGTCGCATCTGGGCCGCAAGAGGTTGCAGCACGAGCGCGACCTTGAGCAGGGAGCGGGTTACGTGGAGATGCCAGATGCACTCGGACGGAAGTACCCCAACGCAGCCCGCGTCGTGTCACATGTTTCGTCACTCTTTCGCGACACATCTTCTCGAAGACGGGTATGACATCCGAACGATCCAGGAGCTATTGGGCCATCGGGATGTGTAGCGACCAGAAAGTTTGTCCACGATTCCACCGGTTAATTGCGTGACATGTC
>CAZAMP010000031.1:0-50642 GCA_964486455.1 uncultured bacterium | reverse complement strand
TGCCGCACTTTTCGACCGGCGAAAGGGGTGCCGCGGTTTTCAGCCGGCGTTTACAGTGACGCGACCAGACTCACGAGCAGCCCAACGAGCGCCACGAGCCCGGCCTGGTCGCCGGACGGGAGGTAGCTCCTTTTCAAGGCCGGGTGGGCATTTGAGAGTGATCTTTGGATCATGGATGCGGTGCCCGGCGCGGAGGCCCGCATCGTGATCCAACACGGAGGCGAGCGGCTCTCCATCGGTAGTGCCTGCTGGTCGCCGGACGGGACTCACATTGCCTACACGGCGCTGATCTCTATGGATCCCTACCAGGAGGACATATACGTCTCTCCATCCAACGACGGGACGTCGGAGTTGCTGGTGACGGGAGAAGGATGGAGATCACGGCCGGCGTGGTCCCCGGATGGAGTGCTGATTGCTTACGGAAACAGTCAAGACGGCAATAACGACATCTGGACTATCCCCGCGAATGGGGGGAGCCCCCCCACGCAACTGACTTTCGAACCGGGATCCGACTATTCCCCAGCATGGTCACCTGATGGTACCCAGATCGCGTTCACGTCCGATCGAGCGGGAAACCCCGACATCTGGGTCATGACATCGACGGGTGGGAACCCGACCCAACTCACATTCGATGCTGCAGTCGATGCCAACCCCTCTTGGTCGCCCGACGGGAGCCAGGTCGTGTTTCAGTCGGATCGAAGCGGCAAGACCGAGCTATGGCTGATGGTCGCGACAGGGGAAGGCACGGCACAATAAGATGGCCGAGAGGATCGGGGGGGACCCGGCCTTCCCCGATCTCCCGGCCATCAGTCGGTGTGGCCCCGGTATGTGTCAGGCGGGCAATCCCTGAGCGGTCTAGAGCCGACCCCCCTCCGCCTCGAGATCCGCCCCGGCTTCCCTGCGCACTTCGGGAATCTCGACAACCTTGTCGCCGAGGTGCTGCAAGTAGAGCGAGTCGATCGCCTGATAGAGGCGTGCCGGCGCGAACGGGCCCCGAAGAACCTTGTAGCCGTTCTTCCGGTAGAGATGCTCGACCTTGAGCATCGCCATGTTCTCGCGATCGCTCTTCGCATCGGTCGCGATCAGGATCAAGATGGGAACCTCGCTCGCCTCCACCATCGACATCACGTTGGGCTGGATCGCCTGCTGGCAGGGTCCGAAGACCACGACGTCCGCCGTTCGCGGCCGCGCACTCACCCAGTCCTCGCCGACGGCCTCGTAGTCGTAATAGCAACGGTCGGAAAGGGTACGCTCGAGCCGATCGGCCTGCCCGACGCCCTTCTCGCAGTAAATCACCATGACCTTCTTGGGTCGCGTCATCTGCCGGTAAAGGTCGCGATAGCGGTCGGGATCCGAATCTACTGCCCGCTTGAGCGCCTTGCGATGCTCACCGTGAAGCGTCGTCAGCGCCGCGCAGAGCGCATCGAGCCGGGACGCGAGCTCCGAGCCGCGCTTCCCAAGCAACTCCCCGCAGCAATCCAGGACGGGTTGGGAGGCCTCGTCTGGAATCTCGCCCTCACGGCAAGCTGTTTCGATAATTGTGGTTAGGGCCGCGACGCTGGCGCGGAATTCGTCCCGAAGGACCGACGAGTCGCCGCCTTTCGGCTCCGAGGTGAGCCGCGCATAGGTGAAGATGGTGGGCAACGGACGCATGATGGGTGCGATGAGTTCTGACGCCTTGAGTGGTGTGGTGATCAAGGAAGTCATCGGGTCGCCTCCTTCCGATCGGTTTCTGGTGCCCGGCCGAGGCGTTGTGTCTGTTCTCCTGCTTCCGTGGGCACGCAACCTGAGTTACTTATCGTCTCCTCAAGAATGATCGCGCGGCCCGCCATATAAATCAACATAATATGACCATGTTGACATGTGAAAATGATGCATATATAATAACCGAGTGTTCATATCGAATTTGAGTCACATGAGCAGCTTTCATGTGAGGTAAGCATGGAACTCCAGAAACTACGCGGCTTCTACTGGGCCTCCCATTGTCTGAGCTTCTCCGAGGCCGCCGCAAAGATTCATGTGAGCCAGTCGGCAATCAGTCATCAGGTCAAGTCGCTCGAGGATGAGCTTGGGGTCAAGCTGTACGAGCGGTCCGGGCGCGGCATCGTCCTGACACCGGAGGGGGAGAGGCTGGAGCACTACGCGCGCGTAATCCTACACTCCGTGGATGACCTGATGGGGGAGTTCGCGGAACTGAGCGGACGTCCACACGGTTCGATCCGCATCGCGGCATTCCGAGGGATCGCGACGTATCAACTTCCCGCGATCGTCCAGAGATTCCGTGAACGCCATCCGGAGGTCCGGCTCGTCATTTCAAGCGAGACATATGATACGGAGATCCTGAAGATGGTCGCGAGCGGTGAAGCGGATGTGGGACTCACCGCATCGTGGAACGAATTCGGCGACCTGCGCTACTTCGAGGTGCTCTCCTACGGAATGTACGCGTGCACGCCGCAGGACCACGCGTGGGTGGGGCGAGCCGACCAGCTTTCCCTCAATGAGATCGCGGAGCAACCGCTCGTTCTCTACGAGCGCGGCACGGCGATCCGCGACCACATCGACGAAGTCTTCACGCGCCACGGCCTCCATCCGGACGTGGCCATCGAAGTTGGTGGATCGTCGGCGCTGAGGGAATACGTGCGGATCGGGCTAGGAGTCTCTATCATCTCCGGGTTGGTCGTGGGCGGGTCCCGCGACGAACAGGGAATTCACGCGATCCCCGTGACCGACATCTTCGGACGCCTCGGCTATGGCGTCGTTCTGAGACGGGGGCGCTACGTTTCCTCCGCAATTCAGGAGTTCATGCGTTCCGCCGGCATCCCCGAGGATCAGGTTCCCTCGGTGGCCTGATGTCCGGGGGGCGACGACCCACTGAAAGGACGAATGGATGCGACGACACACGGCACTGACGTTGGTAGCCGGCGCGGTCGCGACGCTGGCCCTGGCGTGCGCGCCCGCAGAGCAGCCGGAGGAGCCGACGACCTTCGCGGAGGCGAAGGCGCAGGCGGCCGATACACAGAAACTGCTGCTTGTCGATTTCTACGCGACCTGGTGAAGCCCCTGCAAAGCGTTCGCCGGTGCGGCGGACACGGACCAGGCGCTCATGACGGCCCTCGACAACGTGGTTCTCTTCAAGACCGACGCGGAGAAAGACGAGGGCATCGATCTAGCCAAGCAATACACGGTCACCGGGTTCCCGACGTTCGTTCTGATGAACGCGGATGGCGAGACAGTCAACCGTTGGGCAGGCTACGGCGGCCCCGAGGCCTTCATCGGCACGCTCGACAAATCGCTCGCGGATCCGATTACGATCGCCGATCGCGTTGCCAGATGGGAAGCCGGCCCCACCGAGGCGGACGCGGAGATTCTAGCCGACTATCATTCCTCGAAGGATGAATTCAAGGACGCCGTCTCGATACTTCACGCGGCGATGGACCTCAGCGACAACGGCAAGGCGGACTACCGGGAGAGGATCTTCTCGTCCACGGCGTTCGGATACCTCAAGAGCTTCTTCGATCAGGGAGATCCCCATTTCACGAAGGATGACGTGGTCAAGGCGGCCGACGATGTTTTGGCCGAGCCCGACACGAAGAAGAGCACGTACATCAGCGTCGCCTATCTCATGCAGATGGTCGCGAGCCGGACGCAAGATCCGCATTGCATGATCCCGTACCTGAAGGCCGCGGTGGAGCGGACCGAAGGATCCGACGATCCGGATCTTCAGAAGGCGCGCCAGAACCTCCTCGTTGACTACACACTGCACGTCGAGGGCGACAAGGATAAGGCCGTCGATCTCAAGCGCGACAGCATGGCCGAGGGATGGAAGGAAGACTCGGCCGCGCTTAACGACTTCGCGTGGTGGTGTTTCGAGAACGGCGTGAACTACGAAGAAGCCGAGGCAATGGGCCGAATCGGTGTCGAGCTCGCCGAACCGGGCAAGAGCAAGGCGATGATTCTCGACACGGTGGCGGAGCTCTGCCACGCCCAGGGAAAGACGAAGGAAGCGCTAGAGCTCATGCGCCAGGCCGCCACGGAAGATCCGGATGACGAGTACTTCCAGAAGCAGGTGACCCGTTTCGAGGAGCTGACCAGCTCTCCGAGCTAGGCGGTACCGGACAACAACCTACCAGCGAGAACTCATAGCGAGGGCGTCACGCGGCGCCCTCGTTTCGTTTGGGTCGGTCACTATGTCTCGGCGTCAAGCCCCGGCATCAGCGCCCGAGCGCGAACGGAACCGACCTCGGAAACCCGCCACCACAACCGGATTGATCGCCACTCACGCGCTGGGCCGTGATGGCGACATCGAAGCAATCCGACTGACTCTCGGGACAACTCCCTGATGTCCAGAGGGTCACCCGCGCGGTCCCCGAGTATTCGTCGCCGTCCCGCTCGACCGCGTAGTCCGCCTCGCCGTTGTATATGCATCCCATGTAGTTGACCGAGGCTTCGCAATGATAAGTCAACGTGCTGTCGGTGATCGTGACGTCGCAGCCGCATATCATCGTACCCGGGAATCCGTCCCAGAGGTCGCAGAAGCCCGGATTATACGGATAGTTCGCGCACATGACCTCTGTGTAGCTCGAATCGCCGACGGTCTCCTGTGTGGTGCATGATGTGGATACGCTGTGGACTTCCCACGTGCCGCCCCATCCGACGGGAAGGTTCGGGTAGTGCCTGACGCTGCACCAGTCGGGCGCACCGCCGGTCCGGACGGCATCGATCGTGTAGGTGGCACAGCTATTCTCGACACCGTCGCAGTCCCCGGCGTGCGCACTTCTTTTTTCGCCGCCGCCGCTGATGGCGTCACCCTCGCGCGTGCCCGAGAACGTCACCGAGTGGGTGATGGTGCAGGCATCGACCGTCTCGACGGCCGTGCACTCCCAGCTTCCCTCATCGCTCGTGAAACTACCGGTGCAATCCCAGGCCAGATCGCCGTCGCCCGACGAAGCCGCCGGGTCCATGAACGTCTCTTCGATCGTCGCACCCGAGCAGAGCGTATCGGTGGTCGTGTAGGTCGTGTCCGCGACGCCCTTGCCTCCGCAGACCTCCTCCGTCTGCGTGACTTCCCAGACGCCGGACCACGTTCCCGGGACCGTCGAGGTCTCGCCGTCGCCCGAATCCGTCGGGCCACCGCTTCCACCGCAGCCGGCGGCAAACATGAGCGTGATCAGTGATGTCAGGCGGATCCACGTCAATGAACGCAGGCGGACGTGCCTCATCCTCTACCTCCGGGAGAATGCCGTATGTGAAACCGCAGAGTTTAGACCGCATTTTCCACCGGGTCACTGCTGCGGTCACGAGATCCGACAGATCCGGCGTCGATCTGTGCAGTGTCGAAAAGCCGACACCCTGCCCGCGCTTCGCCTACTAAGTCGTTGTAAGTACGGCACTTAATTTTGTACCCGGGTACACTTTTCGCTGGATTTTCGGGGTGTGCGACGCGCGTCGATGGTCACTGAGTCGCCTTTTGATCCCTGTGAGCCGCGCTAGGGCATCACGATGAGTCGTTCCACCGCAGCGTGGCGCGTGGTCTTGACGCGGCAGAAGTAGACACCGGGCGATACACGACGGCCGGCGTCGTCGACCGCATCCCACTCGATCTCGGCACTGCCGGCCGCAAAATGATCGTCCGCAAGCCGCGTGATGAGCCGCCCCGACACGTCGAAGATCTCGGCGACGACGCGCCCAGGCTCGTCCAGGCCGAACGTAACGGTTGCCTTCGTCGAGAGTGGGTTGGGCCGCGCCCGGAGCGCGAGCGCTGAGGCGGATTCGGTCCCGTCGATCGCGACGATCTCGGCGAGGTCCAGCGTGAACATCGATCGGCCGTGCGTGCCGGCGACGAGCTTGCGCGTCCCGTTGTGAAGGTGAAGGTCATGCACCGAGGAGTTCGGCAGCCCGACGCCGAGCGGCGCCCAGGTTCCGCCGAGATCCCAGCTCCAGTAAACGCCCGCGTCGGAGGCGACGAAGAGCTGGTTCGTGTGGTCAGGATCGACGATGACGTCGTTCAGCGGAATCGGAGGAAGGTTGGAGGAGATGTCTGTCCAGTTGGCCCCCGCGTCCGTCGTGCGGAAGATGTGGGGAATCTCCTCGTCATACTTGTAGCCGGAGAACGTGACATATGCGGTGGAAGCATCGGTGGGATCCACGGAGACACGCGTCACCCAGCGATCCAGCAGATCTCCGGAGACGTTGGTCCAGTTGCCGCCGCCGTTCGTGGTGACCCATACGTTGCCATCGTCCGTGCCCGCGTAGACCACGTCGGGATCGGTCGGGGCGACGTCGATCGTGGTGAGGGTCCCGAACGTGAGATTCCCGCCGCCGGGACCGTTCGTGAGGTCTCCGCTAATGGAGTTCCAGTAGTTCGCGCCGTTGGTCGTGCGGTAGACGCGATAGGTGCCGTAATAAAGCGTGTTGTTGTCATTCGGATCCATGACGACGGGCGTCGACCAGTTGCGCCGGTCGTTCGAGCTGATACCGTCGGTGACCCCGCTCCAGCTGCCTCCGCCGTTGGTGGACTTGGCGAGCCCGCCGTACTGATACTCGGCGTAGATGACGTTCGAGTTCGTCGGATCGACGATCGTGTAGAACCCGTCTCCGTAGTAGATGACGTCCCAATCGTCGGGATCTCCGTCCCAGGTGCGGTTGGTGCTGTTGTCCTGCGTGCCGCCGTATAGCCGCCACGGGCGCTGCTCGTCCACCGTGATCGCATAGAACTGTGTGATCGGGAGGTCGTACCGTTTGGTCCACGATGATCCGCCGTTGGTGCTCCGGTAGAAGCCGCCGTCGTTCCCGCAATAGACCAGGCTGAAGTCGGTGGGGTGGATGTAGATCGCGTGATGGTCGACGTGCATCGACGACCCGACGGACGACCAGCTCGACCCGCCGCTCAGTGAGCGATAGAGAGGAACACCGAGCACGAAGATCCGATCGGGATCCCACGGCGCCACGCGGATCTGGCCGAAGTACCAGCCGAACGACGAGTGGACGTCATCGATTGCGTTGTCGTTGACCTGATTCCATGACGATCCGCCGTTCGTCGTCTTGTAGACGCCCATGAAGTAGCCCGGGTGGTCGCAGTAGACCGCGTACAGAACGTTCGGTGATATCGTGCAGAGCGTGATACCGATCCGGCCGACGTTCTGCCCTGGGTTCGGGAGCCCGCCGGCGAGGAGCGTCCATGTGTCGCCGCCGTCCGTCGACTTGTGGATGCCGCTGCCGTAGCCGCCCACCTGTCGCATCGTCGTGCGCCGGATCCGTTCCCAAGATGCCGCGTAGATGATGTCCGGATCGATGGGGTTGACGGCCACGTCGACGACACCGGTCGAATCGTTCACGAAGAGGATGAGGTCCCACGTCGTTCCGCCGTCGGTCGAGCGGTAGAGACCTCGCTCGGGATTGGTGCTGTAGAGGCCGCCCATGGCGGCCACGAATACCCGGTTCGGGTTGATGGGATCGATGACGATCCGTCCGATCTTGCGCGTCGCGTCGAGACCGAGATGCTCCCAGCTAGCACCGCCGTCAACCGACCTGTAGACGCCGTTGCCGGCATAGGTATCACCCGAGGCGTTCGCCTCGCCGGTCCCCAGATAGACCGTGTTGACGTCGTTCGGGTGGACGGCGAGCGCGCCGGCGGAGAGGCTCGGGAGCTCGTCGGACATTGGTGTCCAGGTTACGCCGGCGTCGGTGGATTTGAGCACGCCGCCGTCGGCCGCTCCGATGTAGATCGTGTTGGGGTGATCCTCATGGACCGCCATGTCCGTGATGCGGCCGCCCACGTTCGTCGGACCGGCTGGCTCCCATTCGGCCATGCGCAGGTCGTCGCGATGCAGCGCATTGAACGTGACCGCGTCGTTCAATGCCCGACGCTTCGACTCGTCCGGAATCGACCAGTAGGGGTATGCCCGCTGGCGCGTGAACCAGTCGTCCGGTTTCTCGGCGGGCGCGCCGCCGGGGCGCCAGCTCTTCCACGGCTTGTCTTGAGGATCGAACTCGGCCGACTGTTCCGTGTGGTGGTCGGCCACGAGCACGATGACGAATGCGGCCGTGGCCGCCAGCATGACGAGCATTCCGATACGACGCTTCATGATTGGGCCCTTCCGGTACGACATATATAGAGGTTGGTGTTCTCTGTTGTGATTCTACGCGATTTCCGGCCAAAACGGGCAGGCTGGCGCCACAAAAACATCGCCAAGCTGGTAGAATCACGATCGAATGGCGTCCATCCACGAGCATGCAGTTTCCGCGATGTATACTCACTCCCCACGGGGCGCTTCCAGAGGCGCGGTTTCGGAAAGGGCATGATGCGCCACACGGCTCTCATTTTGTGGGTATTCACGAGCGCCGCCTTGCTGCTTTCGGCGATCTCATCGCCGACGTGGGCCGTCACGCCGCCGCCACGGGGCGACGCCGGCTATGACGACGCAGCCGAGAACGTATTCCTCGACGAGGAACTCACGTTCGTCGAAGTCACCATGGATCCGTCCGACCTCCAGAACCTCCTCGACTACCCCTGGCAGGAGACGTACAAGGTTTGCTCCGTCTGGATCACCAACAGCGTCATCGACGAGATCGTCGACAATGTCGGTATCCGCGTGCGCGGCCACACCTCTCGCACCGCGACCAAGAAGTCATGGAAGCTCAGCTTCAACGCCTTCGTCCCCGGACGCGAGTTTCACGGCCTCCGGAAGATGAACTTGAACGGGGAACATAACGACGTCTCGATCATCCGCTCGAAGCTCGCGTTCGATCTCTATCGCGACATGAACGTGCCGTCGCCCCGCGCTCACCACGTGCATCTCAAGATCAACGACGGCACCGATGTTGAGGGGGTACAGATTCACGTCGAGCAGATCGACGAGAAGCTCGTCGACGCGTGGTTCGGGAGCGACACGGGATACCTCTACAAGTGCCTCTACATCGGTGAGCGCGCCGACCTTCGTTATGTGTCACCGGGAACGGGAGCAACCTACCGGGATCTCGGCGGCGGCCAGACGTACGTCGAGAAGCTTCATGACGACGCGGACTATGAGGACCTGGCAGCGTTCATCGACTTCATCAATCATTCCGATGACGCCACGTTCGCGACACAGCTCGTCGATCGCTTCAGCGTGGACAACTTCCTTCGCGCGATGGCGATTGATGTCGCCATGGGTCACTGGGACAACTACTGGTTCGGCGCCAACAACTACTACCTCTACCATCGCCTCGACACCGACCGTTTCGAATACGTGCCTCACGATGTCGACAACACGTACGGTGTCGATTTCCTCGGGAAGGATTGGGCGACACGCCCCTATTTCGGCTGGGGCGACGGCGGCTACGGCAGCTCCGGCGGTGATCTGCCGCCGCTCATCGCGAGAATCCTGGGCGTGCCGGCGTACGAGGAGCAGCTTCGCCGCTATCTCCTCGAGGTCGCCGGTGGACCGTTCACTCTCGCCGCGACCGAAGCGAAAATCGACGCGATCAAGACGTTGATCGGGCCCTACGCCTACGAAGGATCATACGACGACGGAAACATGGACTGGGGCTACACGACGGCGATGTTTCACGAGTCGTATACCGAACCACCGTACTATCGCGACTGGGGTTGGGGGTGGGATTATGGTCTCAAGCCCTTCATTCAAGATCGGGTCGACTACCTCGCGGGCCACGTCGGCGCGCCACCGGCGCTTCCCGCGTTACTGGTGAACGAACTGCTGGCTTCGAACGACTCGATCAATACGGACGAGATGGGGGAGTTCGAGGACTGGGCCGAGCTGTCCAACATCGGCGCCGCCGCGCTCGACGCGGGAGGTTTCTACCTCACCGACGATCCCGCCGCGCCTAGGAAGTGGCGGGTTCCCGACGGCACGACGCTGCAGCCGGGCGATCATCTGGTCGTGTGGTGCGATGAAGAACCGGCCGACGGCCCGCTTCACGCGGGTTTTCGCCTGAACGTCGAGGGGGAGATCGTCGCGGTCTTCTCCGACAGCGCGGGCGGAAGCGTGCTCATCGACCACGTGATCTTCCCGGAGCTCGCGCCCGACATTTCATACGGCCGATTTCCGGATGGGGATGACGACTGGATCTACATGGCAACCCCGACACCCGGCGCCGCGAATGTCGCGGGCGGCAACGTGCCGCCGGTCATCGACGACACCGCGCACGATCCGCTCTCTCCCTCTGCGGATGAGCCGGTAACCGTGACGTCACGCGTGCGTGACTTTGACGGGACGATTGTCGCCGCGTCGCTCCACTACGACGCGGGAAGCGGTTTCGCAACACTCCCCATGTACGATGACGGCGCGCATGGCGACGGCGGGCCGGCGGATCGGGTCTACGGGGGAGAGATCCCGGGTCAGACCAGCGGGGCGACGGTCTCGTACTACGTCGGCGCCGAGGACGACGCCGGCGGAGAGACGACGGATCCTCGTTCCGCGCCCACCGAGACCTACCACTACGTCGTCGAATACGTGCCGCCCCCGCTCTTCGTGAATGAGTTCCTTGCGCTCAATGACACGACGAACACGGATGAACACGGGGAGTACGACGATTGGGTCGAGATCTTCAACGGCGGCAACGAAGACATCTATCTCGGCGGGATGGGACTGAGCGACAATCCGATGAGTCCGGATCGATTCGTGTTTCCGGCGATGAATCTGGGGCCGGGCGATTTCGTGCTCGTCTGGTGTGACAACAACCCAGAGCAGGGGCCCCTACACGCAGGGTTCAAGCTCTCGGCATCCGGCGAGGCGATCGGACTCTACGCGCCGGCGGCCTGCGGTCACGCGCCGATCGATTCGCTTACGTTCGGCGTCCAGACCGCGGACGTGTCGTACGGCCGGGAGCCCGACGGTGGGTCGACGTGGCGCTTCTACGAGGCACCAACCCCGGGCGGCCCGAATGACGGCGCCACGGACGTGCCGCTCTCCCAGGGAGCCACCGGCCGGCTCGTCCTCGTGCCGAACCCGATCTGCATCCATTCGGGCACCGCCTCCGTCACGTTTCATCTCCTTCGGTCCGCACGGACGACCCTCACGGTGTACGACGTGACCGGCCGGGCGTGTCGAACCCTGATCGACGCGCCGCTCGACGCGGGCCCGCACGTATTCCAATGGAACGGCAGGGACACATCGGGCCGACCGCTCGGGGCGGGCGTCTACTTTCTATTGCTGGAAGGCGGCGGAACGCGGGCCGGGAGACGATTCGTTCTACTTCGATGAGGAGCGGGCGATGTAACCCCGCGCCATGACATGCTAGAATCTACACGGTGACTGCATATGATGAGACGGTGAAGTAGGAACCCTCATCTCAACGAGGAGTCTTCCGATGTTTCGCACTCCCATCTTCCTCGCATTCGTTCTGACGAGCGCCATGACTCCAGCTGATCTTGTCGCGAACGAAACCGATCGGTTACCCATGTCATTGGATCAAGTCGAACGTCTTCGCGAAGTCGCGCCCACGCCTGCGGTCGAGCCGCTTGGAGACGCGGCCCGTCTCGATGACGACGACAACTGGTGGGACGGCTTCGCGCCGCCACCCGAAGGACAAGGAGTCAACGGCTGGATGTGGGCCGTTCAGAGCTTCGATGATGAACTGGTTGCCGGCGGAAAATTCGATGACGCCGGCGGGAAACCCGTCAACTACATCGCGCGCTGGGACGGAGCATCGTGGCATGCTCTCGGGCTGGGGGTTGCACTCTCCTTCGAGTGGCCCGATTCCCCGAGTGTGTACAGCCTCGCCATCTACGACGGCGATCTCATCGTGGGCGGCGACTTCACGCGGGCCGGTGGCAAGCCGGCCTACGGCATTGCGCGATGGGACGGTGATACCGATACGTGGAGCACGTTCGGCGACGGTATGAGCGCGGCCGTATGGGGTTTCACGGTCTACAAAGGAGATCTCGTCGCCTGTGGGTCGTTTGGATACGCCGGCGGCCAGCTCGTCCGCGGCGTCGCGCGCTGGCGGGGTACCCACTGGGAAGGCTTCGGCGCGGGGATGAACACCACCGTCAACGATGTCGCGGTCTATCAAGGCAACCTCTATGCCTGCGGGTTCTTCACTACCGCCGGGGGCGTTGCCGCATGCGGCATCGCGCGGTGGGACGGCGTCGCGTGGCACGCGCTACCCGCGGAGCCGAGCTTCTGTGGCGTCGCCGAATTTCTCCTTTACAACGACACGCTCATCGTCGGGGGACTTTTCCCGGGTATCCAGGGAACGTACTGCACGAGCTACATCGCGCGCTGGAACGGAATCGAGTGGTCACAGCTCGGGTGCGGGCTCTCGCACTGGGTCTATGATCTCGCCCTCTACAACGACGATCTCATCGCGGTCGGGGGGTTCACGTGGGGCAGCGGGCAGACCCTCTATCACATCGCCCGCTGGAGCGATGAGGATAGCGACTGGGCTTCTCTGGGTTCCGGCATCAACGAATTCGCGATGTGCGTGGGAGCGCATGACGGGTATCTATTCCCCGGCGGGCTTTTCACCGAGGCCGGCGGCAAACCTTCGAACAGGATCGCGCGCTGGCTGGACCCGGCTACGGGTGTTGAGGGCGGCCCGGACACGGAATCGGGGCTGACCATCCACATCCGGTCACAGCATCCGTTCGGAAGGGAGGCGTCACTCGCGTACGAGATTCCCGTCGCGGCCTTCGCGCGCGTGACGGTGCATGACGTTTCGGGACGCTTGCTCACCACCCTGGCCGAAGGCGATCACGACGCCGGCGTTCATCGCGCGACGTGGGACGGCGCCGGTGAGTCCGGCACGCGGGCGGAGCCAGGGGTTTACTTCGTCAGGCTGAGTTCGGGCGGACAGACCGAATCGATGCGGATCGTCCTGTCGCCGTAGCGGCGGTGTTGATTGGATCAGAGGTGTCCGGAGCGGGGGATGCGGGTGCGGGCTGGTGACGACGATCCGAAAGCCAGTGCCCACTCCGACGGCACCGGGCTCGTGAAAACCTTTCTCCCTCTCTGGGTCACCTATATCGTCGTCAAGACGATTCAAATCGTCTTCTACCCGGATCCGTATCTCGCGAGCGACACGGGTGAGTATCTCTGGTCGGCCGTCACCTTTCGCGCGAATCCGTACAAGCCGTTCGGATACTCCGCCTTTCTCGCGGTCGCGCGGACGCTCCTTCCGTTCCCGCTCGGTGTGCTCTTGCTCCAATCGCTGGTGAAGCTCATCGCCGTGACGGCACTCGGAGAAACGATTCGCCGGATCTACGCGTTTCCGCGCGCGACCGTGCTCGCTGTCAGCGCGATCATTCTCTTCGATCCGTTGGCGCTTCTCCTGGATCACTACCTCATGTCGGACAGCTTCTTTCTTTCCGCTTCGCTTCTGACGCTGGCGGGATTGCTGGCGTTCCTGAAGCGGTCATCCTGGGTGGCGCTTGCGGTCACGATCGGCTTTGCGTTGCTTGCGACGGCGGTGCGCTTCGTTGGGCTGGCGCTTCCCGTCCTTGCGATCGTTTCGATTCTCCTCTACCGCCGGCGACGGTGGGTCGCGTCTGTTGCGGTCGTTTCGGTCTGCACCATCGGGCTACTCCTCGGGCTATCCACCCAGATGAAGCGGGAGCTCGGAACGTTCAACACCACGACCTTCGATGGATGGGCGTTCTACGGCAATCTGGGCCCGCTTTTGGAGTTCGACGCGGACGAGATCGCCGCCGTCGAAGATGAAGAGATCCGCATTCTGTACGACTACTTTGCCGCGTTTCCGGCCGACCTCTATGCGCTGCACGATTCCGACTGGCATCGCTGGAGTCCGGACTCTCCGGCCAAAGAGCTGCTCTACGCGTTCGCACCGAAAGGTCACGGCACGAGCCGGGACATATCCGTTTCCGCCAGAGTGGATTCGTTCGCGGTGGCCCTTCGCGCTCGCGCGGCGGATCCCGCATCCGGCTTTCACGACACTTTCGCGACCTATCGGGAGAGGTTCCGTCCGGATGAAGCCCACACCCAGCCTTATCATCATGCCTACGTTTTCGTGAACGCATTGCTGCGCGACTTCTGCCGCCACTATCTGTCGGCCAACCGGATGCGGTATCTGCGTGAGTTTCATCTGGAGAGCGTCGCGCGGGTTTTCGTGGTGAAAGAGGTTTTCGGCGGGGGACGCTATCGCGAGCGTACCGCCCCGGCCGAAGCGGTTGCCGCGTTCTGGCCCGGGGAAGATACGTCGACGTGGCGGCCGCGCTATGGCGACGTCGCCGCCCCGTTCGAGACTTGGTACGCCTGGATCTACGGCATTGAATGGATGCTCTGCGGGCTCGCCCTCGTCGTGTCGTTCGGGCGTCGCCGAAGGACCGGTCTCTCGATCGGTCATCACCTGACGGGGGTGGGATCAGTCTTGTTCGCCTTCGCCCTGATCTACGGCGTGGCGATTGCGTATTCCCACATGACCGAAGCACGATATGTCGGCGCCGTTCTGCCCTTCGCAGTCGTCGGTGCGCTGTTTCTCGTCAACAGCCCCGGCGAGCCGTGGACGGCGTGTCGCGGCGTTGTCGGCGTGGTGTGGACCCGGCGCAAGCAAATCATCGCGGCGGCCGCTCTCGGTGGCGTCTTGGCGATCGCGACCGGGAAGGTGATCGGTGTGATGGTCAATGAACGTCGCCCGCTCTCCTACGAAGCCGCCGCCGCGTGGCTGGAAGCGAACGGGAACTCTGCCGACGGGGTCGTCGTGGAGGACGCGCTGAGAGACCCCGACTGGAGGGAGATCGGTGTCGGCGATCGCGATCTTCTTGTCGTTCGCATCCCGCTCGAGAAGAGCTCGCCGATGGCCTCGGACGCTTTCTACGACCCCGGATGGTTCGGTTCGTTCGCGTACATCGTTCTGCGGGACGACTTGCTCTCGCTCTACGAGGAGCGGGTGGAGGTCGCCGGCAACGCCCCCGCTTTTCATGTCGCCGTCGCGCGCTCGTGGACGGAAGTCGCGCGCCTCGAAGACGCAACGCACCGCGGTCCGGGACTGAGAATCTACGCGAACCCTGCGGCGCCCGACGAGCGGTCCGCCGTGCCGTTTCACCCCGAGGTTCTTGAACGACTGGATGTCGCTCCCGCCCGTCTCGTTGCCCCGTTTACCGAGAGCTACGGACAAGCGTTGGTGAGACGCGGGAAGCTGCGCGATGCGCTGGCAATCTATGGTGCGGCGACGCGGCTTTGTCCGGGAGAGGAGGCGGGCTTCTACAACTATGGGGCGGTGGCGGTCGAGCTTCGCGGCGACCGGGCGCAATCGTACAACAATCTCGGCGTGGCGCGGGCGGGACTGGGTGACGTGGACGGCGCGATCACCGCGTTTCGCCGGGCGCTCATGATCGATCCGACCCATGAACGCGCGGCAGCGAACCTGCGCATCATGGAAGACATGCGGGACGGAAATCCGGAGGCGGGAGCGAGCACTCCATAGAGGTCTCTTCCCGCCGCCGCGGGATCACAGCGAGAACCAGTAGCTCATCTTGATGAGCAAGATATTTTCCGGCTCGTTCTGGAAGAGCATCGACGTGTCGATGTTCGTCTCGAAGGCAAGCGGGTCGCCCGGCACGTCCATCCGCTCCCGGCCGGTCCAGCGATTGTGTTTCCAGACGACGTAGAACGTGCTTCCCGGTCGGTACTCCCAGCGGTAGACCATGTTGAGATTCATGCTGGCTTGCGTGAAGTCGTAGTCGTCGGTGTCGAAGTCGTCGGCCGCATAGGACCGGAGGTCGTAGCTGTCCGGCGTCATCAGCTCGCTCGCGTTCTTGAAGTCGCCGGTGACGATGAACGGCTGCGCATAGAGTTCCAGCGACATGGTGCGGCTGAAGAGCAGGTTCGTTCGGATCACGAACTCGAGCTGATCAGTGTCCAGCTCACCGAAAACGTAGCTCAACCCATCGATGCCACCGCCGGAATTCTCGAACGGCCCTTGCCAGATCCACTGCGAATCATCGTGGCCGTCGTCGTATTCGATCTTGAAGCCCGTGCTGACCGCGCTGTTGACCGTCCAGTTGACGTGGGCTTCCATGCTGAGGTTGCTACTGCCCGCGTCGTCCTGGTAGCCGTCGATACCCAGGTTGAAGACGATCGGCTTCCGCCAGTCGGTGTTCCCGCCGACCCACCAGTCATATGACCAAGGCGTGGTCATAAGAGGACCACCGCGGGTCACCCACCGGGATGAACCTTCCTGGTTGTACGAGGCGCCGAACCATGTTTCCCAAAAGCCGCGCGTCTGGAACCAGCCGTTGATGTTTCCTCCGCCTCCTTGCGGATGGCCCGCGCTGTACGACCAGAGCGGGGCCCCCGTGCTGTCGACGGCCGACCGGCCGGAGTAGAGCCAGCTTCGGTAGACGTTGACGTTCAGGTTCCCGTTGCTCAGGAACGTCTCCTCGTTCTCGGGATCGTATCGCCACCCGATCCAACCGCCGCTCGATATCTCATCGGGTGCCTGTAGATACCCAAGGTCGTTCAGATAGAGCTGGTTACCTTCCCATCGTCCGTAGACCTCACCGCGGATCGTGCCGCCGAATCGCCCGAGGCTCAGGCTGCCGCCGGTGCCAGTGTAGGAGGACTCGTCGCCGCTGAAATCCAGAGTAGAGCCGACGAGCGATCCACTCACGTTGTAGTCCCGATCGTGGAAGTTGAGGTCGAAATCCACGCCGCTGGTATACGCGTCGTGCGAGTCGCCGCTCCGAAGCACCGCAGTCTGCATCGCGTTGACGCTGTGATTGCCGTCCTTGAAGTCCTTGCCGACCCGCGTGACGAAGTAGTTGGTGAGGTCGCGTCCGCTCTTGAAGAGATTGTGCGCCTGTCCGCTGCCAGTCAGGTCGGTCGACGCGGCCAGCGCGGCGAGCGAGATGTTGCCGGCCGTCTTTCCGGTGAGCTTTGCGGCGTAGCGGATGCGGCTGTTCTCGCTTCCCGTGCCGATCCGGCGCGAGTAGAAGAGGTTGAACCCCCGGTGCTCGAAGAAGCGGTTTCCCTCGATGAAAAACGGCCGTTTCTCCTCGAACCATGTCTCGAACGGCGAGAGATTAAGCTCGGATGGATCCGCCTCGACCTGTCCGAAGTCCGGCTGGACCGTCGCGTTGAGCGTGAGGTTGGCCGTCACGCCGTACTTGAGATCGAGGCCGACGTTCTGGAACCCGTCCAGCGCATCGTCGACCGGATCGACCGGGTCAGCGCCGTCTTCCAGTATCCCACCCCGCTCGGCCGACGGCTGCACGACCGGATCCAGGGTGCGCTGCACCGCGTAGGGGAGAAGCTCGAGCTGCCGCGGCGCCGAGACGTTGCTGAGGCCGGTGAGGGTTCCGAATCGACTCACGAAGCCACGGGTGTCCCGATCCCAGATCACCCACGACGTGTCCTGTCCCAGTCGATGCATGAAGCGATAGACCTGAAGCCCCCAGGTCATCTCTTCGCCCGGCCGGTAGCGGATCGAGGAGAACGGGATCCGAAGCTCGGCCGTCCAGCCGTCGGCGTTACGATCCGTCTCCGCCGTCCAGACGGCGTCCCAATCCGTGTCCATGTTGCCGTCGTCATAGACATACACGTCCATCTGGACGCCGTGCGGGTTCACCTTGAAGCTGTAGCCGGTGCTCAGGTCGTGATACGGATCGAGGTAGAACGCGACGATGTCCGACTTGTTGTAGTCGTCGCGCCTGGAGAGTGCGCTGTGCACGTCCTCCGCGTTGTCCTCGTGACACGAGATCCCGAAGTAGATCGCGTCGGAATCGTAGGCGACCTTGAAAACCGTCTGCTGGGCGGCTTCGGCCCCACGATCCGGAGACCACATGCGAAACCCGGTCGCGGCTTCCGCCCGCTCCCAGACGGGATCATCGAGCTTGCCGTCCAGCCGGATTCCCTGACCGTCGAGCCGGTAGGCCCTGACGGACGGTCGCTCCGTGTGCCGGCCGTTGGCGATCCGGGGATAGCGGTCGCCTTCGCCGTGGGGGTCGAAATGGGGGACGGCAATCACGCTCGTAACAGTCAACAACGTAAGACCAAGCGCGGCAATAAGTAGCGGCGCCCGACGGCGGATGAGATCCATCGGGGGCACTCCTTTCGATGACGTACTGAGCCGAGGAGTTCGAGTCGTGACAACGCTATTCCGTACGCGGAGGGCGGGTAAACGGTTGCGGGAAGACGATCAACTCATGTCGCATCCGCCTCGGATTCACCCTCGGACCGGGCGATGATCGCGGCGCCGCACGAGTCCGAAAGGACGTTCGTCGCGGTCCGAAGCATGTCTAACGGCCGGTCGATCGCGAGCATGGTACCTACGATGAGCGTGGCCTCAGGGCCCGCGAGCCCCACCGCCTCGAGCACGATGAAGATCATGACGAGCCCGGCCTTAGGTATAGCCGCCGCCCCCACGCTGGCCGCGAAGGCGATCACGATGATGACGAGCTGCTGGCCGATATCCAGCGACGCGCCGAGGACCTGCGCGATGAACATGACGCCCACGCACTCGAAGAGTGCCGTGCCGTCCATGTTGACGGTGGCTCCCATCGGGATCACGAACGAGGAGACGCGGTTACTCACCTTGACCTTCTCGGCCATACATCGAAGCGTGACGGGGAGCGTGGCGCCTGAACTCGCGGTGGAGAACGCCATGATGAGCGCGTCCAGCATGTTGCGGTAATGGATCCGCGGGTTGATCCGGCCGAGGATGAGTAGCAGAAGCGGCAGGACGACCAGCGCGTGCACCGCCAGCCCTGCCGAGATCGTGAGTACATACTTGCCCAGCGTGATGAAGGCGGCGAGCCCGCTCTCGGCCGCGGCCTTCGTCATGAGCCCCAACACGCCCAGCGGCGCGAACCGGATGACCGACGAGGTCAACACCATCATGACGTGGAAGAACGTGTTGAACCCCTTGCGCGCGGCATCGCGGGCGGGAGTGGGGGAGTGCGCGATCGCGATCCCGAGGATGATGGAGAAGCCGATGATCCCGAGCATCTGTCCTTCCGCCATCGCCTGGATCGGGTTTCGCGGGATGAACTCGAGGAGGAGCCTCAAGGCGAAATCGCCGGGGCCGTCCGGTCGCGTGAGTTCAGGCAACGCGGCGCTCTCGACGCCGGCGATCTGTGCGCCGACGCCGGGGCGGATCACGTTCACGAAGAAGAGCCCCACGAAGATCGCGAGAAAGCTCGAAAGAGCGTAGTAGCCCAGCGTCTTTCCACCGAGCCGGCCGAGCTCCTTGCCGGTCCCGATCGATCCGACGCCGCTCGTGAGCGACGCCAGGACGAGCGGGACGATCACCATGCGAAGCGCCTGCAGGAAGACGGTTCCCATCCACCCGACAACACCAACGGCGGGCTCGCCGAAGATGAAGCCCAGTGCCGCGCCGATGATCATCGCGGCGAAGATCTGATAGTGGAGCTTCGTGTACCAGGGGGCTTTGGGGTCGTGCGTAAGGGCATTCATGCGCGCTAGATTGCCACATCGGACTCCGTGCCCGCAAGGACTCACGCCGCCCGCGCTCTCTGCTATGATGCGCGGATGAATGACCAGGAGACGGCGCATTCGCGATCGGCCGCATCGCCTCCGCGGGGAGTCTCCGGGTTTCTGCGCGTCGTCGGACCGGGTCTTGTCGTGGCCGCGACCGGCGTGGGCGCGGGCGACCTCGTGGCGGCCACCAAGGCCGGTGCCAACTACGGTCTGCCGCTTCTCTGGGTGGCGGCGATCGGGGCCGTGTTGAAGTTCGCGCTGGCCGAGGGCGTCGCCCGCTGGCAGCTCGCGACCGACACCACGATCCTCGAAGGCTGGGTGCGTTCGTTCGGCCGACCGGTCCGCGTCTACTTTCTCATCTATCTGATTCTCTGGACGGTAAGCGTCTCGGCGGCGCTCATGGCGGCCTGCGGAATGGCGGCGCACGCGCTCGTCCCCGCGCTCTCGGTGAACGCGTGGGCGGTCATTCATGCGCTCGTCGCGCTGGCATTCGTGTGGTGTCGGGGCTACGGGACGCTCGAGCAGTTCATGAAGGTCGCCATCGGCGTGATGTTCGTCGCCATCCTCGGAAGCGCGGCGCTGCAGAGACCACCCGCTGCGGAAGTCTTGCACGGGTTTCTCGTCCCTTCGGTCCCTCCCGGTTCGACGCTGCTCGTCATGGGAGTGATTGGCGGCATCGGCGGAACGCTCACGCTTCTCTCCTACAACTACTGGATCCGCGAGAAGGGATGGGCCGGCGCGTCCTGGATCAAGGGCGTGCGCTTTGACCTGGGCGTGGGCTATCTCCTGACCGGGCTCTTCGGGGTCGCGGTGATCCTCCTGGCCGGGCTGGTGCTGCTGCCGAAGGGGGTGGAGATCGCGGGCGCGCAGGGCGTGCTCCAGATGGCGGGCATGCTCGGAGACCGTTTCGGCCGCGCGGGGGAGCTGGTCTTTCTCGTCGGCTTCTGGGGCGCGGTGATGACGTCGATCCTCGGAGTCTGGCAGGGCGTGCCGTACATGTTCGGGAACTACGTGGGGCTACTTCGGGGCGCGACGGGCCGCGACATGGACCGCGCCGTCTCGCCGCGCGGAAGGCTCTATCGCGGATACGCTCTCTTCATGACCTTTCCGCCGATGCTGCTGCTACTCCTCGGCAAGCCGGTGTGGTTGGTCGTTGCGTACGCGGCGGTGGGATCGCTCTTCATGCCGTTTCTCGCGGTCACGCTACTGATCATGAACAATCGCGGCGCGCTCATGGGGCGGCTGCGCAACGGTCTCTTCGCGAACGCGACGCTGGTGCTGTCGCTGGTGCTATTCGCCTATCTGGCATTCACGCAGATTCGGGCGAAGGTATTGGGGTAAGATCTATCGGCCCAGAACCACGATCGATGCCCCGACAAACGCGATCAGCACCGCCGCGATCTTTCGTCCGGTGAGCCGCTCCGCGAGAAAGATTGCGCCGAAGATCGGTAGATAAATCACTGTCGTCTGGTTCAGAATCGCCGCGCGTGCGAGTGAACCCGTGATCTTCTGCATCCCGAGAAGCCAGAGGATCATCGCTAGATAGGTCCCGATGAAGCTCCCGGGAATCATGACCTTCCACACAGGCGACGGCCGAAAGCACGCGAACGCCGCCCGGCGATCGGCCTTCAAGAGCTGCAAGATGATGAGGACCACCGTTCCGCAGAGCAGTCGCCAGAAGGTCAGCCATAGAATGTCCGCGGTGTCGAAGATGGCCGCGTGGCCGCCCACGGGGTACTTGAGAACACTGACCGCGGCGGCGTTCACCACCACGGAGAGCACACCGAGGACGATGCCGAAGACGAAATCGCTGCCGTGCTGCCTCGCCTCCCCTTCGATTCGTCCCGGTGCAAGCATGACGGCCACGGCCACGAGTAGCGCGCCGATCGTAACCGCGAGCGTGATCGGTTCGTCGAACGCGGCGAACGTGATGAACACCATGGACGGGGCATATGCGCAGGTCACGACGGCGAGCCAGCCGGCCCCGATCCGGTTCAGGCTCGCGAACATGAACGTGTCGGACACGGTGATGCCGACGATGCCTGATATGGCGAGAACCACATAGGTCCACGTGTCGTACGCCGGGAGGAACGGCGAGCCCATCACGAGCATGGTCAGTGCCACGAACGGCAGACCGACGACGTTCTTGAAGACGTTCAGCGCCAGCGGGCCTACGGTCTCGCCCGTCTTCCGGAAGAGAATGAGCGCGGTCGACCAGAGGAGCGCGCAGAGCGCCGACGCGATTTCACCCGTGTACGCTTCCATAGAGCGGCGAGGCTACGATGCTTGTCCCCCCGGCGCAATGACGGCGACGTAGGGGCCACGCCCAAGGCGGACTGGCGCCGATGGCCGGGCGTCCTTATCATTCGCGGCAACGCGGCAACGCGGCAACGGATGGTGCCCGAAAAGCTGACATGAGGGTCATGACACAATGTCTTCTGCGTCTTCTGCCGAAAGAACAGTTTCCGACGTCGGCGAGTTCGAGCTCATCGCGCGACTCACGTCCACGTTTGCTAAGCCCGAGCGTGCCGACGTCGTCGTGGGGATTGGGGATGACACCGCCGTCATCTCACCGGATCCCGACGCCGAGCTTCTCGCCACGTGCGACGCGCAGGTCGAGGGCGTGCATTTTCGACTCGATACAATCTCCCCCCGACAGCTCGGCCGCCGCGTGATTGCCGTCAGCCAGAGTGACATCGCCTCGATGGGCGGCATGCCGACGCACGCGCTCGTGTCCGCCGCGCTTCCCGGCACGCTGCCGGTGGCCCATTTCGACGAGATCTGCGGTGGCATGCAGGAGCAGATGGCAACACACGGCGGCGCTATCGTGGGCGGCAACCTCTCGCGAACCGGTCACGAGCTCGTCATCGACGTGTCCATGATGGGATATGTGCGTCGGGGCGGCGCGGTCACGCGGTCCGGCGCGAAGCCCGGAGACGCGATCTTCGTGACGGGTGATCTCGGGGCATCCGCCGCCGGGCGGGACCTGCTGAGCACGCGTTCCGCACCTATCCCTGACGATCTGTCTCACCTCGTTCAAGCACACATCTCACCGACACCTCGCGTCAGCGAGGGCGTTTCGGTGGCGGGTTCGGGCGCGGCTACCGCGATGATCGACATCAGCGACGGCCTCGCCGCCGACCTCGGCCACATCTGCGCGGCGAGCGGGGTCGGTGCGGAGATCATGCAGGCGGAAGTGCCGGTGGCGGAAGGGGTGGCCGCGGCCGCTCAGCTCCGCGGCAAGGACCCGTGGGAATACGTCCTTCGCGGCGGAGAGGACTATGAACTCCTCTTCACTGTTGCCGCCGACCAACTCAATCAGTTTCGCGTGATCTTCAAGGAGCTTCCGATTCCGATCCGGCGGATCGGTCGCATCCTCCCTCAAGAGAACGGTATTCATATCGTCGCGCCCGGCGGCGAAAGAAGATCGCTTGCCGGTAAAGGCTGGGACCACTTCGGCGGCGACTAAGCCGGCATGGCGGATAGACCGGCCCCCGATGGTTTGCTATCATCTCGACTGGAAGTTGTCGGAGGAAGTCTCCGGCATCGTGTTGGGGGTGTCCGGTGCGGAATGGGCGCGCCGGGCTGAGATCAAACCCCTGGAACCTGATCCGGCTCACACCGGCGTAGGAAAACACGAAGGTTACGGGTCCACACACCGTCCTTCCCGTTTCCCCACCGTGTGATGCTGCGACCTCATGAAGGGAGGTTGCCGTGTTCACGCACGCACGTTTCGCTCAGGCCCTTTCGCTTGCTGTATTCGCCGCGGTCGTAGGATTGACCGCTGCCTCTCCGTCCATCTCACTCGCGTCCGAGGCGGTCCGCGTCGGTGGCGCGGACACGCTGAAGGTCTACGAAGTCGAAGAGATCGTCATCGAGCGCACGCGGGCCCATCGTCCCATGAGCCCGGTCGCGTTCAGCGAGATCTCGACCGAAGAGATGGATCGCGTCTCGTTCGGCCAGGATGTTCCGATGGTGCTCACCGCGCTTCCGAGCGTCTACGCGTACTCGGACGCGGCCAACGGCTTCGGCTACTCGTATCTGAAGATCCGCGGCTTCGATCAGAACAGGCTCTCGATTCTCGTCAACGGCGTTCCGATGAACGACCCGGAGTCGCACCAGGTGTACTGGGTCGATCACGGTGACATGCTGGCGGGTGCGCGCAGCGTGCAGGTCCAGCGTGGCGTCGGGTCCACGCTCTACGGCGGAAGCTCCTTTGGCGGAAGCGTGAACGTGCTCACGAGCCCGTTTGCCGTGGAACCCGGCTTCCATTTCGAGACGGGTTACGGTAACTACACCGACTCCGACCTCGACTTGCCCGTCCAGACCTACCGCGCGACGTTCGCGACCGGTCCCATGCAGGACGGGAAGTCTGCCATCTACGCGCGCTATAGCCGACAGAACAGCGATGGATACCGGAAATCGAGCGAAGCCGACATGGAATCGTTCGCGCTTTCCGGCCTCTACGCGGGCGACACCGGATCGCACAAGCTCGACATCCTCTCTGGCCGCGAGACGACCCACTTCGCCTGGGACGGCATCAGCCCGGACTACGGCTTCGATCTGAACGACCGAGACGACCGGCGCTTCAACGCCTACGCGGTTTACGAGAACAACGTCGACACGTTCCGGCAGGTCGTGGGATCGATCACGAGTGAGATCCCGGTCGGCGAGACGTTCACCCTCACGAACACCGCCTACTACGTCAACGGCGACGGGTTTTTCGAGCAGTTCAAGGAGGGGGAGGACTACTACGACTACGGGCTGGCCGACACCACGGGCGGACTCGATACTGATCTCGTTCGCCGGCGCTGGCTTGTGAACTTCTACTGGGGGCTGCTCCCACAGATGACCGCGCCGCTGGGCGACGGGCGGCTCACCGTCGGGCTGGGGCTCCGTCATTACCAGGCGGATCACTTTGGCAAGCTCGTCTGGACGGACGCCGATGTGGATGCGGAGCCGCTCGACAATTACTACGACTACGACACGGAGAAGCTGAGCTTCGAAGCCTACACGCAGCTTCTATATCCGTTCGGAGAGCGGACCGTGGCCACGGCCGGGTTGCAGTATCAGGGGCATCGCTATCAGTTCCGGCAGGGCAAGATCGGCAACTTCGCGGGATGGGGGTTTGACGTTGATCACGACTTCGTCAATCCTCGGTTTGGAATCCGTCACTCGGTCCGTCCTGACCTCGATGTCTACGGATCTCTGAGTTTCGCAAAGCGGGAGCCGTCCAACTCCGACTACCTCGATGGTGACGATCCCTCCGCCGTCCCGGCGCTCGAAGGCGCCGATCCCGAGACGCGCGTGACCGGCCTCGTCACGCCGATCGTGAAGCCTGAAAGAGTGACCGACTATGAGGTCGGTATCGAGGTCGAGCGCGAGAAGTGGAGCGCGCGACTGGGCCTCTACCGCCTGGATTTCCGTGATGAGCTGATCCCCGTCGACGGCGGGCGCATTGAAGAAGAGGGACGTCTCGCGCGAGCGAACGCGGAGAAGACCGTCCATCAGGGTGTCGAGATCGAGGCGGCCGTGCGGCCCGCCGCCGGCCTGACCCTGAGCGGAAACCTATCGCTTGCGAGCCACAAATATGATGATCATGAGATTTTCGCCTACTGGGTGGATGGCTATGTGGGCGGACTTATGAGCCTCGATGGCAAGACAATCCCGCGTTCTCCGCAGGTACTGGCAAATCTGATAACAACTTACGAGATTCACCCCCTCACGTTAGGAGGGCGTGTCCAGCGCGTCGGAAAGCAGTATATCGAGAGCGAAAACCTGGACGAGCTGGCGATTGGTGCCTATACTGTAGTCGACCTCACTGCTGAGTACGATTTTGGTGCAAGCGTGCTTCCGGCGAGGCGGCTCAGTCTCGAATTGAGAGTGCAAAATCTATTCGATGCGCTCTATGAGACGTGGGGCTATAGCTACTACGATGATTGGCCGCCTCGCCCCTTCAGCTTCTACTGGCCCGGCGCGACACGCAGCTATTTCATCGGTCTGAGTACGACGCTGTGAGTTCGGCGTGAATGAGGACGTAGTGAGAAGCGGGACGGCCGACTCACTCGTCCTCGTACTCTATGTGGGCTTCCTTGCCTATCTCGTCCTGCGTCTCGCCCGTCGGCCGGCCAAGAGCGCCGCGGAGTACCTTCTTGCCGGACGGGCGCTCACGCTGCCGGCCTTCGTCGGCACGCTCGTCGCCTCGTGGTACGGCGGTATCCTCGGCGTCGGTGAGTACGGATACCGCTACGGCATCTCCAACTGGCTCGTCTTCGGCGTGCCATACTACTGCGCGGCGCTTCTCTTTGCGCTCGTCATCGCCCGGCGGGCACGTCGCTCGCGGTACGTCAGCATCCCGGACGCGCTCCGTCAAAACTACGGAGCGGTCGGGGGACGGCTCGGCGCGCTCGTCGTCTTCGTCATGACCGCACCGGCGGCGTACGTGCTCATGCTCGGCACGCTCTTCGCGTTCATCTTCGGATGGCCCGCGTGGGTGGGTGTGCTCATGGGGACGGCGCTGTCGATGGGGTACGTCGTCCGCGGCGGGCTTCGCGCCGTCGTTCGGACCGACCTCTTTCAGTTCGCGCTGATGTTCGGGGCGTTCGGTGTGGCGGTCGTTTATCTCATCGCAACGCACGGGATCTCCCCGATCCGCGTCGATGTTCCGGCGACGCACTGGACCTGGCACGGCGGGAACAGCGCGCAGTACATTATCGTGTGGTTCTTCATCGCGCTGGCGACGCTCGTGGAACCGGCGTTCTACCAACGAGTCTTCGCGGCCGAGTCATCGAAGACGGCGAGGCGTGGGATCTTCATCGCGCTCGGCTTTTGGATCTTCTTCGACGCGCTCACCACCACCGCCGCCCTCTACGCGCGGGCGCTTCTTCCTGAAGGCACCAGCGCGGTTCTCGCGTTTCCGGCATTGGCTTCGCAATCGTTTCCGCCGTGGCTCGCCGCGCTCTTCTTTATCGGGATGCTCGCGACGATCATGTCCACGGTCGACACGAACGGATTCATAGCGGCCGCAACGCTCGGGAACCTGCTCTCTCGCGACGCCGACGAAACCTCGGAGCGGGCAACCGGACGTACGCGGTGGGGCATTCTCGGCACCGCCGCCTGGTGCATCGGGCTCGCCCTCGTGTCAGAGAGCATCGTCGACCTCTGGCACGACCTCGGATCGATCGGCACGCCGGCATTGCTCCTTCCCATGTTGGGGAGCCTCTTTCCTCGGCTGCGTATCCGAAGCGGCTGGATCGCTGCGTGGATTCTCGTCCCCGGCGCTGTGGCGGCGGCGTGGCTCTTCATCCCGATCGATGGTGGGTATGTGCTGGGCGTCGAGCCGATCTACGTTGGGTTGGCAATGAGCGTGATCATCCGGGTCGTCGGGGGGAAGGCGCAACGGATCTCGACTACAGCCGACGCGACCCCGCGGCAGTGACGTGGCGGAAGACGGCTTCGAGCGTGTTATCGAGCGTCTCGACGCGGCGGACAAGCACACCGGTCTCGTTCACCAGCGCAGGGAGTTCCTTGTACGCAACCTCCGGACGATCGGTGACGAACTCGAGGCTGTTCTCGCCGACGACCTTGAGCTCGATCACGTGCGGCCGCGACATGAGCGCGCCGCCGAAGCGTCGCGGATCGTCCGCCTGAAGAAGAACGCGATGCGGATGCTGATCGCGAAGCTGACGGAGCAGCGACTCCACCCGCCCGAAGCCGAGCAGCCGGCCGTGCGCGAGCACTCCGACCAGATCGGTTAGCGATTCGATTTCGTGGAGCACGTGCGAGGAGACGAGGACCGTTCGCCCGGCGTCTCCCAGCTCGACGATGATATCGCGGAGTTGACGGCGGGTCGGCGGGTCGACGCCCAGGAATGGCTCGTCCAGCAACACAACGTCGACGTCACTCCCGAGCGTGAGGCCCAGCTTGAGCCGTTGTCGCATGCCGCGAGACCACGTGCCGTAGCGGCGCCCGCCATCGGCGACGAGCCTGACCATCTCGAGGGCCTTCTCCGCCCGTGTCCGAGCTTCGGCCGGCGGATGTCCTTGCGCCCTGAAGCCGACCTCCAGATTTCGTCGCCCCGAAAGGCTCTCGAAGAAACACTCCGTGGCTGGCACGAACCCGATGCGTGATCGCACGGCCTCGCTCAAAAACGGATCCTCGCCGAAGATACGGCCCGTTCCCTCTTGGGGCGCGAGTAGCCCCGTGAGCACGCGCATGAGCGTCGTCTTTCCACTGCCGTTCGGTCCCACCACGCCGGTGATCCCGGGTTGGAGTGCGAGGTCAACGTGACTGAGTCCGATCACCTCGCCGTAGAAGACGCTCGCGCTCGAGAGAACGACCGGCGCGTCGCCGTGCGGGTTTCTCCCCGCCGCGCTCATGGTGTCATCTCCCGGCGGACACGCGACAGGGTGACGAAGAGACCGAGGGTGCCGTAGAGGATCAGAATGACCGCGCCGCCGATTCCCAGCACGAGACTCCCTCCATCGAAGAGCGTGTCCAGAAGTCTCGCGATGCCATTGGGTGGCCCGAGCGGAAACGAGTCGTCGCCAAAGATCGCCTCACCGAGCGAAGCCGGAAGAATGAAGAGTCCGATCGCGAGCAGCAGCGCCCATCGCGTGCGTCGCGCGGCGGCGCTCGGCCCGACGGATACGCCCGCGTACGACCACGCGACCAAGAGGGCGGCGATGAGCAGCTTCCCGATCATCAGGAGCGCGTCGAGGGTGTCGACTTCCTGAAGGATTCCCTGACGCAGAAGCGCGATCAACACGCCGGGCGCCAGCAGTAGCCCTCCGGTCGGGATGGCGACGGCAAGCATCTTGCCCAGCGCATAGTGCCACGGCAGCACCGGACGCGTGGCGTAGAGAAAGAGCACTTCCTCCGACCGATCGCGCGACACGCTCGGCGTGCCGAGACCCAGGGCCAAGAGCGCGACGGGAAGGCACTGGAACTGAATGAACGTCAGCACGGGATCCCAATCCAGGGAGGCGTCGGTGAACTTCTCCGCCACGATGCGGACGACGAGGATCGTCGCGAAGATGAGCGGTGGTACGAGGCTCATCAAGAAGAGCAGGCGCAGGAGCTTTCGACGCGACGCGATGGATAACTCGCGCCGGGCGATGGCAAAGACCACGTGCGCCGATGATGGCGCTACCCGCTCACCGTTCATTGCCATGCTCCATTGCCGTGACGACGGCATCTTCGAGCGTGGGAACGTCCCGGCCGAGATGGCGGACCTCCACGCCGGCGTCGGCGGCCACGCGCCAGAAGAGGCGTAGGTCGTCGTCATTTCGGGGCTCGACGTGCACGCGCGTGTCTCCATCCGGCTTCACTGTGATCCCCGCGTTCGTCAGCGCCTGAATGAACGCGCCGCCCACGCCGTCGCCTTCGACGATGAGAACGCTGTGCTCTCCGCCGACGAGTTCGGTGACGGGACCGAAGTAGCTGACGGATCCCGCTTCCAGCAGCAGGAGATCATCACAGAGGAATTCCGCGTCCTGAAGAATGTGCGTGCTGAGAAGGATGCGCTTTCCCTCGTCGCGGAGATCCCGAATCAGGGTAAGAAGCTGGATCCGGCCCAACGGATCGAGGCCGACGGTCGGCTCATCGAGAATGAGGATCTCCGGATTGTGCACCAGACACATACCGAGCTTGCAGCGTTGGCGCATGCCGGTGGAGTAGGTGCGCGCCGGCCGGTAGCGTTCCTCGCCGACATCGAGCGCGTCGAGCGCGCGGTGGGCGCGGCGGAGCGCTTCGCGACGGGAGAGTCCGGTGAGTGTTCCCGCGAATGTGACCGCGTCCACACCCGATCCGCCGGGGAAAACCCCCGCCTGCTCGGCCATGACGCCCGAGCGCGTGCGGATCTCCATGGCGTCCCGCGGAATCTCGCATTCCAGCACGCGGACCCGACCGCGGTCGGCCGGGAGCACGCCGAGAAGCGCGCCGATCAGCGTGGACTTGCCCGCGCCGTTCGGGCCAACGAGCCCGACGGCCTGCCCGGCGAGGCTCGCCGAGATGGAGTTGAGCACCGGGCGCCCGCCCCGCATCAGATGGAGGTCGTTGATCTCGATCCACGGCATCAGCAGAGATCCCCCAGGTTGCGGCGCTTGAAGAGAAGCGCGATGAGCAGCAGGCACACGAGAGTGAGCCCGATCAGCACGAGGACCGATGCGGTCACCGATGGTTCGTAGGTCCCGCCGATCGAGACGGGAAGTCGGTATGTTTCCACGTCGTGCGCGATCACGCGCAGGTGAAGCGATGGAGCGATTCGCCGCATCGCCAGCGGCACCTGCGCGATCAACGCGTCGAAGAGCCCGTAGATCACGAGTCCGGCGATGAGTCCGCGCCGCGTGATCAGATGGATGACGCCAAAGAACGCGGTGTAGGCCATGGACCCAAGAAAAACGGCGCCGATGGCGCGGAAGAGGTTCTTCGCCGGCTCGCCGTCCAGAATGCCGAGGAGCAGAACCAACGCCGTGGCGCCCAGCGCGAGCACGATTGCCGTCGCTAGGGTGCGCACGACCGCGAGCATGGTGCGGGACGTCGGGCCCAGAAGTGGATACAGCAGTGTGCGCTGGCGAATGCCGTCTCGGAGCGGCATCTCTCCAAGGAGGATCGCGGCGAGCGGCACACCCGGCACGACGGTAACGGTCATCAGGTTTTCCAGCGTATCGTCCGGAAGTACACCGCTATAGAAGCCGAGAAGTGTCAGCGCCACCAAGATGGGGACGACGATGGCGACGATCCGAATCGCTCGGGCGTGAAACATCGGAACGATGTACGTCCAGAGCGCGATGGATGCGGTCGATGTCGTCATGGGTCCTCTGTGATTCTAATCGTCTTCGGATTTCTGCCGGCCGCGCCGTAGCGCCGGTTAGACACTCTACTCAAGGAACCGCGCCACGGTTTCGGAGATACGCAACGCCGTCACCGGTGCTGATGCCCCCCCTCGGGATGGTGGTCCTGGTGCTCCTCCAGCGGCTCCAGATGGCTCGTCACCTCGACCCGGTGATCGGGGAGGCACTCCTGGATCGAGCTTTCCAGGCTGCTCGCCGCCGCGTGGGCCGACTCGAGACCCGTCTCACCCGGGAACAGGAGGTGGATATCCACCCACACCACGTTGCCACCCGTTCGATGCCGCAGGCCATGATACTCGACGCCGTGGCGGTTTGCCCATTCGTCGAGATATTCGCGCAGCCGTCGATCGACGCCGGGATCCATCCGGTCCATGAGTCCGTGCGCGGACTGCCGCACGAGCTGTGTGCCCGAGACGAGGATGTGCACCGCGACACCGATGGCAATGAGCGGATCCAAAAGCTCCCATCCGGTTGCCGCGACCAGCAACAACGCGATGAGAACACCCAAACTCGTCACACAGTCGGTGAGCACGTGCTTGCCGTTGGCGGTCAGAATGAGCGAGTTCTCCCGGCGCCCGGTTCGGATGAGGTGCCATCCGAGGAGCGCGTTGACCACAACGGCGCCCGCAATCAGTATCGCCCCGGGACCGAGATTTTCGAGCTCCGGACCCACGATGATCTTCTTGGCGGCCTTGTACAGGATGTAGAAGGCCGCGAATACGATGACGGCCCCTTCGAAGCCCGCCGAGACGTAGTTGACCTTCTCGTGACCGTACGGGTGGTCTTGGTCGGGCGGCTGGTGGGCGACGCGAAGTCCCCACGCGGCAAAGGCCACGGCGCCGATGTGCACGACACTCTCGGCCGCGTCGGACAGAATGGCGGTCGACGATGTCCAGATGTAGGCGACCCATTTGACGAGCAGCAACAAGAGTCCGGCCAAAAGCGATAGCCGCATGGCGGCCCACCGTGTCCGAAACGCCTTTGACGAGTACTCGTTCATGCAGTCATCCCTCGTTCACGATTCTCCATGTTCCGCCGCAGATCCGCTGGATGATCTCACACGTCTCGATGGTGATCTTGCGAAGCTCATCGGCGCCGATCGCGGGGTTTCCCTGGATGCACATCGCGGCCGCGGTGGTGTCGATCGTGACGGCGACCGCTTCGCTCTGCTTGCTGACGATCTTGGTGACGACACGATCCTCTTCGTCGACGATGACCCACTCGCCCGACCGGATCGGCTCGGGATCGCGCCCGGCCACCGGCACGAAATGCTCGTTTCCGTCGGCGACCTTCATCCGGAGATTTCCCGTGAGCGCCCGTCGGTCGTAGGCGCCCATCACGGTCGCATGCTTGAGGCTCTGAAGGTTGTAGGCGTCGACGAGCGTGTTGATCGTTGGGAGCTTACCGGCCCGCTCAACGATGTCGATGAGGTTGAGCGCGGACGGCGCGCGACCGCCGAGGTCACGTGTCTCTAGAAGCCGAAGATACGGTTCGAGCGCCGCGTGCGTGCGGTGCTCCGCAAGATCGAGTGCCGCGACCGTTTCGCGCTTGAGTTTCTCCAGCTTCGCGTGCTTCTTCCTCACGGTGAGTCCCGACAGCTCGACCACGAGGCTCTGGTAGTCGATGGACGTATCGATGCTGTACGAGAGCGGAGGAAGCTCGGATGCCGCGCTCTTTCCACCGAATCGTACCACGAGTTCGGAGACGATTTCGGGATCCATCTTGGCGAAGAGCGGGGCGGGCGGCGCGATCGTGTTTCCGGCGATCGGTGGATCGAGCACCCATACGTCTGACGTGTCGTCAACCCCGAGCTGGGTTCGGATCGCGCGCGCGGCATCGGGCATCATGGGGGCCATTGCCCACGAGAGTTGCGCCAGGATGCGGGCCGCGGCGTGCATGACCCCGGCGCAGCGTTCCTTGTCGGTCTTGATCAACACCCAAGGCTCGTTCCGGTGGAACGTGATGTTGCCGTGGTCGCCGAGCTCGAGAAGCGTCGCCGCCGCGTCGCGAAGCCGGTAGTCACCGTATAGACGACCGATCTTTTCCGCGAGCTCACCCGCGCGGGCGATCGCCGCGACGTCGTCCGGATGATCGCCGGCCTCCGGGACCTGGCCGAACTGCTTCTTGAGAAACGTGAGCGTTCGATAGGCGAAGTTCCCGAGGTTACCGACGAGATCGCTGTTCGTCGCGTGGAGAAATCCTTCCCAGGAGAAATCGACGTCCTTCTTCTCCGGGCGGTTGGACATGAGCGCGAAACGCCACACGTCCGGCGCGAAGGGAAGGGTTCGGGCATCCGACGAGAAGATCCCACGCCCGCGGCTCTTCGAGAACTGGGCGCCCTCGTAGGTCAGATACTCGTTCGCAGCGATGTGGTCCGGGAGGTTCCAGCCGTCGTCCGCGCCGATGAGGCTTCCCGGCCACATCAACGTGTGGAACGGAATGTTGTCCTTGCCGAGAAAGTGGACGATGCGCGTGGTCGGGTTCTTCCACCATCCCTGCCAGTCCGTGCCGGACGCGTCAGCCCAGTCGCTTGTGGCGGCGACGTATCCGATCGGCGCATCGAACCAGACGTAGAAGACCTTGTTCTCGAAGCCCGGCTTCGGCACCTTCACGCCCCACGAAAGGTCTCGGGTGATGCAGCGTGGCTTGAGGCCGTCCTTTATCCACCCGAGCGGCACGTTGCGGAGGCTCTCATCCCATGACGTCTTCGTCTCCACCCACTCGCGAATCGCGGGCGCCAGCGCGGGAAGATCGAGGAAGAGATGATGGGAGTGTCGGGATACCGGTGTGCTCGAACAAGTCTTGCACGATGGGTCGATCAGCGACAACGGATCCATGAAGTGGCCGCACGCGTCGCACTGGTCGCCGCTGGCACCCGGGGTGCGGCAAATCGGGCAGGTGCCGGAGACATAAGTATCCGGAAGAAAATGGCCGCACGTCGCGCAGAAGAGCTGCTCGATATCGTCTTCGAGAACGAACCCGTTCGCGTCGAGATGTTTGAAGATGTCCTGGGTCAGCTCGTGATTGGCCGGCGAGGATGTTCGTCCGAAGTGATCGAAGCGAACGTTGAACCAGTGAAAGCTCTCCAGGATCTCCGTGTGAAGCCGCTCACACCACTCGGCCGGCGTGAGCCCGGCGCACTCGGCCTCGATCTCGGTGCGCGTGCCGTGCTCGTCCGTGGCGCAGATATAGATGACATTCGCGCCGATTAGACGTAGATAACGGGCGTGCACGTCCGCGCTCAGTATCGGAATCAGGTTTCCGAGATGCGGAACGTTGTTCACGTACGGCAGCGCGCAGGTGACCAGTGTCCGTTCGGCCATTCGTCGTATCCTCAGGCAATGGGACAGTCGGGGCCAAAATAGGGCCCGACGGGCGTTCTGACAAGGGCCGGCTGGCCGGCCGGAAGGGGACGGAGTCCCGCTATGACGTAGACGCGTTTCCGTGTATACAATGGTCGGACCGTCGGCCGGGAAGAAGGCGCAACGATGAGCCCCCTGACGATACGGAGATCATGATGCACGCCTACAACTACGAATCGTTTCCTCTCGATATGGACGAAGCGGACTTTAGTCGCTACCCGGAGATCCATCACGTCGGCGACCCCGCGCCGGACGGAACGCTTGTCGACGCCGCGGATGGGAATCGGGTCAAGCTCTTCGATTACCTGAAGAAGGGGCCCCTCGTCATCGAGTTCGGCTCCATCACCTGACCCTACTGCGGGCTGGCGGCGCCGGCCCTCGAGGAGATGGCGGATCGCTACCGCGAGCACGGCATCACGTTCGTCTTCGTCTATTGTCGCGAGGCCCATCCGGGTGAAGCGCATCCGCATCACACGAGCTTCGAGCAGAAGCTCGAGCACGCGCGCACGATGGTTGAGCGGTTCGCCATCCGGCGTCCGATGCTCGTGGACGATCTGGACGGAACCCTTCACAGTGCCTACGGACGGCTGCCGAACATGTGCGCGATCCTGAGCTCGACCGGGAAATTGGTATACCGGGCGGCGTGGACGGATGCGCGAACGATCAAGCTCGCCTTGGAGCACATGCTCTACGAGCGACACGAGCGCCGCACCCGGCACCGGGTCATGCCGTACTACGTGGAGTGGGCGCCCGGCGTGACGAAGGACCGTGAGCCGTTCCTGGAGGGGCTTCTCGAGAACGCAGGCCCGCGCGCGGTGGACGAGTTCATCGCGGCCGCGCGCCACCTCCACGGGGAGGCTGCTTCACGGCCGATGCAGACGTGGTGGGACGACCGACGCAAATGAAAAGGGCGAGTGGCTGTTTTGGGCCATGGGGGTTGAAGGGCTTTACGAATCCGCCAAACTGATATATTGTTTTTTGCATAAAGGCTACGATTGTTCATAGCGGTACATCCCCCCGGTTGGATTCTTCATGCCATAGGAACCAGAGCTTTGATGCGTCGACTTCTAGTCTTGGCTGCGCTCTCTGCCTTCGTGCCCGCGTGCGAATGGACGGGAGTCGAGCACCAGACAAAGCCGAACCTCCCGCCGTCCGTCCGCATTACCGATGGGGCGGCCGAGGGCTCGCAGGCGGACTACCGCGCGGAGTTCTTCTGGTTCGGATCGGATCCCGACGGGTTCGTCGAACACTTCGTCTACGCGGTTGACGATACGTGTCTGTGCCGGCACAAGAGCCTGACGGGCGAATTGTTGAGCTACACCGATTCCGACACCTGCGATTCCCTGGCGGCGGAGTTGGTCGATAGTGAAACGGGATACAATCCGTTCGAGTTCGAGTATCTCTATGAACACCCCGACTCGATCTGGCGGCGCATCGACGGATACTCCGGGCAGTTCAACTTCCGTGCGAGCGAAGAGATCGAAGGCGCCGACCCGCCGATGAGCCACAATCTACATTCCTTCTACATCAAGGCGGTGGACGATCGCGGGGCGCGCTCCGGCGCGGATTCCCGGCACTTCGACGCACTCACGATCTGTCCGATCGTTTCGATAGAATCCCCTCTCGGATCAGGCTACGACAACATCGTGCTCATGAGTCCGAGCTTCGCGATCCGGTGGGAAGGCCGAGACGAGGACAGCTCGGACTGGTCGAAGAGACCGGTCGGCTATCAGGTGAAGCTGATCGAGCTCCGGGACCTGGAAGTCTACGGAAGTGATAGTGCGCTCCTGCAGGCCATCAAAGATCCGTTTCGACACAACCTCGTGCTCCCCGATTCCGTCATTGTGGGCCATGCGGATAGCGTGACGGCCGACACGTACTTGCCGACGGAGTGGTTTCCGAAGATCGAGAACGTGCTCACCGCTTCGATCTTCAGGCTAAGGAATCTCCCCGGCGGAAACTACGCATTCGTCGTGCGGGCACTCGATGAAGCCGGCGCGCTCACGCCGGAGGTCGCCTACGCGGCGGCGGGTGAGGGCGCCGATGGGCGGGGCAACATCCTGAAGATCACCGTCAACCCGGCGATGCAATCGCGACCGTACATCACGGTTTCAGAGCGTTCCTATCTGGGCACGCATCAGTTCATCGCGAGCGGGGGGACCTGGGTGGTAGACGTCCCCGTCAACGTTCCGCTTCACTTCGAATGGACCGCCGACGCGAGCTGGTATGGCTCACGGGTTGGCGCGTTCAACTACGCGCTCGACATCCCGGATCCGGCCTGCGAAGTCTGTCAGGAGTCCGACGGGATCGGTGGATGGGCCGGGTGGGGAGACTGGAGTCGCATACCGTTTCCCATCATGTTCCACGAGGAAGACGCCGGCGAGCAGCACATCCTCTATCTTCGCGTTCGCGACGAGAGCTTCCTCGAAGAATCCGAGACGTTGGCGATGGTCGTGATGAACGTCGTTGCCTTCCAGCTCTCCCGTCCGGCGCTCTGGGTGGACGATTTCCGCGTGGCCGGAATAGACGACTGCGAGCACGATGCGATTATGTCGCAGATCGTCCGAAGCGCCATCGAGCCCTACCTGTCGCAAGGCGAGGACGAGCTCGAGGAATGGCAGAGCAATCCGCCGGCTGGGGATTGCGGCGAAGTACCGACGCCGAGGGAACTCAAGCTCTCCCAGATGGGGAAGTACAAGCTCATCTACTGGAACGTTTCCGGTGGGGAGTCAACGATGGGTTTACTGACCAACCCGGATCCGGAGTCCGAGCTGGGCAAGAACCTCTCGATCTATGTGCGCGCCGGCGGCAGCCTGATCATTTGGGGCCCCTATAGCCTCGCGGCGATCGACGGCGACCACTTCCCTCCAAACCGCTATATCCCGGACCTGCCGCAATTCCCGCGATCGAATTTCGGTCCCGGACACTTCGTCTGGGATGTTCTGAGGCTTCGCACCATGATGGATCGAAGCGGGCGGGGGAACGGACCGGGTTCCCAACAGATGCATCTCAGGTGCAGCGGGCTCGTTGGGCTGCAGGCCACGACCCACGCGCGTGAGCTGAACTTCCCGCGCGGAGCCACGGATCCGACCGGATACTCGACGAAGGTCGCGTTGTGGTACGACAGCTGGACCGGACGAATGAACACACTCGGTTGGTTCGGGGGACACGCGATGCTCGGAAATCCCCCGCTGCGCGTCGCCGGAATGGATACGCTCTATACGTACGTCTCCAACTCCTGGGCCTGGCGGGAGGACGATCTCAGAGAGGTATGCTCGACGCGCTACCTCTCGCCCATGGAGGGAAAGCCGTGCGCCATCCGGTTCGACGATCCGGATCCGCTGTCGTCGCAGGGAAAGATCGCGTGGTTCGGCGCGCCGTTCTACATCTTCGACGAGAATCACATGCACGACCTGAGGCAGATCATGCGGCTGCTCACGGATTGGGTCATGGAGCCGTAGTGGATCCGTCGGGCGGCCGACCCGACTCGACCCGCCGCTTTCGGAATGCCACCGCGGTGATGAATCCGACGACGAAACCGCCCGCGTGAGCCCACCACGCAACGTCCGTCGCCCGTCCACCCATTGCCGACAGCGTCAGGGATCCCCACCAGATCTGCTTCAGGAACCAGAACCCCAGGAAGTAGACGGCTGGGATTCGCACGAAGGTGATGAAGAAAAAGATCGGTAGCAGCGTCAGAATCTTCGCGCGCGGGAAAAGGAGCAGATACGCACCGAGGACGCCTGCGACCGCGCCGCTCGCGCCGATGACCGGGACCTGCGACGTCACATCGAAAAGCACCTGCGTGACCGAGGCCACGACACCGCAGCCGAGGTAGAAGCCGAGAAACCGCAGGCGGCCCATCCGGTCCTCGACGTTGTCGCCGAAGATCCAGAGAAACCACATGTTCCCGATGAAGTGAATCCACCCTCCGTGAAGGAAGATGGACGTGACGAACGGGGGGAGCCAGCCAATTACGTCGAACGGTGACGTGAGAAACGCGGAGATCGCTCGGTGCGGGATGAGCCCGAACGTCGCGATGACGCGCATGTACTCATTGCCGCTCGACAGCTCGAGCAGAAAGATGACGGTGTTGGCGGCGATGAGCCCCAGCGTCACCAGCGGCACGTGGCGCGTCTTGTTCGTATCCCGAAGCGGTATCAATCGATTGCGATCAAGCGTCTCGACGCCTGAGCAGGTTCAACGCCGAGCCCGCGCGGAACCACGCGATTTGCTCGTTGTTGAGCGTATGCTTCAGTGAAATCTCCTCCGTCGACCCGTCGTCGTGGTGAAGGACGGCCGTTACGGTTGATCCGGGTGTCAGGTCGGACAGGCCTCGAAGCGAAATGCGATCGTTCTCTTTGACCTTTTCGTAGTCATCGAGATTTGTGAACGTAAGCGGCAGAACGCCTTGCTTCTTCAGATTCGATTCATGAATACGGGCGAAGCTTCGCACGATGATCGAGGCGGCCCCCAGGTGTCTGGGCGACATGGCGGCGTGTTCCCGGCTCGAGCCTTCGCCGTAGTTCTCGTCGCCGACGACGACCCAGCGGTGCCCCTTCGCCTTGTAGTCGCGTGCCACGTTCGGGACGTCCACACCCGCGTTTCCAGTCTCGATGTTCAACGTCTTCCCACGGTCGCTCGTGAACGCGTTGATCGCGCCCGTGAACATGTTGTCGCTGATCTTGTCCAAATGTCCGCGGAAACGAAGCCATGGACCGGCCGGCGAGATGTGATCCGTCGTCGTCTTACCCTTGGTCTTCAGCAGCACCGGCATCTCCGCGTAGTCGTCGAAGTTCGGTTCGACGAACGGGTTCAGAAGCTGAAGGCGCGGGCTCTCGGGAGAGACCGAGATCGTGATCGCATCGCCATCCTTCGCGGGCGCCTGGTAGCCGGATCGATCAGTGATGAAGCCTTTCTCGGGAAGCTCGGGTGCTTTTCCCGGCGGGTCGAGCTTCCAGCCCGTTCCGTCATCGCCCTTAACCTCATCGGTGAGCGGATTGAAGCTCAGCGAACCGGAGAGCCCGTAGGCCATGACGATCTCGGGGCTCCCGATGAAGGCGAGCGTCTCGGGGTTGGCGTCGTTTCGTCCGGGGAAGTTTCTGTTGAACGACGTAATGATCGTGTTCGGCTCGCCCTTCTCGACGCCTTCGCGCGTCCACTGGCCGATGCAGGGGCCGCACGCGTTGGCAAGGACCGTCGCGCCCACGGCTTCGAGCTTCGTGACGTAGTCGTCGCGCTCGATGGTCTTGAAGACCTGATCTGATCCCGGCGACACCATGAGCGGCGCGCGCATCGTCGTCTTGTGCGCAACCGCCTGCTCGGCGATGTCGACGGCGCGGGCGATGTCCTCGTACGACGAGTTCGTGCAGCTTCCGATCAGCGCGCCCGAAACGCGGTCGGGGTAGCTGTTTTTCTTGACCGCGTCGGCCATCTCCGAGATCGGCCTCGCGAGGTCGGGCGTGTGAGGCCCGACGAGGTGGGGTTCGAGCGTCGAGAGATCGAGTCGCAGGAGCACGTCGAAGTGGTTCTCCGGGTTGGCATCGACCTCCGGGTCGTTCGTGATGAGATGCGTGTTCTGCCTCGCCAGCTCGGCGATCTCGGCCCGCTCGGTCGCCTCGAGGTAGGCGGCCATCTTCTCGTCGAACGTGAAAACCGAACACGTCGCGCCGAGTTCGGCGCCCATGTTCGTGATCGTGGCCTTTCCGGTGCAGCTGATCGTCGAGGCGCCGGGCCCGAAGTAGGTGACGATCCGATTGGTGCCGCCCTTGACGGTCAGCTGGCCGAGCACCCAGAGGATGACGTCTTTCGGGGCGGTCCAGCCCGACATCTCACCGGTCATGTACACACCGACCTGATTCGGCTGAAGCACCTCCCATGGGAAGCCGGCCATCACGTCCACCGCGTCGGCGCCACCGACACCGCTCGCGCACATGCCGAGCCCGCCGGCGTTCGGCGTGTGCGAGTCGGTTCCGATCATGAGTCCGCCGGGAAACGCGTAGTTTTCCAGGACGACCTGGTGAATGATCCCGGATCCCGGTTTCCAGAAGCCGATGCCGTACTTCGCGGACACGTCACGGAGGAAGTCGTAGACCTCGCGATTCTCGTCGTTCGCCACACGCGTATCCGTGTCGGCGCCGACGTGCGCGCGGATCAGGTGATCGCAATGGACGGTCGTGGGCACCGCGGTCTCGGGACACCCTGCCTGCATGAACTGCAAGAGCGCCATCTGGGCCGTGGCATCCTGGAGCGCGACACGGTCCGGGCGAAGCTGAAGGTAGGCCTTCCCGGGCGCAAGTTCCGCGCCGGCGGGATCATCCAGATGTGAAAGCACGATCTTCTCCGGGAGCGTCAACGGGCGGCCGAGCCGGCCCCGAATGATCTCCAGGTTGGCGGACATTCGCGCATAGGCCGACCTGACGAATTCCGGTGTGCTTTCGACGTTTGGCATCGGTTTGCTCCTCGTGGTGAAACATGGAACCGGCGCGCACGGCGCGCGGGGACAGTTAAGAGAGGTTGACAATATTGTGCCACTCGGATAGCGGTCGCTCAAGGCAGAAGCGACAGCGTTTTTCGCCGAGAATTTCTGTCGGATCAAGGCTAGAATGCGTTCGAACCGTACTGTTCTTGTCACAAGGAGGACCTCCCATGAGCTCTCGATTCGGCATGTTCGGGTTGCTGACGATCCTCGCGGTCACGCTTCTGGCGGGCTGCGATCAGGCGCCGCGCCCGGCAGACGTCGGCGGCGGGGCCGATCTCATCCCGGCGGACGCGGGCGTCGTGTTCTCGATCGAGAATCCCGAACGGCTGTATACGCGGATCCACATGGACCGGCTACTGGCGATAAGCGAGGGCTCGGAGGGCTTGCCCGCCTACCTGAACCTCGACAGCCTGCGGGCGATGGGGCTCGACCCGACGAGCCCCGTCTTCATGACGCTTCTGACCAAGGACCCGGCAACATTTCTCATCGCGCTACCGGGAGACGGTGCCGCGATGAGCCGGTCGCTCCAAGAGGTATTGGCCAGAGAAGGGCTGACCGTCTCCACTGTGGCGACGCACGCCGGGGTTGAGCTACGAAAGGCCGAAGAAGCTCCCATCGTCTTCTTCGACAAGACCAGTCATCTGGTGCTCGCGGCCAGCAGCAAGCCCGACTCCGTCTCAGCCCAGTCCGTCGCGGAGCGGATTCTCGACATGAGTCCCGCGGCGTCGCTCGCTCGGACGTCGGACTTCCGCGAGATCTCTGCGAAGCTCCCGGCCGACCGAGACATCTTCTTCTACGCGGATGTGAATCCGAAGGAGGAGGTCGACAAGGTCAAGGCGGAGATGGCCGGACAGGAGGGCGTGTCCCCCGCCTGGTTTCAGCTCATGGACGCGCTGGCGGGGCTGTCCGAAGGGGTCAAGGGTGTGGGCGGAGGCTTCAGCTTCGTGCCCAACGGAATTGCGGGCGAGTCGTTCGTGTTGGTCGAAGCGAACTCGACGGCCATGACGTTCATGCGGCCCTCGATGACCTCGGATCCGTTCTCCAACCGCGTTCCGGGAACGCCGCGCGTCATCATGGGCGGCAACATGGACGGGCAGGCCATGTGGTCGTGGGCGCGGTCGACCCTCATCGATGCGATCGAGGACGCCTCAACCGAGTATGAGAAAGCAGAAGCGGGCATCAAGGAAGAGCTGGGCATCGAGTTGGAGCGTGAGATCATCACGCAGATCATGGGCAGCGGCATGCTCGTCATCAACCATGTCGGCATGGTCGGATCGGACGTGGTGCTCTACTTCCAGATCGCGCGTCCGGCCGACTTCGCCGAGACCGTGACGAAGCTCGTCGACCTGGCGAAGGCGAAGGCGCCCGCCGAGCAAGGCCAGGTGACCTTTGAGGAGGACGATGAGGCCGGGACGGCGTTTCATAGGATCACCCTGATGCCGTTCGCTGAAATCTGCGCGGGGGTCGTCGACGATCACTTCGTGCTCACCACCACGCGGGCGCGATTCGCCGATATCGTTAACGGTCAGACCGGCCTGGCCGACGGGGTCGACTGCCCACCGCTCGCCGAAGCACTGAGCGGCACACCCGGAAGCCTGTTCTATTTCGATCTTCACCTGATCACCGATCTCCTCCAGATGTTCGCCGGATTCATGCCCCAGGGTGGGCAGGGAGGCGGCCCGCAGATGGTCGACGCCGCGCTCGACTCGCTCCAGCTGTCGCATATTCTCGGTGTGTCGAACATCGAGAAGGACGGCTACAGGTCGACGATGACGATCGAGTCCGGCCGGGATGACTTCTGGAACGAGCTCATCGATCTGATCACGGGTGTGACGGGCTGACCTGATCAGGAGACGACGATCGAACGCGGAGGTCCGTGACGTGGCTGAGGACAAGCTCGTGCTCGACACGGTGAGCGTGACGGTTCCCGGCCCTGACGGACCGCAGGCGGTCTTGCGGTCCGTCTCCGCCACCGTCGGTGCCGCCGAGATGGTGGCGATCGTGGGGCCTTCGGGCTCCGGAAAGACGACGCTGCTGAACGTGGCCGGCGGTCTCGAACCCGCCTTCGACGGCCGCGTTCTCCTGGACGGGGTGCCGGTCTGGAGCCGGCCCGACGGGGAGCGTGCGGCCATCCGCGGCACTTCCATCGGATTCGTCTTTCAAGATGCCAATCTGATCCAGGGTCTCAGCGCGGAGGAGAACCTCATTCTTCCGCTTCTTCTCCACTCACGACACGGCGAGACACCTCGGGACGTGGCGCGCGCGCTGCTGGGCCGCATAGGGCTCGAGGCGAAGGCGCGCACGCGCGTGGAACGGCTCTCCGGCGGTGAGCGCCAGCGCGTGGCGACCGTTCGGGCGTTGGCGGGTGAACCGGCGATGGTCCTGGTCGACGAGCCGACCGGAAACCTCGACGACGAGAACGCGCGACGCGTCATCGACATTCTCCTGGACTACCGCTCCCGCCATCACGCGACGATGCTCGTCGCCACGCACGACGCGCGGTTGATCGAAGCAGCGGATCGTGTCTTTCGGCTCGAGGATGGAACGCTCCATGAGGCTTCGTAGACTGCTTCGCTTCTTCTATCTGCTCAACCGAGGGACCCGGCGGCGGCTCGTCGCGGCGAACGTGGGACTCATCGTCGGTGTGACGCTCGTCACGCTGTTCATCGCGTCCGGGTTGGGCCTGCGCGAGCTCGTGCTCGACGGGTTTCTCGGGGCGCTCCCGTTGGATCAGATCAAGGTCGTTCCGAAGTCGATGGACATCGCCTTTCTCCGGCTGGGTCGGCCGAAGATCCTCGGCGGCGGGAAGCTCGATGCGTCGGTCGTCAAGACGTTGAGGGCCGATGAAGCGGTCAGCGCGGTCTATCCGATCGCGTACGCCCGATTCCCGATTCATCTGCACGGAGAGCTGCTGGGGTCGCACTACGGTACGGACGCGCCCGTGCAGGGCGTCGATCCGCGCTGGGTGTCCGATGAAGTCGCGGCGGGGCATACGTTCGCGTTCTCGGAAGGGCAATCCATTCCCGTGCTGGTGTCTCGGAAGGTGCTACAGATCTACAACGCGGGCTTTGCCCCGGCGAACAATCTTCCGCGGCTCAGTGAAGGGGCGGTGATCGGCCGGGAGGTCGAGATCGAGATCGGATCGTCCACGCTCGCCGGCCGGGGTGAGCGATCGGTGTCGAGTCACGCGCGAATCGTGGGTTTCTCGGATCGCGTGGATCCATTGGCCGTCGCGGTTCCCATGTCCATGCTCGATTTCTATGACGAGCGACTGACCGGAGAGCCACGGGAGGAGTGGGACGCGGCGATCGTCGAGGCCCGCTCCGTCGGGGAGATAGCGCGGATCGAATCAGCGGCCCGCCGGCTCGGCCTCGAGATCGCGCCGGAATCCCATCTCGCCCGGCAGATCGATGCGGCGATCAAGGTGGCGATCGTAGTCTTTTCGGCAGTGGGCGCCGTCGTCATCGCGCTCTCTCTGATGAACGCGACGAATACGCTCGTCCTCATTCTCCGTGAGCGGCGGTTCGATCTCGGCGTGGTGCGCGCCCTGGGGTTGAGTCGTTCACGACTGATCGGTCTCCTGTGCGCGGAAGCGGCGCTGGCCGGCGTGGTGGCGGCGCTGATCGCGCTCGGACTGAGTGCAGTGCTCTTGGCGCTCGGCTCCGGGATCCTGGAGCGATCGGTCGGTCACCTGGTCGGTTTCTCGCCCCGCATGGCGCTTCCTGGTTGGCTGGTTCTGAGCGTTCTGTTGCTCACGCCGCTCGTCAATGCGCTGGCCGTCTGGATTCCGGCCGGCCGCACCGTGGGCGGGAGCATCGCGGCCGCGCTCCGCCGGTAGAGCGTCATCCCGCGCATGGGGCGGGAAGGGGCGGGCACGGGGCTTTACGGATATCGCGAGTTCCCGTAAGGTAGTAGTAGTCAGATGGCCTGAGATCCTCCCACGGACCCGATCTCCCTCGACCGGGTGTTCTTGATTACCATGAGGTACAACGTTGAAGCGTTGGATTGCACTTCTCGGGGTGGTGCCGCTCGTGATGGCGGCGTGTGATTGGACCGGCGTCGACAAGAAGTACAAGCCGAACGTATCCCCGACGGTGCGCATAACGGGAGGTGCTTCTGAGGGCACGGAAGCGGACTACCGTGTCGAATTCTATTGGTTCGGGTCGGATCCGGACGGGTTTGTCGATCACTTCGTCTATGCGATCGACGACACGTGCCTCTGCCAGTACCAGGACGAGCACGATGAGTGGGTGGGCGTGCTCGATCCGCGTGTCTGTGACTCGCTCGCTGCCGCCCACGACTCGGCCTCAGTCGAGTTCGAGTTTCTCCACGAGCACGTCGATTCGATCTGGAGACGCATCGACGATTTCTCGGGAAGCTTCAACTTCCGGGCGAGCACGCCGGTCGACGGAGTCGATCCTCCGCGAAGTCACGATCAACACGCGTTCTTCGTCAAATCGGTCGACGATCGAGGCGCGCGATCGCGGGCCGACTTTAGGCACTTCGACGCCATCACGATCTCGCCGACGAGCCATATCCTCGCGCCGGTGGGTAGCGGCCTCGAAAAGATCGTCACCGTAAGCACCAACTTCAACATCCACTGGTCGGGCCGAGACGAAGACAGCTCGAGGCCGGACAAATTGCCGGCGGGATACCAATTCAGGATGGTACCCCTGAGCGACTGGGAGATGTACGGAGATGACAGCGCGGCGATCCGCGCCGTTCGCGACATGCTGCGACTAAACGTGCTGATTCCCGACTCGATAATCGTGACCGATCCCGACAGCGTGACGGACGAGACGTTTCTTCCGTCCGACTGGTACCCGAAGCACGACGACCCCTTTCAGGAATCACTCGTTCACTTGAGCGAGATGGCGGCGGGAAACTACGGCTTCGTGGTGCGCGCCGTGGACGAAGCCGGCGCCATCATGCCGGCCGAGGCGTTTGGTGTTGCCGGCCAGGGGGACGTCGAGCGGGGCAACGTGTCGAAGATCGACATCAACCCCGCCATCGAGTCCCGTCCGTACCTCACGGTCAGCGAGCGTTCCCTTCTCGGATCGCGCCGATTCATTTCCAGCGGCGCCAGGTGGCGGGTGGAAGTTCCCGTCGGCGTGCCGCTCTTTTTCGAATGGACCGCTGACGCATCGTGGTATGGATCGCGCGTCGGGGGATTCAACTATGCGCTCGACATCCAAGACCCATCCTGTGAGGTATGTCAGGCGGACGACGGAATAGGTGGCTGGATTGGCTGGGGCAGTTGGGAAGGCGTACCGTTCTCGATCGAATTCGATGAGGAGGACGCCGGCGAGCAGCACATCCTCTATGTGCGGGTCCGGGATGAGAGCTTCCGGGACGACCGGGAGATGCTCGGTGTCATCATCATGGACGTGGTGTCGTTTCCGCTGGACCGAACCGCCTTGTGGATCGACGATTTCCGGGTGTCCGGAACGAACGACTGCGAGCACGACGCCATAATTTCCCCGGTGATCAACCACGCCGTCTCGCCCTATCTTCCTTTCGGTCAGGAGGAGATTGAAGAGTGGCAGAGCGGTCAGGCCATCGGGGAGTGTGGTGAGAGCACCAACCCGAGAGATATTCGGCTCTCACAGCTTGCGAGGTACAAGCTCATCTACTGGAACGTGTCGGGCCCGGAGACGACTCTGGGAACGGTCACCGATCCGAGCGAGGACGCCGATGCGGGACGATACCTCGCGGCGTACGTGCAGTCCGGCGGAAGCGTGATCGTGTGGGGGCGCTACGATCTCGCCGCGTTGACCGGGGACTTCATGCCGCCGGACCGTTACGTTCCGGACCTTCCCCAGTTCCCGAACCCGAACTTCGGTCCTGGCTACTTCATCTGGGACGTTTTGAGGCTTCGCACGATGCTCGATAGGTCCGGGCGCGGCGACGGCCCGGGTTCGAACCAGATGCACATTCGTTGCAGCGGGCTGGTCGGCCTCGAGGTGACTCAGAGTGGCCGCGAGGAGGGATTCCCGTCCGGCACCATCGATCCCACGGGGTTCTCGGAGAAGCACGCGTTGTGGTACGACGATTGGTCGGGACGGCTCAACCCCACGGGTTGGTCCGGCGCGCACGCGATGATCGGAAACCCGCCGCTCTACGTCGCCGGCATGGACACGATCTACAACTACGTATCGAACTCGTGGGCGTGGCGCGAGGGTCATCTCACGGAAGCGTGCGGCAGCTCGTTTCTCTCCCCGCTACACGGACAGCCGTGCGTCGTGAGGTTCGACGATCCCGATCCGCTGTCTTCGCAGGGTAAGGCCGTGTGGATCGGTGGACCGCTTTTCATCTTCGACGACAATCACCTGGAAGACCTCAAGAACATGATGCGGCGCTTCACGAACTGGATCATGGAGTAGATTCACACGTCGGTCATCGTCGCCGGCCCCATGATCACTTGGTGTGCCTCACACCACGCGCTCTGCTACTATCCTTCTCTAGTGATCACGACAGCTCTATCTCAAGGAGGCCGGTCATGCGAATCCACGTTGCTGTTACTCTGCTCATCGCCACGTTGGTTGCGGTCCCTTCGCTGGCGACAACGTACACGGTTCACGCCGATGGTTCCGGGGCCTTCCCGACAATTCAGGAAGCCGTCGCCGCTGCGGCCGATGGCGACACGGTCTCTCTCACGGACGGTACGTTCACCGGCTCGGGCAATCGTGACGTTGACTTCATGGATAGGAACATCGTTGTTCGCTCCGAAGGCGGAGATCCGTCGTTGTGCATCATTGACTGCCAGGGAAGTCCGGCCCAGCCTCATCGCGGGTTCTTCCTTGAGAGCTGGGACATAACAGATGCCGTGCTTGAGGGGCTCACCATTCAAGGTGGATACGTGAGGGGAGACTGGCACGAGGGCCAGGGAGGAGGCATTTACGTCTATGGCGCCATTCCCACCATCTTGAATTGTGTCATCGTCGATTGCGAGGCTGATGACGGCGGTGGTCTGTACGTCTCCGAATGCGACGCGATAATCCGTGGCTGCACCATCATCGGAAACGTCGCTCATGAGGATGGCGGCGGCGCGCATCTGGTGGAGGACTATGTGCTTGTCGAGGACTGCCTCATTGCCGGGAATGTCGCGGTCAGAGGCGGGGGGATCTATCGCTTTGGAGGAGAAGACCACGTCACCATCGTGGGCACTACGATTTCCGCCAATCTCGCCCAGGTCGGTGGGGGCATCTGGCAGCAGGCAGGTTCAGAGATCGAGCGCGTCGTCTTGTGGGACAACTGCGCCACCGTAGAAGCCGACGAGATGTACCTGGAGTATGGGTACGCGCAGTATGAGTGCTGTGACGTGGACTCCTTCGGCGTTCTGTTGGCGGATCCTGAATACGCAGAAATCGTCTATCACCCCGATTGCATCTTTGAAGACCCGATCTTCTGCGATCCTGCGTCGTGCTGGGATGCCGCGACTTCCGATGGGGACTACTCCCTTCACACCGATTCCCCGTGCCTTCCGGTCAATAGCCCCTGCGGGCAGCTGATCGGGGCGCTTGGCGAAGGCTGCGGCGCGATAGATGTTCCCTGGCAGAACCCCGAGGGTATCTCGCCTATCTACCTTTCCGTCGCACCGAGCCCTTTTCGGACCATTACGCACATACGCTATTCCTCGGGTCCGGTCGGTCGGTTGAGCGTATCCATCTTCGATCCCGGCGGCCGACGGGTACGGACATTCGATCGAGAGAGTTTCAGCGGCACGCTGACATGGGACGGCACCACGTCCTCAGGCGCGGCCGTTGCCCCGGGGGTGTATTTCATCAGGCTGAACGCGGACGGCATTGTGGAAACGATCCGCGTTGTTCGTCTGAACTGAGCCGATAGTGTCACCCGGATCGGCATTGAGCTTCCGGTTCATAGCGCGTGCCGAACGAATCCTCGACAGGTCCGGGCACAAGAGAGGGGCGGCCACCGCCGCCCCCACCTAAGGTCTGCGTGGATGTTCTTGTAGCCCTATCGAACCCGGAGCAGCTTCACCGACTCCGCACCGTCTCCCGTCCGAACCTCTACAAAGTAGACGCCCGAGGCGACCGCGCTACCCGCGTCGTCGTGGCCATCCCAGACGAGATTGCGCGTTCCCGCCTGCAGCTTCGTGGGCTCGAGCAGCGTGCGGATTAGTCGTCCCTGCGCGTCGAACACGCGTACGGTCACGCGCTCCGGCCCCTCCAGCGTGAAGCGAAGCGACGTGGCCGCCAGGAACGGGTTCGGCGCGGCCAGGATGAAGGCGCTCGCGTCGGCGACGCCCGGCACGCTGGTCACGACGATCTCGATGTTCCCGGAGCCTCCCGCCTGGTGATAACGCGCGGCGAACTCCTGGTGGTAGAGATTGACAATCGACGGGCTGTGGATGATCAGCGTGTTCTCGTCGTTTCGCTCGTCACCCGAGTAACTCCAGTTGCACGATCCCGTGATGACCTGCGGATCGCTCGCCGCGAGCTTGGAATCGATGATCATGTACTTGTGGTGAAGCGCGACGCCGCCCGGCAGGAGGTCCCACCACACATCGGCCGGCGGGTCCCATGGATCCCACGACTGCGGGTCGCCGCTCATCCCGTACCACTCCGAGCCGTTCTCGATCGGCCCCACGTTGCTGCCTTCGAACAGACCCCGTACCTCGAAGTCGGGAATGTCCTCGTACGGAATGCGCATCGCGCCGGAGATCGCGCCGTGGGTGAACGAGAGAATGCAGAAGTAGACCGACTGCTCGGCGGTCGCGATGGCGTTCATCATCTGGCTGACCACCGCGTCGGACGGCGAGAAGTAGGACTCGACGATCTCGCCATTGATCCTGAACAGGTGAGGCGTGTTGTCGTCCTTCGCCGGCCCGAACTTGCAGGTCGACGGGTTCGGGATGTCGGTGTCGGAACCCCACTGTTCGTTGAACTCGAGCGTGTAGGCGGTGGCGAGCCCCGTGTCCTGAATGTGAAGCCAGTTGTTGCAGTCGCCGTTGCCGTTGACGGACGAGTTCCACGATCCGGTGAGTACCCAGTCGTCGGTGTAGTCCGAATCGTCGCGAGCGTCGATGATGTAAACCTTGTTGTGGTGAATGCCGCCTTCGCTGTGATTGCCGCCGAGATGCGAGTTGATCACGGGAATACCGGCATTCGTCAGCGCCTGCTGGGCGGTGCTTCCCCAAAGATCCCACTCCATGATCACGCGCACGGCGACGCCGTCGTTGAAACGGTCGATGATCGTGCTCGCGATGTCGTTCAGCGAGAAGGAGTAGACCATCACGTCGAGCGAGTGGTCGGCCGTGCTGATCTTGGCGATGACCTCGTCGCGGACGTCGATATACTGCTGAGCCGAGTCACCGGTCGCGTACTCGTGTTCGACCGAATGGCTGAAGAAGACCTCGAACGAACCATCGATCTCCTGAGCGGTGTGGAGCAGTCGGTCGCTGTCCCACGTGATGCCCGTTCCGGGGTCCGATCCCACTCGGAAGTGATAGAGCGTTTGGGGTGAGAGGCCCGTCAACTCGATGGTGTGCTCGGTCACCATTGCCGGATCGGACTCCTCGTCTCCATAGGCGTCCGTCTCGCCGTACTGCACGACGCTCGTGGATGGAATGCTGGTGATCCAGGAGATCGTCGCGGTCGTCTGATCAATGTCGGTGACATAGCCGCGCGGCGCGAAAGAGATGATATCGCTGACATATCGCGGAACGATCTCGTAACCGGTGTTGTACGGAGGGCTCGAGTCATACTGGCGCAGCACACCGATGACGTCGAAGAGATCGCCCGGCTGTGGGGATCCGTTGACCTCGGAGTCCTTGTCGATCCAGAGATCCGCATCTTCGGTGCCGTCGTTGATGGTGATCGTCGTGTTGCTACCGCTCGGCGATACCGGCCACGAGCCGCTAACGATGGTGCAGCCGTCGATGCGGATGAGACGGCTCTCGTTCGGCTCGCTGTAGTCGCCCTCGAACGTGTCGTTGAGATCCGCGCACGTGATGAGCAGCGGCTCCGGCACCGTGTGTCCCTGGCTATGAATGGTGAAGTCGTAGTTCGCGCCGTCGACGAGCTCGGTGAGACCGTTGTACAGATCGACATAGCCGGTGAGCGTGACGGAGTCACCCAGCGCGAAGTGATCGCCGCCGTCGAGTCCACCGGACTTGAAGATGTTGATGCCGCCCGTCTCATCTTGAACATGTATCTGCGTGGAGTAGGTGCTGAGGACCGAGTCGGGAAGCGTGACGATTCCCGTGATGGTCACTTCGGTGCCGACCGTGTAGGGCGCGGCCGGCTCACCGCTCGAGTTGTTGTTGTGGAGGTCGATGATCGGAATCGGATCGCCGATTGCGCCGCCGGCCAAAGCCAGCGTCGCCACGAGAGCGGGCACGAGCCGGGCACACAGAGTCCGGCCTGGATGCATACGCATGGGGAGCCTCCTGAGACCAAGTTCGAATGACGGTTCGTTTGAGACCAATCACTTAAGATTATACTCGAAAGTGGATTCGCCGTTGTAGCTGTTGGACCCATCTTGACCACCCCAAGAGTGATGTTGTGGTATAGCAAGCGGTTACGGAATC
>CAZAMP010000030.1:0-51451 GCA_964486455.1 uncultured bacterium | reverse complement strand
GTCCGAAGCAACTCACGCTCTCTTACCTCACGGTGTTCGTCGCCAAGTGCCGCCGCGTAGGCCGCGCGCGCCTCCGCGAGCTGTTCGACCTGGAGGGCATGCTCGCTTTGCCGAATGGACATTTCGAGTTCGTATAGCTCGCCGCGCGCCTCATCGATACCTTCTTCGTCGCCGCGCGCCTGAAGCTCCTCGATTCGCTCCATGAGCGCCTGAAGCCGATGGTGGCCATGAACGAGCGTCGCTTCCCGCTCGCGGAGCATGAGCTCGGCCCGGCGTCTGTCAATGCCGGCCGCCAGATCTTCTGCTTCCCTCGTCCGGCCCCGCTCCCGAAACTCCTGGACCTGGACTTCCGCTTCCTCGATCTGCGCGAGATACTCTTCGCGATCGATCTCGAACTCTCGCGTCTGGAGCTCCTGGTGCAAATGCTCCAGCTCCCGGCGAAGTTGATCGTGCTTGCGTGCAAGTTCTTCCGCGCGCTCGTCCTCCCCTCGCGTCGCGAGGAGTTCCGCCTCGAGCTCGGTCTCGCGAAGCGCGTATTCGAGCGCCGCCGTGCGATCGACGGTATCCTGCTTCAAACCGTAGCGACTTTCTTCGATCTCCGCGCGACGTTTCAGCAACTCCGCCTCGGCACGGAGCTTTTCCGCCTGGTCCATGCGCCCATCGGCCTCGCACTGATGCGCTTTGTCGCGGAGCGCGCCCATCTCTCGCCGGATGTGATCGAGACGATAGTCGTACTCGATATGCATGCGCTCAGATTGGATCTCTTTCAGCTTGAGTTCGAGACGCGCCGACGCCTGCTCGAGCTCGAGCAGCGCCTCCAGGTGCTTGGCTTCGTCATTTCGCTCCTGGCTTTCCGGACCGACCTCGATGTCGCTATCCGCTTTCCGTGTGTCATCCGGCTGGTCCGCCCACGTGGGAAACACACTGATCACGACGACGGCGCCCAGTCCGATCAGGAGCCGCATCGCGCGGGGAAGCCGGCCCCGGGTCTTGTTCCTCATGATCATCGTCAGCCTCTCCTCCATTTTCTCGATCCGGCCGATCCCGCTGGCAAGCGCGGGGACTCTGGACGCGGATCCGCTCAGCGCATCAAGCGTCTCGAGCAAGGCGTGTGCGTATGAGCGGCCCTGGTTCGGCAGTGAAACGAGGACGAGCTCATCGCAACTCCGTTCTTCCGCCCTGCGCATTTCCGCTCGGGCCCACCACATGACCGGGAACCACCAAAAGAGACACGTCGTCGCGAACTCGATGAATCGCACCCAATGGTCCTTGCGCCGCACGTGGGCGAGCTCATGTGCGAGAATCGTGTCGCGCTCGCGGCGGCTCAAGCGTTCAAGCAGCAGCTCGGAAAGGACCACCACCGGCTGCCTTCGCGCCGTCCACACCATCGGTGATGTGATGAAGGGAACGAGCTGCACCGCCGGAGCGCGCGCGAGCTTCATCCGTGAGGCGATCGTCCGGGCCGCGTTCTGAATCGATCGCGGGGCGGGAATGGCTTTCCGCATGAGCCGCGCGAAGCGGCGGGTCCGATGAAGGGATATCACCGCCATGACCAGAGTGCCCGTGAGCCAGGTCGCTACAGCGAACGCGGCCGCGTCGACGTTTCGTGTCCGCTCACTCAACGTCGGTGGGGGTACGGCAACTGGGGGGCGCTCCGACTCCAATACCGCCGGGCCGAAATCGACTGCCGACATGTAGACCGCGGGATTCGATCCGGCCGCCTTCGACGATGCCTTCTCGATTCTCGGGGGTATCGGTTTCGTGTCCCCCGAGAGCGGAAGAACGCCCAACGAGAGGACGGGGGGCGTGACCAACTTCAGCAGGACGAGGAGCCACAATACATGGATGACCGCCGGACGCTTGATCCATCGGCTCAGCAGCGCGGCGATCAGCGCGAGCAGGGTCGCGCAGGCGGCATTCGTGAGGCCGATGTTCAGTACCGTTTCCATGTTACTCAGAATCTCCCTTCGTCTCACGCTCGAGCCGGTCGACGAGTTCCCGCAGACTGCTCAGCTCCTCTGTCGTGAGCCTGCCGCTCCCGATGAGCTGGGTCAGAAGTGGCGACAGAGACCCTTCGCACAGCCGCTCCGCGGTTTCCTGAAGGCCGCGCGAGATCATCGCCTCGCGCCCGATCGCCGCGGAATACTCATTGAGACGTCCGCGCTGCCCTCGCTTGACGAACGCCTTGCTCTCCAGGCGATCGAGGAGCTTCTGCACGGTGGCGTAGTGTGCGGTACCGCCTTCCGGGTAGATCAGGTTCGTGAGTTCTCGGATCGTGGACGACCCCTCGCTCCAGAGGGCCTTCAGAACATCGAGCTCGGTGTCCGTGATGCCGGCCGGCGAACGTGATCCCATATCACCTCCTCAGTCAAATTGTCTGAGTTGAATATAAGACGATTTGTCTGAGGTGTCAAGGGAGAATCGGATTGGGTAGTGTCTCATGGGTCCATAGCGCTAAATTGTGAATCTGTGACCTTTACCCGGTCGGCCGCGTTCACCGTCGCGGTCGACGCCGTGGTATCGTAGGCCGTCCGGCCGGCGCACGTTCTAGAAGTCCATACAGGGAACTCGGCGTCGACCACCCACAAGGAGGGGCAGCTGGTCTCTGAGAAGGAATCGCTCTCGCGGTCGCCCGGTGTCGGAGACGATCCGGTGGATCGGCCGGGCAAATCTGGCGCGAACGTCCGGCCACGGAGAGAGAGGGCGCGAGGCTCGTGCATCGACATCTGCGGTCTCATCGTCTCCGTAGCATTACTTCTCGCATGTGTCGGCGCCGCGCACGCGGATGGATTCCCGGTGCCGGAGATCGATTGGAAACCGGAGCACTACATCTGCTATCGGACGGACACGCCGATCGTGGTCGATGGGCACATGAAGGAGGACTCGTGGCAAGCAGTCCCGTGGACGGCGGCGTTCGTCGACATCGAGGGAGACATCAAGCCGCGCCCCCGCCACCGAACCCGGGCGAAGATGATCTGGGACGACACATATTTCTATGTCGCCGCCGAGCTCGAAGAGCCTCACCTCTGGGCGACGCTGACCGAACGTGACGCCGTGATCTATCACGATAATGACTTCGAAGTATTCATCGATCCGGACGGCGATACCCACGAGTACTACGAGCTGGAGATCAACGCGTTCGGAACGGAGTGGGATCTGCTGTTGATCAAGCCATATCGTGACGGCGGCCCGGCCGTCAACGCGTGGGACATCCAAGGATTGCAGACGGCCGTCGCTCTCGGCGGGACGCTGAATGATCCCCGGGACCGTGACACGGGCTGGAGCGTCGAGATTGCGATCCCATGGGACGTTCTCGCGGAGTGCGCACATCGATCCTCACCCCCCGAGCCGGGTGATCAGTGGCGCGTGAATTTCTCACGCGTTCAGTGGCGGTTGGACGTGACCCCCGCCGGCTACGAGAAGCGGCGCGACGCGTCGTCCGGTAAGCCGCTGCCGGAGGACAACTGGGTCTGGTCGCCCCAGGGGCTCATCGCGATGCACTACCCGGAGATGTGGGGCTTCGTCCAGTTCTCGGGTCGTGTCGCCGGTCTCGACGTGGACCTGTTCGAGCCGCGGCCGGTGGAGACGGCGCGATGGGGGCTTCGGACTCTCTACTATCGTCAACGCATGCACTTCGATGAACATGGAGGCTATGCGTCGGATATCGAAACGTTGGGACTGGCCGACGTCGCTCTGCCCGGGTGGGACTGGCCTCCGGCGCTCCACGCGACCCCGGAGCTCTTCGAAGCGGTTGTGACGCGCGACGACGGCTTTCGGCTGCACATCTCGCAGGACGGACACATATGGTGAGGCAGCGATCGCGTGACAGCGCGGCGCGAAGAGAGGAGATGCCTTGAACTTGGCGATCGTCGATTGGGCAATCGTTTTCGCTGTCTTCGCCGTGATGGTGGTCGGGGTGCTTCTCAGCCGGGGCTACATGCGCAGCGTGGCGGACTTCCTCGCCGCCGGCCGCACCGCGGGACGCTACGTGCTCAGCCTTTCCCAGGGTATCTCCGCACTGGGTGCCATCACGATCGTCGGACTCCTCGAGATGAACTACGTGGCCGGATTCTCGATGTCGTGGTGGGGCTTCACCATGGGCGTCGTCATTCTCGTGCTCACGGTTTCGGGATGGGTGGTCTACCGGTTTCGCGAGACGCGTTGTCTCACACTGGCCGAGTTCTTCGAACGCCGATACAGCCGGGGCTTTCGGATTTTCGCGGGAATGATCGCATTCCTCTCCGGTGTCATCAACTTTGGGATCTTCCCGGCGGTCGGCGCCCGCTTCTTTCTTCACTTCTGCGGCCTGCCGCAGAGCTTCGCCGTCGCGGGGATGGACGTTCCGACGTATCCGATCACCATGATCGTTCTGCTGTCGACCGCGCTCTTCTTCGTCTTCACGGGCGGACAGGTCGCCGTCATCGTCGCCGATTTCATACAAGGGCTCTTCGTCAACGTCGCCTTCGTCGCGATCACGGTCTATCTCATGACCGTCGTCGATTGGACGCACATGGTCGAAGCCCTTGCCACCGCGCCCCAGGACGCATCGTTGATCAATCCGTTCAAGACGAGCCACATCGAGGATTTCAATTTCTGGTACTTCCTGATCGGCATCGTCGGCGTCATCTACGGCGCGATGTCCTGGCAGGGCACACAGGCCTACAACGCCTCCGCGAAGAACGCGCACGAGGCGAAGATGGGCGGCGTGTTGACGAACTGGCGAGGTTTTCCACAGGGACTCTTTTTGCTCATCGTGCCGATCATCGCGTACACGGTCATGCACCATGGGGACTTCGCTTCGATCGCGGGGGTCGTGAACGCGACACTCGAAGGGGTCGAAAACGAGGCCGTGCAGAATCAGCTCCGCACGCCCCTGGTGCTTACGATGCTCCTGCCGGTGGGGCTCATGGGCGCGTTCGCGGCGGTCATGCTCGCGGCGTTCATCAGCACGCACGATACGTATCTGCACTCCTGGGGAAGCATCTGCGTGCAGGACGTGATCTTGCCGTTTCGGAAGACTCCGTTCAGTCCGAAGCAGCATCTCCGCGCTTTGCGGCTCGCGATCCTGGGCGTTGCGCTCTTCATCTTCTTCTTCAGTCTGCTCTTTCAGCAGAGTGAGTACATCTTCCTCTTCTTCGCCATCACGGGCGCGATTTTCGCCGGAGGCTCGGGGTCGGTGATCATCGGCGGACTCTACTGGAAACGTGGAACGACTGCGGCCGCTTGGGCCTCGATGATCACGGGCTCTGGCATCGCGGTCGGAGGGATCATCATTCATCAGCTGACGGAGGATTTCCCCGTTAACGGCCAGATGTTCTGGGCAATCGCGATGGGCGCGTCGCTGCTTGTCTACACATTGGTTTCGCTTCTGGGCAAGCAAGGGCCGGTCAATCTCGACAAGGTCCTCCGCCGCGGCGCCTATGCGATCAAGGATGACAGCAGCATCGTCAACGAGAGGCCGTCGCGCGGTTGGAAGATGCTCGGAATGGGGAGGGAGTTCACGCGGGGCGACAAGACCATCCTCATCGCCAACTATGCCTGGACACTTACCTGGACGGCCGTCTTTGTCGTCGGGACGATCTACAATCTGCGGCATGAGGTGGACGACGCCAAGTGGGCCACGTTCTGGAAGGTCTATGTCGGTATCCAGGTCGTGATGGCCGTGTTCGTTATCGTGTGGTTCTCGATTGGAGGCGTGCGCGACATCCGCTCGATGTTCCGATCCTTGCGGTCGATGGCGCGCGTCGATACGGATGATGGCAAGGTCCGAAGGGAGACCGCGAGTGACGGGGTGGAGTAATGGGTGACGAGATGGCAACGAACAGAGGGACGACGAGGACAGAATCATGGCGAGCGCGCCGCGCCGCTGCCGTCGTCTGGACGTGTCTTTGCTGCGTGGCGGCCGCGTCCGCTTGGGCGGGCGGGCCCCATCCCGAGCCGGTGACGATCCATGTCTTTCACGCCGACATGATCCATTTCGATCCGAAGGATTCGGAGCACTACACGACACCTCTTGTCCGCTCTTCCGACAACGGCCGTGAGATCGTTCGCACGCTCGCGATCGAAGCGCCCCACTATCCGGCACGGATCACCGCGCACGTCGAACTTCACCCCGTCGCAAAAGACGCTCAGAGCGTTCATGACAAGTGGGACCGCGCGGCGGGGGTGCGTCTCGTCGTCCCTGGGATGGCGGACATCGAGGTCGCGAAGCTCGTCACCGCCTATGGCGGGGTCACCGAGCACGAGATCGACGTTTCCCATCTCGCACCGCTTCTGGTCGGGGAGTGCACGTTCACGGGATTCGTCGATACCTGGGTGAGCCCGGCCTGGCGGATGGATTTCAGCCTTCTCTTCGAGCCCGTGCCGGTGGACACGTTGCCGGACTGGGCGGGTGAGCCGATGTGGCGAGACCCGCCGCAGTGGGTTTTCGGTGTGTTGTTTGATCCCGGGCTCACCGCGGAGGATCCGGAGCGCGTGATCCGCGTTGAGTTGCCCGACGGCCTGTCTCGATTCGTCCTGCACTATCTCGTGTCGGGACATTGCACGGACGGCCGTGGCGCGGACGAGTTCGTCAGCAAGGAGAACGTGATCGCGATCGACGAGGTGGAGATCTATCGCTTCAACCCGTGGCGTGACGACTGTCACGCCTTCCGCGCCAAGAACCCACATTGCCGCCGCTGGTCCGACGGAAGCTGGTCGTCCGACTACAGCCGAAGCGGATGGTGTCCGAGCGACGCCGTGCACCCCATTGCGATCGACGTGCCGGAGGATCTGGATCCAGGCCCGCACGTGTTCCGGATCGCGGTGGACGACATCCGCCCGAAGGACGCGGATGGACACCACGGATATTGGCGCGTCTCGTGCCATCTTCTCGGATGGCGGGAGTAACGATGGGAAGAACCGTCTTCGTCGTGTCACACACCCACTGGGATCGCGAATGGTACCTCACGTATCATCAGTTCCGCGTGAACCTCGTGCGGGTCGTGCGACAAGTCCTCGACGCGCTGGAGAGCGAGACCGCGTTTCGACATTTCGTTCTGGACGGCCAATCGCTCCTCCTGGAGGATTTCTTTGCCGCGTGTCCGGAAGAGACTGACCGGCTTCGACGGCTTGCCGTCGAGGGCAAGCTCTCTCTCGGGCCCTGGTACGTTCTCTCCGACGAGTTTCTGGTAAGAGGGGAATCCACCGTCCGCAATTTGCTCCTCGGCCACGCGGTCGCGGCCCACTATGGCCCCGTCCAGAAAGTCGGGTACATGCCGGATCCGTTCGGTCACATCGCCCAGATGCCGCAGATCCTCCGTGGCGCCGGTATCGATTCCTTCATCTTCACGCGCGGGAGCGGCGACGAGATCGACGACCTCGGCCTGGAGTTCACGTGGCGGGCTCCTGACGGGAGCGAGGTTCTGGCGATCCACCAATGCGAAGGCTACTGCAACGCGGCCGGCCTGGGGCACGAAGAGATGTGGCATGCCCACACCCCTCGACGCGTGGATCTCGAGCGAGCGGTGGAGCACGTCCGTGGACTTTTCGCCAAGATGGAAGCTCGCTCGAACGGAGACGTCTGGCTCCTGAACAACGGCTGCGATCACTTCCCGCCGCAGCGCGAGCTGGGACGCGTGCTCGAGGCGCTCGGCGATGCGTTTCCGGACACGAAGTTCCGGCACGCGAGCTTCTCGGATTACATCGATGCCGTGCGATCCCGCGCATCGGCGGAACGTGTCTATTCCGGCGATCTCCTGGGCGGCAAGCTCCACCACGCTCTGAGCGGCGTGTGGTCCGCACGGATCGGTCTCAAACAGAAGAACGACGCCTGTGAGACGCTTCTTGCCGATTGCCTGGAGCCGGTCTCGGCATACGTGCACTTCATGCACGGCGACGAGTATCCGGGCGGGATTGCGGAATACGCGTGGAAGCTCCTTTTGCAGAACCACGCGCACGATTCCATCTGTGGGTGCTCGACCGATGCCGTCCATCGAGAGATGGAAACCCGCTTCGCCGGCGTGATGGAAACGGCCGAGGAGACGATTACGAGGCAGCTGCAACGTCTGCTGCCGACGTTCGCGCGCGAGGCGCCGGACGACAGACCGACACGACTCTGCGTACTAAACCCCCTTCCCGAACGGCGGACGGAGGTCGTCGAACGTCTCGTCGTGCTCCAACCACTGGACTACAACATCGAACGGCTCCGGCTGATGGATGACGAAGGGCGCCAGGTTCCGTTCGAGATCACCTCCGTGCGGTACGTCGAACGTTTCTGGGGTGTCGACTACCGGATGCTGCTGACCGCCGACGCGCAGCACGAGCGCTTTCGCGACTATGAGCGTGAGTTCGCCGATCGGATTCTCAGGACCGAGGCCGAGAGAGACCGCTCCGATTGTTTTCTCACGATTCGCTACCTTGCCGAGGATCTGCCCGGAGTCGGCCACGCACTCTACGCGCTCGAGGAGCGAGACGCCCCGCCTCCGGAGACCCCGGGACGCGTCGCGGTGACGGCCGATCAGATCGAAAACGAACATTGCCGCGTGCGGCTTTATCCGAACGGAACACTCGATGTGTTGGACAAGCGAACGGGGAATCGGTTCACGGGTCTCAACGAGCTGGTCGACATCGCCGATGTCGGCGACAGCTATGACCATGCCCCGTGCCCCGATTCGGAGGAGATCTCTTCGAGAGGCGCGACCGGTGAGGTCCGGATCGTGGACCAGGGGGGGCTGCGTGGAACGCTCGAGGCCGCGTTCACGTTGGATCTCCCGAGCGCCGTTACCTCCGATCGCGCTAAGCGAGTGGAATCGACCGTCGGATGTCCGGTTCGCGTCCGCGTTACGCTCGATGCGGACAACCCTCTCGTGCGCATCCAACTGTTCTTCGAGAACAACGCGTCGGATCATCGCCTTCAGGCGCGCTTCCCGACCGGTGTCGAAAGCAAAGTTCTCGTCTCGGATGGTCAGTTCGCGATTCGTCGGCAACCGATCGAGCCGCCGACCGGCGAGGATTGGGTCCAGCCGCCGTCAGGCACGATGCCGCAGCAGGAGTTTTCCCTCGTCGAGTCCGACGGTCGCGGCCTTGCGCTCTTGGGTCGCGGGCTACCGGAAGTCGCGACCGGACCGGACGGAAACGACGGCGTCACGATGGCGCTCACCCTCCTGCGGTCAATCGGTTGGCTTTCTCGTGACGACTTCGAGACGCGGAAAAGGGCGAACGCCGGGCCGACGCTCTTCACGCCGGACGCTCAGTGTCTCGGCGCGCACCGATTCGAGTACGCGCTCTTCGCGTACGACGGTGACCACGTTGCTGCCGGTGTGAAGCGGCACAGCCGACGCTACCGAGTGCCGATCCTCTCTGTCCAGGGTGTCGCCGACCAGGCGATCCCGGGTGGGGAAGGCCTTGTCGAGGTGGGGACGTCGTCCGCGGTCACCACGGCGATCAAGAAACACGAAGAGCGAAATAGCCTGATCATTCGCCTGAACAACCCAGGGGACGGCGCGATCGAAGAGACGTTGACGTTCGGACGGGACATAGCACGCGTGTGGCGGGTCAATCTGCTCGAAGAGCGGTTGTCGGAGGTTCTCCCCGGGTCTCCTCGCACGGTCACCGCGTCGCTCGGTCCTTACGCCATCCAGACCCTCGATATCGAGTTCGTTTAGCCCGCAATCCTCACCAACTCCCTGCTGCGGTCACGAAAGCGCATGCATCTCCAAGACGTACTCGCTCCGGCCTCCTCGACATACCTTCTGGTATGCCTGCGTCGCCCTCCACTCCGTGCGCCTTGAATCTGCATACGCTTTCGCACCCTCGCGACGGGACCTGGTGAGGATGGCGGGCTAGCCTTCGGCTCCATGCTCATGCTGGCGCGTCGCGAGCAATGGACGCGGTTTTTTGATTTACCGACCAAAAATGGTAGAATCGTCGAGGTTTGAGCTTTCGGATACCAACAATCCCACACGTGGTCCTAGCCTAGGAGGTCGGTGCCTCATGAGACGATCCCATGCGTATGCAGCCCCCGCCTGCGCCATCATCCTTGCAGTGGTGGCTCTCACCCTGCCGGGACCGGCGACGGCCAGGTGGGTCGAGTTGGGAGGCGAACCGGTTACCGTCGAGATGATCGAGTCGAATGCCGAGAGGTCGGTGGTCGAGATCACGATCGGCGGGTTCGAGATCAGCGATCTCACGATCGACGGGGAGACCTATCACCAGATTGCCCTCGATGGAGAAGGGATGTCATCGGAGGTCGGGTTCCCGGCGCTTCCGAACATCCGCCGCAGCCTCATCATTCCGGACGACCGCGAGATGGCGGTTCGCGTGATCGAATCAGAGTTCATCGAGCTTCCGAACACACCGATCGCGCCGTCGAAGGGGAATATCCCTCGATCCGTTGATCCGGCGACGGTTCCCTACACGTTCGATGCGTTCTACACGCAGGACGGACTGTTCCCGGCCGACGCACTCGAGGCGGATCCTCCTCACATCCTGAGGGATTTTCGCGGCCTCATGGTCGACGCCAATATGTTCCAGTACTCGCCGGATTCGCGGACACTTCGCGTGACCACGCGCATGCTCATCGAAATCGTTGCCGTCGGACCCGGTCAGGTGAACGTATTCGAGCGCACCGAACCAGTGACGACGATCGATCGGCAGTTCGCGGCGATCTACGAGGGGCACTTCGAGAACTTCAACGGCCGCTACGATCTCGTCCTCGAAGACGGGGGCATTCTCGTCATTTCGTACGATTCGTTCATGGCGAGCATGACGCCCTACGTGGAGTGGAAGCTCCAGAAGGGCATCGAAACCAAGATCGTCGGGCTGTCGGAGACTGGATCGTCGTACACGCAGATCGCGAGCTACATCCAGACCGAGTACGACGATTGGGCTCCGGCCTACGTGCTGCTGGTCGGAGATGCCGAACAGCTTCCGCGCCACAGCGGCGGGTCGGACCCGTGCTATTCGCTCGTCGACGGCGGGGACGACTACCCGGATCTCTTCGTCGGCCGTTTCTCGGCGGAGACGGTGACGCACGTCAACACGCAGGTCGAGCGCACGGTACACTACGAGCGTGACGTTTCGGCCGGCCCCGTTAGGCCCCAGTACACGACGGGAATCGCGTCGAACCAGGGCCCGGGGCACTACGGCGAGTATGACAACGAGCACATGGATCTCATTCGCGAGGACTTGCTCGCCTACGGCTATTTCGCGGTCGACCAGATCTACGATCCGAGCGGAACCGCCGCCCAGGTCACCGCGGCGCTCAACGAGGGTCGTGGGATCGTGAACTACTGCGGGCACGGCAGCACGACGTCCTGGGGCTCGACCGGCTTCAGCAACTCGCACGTGAGCACGCTCACCAACGACAACATGCTTCCGTTCATTTGCAGTGTCGCCTGCAACAACGGCACGTTCTCGGGCGGCACCTGCTTCGGCGAGGCGTGGCTTCGCGCGACGAACGGCGGCGTGCCCACCGGCGCGATCGCGGCCTACATGTCGTACATCAGCCAGTCGTGGGATCCCCCGATGTACGCGGAAGACGAGGCCGTGGACCTTCTCTGTGCCGACGTGATGCGGACCGTCGGCGGCCTCTGGTTCAACGGGTCGTGCCACATGATCGACATGACCGGGGCCTCGGGCGTGAACGAGTTCAAGAACTGGATGATCTTCGGCGATCCGTCCGTCTGCGTCCGCACGAAGATCGCGCAAGAGATGATCGTCAATCACACGACCGTGCTGCTGATCGGCATGTCGGAGTACGAGGTCAACGTGCCCGGCGTCGAAGGCGCCCTATGCGCCCTCTACGCGGACGGCGTTCTCTACGGCTCGGCGCTCACCAACGCCGCGGGCCAGGCGATCATCGCGTTGGCCGCCCCGCCCACGGAACCGATGACGCTGACGCTCACGGTCACCGCCTACAACAAGGTCACCCACATCGGTACGGTGGAGGTCATCCCGCCTGCCGGCGCATACCTTGTCTTGGAGAGCGTCATCGTTCTGGACGATGACGGAGACGCCGACGGCGCGATCGATGAAGGCGAGACGGTCGGTATCGAGATCACGCTCGAGAACGTCGGCGTCGAGGACGCGACGAGCATCACCGGTGTTCTCGGGACGACCGATCCGTACGTTACCGTCATCGACGGTGCCGGCTCGTACCCGGACATCCCGGCGGGTGGTTTCGGCACGGTCACGGAGCCCTATGTCATTCAGGTCGCGGGTAACGTGCCCGACCAACACGTCGTCACGTTCACGCTCACGACCAACGCAAACGAAGGCGATTGGGACTCCGGCTTCTCGCTCACGGCCGAGGCGCCCGTGCTCGTATCGTCGTGGTGCACCGTCATCGACGAGCCGCCGGGCGGAGACGGGGACGGCAACGCGAACGCGGGTGAGACGTTCACGATGCAGCTCTGGATCACGAACGTGGGACATTCGGACGCCGATGATCTCACAGGGCTCCTCAGCTGCTTCGATCCCCACGTTACCATCCAGGACGACAGCGGCGTCTGCACCGACATTCCGGTCGGCGTCGACGCGCTCATGGGAGACTTCCTCGTCGAGCTGTCGCCCGATTGTCCGGAGCCCACACACATCATGCTTTCCCTCGCCGTCACGGATCCGCAGGGGTTCGCGGCCGATCTCGCCTTCGATCTACCCGTAGGCGGGTGGCTCGACGATTTCGAAGTCGATCGCGGCTGGTCGGTCGGCGCGCAGGGTGACGGCGCATCCAGCGGTATCTGGGAGTGCGTGGACCCGATCGGCACGACGTACAATGGTCACGTCATCCAGATGGAAGACGATCACACCGACGATCCCGGGACGCTCTGCTTCGTCACCGGAAACGGTTCCGTGGGTGGAACGGCCGGGGAGAACGACGTCGACGGTGGAAAGACGACGCTGCTGTCGCCGGTTTTCCGTCTTTCCGAGGCGATGTCGGCGACGATCAGCTACTACCGCTGGTACACGAACCAGTGGGGGAACAACCCCAACGAAGACTGGTGGAAGGTCGACGTCACCGATGACGGTTCGACTTGGGTGAGCCTCGAGAACACGCAGGCGAGCGACGAGTCGTGGGTCGCGTATTCGTTCGATCTGACCGACTACGTCGATCTGACGGACGATGTTCAGATCCGCTTCGTTGCGGCGGACAATTCGCCCGGCTCGCTCGTGGAGGCCGGAGTCGACGACTTCCTCCTCGTCGCCTTTTGGCCGATTGTCACCGAGGTTGCGGGCGACCAGACGGTGGTGCCGGCCACGCTTGCGATGGGACAGAATTTCCCGAACCCCTTCAACCCGGTGACGACGATTCAGTTCGACCTGCCGCGCAGCGGTCAGGTTGATCTCGCGATCTACGACGTGCACGGTCGTCGCGTCACGACTCTCGTCAACGAGAAGATGGAGGAGGGGCGCTACACGGTTCGCTGGGACGGTCGATCGGAAACCGGTCTCCCCGTCGCGAGCGGACAGTACTTCACTCGACTGAAGTTCGGGGAGCAGGTGCTGAGCGGGCGAATGGTGCTCCTGAAGTAGATCGTATCCGGGGGCACGCAATTCGGTATCATTCACGGGGAGGACCCTTCGGGGCCTCCCCGATTTCTCTCGTGGATGATGCGGTTGTACATCCACCGATCGCACAGATGTGAAACGCTCGGGGGGAACCGTGCCCAAATGTAGACGTGCTCGCGGGATCGCTTTGGTGTGGGTCGCGCTGGTGACGGGTCTTGCCCCATTGACGGGAGCACAAGAAGGGGGTGGGGTTTTGCCGCAGGATGCCACGCTTGTTCTTCTGAACGGGAAGATCGTCACGGTAGACGACCGGCTTCCTGAGGCGGAGGCCGTCGCGATTCGCGGCGATGTGATCGCTGCGGTCGGTAGTAACGACGAGATTCGCGCATGGGTTGATGAACGGACGCGCGTCATGGACCTGCACGGCGCGCTTGCGGTACCGGGCTTCATCGACGCGCATGCGCATCTGATGAACCTCGGGCGCGCGAAGCTGCGGCTCGAGCTGGCCAAGGCGAAGACGTGGACCGAGATCGTCGGTATGGTCGAGCGACGCGTTCGTGAGGCGAGGCCGGGGGAGTGGATCTTGGGGAGAGGCTGGCATCAGGAGAAGTGGACGATGCGCCCCGACCCGTCGGTTGGCGGGCTACCGACGCACGATGCGCTGAGCGCCGTCAGCCCGGAGAACCCTGTGTTGTTGACGCATGCGAGCGGACACTCCGCGATCGCCAACACGCGGGCGATGGAGCTGGCCGGCATCACGGTGGACACGGCTGACCCGGAAGGCGGCAAGATCGTTCGGGATCATGCCGGCGTTCCGATCGGTGTTTTTCGTGAAGAAGCCATGTCCCTCGTGCGAAACTTGCTGAAGGCGGATCGCGCGACGCGAACTCCGGCGGAGATAGACGCCGAAGATCGGCGGGCGTTCGCGCTCGGTCAGGCGGAGTGCCTGTCGAAGGGAATCACCACGCTCCACGACGCGGGGGCCTCGTGCGAGCGGATCGATTTCTTCAAGCGAATGGCCGAGGAGGGCGCGCTCACGCTCCGGCTCTACGTGATGCTCAGCGATTCCAACCACGTCCTGGAGCGGCGGCTTCCCGAGTATCGAATCGTCGGAGCCGCGGGCAACCACCTCACGGTGCGCGCGATCAAGCGGCTCATCGACGGCGCGCTGGGCTCACACGGCGCGTGGCTGCTCGAGCCTTACAGTGATCTCCCGGCGAGCAGCGGTCTCAATACCGAGCCGATCGCGGCGATGCGGGAAACGGCGCGGCTCGCGCAGTCGCACGGTTTTCAGTTCTGCACGCACGCGATCGGGGATCGCGCCATCCGGACGGTGCTGGACATCTACGAAGAGATCTATCGTCGTTCCCCTAAGGGTGACAACCTTCGCTGGCGGATTGAACACGCGCAGCACATCGATCCGGAGGATATCCCGCGTTTCGGGGAATCGGGGATCATCGCTTCGATGCAGCCTATCCACTGTGTGTCGGACGGCCCCTGGGTGCCGAAGAGGATCGGCGAGTCGCGCGCGGCGGCGGGGGCGTACGCGTGGCGGAAGCTCATCGACTCCGGCGCCGTAATTTGCAGCGGCACCGACGCGCCCGTGGAAGACATCGATCCTCTTGCGAATTTCCATGCCGCCGTGACGCGGCAACTCGGCGACGGCTCACGCTTCCATCCCGATCAGCGCATGACGCGGGAGCAAGCGCTCGACTCCTACACGATCAACGCCGCATACGCCGCCTTCGAAGAGAACCTGAAGGGTTCGATCACGCCGGGCAAGCTGGCGGATATCACGATCCTATCGACGGACATCATGACCGTCGAGGTGTCCGACATCCTTCGAGCCCGGGTTGTCGCTACGATCGTCGGGGGGCGGGTCGCGTATCGAACGGACGATCCCGAGTGTCGGTAAGAGCGACGATGACGCTAGTTCAGAAACCGCGCCTTGACCTGACCCCATGATGTGGGAACGATGGGGACGGTGATGCAGCCCTTTCCCCAGGCCCCGATCGTGCCGCAAGAGACCCCGTTCGGGTGGTTCCCCGGCAGGCAGGGCGACGCGAGTAGCAGCGTGTAGTTGCCGCCGATGATGTTGCAGAAGAGCGGATCGCTCGAGAAGTTGCCGTTCGTGCCCAGCTGATCCGCGACGCGGCCGATCCAGTCCCCGCCCTGATTCCCATGAAGATCCGAGCAGCTGAGAATCGGAAACGCTCCGAAGCCACCGTAGACGGCCTCTCCGTGCGTGCTGAAGACGATGAGGCTCTGCGTGATCGTCGGCGATGACCCATGAAAGCTGGCGATGGCGGCGCCATCGTGCGCGGAGTTCTCGACGAACGTGCACTGCGTCACCGTGGGAGAGTGGCTCGTGGAGTAGAGTCCCCCACCGTATCGCTCGGCAACGTTGTGCGCGAACGTGCAATGAGAGATCGTGGATGAGAAGCAGTGAAGCCCGCCGCCCCAGATGGCCGTGTTGCCATCGAACACGCACTCCACAATCGATGCTGAGCGGCAGTTCACGCCGCCGCCTCGCTCCTCGGCCGCGTTGCCGCGAAACGTACACGCGGTCAGGACCGGTCGGCAGGTCTCGTCGGCCTGGAGCCCCGCCCCTCTGGTGGCGCTGTTCTCCTCGAAACGGCAGTCGGTGAGCGTCGGCGACGACGAGTCGGCGCACGAGATGGCACCGCCGAGATCGGCGGAGTTCATGGCGAGGACGCAGTCCAGAAGTGTCGGTGGCGAGGAGTTCAGACAACTGATGGCCCCTCCTCGCGTCTCAGCCGTGTTGCGTGATAGCGCACAGTGGTTGAGTGTGGGTGACGAAGAGTCCTGGCAATAGACGGCCGCGCCCTCGGGGGCGGAGTTCTCGTAGAACGTGGTATGGCTGACGAGCGGGGAACTGGCGAATTCGCAGTAAATGCCCGCGCCACTCTCCTGCGCCGTGTTCCATTTGATCGTGCAGTGCTCGATCACCGGCTCGGCTCCGATGCCGGAGTAGATCGCGCCTCCGAACTCCGCGCTGTTGTTGATAAACGCGCACTTGCTGATCAGAGGTCTGGAATGGCGGGTGACATGAATCCCCGCGCCCGTTCGGGCTGTGTTCTCCGTGAAGACACAATGGGTGATCGTCGCGGACGATCGGGTCTCGCAGTAGATTCCGGCGCCTTCGCCGGTGTGGTTGTCCCTGAACACGCAGTTCGTGATCGTCGGGGACGTGTCGTCGCACATGATCGCCCCGGCCCAGCCGCCGTTCGCTCGGGTGATGGTCACGCCGTCCAGGACCGAGCCCGGCCCCTCGCCTTCCAGGAAGAAGAACGCGATGTGGCGATCGGTGTCAGAGGCCTGGCAGTCGATGATGCAGTCTGACGGGCTTCGACCCCGCGAACGAATGGTGATGGCTTTGCCGGAATAGTAGACGTCCCGGTTCCCGTCGCCGACGTACATGCCCGGCAGAAGCTCGATGAGGTCTCCGTCGTGCGCGGCATCGACCGCGGCCTGGATGTTCGGGAAGTCGCCCGCTCCGTCCGGGCGGACGAGGAGGGTGGCGGTGAGGGCCGGACTGGCGAGGAGACAGATCATTGCCGTGAGCGGGACGGGGCTTCGCATGTGGCCTCCTCCGAATGGTCCCCAACCCCGCGTGTGGATCGTCTCGATCCTCCAGGATAGTAGCAGCTCGCGTCATCGAATTGAAGACGCGTGTCGCGACCGGCCATCGATAGGTCGTTCAAGCGATCGCGGCGCGACCCTCAGCGCACGGGGATCCGAAGGATCGTCCGGAGCCGCTCGGGTGGAACCCGTCTGGGATCAGAGAGATAGATCTCGTGATGGGGACCACTCGCCGTGAGCGTTTCGCGCTCGATCGCCTCGCGCATGGCGGTGAGCGTCTCTTCCTCCTTCTCGTATGGGCCGACGTGAAGCATCTGCATGCAGCGACCCGCGGGTATCGACATCAACTCCACCTCGCGCACGCTCTCGTCTTTGCCTTTCTCGATGAGCTTGCTGACAGCCCCGCGGAGATCGGCGCCTGTGACGACGTCGGGTGTCCGGATGAAGAGCTTCCATCGGAGATCATCTGTCGGAGCGATTGCCTCTGAGCCCGATTCGCCGTCCGCCCAGTACCGGCCTTCGAGCTTGCAGATCACGTAGTCGCCCTTACCCGCGAACTTCCGGGTCATCTTGATCGTGTAGGCGACCGCGTAGAGCGCGCCGACCAGGGCGACGAACTCGTCGCCGCCCGGTGCACCCCGGCCGGTCACCGCGAGGTACCTGGACTTTCGGGTCTTGACGAGCTTCGGTGATTTGGGCGCGACGTATTCGTCCTTGTGCAGCTTGTAGAGGTCGATCTTCTCCGGAGCGCTCATGTGTTGTCACCTCCCGCGGGTACGAGCCGTACGTAGATGTCGGTCAGAAGCTCTTCGGGTTCCGTGCCCTCGGGGTCATTCAGATAGATTTCCCGGCACGGTCCGTCATGAAGGGTGCGACCGCTGCGTGGGAGCCACTCACCCAGCAGGCGGGCGTAGGTTTCGTTGAGCTTCTCATACGGTCCTTGGTGTGTGGTGACGGCGAACACGCCGCCCGAAATTGTCTGAACGCCGATGTCACCTTTCGGCACGAAGTCGTCGTCCACGGTGACACAGGCATCGTAACGCAGCTTGTCCGGCGGGGCGACGTCGGGGTCGTCATAGCTCAATCCGATGTACGTCACCCCGGGGCCCAGAAGTCCCCGGGAGCCCAGTTGCATGCACAGCGCCTCCCACACAGGCCCGCAGTCCTGATAAGGACCGACGTGCCGCATGAATGCTACCCGTCGGGGTTCCAACTGCGTGATCGTGACCTTCATTGCGTCCCCTCCTGTCAGTGACGGGTGGAAGTCCTTCGGTGCGCCGCCCGACTCGTAGTGGATCCCGGTCGAGTCGTTGCCCCTGGTCGAGATTGCGCGGCGTGTCCGGTATTCGGAGGGAGGCAGGCCGGTCATCGCGCGGAACGCACGAGTGAACGCCTCGTGGCTATCGTATCCGGCGTCGAACGCGATCGCCGTGATCGCTTGAGAACCACGTCGAAGCCGATCGGCGGCCCGTTCGAGCCGGATCCGCCTGATGTGGGCGTGAACGGATTCGCCGACCATACCGCTGAACACGCGGTGGAAGTGATACGGTGAGAAGTTGGCCACGCGAGCGAGCCGCTCGAGCGAGAGATCCGCGTCCAGATTCCGCTGGATGAAGACCAACACCTTCAGGACGCGGGCCTTGTAGTCCTGCAGCGTGACCGTCTTCACGTTTCCTCCCTCCCGCGATCACAATATGTCATGCGGAAAGGGTGCGCTTGATCGTCCTTGCTAATTGTTCGCGCGTCCGGATCACCGTCATCTCAGCGGGGCGGGCCCCACTCCGAGTCGATCCCCGGTTTGAGGAGCTCGGCCAACGCGCGGCCCGCTATCGAGGTGACGATGGCGTTGTCCAGCGTGGGGTCCGCCCTCGCCGTCAGCATCCCGAACGCGCGGGCATTCACCGCGCTCTGGTGGAAACGTTCGAAGCGGCAGACGGCATCGCGAATCCGGGGATCGGCGGAGACATGCTCGTGGTACCAGAGCAGGAGGTTCACGACCCCGGGGCTTCTTTTCTGATCGGGGCTGCCGGGAACGGCCCATGTTCCGTCATCGTTCTGCGATCGCAAGAGGAACTCGATGTGGGGCGCGATGGCGCGACGAATCTCCGCCTGCCAGGACGGGCGCGCGCAGTACTTGTCGAACGCGATCACGCCCTCTCCGACATACGCGGACGTATCGTAGCGCCAAGACTCCCACGTGCGTGTTTCGCCGCTTTCGTCACCGCCGACCGTCGTGCCGTCATCGCCGGTGAGTATGTAGGGAATGACGCCGTCCTCCCGCATCGTCGAGAGTATCCACCGCAATGCCCCGAACGCCACGTTTCGATATCGCTCCTCCCTCGTGTGGTGAAACATCCAGACGAAGACCTGAGCCCCGGTCAGAGCGGAGGAGATCGTGTAGGGCTCTCTGTTCGGCACCAGACGGCCTTCTTCCGTGTGGCGCCATCCGACGCCGATGGCACCCGTCGGGAGAATCAGGCTGTCCGCTTCGATCGCGGTCACATACCGCGAGACGGCGTCGAAGTAGAGCTGCTTTCGGGTCTCGTCGACCAGAGGATGAAGCGACATCAGCAGGCCGAGCGCGCTGCCGGTGTCCGCCAGATAGACGTGGCGGCTGTATCCGGTGGACCAGTACCCGTGCTCGTTCTGGCGATCGAGAAGCTGATCCGCGTAGTGAACCGCGGTGTCGAGGTATCTCGGGTCTCCGAGAATCGAAGAGCCGGCGACGAGCCCGCGCATCGCGTAGCCGCCCACGAAGATTTCGTCCATGGAGTTCATCGCGCGAATGGTGAACTCGCACCATGAGTGGAAGATGGCGATCGAAACGCGGCTCTCGCCGCAAACGGGAGACGCATCGATCATGACGCGCTCTCCCGCTATGGCCGGAGTCGTCCCCACGAGCAGGATCACGGCGATGGCGGGACCAATCGCGCGCTTCATTCAATGGGCTCCAATCTCAGAGATTGCTCCGCAGTGATGTGTTCGTGCCGACAAGTGTCGCGCACCGATCATTCGCCACGCAAGCACGACGACGGCATGCGTCGTCGGCGGGAGGCGTGAGGCTTCGAGCGACCTACCAGGCCAGGCGGGCGGAGTACAGAAGATACGCGAGCGCGTAGAACGCGGCGGCAACGAGAAGGGCCGCACCGAAGCCGAAGTTGAAGGCCAAGAACAGCGCGACGACGGATCCAAGGACGGATGCGGCGCCGTTGACGGCGAACCCCCAATCGACGAGAGGGCCGACCCTCAAACCGCCCTTCGGGAACGGCATCCCCATGAGAAAGCCGGCCGGGGCGATCATGATCGCGGACGCGAGGATTCGGGGCCACAGCGTCAACCCGCCGAGCACGACCGTGAGCGGTTTCAGCGCGACGACTTCGATGATGAGCCACAGGACGATTCCACCGAACACGACCCGGTCCTTCGTTCGGGCGGCGACGCGGCTTCCCAGCCCCGACATGATCAGGAGTGTCAGCAGCACCGTGGCGATCGAGGCGATCGTCGTTCCGATGAAGCATGTGTATCGCTGAATGAGAACGATTTCGATGCCGATGTACGCCATCCCAACCAGGAAAAAGTAGATCCATGGGACGGCCTTGAGCTTCTCGCCCTTCGTGACGTACGGAAGCAGATTGAGAGGAATGATGAGCACGAGAACGACGACCGTGATCATCGCGAGTAGCAGCTTGGACAGCGGAAAGCCCGATATCTCGTAGTGTACGACTTGATCGAGGCTTTCCCGCGTCAGGTTCCGCCACAGTCCCATCTGTCCCGTGTAGGGGCGGTCGTCGGTGCAGGGGGAGAGAGCGACCGCGCTGCTCTCCGCTTCCGCTTCCCATCCGTTCAGAACGATTCGGTTGATCAGATTGTCCTGCAACGAATCGGCCGCCGGGTAGAGCAGGTGAATGTGCTCGAACAGCTCCGGCGTCAGCTCTCCGAAGGCGTTGTTCCGGATCTCGTCGGTGAGAGGCCGCTTCGAAATGAGAAGCATGTTCCGGCGCATGCTGGGCAGGTCATAGACGGCGAAGTGAGCGGTCGGGTCGTCCACGGACTGCGCCTCCAGCGCGTCCACGAGCTCGCTGACCAGGCGCGGCATGTAGAACTGGTGCTCCATCATCATGAAGCCGCTGGGGGAGAGGGCCCGCCAGTAGTCCTCGAACGCTTCGGTGGTGAACAGGTAGTTTTCGGCCATGGCGAAAGCGCCGGACGCCATCGCGGCGAATGTGTTGGAGCTCAGCGAGTAGATGACGTCGAACGTGTCTCGATGGCGGCGGACGTAGGCGCGCGCGTCCTCCGTCACAACGGTGACGCGAGGGTCGTCGTAGATTCGGCCCGTGAAATCGGCCAGCGCCCCCGTCGTCATGAGCGCGTTGACGTGTGGAACCACCTCGACGGCGTGAATATCCGTCGCACCCCACTGGAGGGCCTGTAGGACGTCCACGCCGCCCCCCGATCCGAGAGAGAGAAACGTGCACGAATCGGAGAGGTCGATGAGGTGCTTCACGTCGATGCCAAACTCGAACCGCATCGAATCCGGCACGTCCCAGTTACCGTCGAAGCCGTAGACGGGCGAGTTCGCCATGTTGTCGATGTTGATCCGCTTGAACGGCTCTTCGTAGTCGTAGATCTTGATCTTGGCGACGGCATCCCAGTGCGTGTAGCCGATGGGAGCGTGCTCCTCTCGGCCGCGCTGGAGCAACGAATCGCCCTGCGTCCCGAGCATGATCATTGCCGCGCCGAGCACCAGGGGTACGAGCCGCCACGCGCGCCGGCCGGCCATCAGCGCGGCCAGCAGCACGGGAACGGCGCAATAGAACGTCGCGACCGGTGTCCCGACCGCGTTCATGACGGGGATGACGACGGCCACGCCGACACCCGCCCCGATGAGGTCGGCCATGTAGAGACGCGGAAGGCGTCGGTGGCCGCTCTTGAAGATCCTCGCCAGCGCGATGCCGCCGAAGAAGTACGGCGCGCTCAGTATCAACACGGTCAGGGCGAACTTTCCGATGCTGGCCCAGTCTCGAAAGAGAAACGCCATCCTCGGATCGATCAGGAAGACGAGCGGCGGTCCGATGATCGACATCAATCCGGTGAGCGAAAGGACCGGTCCGAGGACCGGCTCACGATCCAATGACGGAACGAGACGTAGCGCCAGCGCTCCGAGTCCCAGGCCGAGGATCGCGAGCGACAGAATGAGGAACGCGAACGTGTAGAAGAACTCCGCCGAGAAGATCCGTGTCCAGGCGATCTCCAGCGAGATGAGCGTGACGGAGATCAGAGCGACAAGACAACCACTCCGTGAATTCACTTCCCGTCTCCATGAGCGACAGGCCGCGCGTGCATAGGCGCCGCGCACGTTGCGCGGAGCGAGCCGCCCCGGGACGCCGGCCAAACTAGAATGTACGCGCCCTAGACGCCCTAGTTCCCCAAGTTACACGATTTCAAGAGATTCCCGGCGTCGGGACGACGTCGCCGTGATGCGCGCGTGCGGCCCGTTTGGACCGATTCACGGCCCGCCCGTCGGCATCGAATGTGCGACTCCTGCCGTTCCCCCCCAATGAGGAGAGGCGATGCCGAGGTTTCCGACTCCGGCCGGTTGGTTGACGATCGTGCTCTGCCTGGCGCTGTCTGCCCTGGCGTGCGGACGCGGTGAGATCACCCCGCCGCCCGACTCAGGGAAGACGGAAGATCCGCCGGACGATGGTCTCGGCGAGCCCGACGATCCCGTGCTTTCCTACTGGGCGTATCCGCGCATCGGCGCGGCGGTCGGTCAGTGGGACCGGCATCCCTCCGCGACGAGGGCGGAGCTGGCCCGCTTTGACGTGATCGTGGCCTCCGATCCGAGCCCCGCCGATGTTGCGGAGATCCAATCGATGAACCCGGACGCGACCGTGTTCTATCAGGTCATGCCGCAGGTCGTCGCCGTAGAGGATTGGGGACGTCCCCACAGTCTCATCGATCGGATGACGCGCTATGTGCGGGAGAACGACTGGGGACTCAAGCATCACAACGGCAAGCCCGCACTGTGCAGAGGGTGGGGAGGGTACTGGCGATGGGCCGACTGCACGAGCACGTGTCCGGAGGGGACGTATCTCGACCCGGCCGAACCCTGGCTGGATTCCACGGGCTTCACCTTTTCGGAGTGGTCGTCCCAACGTCTGCTGCCATGGTGGGTCGACACGTACGGCGGCTCGTATGCCGGCATGTGGTGGGAGGTCGTCGCGGAGCTGGCCAATCACGGTTGGTGGCACGTCGACCAGGAGGGACCGGACGGCGGCTTCCTGGATTGGGACCGCAACGGCATTCCCGACATCGATGAGCCCGGCACGTGGTGGGCGTTTCGGGATGATTGGGAGGCCACCTCTCGATCTTGGATCAACGAGATCCGCGTGCGCATCGGATTGGACTATCCGATCGTCGCCGGCGGGGATCAGTTCACCCATGATCTGACCTACTTTCACGGCTTCAAAAACGAGGATTTTCTGGTGCGCAACACACCGTGGAATTCCTGGTGGAACGAGTTCTACACGTGGAGGACTCCAGATCGGCCGCGTCGCGGCTATCTGTTTCAGCGTGATCACGCACTGTCGGGCTGGGACATCACGTTCAATCAGCTCTGGCAGCGGGACGGCCACGCCGATCCGGACAGTCTGGCGCAATGGATCCGCTTCGGACTTGGCACGACGCTGCTCGGAGACGGGATCTTCGCCTACACGGACGTTGAGGTCTATCCGCCCGCATCCCCGTGGATATCGGACTACTTCGATCTCGAGCTGGGCGTTGCGGCTCGACCGTTTCGCAAGCAGATCTTCGGCGGCGATACGCTGTACGTTCGCGAGTTCCTCGACGACGAAGGTGACGTGAGTGGAATCGTCCGGGTCAACCCGAACGATCGAACCGTCGACGGGATACCCGCACGCGACGCCGTCATCACGACAGACGTCGGAGGTTCCTAGCTCGGGTCCCGCGGTTGCCGGAGATGACCGAACCCGGAATCATCCCCCAACATTTGCTCGTCGAGCCACCGGTCGATGATGCTGCGCCGAAACCGCCATTCCTTGCCGATCTTCGCTGCCGGAATCCGCTTCTCCTGCGCCCACTTGTAGATTGTCTGGGGTTTGAGACGAAGGTACGTGGCGACCTCTTCGAGGGTCATGATCTCGTTCCTGCCGCCCGTGCCGTCCATTTCTTGATCGGTCATGGCCGGTTCTCCCCGGCGGTGGTCGAGTCCGAGCGTGGCCGCAAGAGGTTTTGGATCGGTCGCTCCCGATTCTCGATGACGAATGGTCTCTCCGTTTCGTTCTTCACGAGAAGCCGGTTCACGGAGTAGACGATCGCCGCGTAGAAATTCCCCTCGTAGTCACGGAACACCTGAAACGGCTGGTCCCGATCTCCCATGAACGGCCGGAGGTTCCAGGCCATCTGAATACCCACGAACGCGAAGATGATGGCCCAGACGCGCATGATCGTCATGGCCTTCTTCGGGTAGACGCCGTGCTGTTCGCAGACGATCGCGAGCCCGTCGTGGAGCGCGTACATCCCGAAGAGGCCCGCCAGGAGAACGATCACGATGTGAAGCAGCTGAAGGAAGTAGTAGTTCGCGCCGGTCACCAGGAAGAGCACGACGATGGGGACGAACGCTGCGAGCAGAATGGAGGTGAGCGCGAGGGTCGCCACGACGAGCACGACGACCTGGAAGAGTCGCAGCCGAGAGCCGAACAGGATCTGCACGACGAAGAACGCCGGAAAGCAAATGCAGAAGGTTGCGAGAAAGAGAATCGGAAACTTCACCGCGCCGGAAAGTGCCTGCGGGATGCTCGAGTAGGCACCGACGACCAGTCCATAGAAGCCGGTCAGCGCCAGAAGCGTCAGCAACGATGACCAGAACTTGCCCTTCAGGTCGACGTCCCGGACGACCTCGGAGAAGAACCGCTCTCGGTCCCCGAGGATCCCGAGAAGAAAGAGCTGGAAGCCTCCTCGAGGATGGCTGGACGCCGTCTCACGTCGATCGCTCGCCATGTCGCCCTCCCGGTTTGAGTTGACGGGGCGGAGTGGATCTGTTTTCTGTAGTTTGGTGTCATTTTACACGATTTGATACTGTTTGTGTAGGTTTTGTGTGATTTGATAAGGAGAGTGGTATCGTCGACCTGCGGGCCGGTCGGCGAGATCGGGGGGGTGCGGGCGGCACGTCACGGGGGGTGGCATGCCGCTATTTGATGATGCCGTCCTTGCCGTAGAAGCGCCTCAGGATGGCGATCTGCCCCGCGTGATACGTCTCGTGGAAGATGAGGAAAGCCAGCATCGTGCCCACGGTCTCGTTCTCGTCTTTGCGAGGGCCGCCCTGGGCAGGTTCGGCCAAGCGCCTGTCGGTCACCGTCTCGAGATGGTGGAGCAGCTCTTTCTCCGTCGATTCAAAGTCGGCAAGGATGTCTTCGATCGATTTGGCGTCCGCAGGCGCCAGCTCACCCGACTCGCCACGCTTGTAGTGCGCGTAGCGCGCCGCGTCGAACGTCGTCTCACCAAACAGCGCCAGCATGTCGGCGCGACTGTTGGTGATGTGGCCGAGCACCCAGTTCAGGCTATTGCCGCCGGCTTCCGGCCGGGCGAGGCTTTCGGCCTGCGTGAGACCCTGGGCGTGCGCCCGAACGACGTATCCGTTGTATCCTGCCTGCAGTTTCAACAGGCGTCCGGCGAGGTTTGTCGATGCCATGATCACTCCCTTCGATGATCTGCCTTCGAGCGAGGTTCATTGCGGATCTCGATGGAGGTGACTTCACCGATGGCGTTCATCACGCGCTCGAACCCCGCAATCTGTCGGCCACCGACCTCATTTGCGACCGCCTCTTCGAATGCCTCCACGATCTTCCGCACGCGGTTTGCCGCAGTCCGGCCGGGGCTCGTGAGGCCGATGAGAAACGACCGTCGGTTCTCCGGGGCAACCTCCCGGAACGCGAATTCTCGCTCGACGAGCCGATCGAGGATGCTGGTGAGTGCGGGCGCCGCGCGGCGATCAGGTATCGGTTTCGTCGGCTTCCGCCGCGGCCGCCTCGGCTCGCTCGATTTCCGTGTCGAGGAGTTCGGTCTCCGTGCTCAGGCGTCGTCGTTCCGACTCCAGAGCGGATCGTTCCGCTTCCTCTCCCGCGCCCTTGATCTCCGAATCCAGCCGGGCGAGGTCGGACGAGAGCGCCTCGCGTTCCGCCTTCAGTCTCTCGAGTGATTCGGCCAGATCGGCCTTGTCGAAGATGACCGCCTCCGGAGGGCTTTCCGCCGCCTCCGGCGAGGTCTTCTCGCGCCTGTCACGCCGTGGGATGAAGCGCTTGTCGTCCGAGACGTTTCGCGTGTTCATGAACGTCGGTGAGACGATCTCGATACCCCCACGGTGGAGCCCGTCGAGGACACACCCCCTCAGCCGAGAACGATACGAGACGAGCTGCTTCACATCGGTGAGGAGTCCCGCGACGCGGTAGGTAACGGAGAAGTCGCCCAGCTCGACGATCTGAACGAACGGCTCTCCCAGCTCACACGCTCGCGCCGCCTCCAGGAGATGCTCCTCGATGCGCACTCGCGAAACGTCATAGCCGAGCGAGACCCTTGCCGCGACGATCGTCCCCGAGGATCGGATTACCGTTACGGGGTTGGTGACCAGGTAGATGTTGGGTAGGGTCGTTAGCTCCCGGTCTTCGGTCTGGATCTCCGTGTGAACCAAGCCGCGTTCAGTGACCCGCCCGAAGTGGTCTCCGGCCCGGATGAAGTCGCCGATGCGGAAGTTCCGCACCACACGAAGCATGATGCCGGCCAGCGCGTTTCCGAGGAATGTCGTCGACGACAGCGCGATCGCGGCGCTCAGGAGGATTCCGATAAGACCGAGGAGCTGGCCGCGAGCCGTGTCCCCGACGGGAAGGAGCATGATGACGACGAGCACGCCTGCCGCGGTGAGCGCGAGCATGATGAGCTGATTTCGGAAGCGACGCTCTTGGGTCCCGCTCTTCCCGCCCTCAAAGATGCGGTTGAAAACGAAGAGGGCGATGACGACGGCAGCGATACCGCCGGCGGTGGGAAGGATGTCGACGACGCGCTCTAGCCAGTTCATGCTCACTCTCGGGCCCGGTCGGTGATCCAGTGGCCGGAACACGGCGAAGATACAGGGGCGGTCGTCCGTCGGCAAGGTCCCCGGCCGCTCGAACAAGTCGGCAAGCGGGCGCGTCGTGTTCTCAGCCGCTCACTCCCTTTACTCCTTTCCCCTCCTCGACTACCCTCAGTCACTCATCAATTCGCGGCCGTTCATCTCGAGGGTGTGTTCAATGATTCGTACGCGATTCGCGCCCAGCCCGACGGGCTATCTGCACATCGGCGGAGTACGAACCGCGCTGTTCAACTGGCTCTTCGCCAGGCGACACGGCGGGCGGTTCATCCTGCGAATTGACGACACCGACCAAGTCAGGAACGTCTCGGAGGCCCTCCAACCGATCCTCGACGGATTTCGTTGGCTGGGCATCGATTGGGACGAGGGTGCCGATGTCGGCGGTGACTTCGGACCGTACCATCAATCGCAACGCCTGGATCGTTATCAGTCCGCCGTTCAGACCCTCATCGAGCGTGGGTTGGCGTATGCCGACTACGCGACTCCCGAGGAGATCCGCGAAGAGCGCGAAGCCGCCCAGGCAAAGAAGCTGACCTTCATCTACAGTCGAAAGTGGATGGCCGAGAGCGATGCTGACAAGGCCCGCTTCGAGTCGGAAGGGCGCGCGGGCGTCGTTCGGCTCAAGATGCCCCGGGACGGGGCGTGTCGGTTCAACGATCTCATTCGTGGCGAGGTCGAAGTCGCGTGGTCGCACGAACAGGATCACGTCATTCAGCGCGCCGATGGCTCGTGTCTCTACCACCTGGCGAGCGTGGTCGACGATCACGACATGGAGATCTCGCACGTGATCCGGGCCGCCGAGCACCTGTCGAACACGCCTCGTCAGGTTTTCATCGCCGAGGGTCTGGGGTACGAGTTGCCCGAGTACGCGCACGTACCGGTGGTGGCCGAGCCGGGAAGCAAGAACAAGCTCAGCAAACGCAAGCTCGAGAAGTACCTCAAGAACCAGGATTTCGCCAAGTTCGCCGATCACGGTCGCTCGATCGCTGCGGCGATCGGGCTGGAGACGTCCAGCGAGACCTTCAATCCGGTGATCGTCGACTTCTACCGGGAGGTCGGTTATCTACCCGACGCGATTATCAACTATCTCCTGCTTCTGGGCTGGTCGTTGGATGATCGCACGGAGTTCATGACCCGCCAGGAGATGGTCGACAACTTCACTCTGGATCGTGTCAACAAGGCGCCGGCGAGCTTCGATCCTCAGAAACTCATGGCGTTCCAGGATCAGTACATGCGAGCACATCCGCTCGATGACAAAGTTCGTGAGTCGCTGCCCTACCTGACGAAGGCAGGGCTGATCGGATCTCCGTCATCGGCCGATGTGGAATCGCGGGTGGCGAAGATCCACGAGGCGGCCGGCGACAGGATCAAGGTGGCGGGCGATATCCTGGATTACGCGGACTTCTTCGTGCCCGATGATGCGCTAACGTATGAAGAGAAGGCCGTCGCCAAGTGGATCCGGAAGCCGCCGAACGCTTTGGAACTGCTTGGGAAGCTGAAGACGGAGCTGGAGGCAGCGCCGTCCTTCGAAATCGATTCTCTGGACGCCCAGATCCGGGCGTACGTCGAGTCGCATGACGTGAAGCTAGGGCTTGCGATGCAAGTCTTGCGCGTCGCCACGACGGGGAAGGGTGTCGGATTCGGCTTGTTCGAGAGCCTGAACATTCTTGGACGGAAACGGTGTCTGGCTCGGATTGAGCGGATGCTCGCCGGGCTTTAATGGTAGGAGCAGAGAGATGGCTGATCGACCGTCGCATTTCATAGAGAACATCATAGACGAACACCTCAGAACCGGTCACTACGACGGGCGTGTCCACACGCGGTTCCCCCCCGAGCCCAGTGGCTACTTGCACATCGGCCACGCGAAACCGATCTGTCTGAACTTCGGTCTGGCGGAGAAGTATCCGGGCGGGCTCTGCAACCTTCGCTTCGACGATACCAATCCGTTGAAGGAGAGCGACGAGTACGTCGAGTGTATCAAGACGGATATCCACTGGCTGGGATACGACTGGGGGGATCGTCTCTACTACGCCTCGAGTTATTTCGAACAGCTGTACGAGTACGCCGTCAAGCTGATCGAGAAGGGGAAGGCCTACGTCTGCGATCTGAGCGCGGAGGAGACGAGCAAGCACAGAGGCTTGTGGACGGAGCCCGGAACGAACAGCCCGTATCGAGATCGAACGGTTGAGGAGAATCTGGATCTCTTCGAGCGCATGCGCTCGGGCGAGTTCCCCGACGGCTCGCGAACCCTCAAAGCCAAGATCGACATGGCGGCCTCGAACGTCAACATGCGCGACCCGGTGATGTACCGGATTCTCCGCGCGACGCATCACCGAACCGGTGATGAGTGGTGCATCTATCCGACCTACGATTTCACGCACGGGCAATCCGACTCGATCGAGGGGATCACGCACTCGTTGTGCGGACTGGAGTTCCAGAACCATCGCCCGCTATACGATTGGTTCCTGGAGAAGCTGGAGATCAATCGTCCCCAGCAGATCGAGTTCGCTGAACTGAACCTGGCGTATACGATCTTGAGCAAGCGCCGCCTTCGTCAGCTCGTGCAGGCCGGCCATGTCAGGGGCTGGGATGATCCCCGAATGCCCACCCTCTGCGGGTTGCGCCGTCGCGGGTACACGCCTGAGTCCGTGCGGATGTTCTGCGACCGCATCGGCGTTGCGAAGGTAAACAGTGTCATCGACATTTCCATCCTCGATCAGTGCGTTCGGGAGGAGCTCAACAAGCACGCGCGACGCGTGATGGCGGTGATGAAGCCGCTCCGTGTCGTCATTGAGAACTACCCGGAGGGACAGGTCGAGGAGCTGGATGCCGTGAACAACCCAGAAGACCCGGCCGCCGGAACGCGCAAGGTCCCGTTTTCGCGCGTACTCTACATCGAGCAGGACGACTTCCGTGAAGATCCACCGAAGAAGTACTTCCGCCTGGCCCCCGGTCGCGAAGTCAGGCTCCGGTACGCGTATTTTCTCAAGTGCGAACGCGTCATAAAGGACGAGGCGTCGGGAGAGGTCGTCGAACTTAGGTGCAGCTATGACCCGGAGACACGTGGTGGAGGCGCGCCGGACGGCAGGAAGGTCAAGGCCACGATCCACTGGGTTTCCGCGGAGCATGCGCTAGCCGCCGAAGTGCGTCTTTATGAGAACCTCTTCACTAGGTCAGAGCCGATGGACGTGGAGGAAGGACAAGACTTCACTGCCAATCTTAATCCCCATTCTCTGGAAATCAGTGAGGACTGCCGCGTGGAGCCCAGTCTGGAAACCGCCACGTCCGGAGATCGCGTCCAGTTTGAGCGTGTCGGGTATTTCTGCGTAGACCCTGATTCAGAGCCGGGACAGCTAGTTTTCAACCGAACCGTTTCGCTGCGCGACACCTGGGCGAAGATCCAAAAGGCGGCGAAAGCCTCGCAGGGATAACGACCTACGTGCTGGAAAACATAGCACCATAAAACCCATATCAACACCTATTCAGAATCTATGACGGAAGCACTCGAAGAGTGTGTTCCGAGTTGTATTCTGCACTCGAATCGCGTAGTTCTTAACTCGCAGTTGTGGGCAGGATCTGGAACACATGTGAATGGAGGGCAGTGGTGGAGGCGTTTCTCCGATCGTTTGATAGAAATCTCTCACGGCGGCGCCTACGCGGGACGCTATTCGATAGCGCCGACGCCTTGGGAATGAACTGGACGGCTATCCCTCACACGTTCGATACCGATGCACTGCTTGCCTACGCGCAAAAGACCCTGAAGCGACGACACGTGCGCCAGTCCGAGCTGTATTTCAGTCTGTTGGAGCGAACCGGTGTGGCGATTGGACAGTGGAAAACGTGGGACGAGGCCGAGACGCTGTTTAGACGTGGGCTCAAAGAGGGTGACAACCTAACCGAACAGGCCCGATTCAAGTTTCTGATCGGGTTCCACGGGCATTTCAGGAACGGGGACTACAGAGAGGCGAAGCGCTATCTCACGGAGGCTGTGAAGCTTTCGGAGGGATCGCGAAATCTGCGAACACAGTCACTTCTCGCTCTCGCCCGCGCGAACGGCTCCCTTCACGACTATGACGCCGCCGATCAGAGTCTGCTCCGTGTGCTGAAGTCCGGTGTGCTCAAATACCGTCCCGCGGCGACCGCCGGTCGAGCCATTTTGAAGATGCAACAAGGGCTCTTCGAGGAGGCGGTCAGCCTGAACCGCAAGGCGCATACGGCGTACAAACGCGCCCGCGCCAAGTACGCGATGCGGCTCGCCGACAATGATCTCGGGTGCATTTACCTGACCGCCGGAAAGCTGCAGTTGGCGAAGAAGTGTCTCGAGGGCGCAGCCAAGACTGAACTAGAGCTGCTGAATGTCGATTTGATCGGCTGTCTGTTGAACAACCTGTGCGTCGTGTACCAACGCATGGGCGATTGGAAGACAGCACAGGAAAAGTCGATTCAGGCTCTTCGATTTCACACGGTCGCAGGGCGGAAGCACTTCCAGTCGGGAACCTACCGAAACCTCGGCAATTGCCTGAGAGCCACCGGCGATCTGGAGACGGCCTTGGCGGCATACCAGAAGGCCATTGCCTTGGCGAAAGAGATCGGCAACGCGGATCGTGAACTGCAGGCGCGAAGCGACGCCATTGCCGCGATCCTCGACAAGCGCGCCCGCACCGATGTCCTTCCGGCGCTCATCGCCGGCGGGAGGAAGCTCGTGGAGGCCGCCGGTACGGAGATCTCGAACTCCGCGCTGGTGGAATACTCCGTCGTCGCATCGCGGCTCGCGATATCGAGCCAGAAGGCGAAGCGGGGGCGGTCCGGGGCCAAGCGGGGCCGCTCTCTGGCGACCCCGAAGGGGCTTGCTGCTCTCAAGTCGCTTACGGGCCGGATCCGCGAGGACGAATACGATCGCCTGCTGTTGGATCGTTTGGGGGATGGGCTATCCGGAAGATTCGCACCCCGGCCGGAGGCGGTTCGATCGTTTCTCATGCTATACGCGGGCGACCAGTTCCGCTTCGGGAACTACGCGGCCGAGTTCGTGCTGACGACCTCGCGCGCAAAGCCGCAACTCAGAGAGCTGTGCGAGCGGCGCATCGTTGCCTTGTCCGGCACGCGGAAGGCGGCCAAGTACACGCTGTCCTTCCATCGAGCTTGACGTTCGGAGGCCGCCGGACGTTCCGGCGGCCTCCGGTTTCGATCCCCACATGCCTACATGTCGGATGTCTGGATTTCCTCTCCGCAATCCCCGTACACGTAGCTGATCGTCACCGATCCGCCCTCGGAGAATCGCGTCTTTGAACCATCCACGGTGCAGTTCGCCGCGATCGTCATCCAGCTCAATCCGTTGTGATACTGGATTGTCGTGCCCTGCTTGATATCGGAGATCGTGAGCTCGACCGTGAGTGGGGTGGGAGTACCCAATTCGTAGAACTCGTCGTATTCCCAGCCTCCGGAAACGTAGTTCGTGTGGTCGACCTCCGGACAGCTCGAGAACGCGGTGATCGGTGCCATCACCGTTGCAGTGATGAGCAAGCAGGCGAGGAGTGTGCGATACGCAGTCATAGTGATCCTCCTTGATCGACGCAACACGCGTCGCTTGATGCTCTGCGGTCCGTCCGCAGGTTCCTGAGAGAGCAGGAGGCCGTATTATGTCATAGAGTCGTTCCATCTATACTAATGATTCGGCATAGCCGTCGGAGCGTGTAGGATGGCGGTCCCGCGCGAACGATCCGTCAGGCGGGCGGTTGGCCGTGCGCCCGTGCATGTGGTGGGGGTCCGTGGAGTGAATCGGCGCCGCCTGTTGCTGCAGGCTTGCATCAGCGGCTGTGGCCCTCCAGACTTCGTGTTCGTCACCGCCGGCCGGGGGCGGATCGATTGACGCGCGTGGCGGCTCCCGATCATCGGGCGGTGCGCCGGCGGAACGCTGTAGAGGCGGGAGGTTTCGTGCAGACGATCAAGTACGAGCGGACGAATCGGATTGGAGACGTGACACTGACCGGTGGCGTGACCAACCCGATCAATCGTCTGTTTCTCAGAGAGTTCGCGGAGACGCTCGAGGCCGCCGCGAACGACGCGGATATCCGGGGACTTGTCATCCACAGCTCGAATGAGAAGTTCTTCTGCATCGGATTGGACATCCCCGAACTGGTCGACATGGACGAGCCGACGTTCACCGAGTTCTATCGTGCTTTCAACCGCGTCAGTCTGGCCCTCTACCGATTCCCGAAGCCGACGGTCGCGGCCATCGGAGGGCACGCCATCGCGGGGGGATTCATCTTGGCGGTCTGCTGCGACTATCGCCTCATCGCGTCAGGGCGCAGGCTGATGGGGCTCAACGAGGTGAAGCTCGGTGTCCCCATTCCGTTCGTGGGGGATTGCGTGCTGAGAGATCTCGTCGGCGCGCGGAACGCCCGTGAGCTGGCGGAAGTCGGCGAGTTTCACGCTCCCCAACGATTGCTGGAGCTTGGCGTCGTCGATCGCATCGTTCCCCCGGAGAACCTGATGACCGGGGCGGTCGGGCACATCCAGGCCTTGGCCGAGTTCCCGGCCGAGGCTTCGGCAATCATCAAGAGAAACCGCGTGGAGCGGGTAGAGGCGGAGATCCTAGCGCGCCTGGAGGAGAAGGAAGCCATCTTCATTTCGCGTTGGTTTGCCCCGGACACTCGAGAGCGGCTCGAGGAAGCAAAGGCCAGGTTCTGATGATCTCAACTCGTCTGTGTCGAATCGCTCGGTACATCCCGTATGCTTCTGTGGGTGCGCTACTCGTCGCTGGCGCTGCCGTCATGGCCGTCGCCCGGATCACCCCAGTGCGTGCGGATGACATACCGCAGGAGAGCCGCGGCGATTCCGTCGCGACCGAAGCGTCCGGCGGAACACTCATCCCGATCCCGATCTACTTCTACACGCCGGAGACGAAGAGCGGTTTCGGCGCCATGGCGGCCTACTACTTTCGAACATGCGAGGAATGTCCCGGCACACATCCTTCGGCGATCTCCGCGATCGGCATCTACACCACGCGAAAGCAAACGAGCGCGCTGCTTGCCGCAGATCTCTATCTGGGCGGCGGTCGCTACCGGTTGCAGGCCGCTCTCGGCTACGCGCGATTCCCGGACACGTTTTGGGGAGTGGGAAACGAAACGCCCGATTCGAATGAAGAGGACTTCACACCGCGCACCGTTCAGGCGAATCTCGCACTCCAGAAGCGCATCGCTCCCCACTGGTACGTGGGCGGTCTCATCGGCTTCGCGGACCGCAAGCTCGTCGAAACCGTGGACGGTGGATTGCTTCACTCGGGTGCTATTCCGGGGTCTCGAGACGGGCATGTTGTTTCGGTCGGAGCACTCGCCCTTCACGATTCCCGCGACCACACGGTGTTTCCCCGAAGGGGCGCGCAGCTTCGCTATGAGCTTGCGCTCTTCGACGATGCCGTCGGAAGTGACTATAGCTTCGTTTCTCACACGATCGATCTACGCGGATACCGAAAGGCAATAGGTTCATCCGTGCTCGCGCTGAGGAGTGTGGCGCTGCTGACGACCGCGACACCCCCGTTCGATCTCCTGCCCGGGGTAGGCGGAGACACGTTGCTACGTGGCTACTACGCGGGGCGGTATCGGGACCGGGAACTTCTGGCCGCTCAGGCAGAGATCCGGGCGCCCGGCGTGTGGCGGATCGGATGGGTGGCGTTCGCGTCGGCCGGTCAGGTGGCGCACGCTGCGGAGGAGTTCCGGCTGGCGGACTTCAGACTCTCCGGTGGCGTCGGCCTTCGCATTCTCTTCAATGAGGCCGAAGGGCTCAACCTCCGAGCCGATGTCGGATTCGGAGAGGGCACTTCCGGGTTCTACCTCGGGATCGGCGAAGTGTTCTGAGCCGAGAGCAGCCGCTTTGGCTCAGTAGCCGGTTGATGGCCGGGCACCAAGCGACGGGCCCAGCAAGGCCGCGTTCAGGACGAGCCGCTCCAGCACCGGTGATCCGCGCTTGAAGTCACCGGCAATCGCTATGACCTGCCCGCTTCCTATGCGCTCGCGGCCGATCGCCGTGCTCGCCTCCCAGCGCCGCCGGGCCTCCGGCCAGAGAAGACCGGCCACGCAGAGATTCTCACCCGTCGCGAGCCGAGCCACCGCCTGCGCCGGAGGGAGTGCGTGACAAACCTGAGCCGTCCATACCGGGATCGCCGGCTCGGCCCCCAAGCCTGCGGCGAGCCAGTGGTATGGATCCGCGCTCATTCGCATCAGAACTCCCCGCGGCGAGAAACGCCTCTCCCGCTCGTCCCACGCGAGCGCCTCCATTTCATCGGCGAACTCGGGAAGTACCCAGAGCGGCCCCGGCCCGTCGCCAAAGGGATGTTTCGGTAGCGTTGGGTTTCGGTCGAGAAGCGCGCGGGCGGCAAGGTCGTGCGCCACGCGCCGGCCGATGGAAGGGATCCTGCTCAGGATCTCGCGTCGCACGCGGAGGTGAACGCGAGATTCCTCAATGGGGTCGTTCGGGAAGGCGGCGATCGACTCACCACACACGATCAAGGTCCCGCCGAACGATACCCAATCCAGGAGACGGTTCCAGTTGGCGCTTCCGATGATCTCGCGGAGACGAGCGCCACCTTCTCGCGGTCCGTCCGGCAGAACGATCGCGTTGTACGCGCCCAGGTCGGCCCGGGATATGCGTTGAATGGAGAGAAGCGTGACCGGCCACTGCATCTCGTCATCGAAGACGTGCCACATGCGCCCGAGTGCCTGCGCCGAAGTCCCGAATCCCGATAGGATCGCCACGCGCGGCCTCACCAGAGGCGATACGTGGCGACTGCCCAGGTCGGGACCCCTGTCCGTCAACGCGAGATCGATCGGGAGGAGGTTCGCTCCGGCGTCGCCGCAGACCCGTGCGATGTCTTCGAGCGGCGCGTCGCCGTGCAGCGGAACGATGATACTCCCGGGAGAAAACGTCCGGCCCGCGTGCATGATCTCTCGAGCGGACGCCTGAAGCGGGACACCGTCTTCGAGTAAACGCAAGGCGGCGACGAGCGTTGCGTCGTCGGCCGCGTCCATCATGAGGGAGTGCGCGTCCCGCAAGGTCGCGGGATTGATCTGACGACGCGCCGAGGCGTTGAGCGATTCGTGCGTCATCGGGTCGGCCGCCACGTCATCGGAGGCGTACAGAACGTCGATATCGGCCCAGAGCGGAAGCGACCATGCAGTCACGCTGTAGAAGAGCGATCGGTTGGTCTGCTCCAGACTTTTCCTTTCGGCGAGGAGCGCCTCCTCGTCGAGTGTCGGTGTGACGTTCAGAAGACTTGCCGCGAGGCTCCCGAGCGGCTGATGAAGATCGATGACGTAGGAGCCCGCCGCGACCCGCCGATCCTCGGGCGTCCGGCCCTGGGGATCGCTCAGTGCGCCGACTTTCGACGCGTCGTCCACGAGCCCGACCTCGATACCTTGGCGAAGGAGCGTTTCGACGACGAGGCGCCGACGCGAATCGTTGCGCGACGGCGGCAGGACAACGGTCCGCACGTTGCCGTCGGTCAAACTCACGTATTCGTTTGTCGGTGCCTTCGATCCCTCGGGCGACGTGCCCTCCGTCACGAGCGTCTCCGGGAAACCCGGCAGAAGCCAGTCGACATGATCCTCGACATTTCCACGCAGCGGCAGCCGCCCCTCCTCGGGCTCCAGATGGGTGCCGTCGACGACGTGGCGCCGGTGGGTGTGAAAGTCGGATAGAAGGGCGCGGCGGTTCCTAGCGGCCGTGGTCAAGATGGCCTCGGCCGCCGAGAGGTGTCGCGCGATCGTCTCGTCGAAGGTCAGGAGCGTACCGTCGCGCTTACGCACGTGCGAGCCGTCCACGCCCGGCACCTCCAGCAGGATGGCGACCGCGCCCGTTCGAATGCTCCACGCGACGAAACGATCCGGTGCGAACGTCTCGTGCCAATCGCCCCGATAGTAGTCATGACCGCGGTCGGTCATCGCGCGCCCCATGGCGCGCGCGAAGCGATCCCACCATTTCCCGAGCGTCGGCGGTAGAAAGGATGGAAGCGGTTGGTTCGGGGGCGAAAAGAGAAAGGTGTCATCCGCCCGCATCTCGTGCATATCGACGACCACCTGCGGCTGCCACGCCGCGATCACTTCGGCCCGCCGGCGTGTCTCCGGCTGCGTCAGCTGCCAGGAATCACGGTTCAGATCGATGAAGTAGTGATTGCCCCGTCCGCCGGGCCAGAGCTCGCGATGATGCAGGCTCTGGTCGTCGTCCACGCGATGGAACGACGACCACCGGCGGCGATCCGCGAGCGACCGTGAGCGACCATCGGGGTTTCTCAACGGATCGAGCAGAACGATCAGCGAGTCGCGGATTTCTCGGGCCGTTGCGCTCTTCTCGTCGATGAGCATCTCGAGGAGTCTGCACGCCGCGTCCGTCGGGGAGAGCTCGTTGCCGTGAACGCTGCAGCTCAACCACACCACGGCCGGCAGTGAGTCCAACAGCTCGGACACGTCGCCGGATGACGTGCGCAGGCGGGGATCCGCCAGGCGCGAGAGTCCCGACTGAAGCTCATCAAGGCGCCGGAGGTTCTCGGGCGCGGAGATGATCGCGAAGCCGAGCGGTTGACCCTCATGGCTGTGTCCGTTCTCTTGCCACGTCACGACCTGAGATGACTCCGCGGTTGCGCGAAAGAGTGAGATCGTGGACTCGCGCGACGTTGGGAACGTTGCCTCATCGATCATATCGCTCGCACCACCGTGCCGCGCGGTCGCGCGCACGTTCTCTGTCGGCAGGAAAAGACATCCGGAGATGAAAACGAGTTGAGCGATCAGGAAACGAAGTGGCCGTCCACGACGATTATTCATCATGCCTCCCGGGGGATGTGCCGATCATCGATCTCCATCCCCAGACGTTCACTGCGAAACGTATCACCGCGCCGATGTCGACCGGCGCACCGTAACAACCAATTCTGTCCGATCCGATTGGCTTGGGGCAAGCCCACGAATGAATACCCTTGCGCGAGCGGGACGGCAACGAGGTGTGCTATCGTGACACGGGTCCCGTCGGGCCAGGCGAGCGTGCGGGCGTCCGGGGTTGGAGGCCGTGTCTCCGGCACGGCGGAATCCATAGGGGGCCTCGATGAAATGGGTCTTGGGCTGCGCCGTTCTGCTCGTCATCGCTGTTTCGGGATTCCGTCCAAGCTCGTCGGACCTGAATCTCGTCGTCGTCGCCGACCCACCACCCGGAACCATGGCAGAGCTACTCGCCCACGATGTTCGTGTCATACGGGACGTCGACCACATGCTCGTCGCACTCACCGGACCCCGGCACTCCGCGCTTCTCGACGCGCGCGATCTCAATTGGGAGGCCCTGAATTGGAACGGCGCCGAGAATACGCTCTTCGTCGTTTCGTACCGGGGGGCGCCCCGGCTGGAGGAGGTCAGCTCGCACGCCCGCATCCTTTGGTCCGGTGACGCCGAAGCGATTGTCGAGGCATCGCAGGCGGGGGCGGAGCGAATCGCCACCATGGGGCACGAGATCGCGCGTCTTTCCATGCGCTCCGTGCGTCTTCCGAGGCCGGTCCCACCCGAACCCAGCACGCCGATTGAACCCGACTCCTTGATTCAGAGCTTCGTCGATAGGGTGTCGACGGCGCGGGTGGACGCCACGGTCCAACGTCTCCAGGATTTCGTGACGCGCTACGCCACGCATGACAGCTGCCAGGCGGCGGCCGACTACCTGCGGGACGAGTTCCTGGCCGCCGGAATCGACAGCGTGTACTTCCACGACTGGAGTGGTGGCTTGTACAAACCCAATGTGGTTGCCGTTCACCCCGGCATGGGTGGGACCGACGAGGTGATCGTTATTGGCGGCCACTACGATTCGATCACGAGCGACCCGGAGTACTGCCCGGGCGCCGATGACAATGCGTCGGGCACGGCATGTGTCGTCGAATGCGCGCGTATCCTCGGGAGCGAACGATTCCGGCGAACCGTGGATCTTTGTTGCCTTCTGTGCGGAGGAGCTTGGGCTCTACGGCAGCGAGGCCTATGCGAATGAAGCGGCCGATCGAGGTGAGAACATCGTCGCGATGGTCAACGTCGATATGATCGGGTACGTGGAGCCGGGCGATGAGATGGACCTCGACATCATCAGCAACGCGCCCTCGACCTGGCTCCGGGATCTCGTCGTGGAGGTTGCGGGCGAGTACGTGCCGGAGCTTCCCCTCATCGATGCCGTTCTTGGGGGGAACGCGAGCAGTGACCACGCCAGGTTCTGGGAGGCCGGCTATCACGCGATCATGTTCCTTGATGACGTGGCCGATTGGAACTTCCACATCCATGGTCCGAACGACGTCGTCGGCACGAGCTACAACTCGCCGCGATTGGCCGAGCTCTCCGTGAAGACCGCCGTCGCCCTCGTCGCGACTCTGGCCGAGCCCGACAGCTGGATTACGGTCGAGCACGCGCCGCTCGAGAACACGGAGGAGACCGGTAGCTCGTACAACGTCTTCGCTCGGATCGAAGCGGCGAGACTTCTCGAGCCGGATTCACTATTCGTCCACTATGAGTCGTCGGCGGCGGGAACGGACACGGCGTGGTTCTATCCCCGTGAGATCGAGGGGGAATACGACGCGGAAATCCCTGCCCAGGTCGGTGGGACCTTCGTCGACTACTATCTTGTCGTCGAGGACGACAACGGGAACCGCATTACCCATCCGCCCGGTGCCTCCGACGAAACGCACAGCTTCTTCGTCGGCGTCATCTCGGAGCATATCGCCGACGACTTCGAGTCGGATTCCGGGTGGACGGTGGGCAGTGACGACGACGATGCCGATCTCGGGATCTGGGAACGAGTCGATCCCAACGGCACGTGGAATGACGATGAGCCGGTTCAGCCGGAGGACGACCACACGCCGGCGCCCGGCACGCATTGCTTCGTCACGGGCAACGCGCCCCCCGGTGGCTCGCAATCGGAAGGCGACGTCGACGGCGGGCAAACGACGTTGTTGAGCCCCGTCTACAACCTGGCGGGCCTGAATGATCCGCGTGTCGTGTATCGTCGGTGGTACAGCATGGATACAGGCACGAGCCCCGACGATTCGTTCTTCGTCGATGTGTCGCCGGACGGCGGGGACACCTGGGTGAATTTCGAGACGATCACGGAGAGCCGCCGACGTTGGGAGAGGGTCGAGAAGCGAATCATTGACACTATCGAGTCTACTGATCAGGTTCGGTTTCGATTCATAGCGGCCGACAAGGGTCTGCTTTCGATCGTCGAGGCCGCGATCGACGATTTCGTGATCATCACCTACCAGGACCCTCAGACCCCCATCGATGACGATGAGGAGATCGACCCCTCCGGAGATCCGACGTCGCCCATTGCGTTCATCACTCACGCGCCCAACCCATCGGGACAGACGGCGACAATCCGCTTCAACGTGCCGGCGCCCGCTCGACGGGTGTCGCTACGTGTCTTCGATGTGTCGGGGCGAGAGGTGGCCGTGCTCATCGACGGCGAACGACTCGCGGGGCTCCGCTCCGTCCATTGGGACGGGACGGATGACTCGGGGCGCCGCGTGGCGGCGGGAACGTATTTCTTGAAACTCGTGGCCGGTGAGGAGACTCTATCACGAAAGCACGTCGTGATACGTTAGTCCCTGACGGCGGAACGACAAGATTGAAGCGTGCAAATCGGCTTCGTGGTAAAACGACCCCATTGAAGGACACACACATGAGCACTCGGCTGAGTTTTCTCGGCGCCGCACGGAACATCACAGGCTCTCGATATCTGGTGGAGACCGACGAGTCCAAACTGCTCGTCGATTGCGGTCTCTATCAAGAGCGGGCTTTGCAGAAACGAAACTGGGAACCGTTCGTCGTTGACCCCCGAACGATCGATGCGGTTCTCTTGACGCATGGCCATCTGGACCACTGCGGTCTGTTGCCGAAGCTCGCCCGTGACGGGTTCAAGGGGGATATCTACTGCACGGCTCCGACGGCGGAGATCGCGCCGATCGTTCTGCTGGACGCGGCCCACATCCAGATGGAAGACGTCAAGTTCAAGGCGAAGCGACATCGCCGCGAGGGCCGAAAGGGGCCGCGCCCGCTCGAGCCGCTCTACACCACGGACGACGCCGTTTCGGCAGTCCGGCGGCTCAAACCTGTGAGCTACGACGAGTCGGTCGAGGTCGCGCCCGGCATCGAGGCCGTCTTCTGCGATGCGGGACACATCCTCGGGTCTTCCATGATTCGGCTCTCGGTGACGAACGCGGCAGGCAAGCGCCGGATCATCTTCTCCGGTGACGTCGGGCGGCTTGACCGTCCGATTCTCAACGACCCGACCCATCTGTCGGAGGCGGACTATGTGGTGACCGAGTCCACGTACGGCGACCGCCTTCACGACAAGCGGATCGATATCCAGGCCGCCTTGAGTGAGGTCATCAACTCGACGCACAAGCGCGGCGGTAAGATCATCGTTCCGAGCTTCGCGATCGAGCGGGCCCAGGAAGTGCTCTACCGGCTGAACCTCCTTTTCGAAGCCGGTGAGATCCCGAAACTTCCCGTGTTCCTGGACAGCCCCATGGCGATAAAGGTGACGCAGGTGTTTCGCCGGCATCGCGAGGCGTATGACGAGGACATGCGTCGGCTGCTCCACGAGGGATCGTCCCCGTTCAGTTTCGATGGGTTGACGTATACGAGCAGCACAGAGGATTCGAAGCAGATCAACTCGGTCAAGGGATCCGCCATCATCATCGCGGGCGCAGGGATGTGCAATGGGGGGCGAATCAAGCACCATCTCTTCCACAACATCAGCCGGCCTGAAAGCACGATTCTCTTCGTGGGTTACCAAGCGACTGGAACGCTCGGCCGTCTGATCGTCGACGGAAAACCCGAGGTACGGATCCTCGGAAAACCGCACAAAGTCCGCGCGCGCGTCGCGCAGGCGCATGGGTTCTCCGGTCACGCCGATCGTGACGAGCTCCTGGGTTGGTTGCGCACGTTGGAGTCCTCTCCTCGTCACGTCTTCGTGACCCACGGGGGGGAGAACGTTTCGCAGAAGTACGCGGCGCTCGTCACGAAGAAGACCGGTTGGCCGGCATCCGCGCCCGTCTTCCGCGAAACCGCCGAGCTGGACTAGATCGCTCCATCGACGAAACGGAGAGACATGAACGCCGCTCTGACTGCGATAGTGGCCCTCGTGATCGTCTATGCGTTCATCTGTCTTTTCGTTGCCGCTCTGCAAAACAACATCGCGTTCCATCCGACGCGCACGCTCGAGGCGACACCGGAGGACATCGGGCTTCGCTACGAGGACGTGACGTTCCGAACTGAGGATGGCCTCCGGCTTCACGGTTGGTTCGTGCCCGCGGATGACGCCCGCGGAACGGTGCTTTTCTGCCATGGCAACGCCGGAAACATCTCGCACCGACTGCACTCGCTGATGCTGTTTCAAGAGCTGGGATTGAGCGTCCTCTCCTTCGACTATCGTGGCTTCGGGCGAAGCGAGGGGCGGCCGGGCGAGTCCGGCCTGTACGCCGACGCCCGGGCCGCCTGGCGCCATCTCACCGAAGAACGAGGTTTCGCGTCGGACAGGATCGTCGTCTTCGGTCGATCGATCGGAGCGGCGGTCGCGATCGAGCTGGCCACGCGGGTGACGCCGGCCGCCCTGGTCGCCGAGTCCGCCTTCACGTCGGCAGCCGATATCGCCCGCGTCCACTACGCCTGGCTTCCCGTGCGCCTGCTGCTCCGCCTTCGCTTCGACTCCGCATCGCGGATCGACCGGGTCTCGGCACCCGTCCTGATCATTCACAGCGCAAACGACGAAGTTATCCCGTACGACATGGGTCGTGACCTCTACGATTTGAGCCTCGGGCCAAAGAGGCTTCTGACGATAAGCGGGCCTCACAACGGCGGGTGGCTGACCTCGCGCGACGAATACGTTTTGGGGTGGATGGATTTGCTTCGGATCGCTCTGCGTGGAGCGGACGGCGGAGTTGTCGGAGATCCGACCAACCGGTAGCATCCAGGCGCTGACGCTCGCATGTACGCATGGGGAGGAACGTGATGGATTTCCGCAGCGCGACGAAGTCGGACTATCCCGCAATCGCCGATGTCTACAACGCGGCGTATCCGGCGGACAGCTACCGCACGACCGCCGCGGACATCGAGGTGTGGGACGCCTCGTTGAGCCCGCGGTACAAGGCGCGCCGCCTCATTGCCAGCGTCGGAGATAACGTGGCCGGCGTGGTCCATTCGTTCATCCCGCTCGACCACTATCACCCACGGAAGTTCGCGTTCTTCTTCGCGATCCATCCCAACCATCAGGGCCAAGGCGTCGGCAAGCTGCTCTACGATCATTTCCTGCGGTGCCTCGAGGAAGATGATCCGATCTCGCTTCGAACGATGGCGCGGGAAGACATGCAGCCCGGGATTCGCTTCCTCGAGTCGCGCGGCTACGAAGAGGAGTTTCGGAGCTGGGAATCGGTGCTCGAGCTCGAACCGTTCGATGAGAGCCGCCATGCCGCTGATGAGGAGCGTGTTCGCTTGGGCGGGATCACGATTCACAGCCTCAGTGACTTCCGGGCGCGGGAGGGATGGGATCGCGAGATCTATGAGCTGCACACCCGATTCGAAGGGGACATGCCGTCGCCGGAGCCGTATGAGGCGCCTCCGTTCGAGGACTTCGCCAAGGTCGTCTTCGGGTCGCCGAAGTTCCTGCACGAGGGATGCATGGTTGCGGTCGCGGGCAGTCGTTTCGTCGGTGTCAGCACGCTCCTGAAGGAGCCCGCGGACGAAACGGTTCTCACGACGGACGTCACGGGTGTCGATCCGGACTTCCGACGCATGGGCGTCGCGACGGCGCTCAAGCTTCACGGCTTCGCCTTCGCGAAACGCGCCGGGTACGCGAGAATCCGGACGTACAACGAGTCAACGAATCGGGCCATGCTTTCGATCAATGAACGACTCGGCTTCCGAAAGCTCCCGGGATGGATCGGCTTCGTTTGGACGTTCAAGGAGGAGCCGTAGATGGATCTCCCGGTCGTTCGGTTGAGTGGGACGGCGCACCAACAAGGGATCGAGCACGGTCGCGTGCTCAAGGACAGGATCGCGCACAATCTCGAGCTGTACTTCAAGCGTTTCGAGGACGAGGGGGGACTACCGCGCGCAAAGGTATTGGAGCGGGCGTCGGCGATCGGTCGGGCGATGGAGGATCAGTGCCCCGGCTACTGTCGGACGATGATCGGTGTCGCGGAGGGGGCGGGGTTCGACATCATCGAGATCACGGCACTCAACGCCCGCTACGAGATCCTCTACGACCTCTACGCGGCGGGCGCCTCTCAGGATGGCTGTACGGCCTTCGCGATCCTTCCCGAGCGGATCGGCGATGGGCACGCGCTCCTCGGTCAGAACTGGGACTGGATCCCCGATGTCGCGGGAGCCGTTCTTCACGTCCAAGAAGAGGGGTCGCCCGAACGTCTCTGCTTCACCGAAGCGGGCATCGTCGGGGGAAAGATCGGTTTGAACGCCTGCGGAATCGGTCTCGCCATCAATGGTCTTCACAGCACCGCGGACGATTGGTCACGCTTGTGCAGGCCGTTCCACGTTCGTTGTCGGGATGTACTGCGCGCCGAAGACATCAACACGGCGATGGCAGCCGTTACGGACGGCGGTCGCTCGTGCTCCGCGAACTTTCTCATTGCCGATGCCGAAGGGCGTGCCGTAGATATCGAGACCGCGCCGAATTCCGTTCGAGTCATCCACCCGGAGAACGGCTGCCTGAGCCACACGAATCACTTTCTGGATCCGTCGGCCCTGGGCGTGACGGAACCGGTGGTGGACCGGCCGCTGAGCTCAGAAGATCGTCTCTCACGGATTCGTGAACTTCTAGGTGTGGGCACTGTGATTTCTCGAGATGAACTCGAGGGCGACCTCCGTGATCATGAGGGTCGTCCGTACTCGATCTGCCGTCATGTCGATCCGGAGGGAGACGCCGCCGAGCAAATGCGCACCGTCACGTCGATCGTGATGGATCTCACCGAGCTGACCTTTGCGTACACGAACGGCCCGCCGTGCCGGGCGGCAATCGAAGAGCTTCGTCTTGCGGCGGTGGGCCGATGAAGTCAATCCGGAAGGATGATCGTCGGTCGCTTGACGCCGACGCGAAGCTGAGTCGTGCCGTCGGCGAGACACAGCCGGCCTTCGGACGCGGCGAGAAGATCGTAGAGTCCGGATTCCATTCGCGTCGCGCCGAACTCCTCGGTGACGATGATCGTCAGATCGCGAGGTTCGTCGAGCAGCGCGCTCAGATGCATGCCGCCTGTGATAAGCCCGGCCGCGCCCGCTTCCCGAAGCCGCCCGAAGTCTTCGGTTGAGGCGGACTGGCGGAGCTCGATCTCGCCGCCCTGCGCGTTTCCCGTCACCAATGTGCCGTAGCGCTCGCCGCCCGTCCCCCAGATCCCCTGGATCACGGCCCCGCTGGATGTCACGGCGCATCCTTTCTCGGTGACGTCGTCCACGATTCCCGGAAGCCAAGCCTGAACATCCAGCTGTTCGTACAGCGGCTCGACGATGACCATCCCGAAGTCGAGGTCGATGCGATTGACGCGTCCCCGAATGGGTGACTTGCAGACATTGGCTTCCGTGGGCGGCATGTTTGCTGCGAGCCACTGACCTCTGTCCACTTCCTGTCCCGGCTCGCACTTGAGGTACGCCCTAAGGTGTTTCGGCTTCACGCCGATCTTCTTCGCGGCGTCAACGGTCACGAACTCTCTCGCCAGCTCGGGTTTCTCGCGCACCACCACGATGCCACCCGGGATGAACTTCTCGATTCTTCCGTCAACCGGCGACCGGTAGACCTTCGGGATGAAACGTCGCCGTGGTTTCTTGGCGATGATCTCGCCCTGCTCGATCTCATCGCCGATCTTCTTGACCATGAAGCCGGGCGCGTCGTCCGGTTCCACGCCGAGGGCCTGCGCGACGGTGAGGAAGAACGGCCTGAGGAACTCCCGGATGCTCCTTGCGACGAGAGTGTTCGGCGAAACGCGATCCCCCTGCTTGACGAAGACCTGACCGGGGATGGCGAGTTCCCGGGGCAGGCGGATCGGGCCAAGCTTGACTCGATCGTTCTCGGAGGTGAGCGTCGGCGAAGAGAGGGGCGTGATCTCCCGGGGTATCAGCGCGGCCGCGCGCTCGCCGATTGGCCGTGGCCGCGTGTCGACTATCAGACCGCATTCCCCCCCACGGAACTCGGATCGGTCGAAGCCCGACCCGGGCGCCACGCGCAAGCAATCACCCTCGGCGAGGGGAATCACCCGCACGTTCCCCTGTGGAATCGACTCCTCCAATCGCGCGCCGCTGGATGTGTCACCCACGAGATTTAGATTCGCCGAGCGACCCGGGCCGTCTGTGGGGGCGAGGAGCGTACCGAGCCTGACGATCCCGATATCGAAGAAGAGCTCGCAGGCCAGCTCGGGGTTTACATCGCCGAGGACTCCCAAGTGCGGAAACATGAACGCGCTGTCGACGGCAAGCTCCACCGCGCCGCGCGGCTGAAGCGCGTCGATCATCATCATCGCGGCGGCCTCTCTCGGTGAGTGTGAGAGGATGCCGCCGCTTCCGATCATGAGGTCATAGCCTTCGATCGAAAGCGTGTCGTTGGTCTCCTCGTGCGTCTCCACGCGGCGCGTGGCGAGCTTGCTGATCTCCAGCTCCGCCTTGCCGAGGCTCATCTCGATCCCGCGCATGACCTCGAGGTGGGCCCGTACGGCTTCCCGGATCGCGATCGTTGCCGTGGCCCATTCGAGCTCGACGTCGTGAGGTGTCGCGGGTAGGGCAGTAGGGTTCACATGCTTCTTTCCGATCCGGTCCCAGAGCTCTTCCTCGCCGATGCCGGGGCCGAGGAGCGTCAGGATGGCATCGGCGCCCGCCGTCTCCGCCACGTTCCGGATGCTGTAGCTCATGCCGAGATTGGCGCTCACCGTTCTGAAAACCCGGCCGTCCTGAGCCGTGAAGATGTCCGTCGTGGCGCCGCCGATATCGATGGCGAGTATCCGGCCTCCCAGCTTCCGGGAGACCAGCTCGAGAATCGCCCCGAACGCGGCCGGTGTGGGGCGAATGGGGGAGCGAACCCAGGTCTTGAGCTGTTCGTACCCCGGAGCTTGGCTCATCACGTGATCCATGAAGAGGTCATGGATGGCGCCACGGGCGGGCTCTAGATTCTCCTCGTTGCCGCGCGGGCGGATGTTCGGAACAGGGTGGAAGTGATAGCGGTCCGACAACGTTCTTCGCGTGTAGTCGGTTGCATTGATGTTTCCGGCGTAGATGACCGGGAGTTTGGCGTCGGGGTTGAGCTTGGGGTGAAGACCGGACTCGACGATGAGTTCGGCCAGGAACACCGGTCCCGTCACCGCGTCAGAATCGAAGCCGCCCGCGAGGAGAACCATGTCCGGCCGCAACTGCTTCAAGGCCTCGATCTTCTGGTAAGGCGTTCGGCCATCGTCCATCGCGATCACGTCGAGTACCAGCGCGCCGGCCCCCATCGCAACTCTGTCCGCGCTGACGGCGGTGATGTCTCTGACAAGACCGGTGACCACCATCGCAAGCCCGCCGCCCGCGCTCGATGTGGAAAGATACGGAACGGCCGGCCTGCCATCGCGGATGAGCGGGAGACCCGAGTCCGTCTCGAGCGCCTCCAGCGCCCGTAGCAAACCGACGGTCACGTCCTCGTACGGTTTCTCGACGGTGGTCGCCGCCTCACGGCGATGAAACCGCCACCCCGCCTCCTTGCGGAACAGAATCGTCTTCGTCGTCGTGCTGCCGACGTCCGAGATGCAGAATTCGGTCGGATCGGAAGGAAAGCCCTCGCGTTGTTTCATCCGGAAACCCTCCGGCCGGAACTAACCAAGATCTTCCACGAGTCGGGACACCGATGGATTATGGGCGCAGCCCTGACGCGTCGCCTGGAAGATCAACGCCGATTCCCGTATAATTGTCAATGCTGGTAGGAATTGCGTCCCGCTTTCGGACCCCCCTTTGAGCGGATAGGAGAGATCCATGCCGAAGTCATACCACCGAAGCAAGTCCTCGATGCAGCTGTCGCTCATGATCGCGTTGATCGTGGCCGCCGTCGGAACTGCCGTGTGGTTCACACAAAGCAGCGTGCGCGATTGGGTCGATTCGCAGACGACGCCCGGTGTTCGGACGACAACGTCGTATTCGTCCGAGCGGGGTGACGGGTTGATCCCCAAAGCGCCCAATCCGTGGTTTCACGCGAAGCGGGCGTTTCCGCAGGGCGAGATCCCCCGCGAGGAGTGGCGACGCGCGCAGCTTCAGGCCACGGCACTTCGTGAGGAATCCGATGCGAGGGACGGCACCTGGATCGCGCGGGGACCGACAAACGTCGGTGGCCGCATCACCGATATCGCCGTCGATCAGACCGATCCCAACACCGTCTACGCCGCCGCCGCCGAAGGAGGTGTCCTCAGGAGTCGCGACGGTGGAGCGAGTTGGACACCGCTCTTCGACGAGCAAGCCTCGCTGTCCATGGGGGCCCTCGCGATCGATCCGACGGATCCAAACGTCATCTATGCCGGAACCGGCGAGGTGAACCCGGGCGGCGGAAGCGTCGCGTACGGAGGGGTTGGGATCTTTCGATCCGATGACCAGGGCGATACGTGGGAGCCGCTCGGACTGGAGGACACCGGGTCGATCGGTCGGATTCGGATCGACCCCACGGATCCGAATCGGATCTTCGTCGCGGCCATGGGGCACCTCTGGGACGACACTCCGGAGCGAGGGGTCTACCGCACCACCGATGGGGGGCAGAGCTGGGATCTCGTTTTCTCGTCCAATGATTCGACCGGCTGCGTGGATCTCATCATGCGACCGGACGATCCGGACGTGCTGCTCGCCGCCATGTGGGAGCGAATCCGGCGCCCAGAAGGCTATCGCTATGGGGGACCCGGGTGCGCGGTGTATCGAACCGATGACGGCGGCGACACCTGGAGTCTCGTGGGCGGCGGCCTTCCCGGTCCGTCCTCGAACGGCGGGCGCATCGGGCTGAGCCTCTGCGACGCCCAGCCGGACGTGATGCATGCGATCTATGCGGATCGGGTCGGTTACTTCGACGGCCTCTATCGGTCCACGAACGGCGGAAACAGCTGGAGCCGGACGAATGACGGTTCGCTCTCGGGCGTGTTCGCATCGTACGGGTGGTGGTTCGGCAATGTCCGCACACATCCCGTTGATCCGGACAGGATCTTCGTCTTGGGGCTCTATTTCTATCGCAGCACCAACGGTGGGTCATCCTACGGCAGCGCCGATGGCGGAATGCACGTCGATCATCACGGACTGGACTTTGCTTCCGGCGCGAATCCCGTCATCTATGAAGGGAATGACGGCGGCGTCTATCGGTCCACCAATGGTGGAACGGCCTGGACGAAGCTCTACGACCTACCGATCACGCAGATCTATCGAGTCGCCCTGGATGCCAACAACTCCGATGCGCTCTACTGTGGAACGCAGGACAACGGGACGAATCGGACTCTCACGGGCGGGACGAGCGATTGGACGCACATCTACGGTGGTGACGGGTTCCAGGCATTGGTCCACCCGGGCAACTCGAACCGGATCTGGGCACAATACCAGTACGGAAACGTGGCCTATTCCAGCAACGGGGGCGGATCGTGGTCCGGTGCCACGAGCGGCATCAGCAGTGGAGATCGCAAGAACTGGAACTGCCCGCTTGTCCAGGATCCGACCAACGCGGACACGCGCTACTTTGGTACCAATCGCATGTACCGTAGCGTCAGCAACACGAGCTGGACCGTGATCAGCTGGGATCTCACTGACGGCCCGCATTCCGGCAATTCCGGCCAGGTGAACGGGACGTTGACGACACTTGCCGTCTCTCCGCTCGACGGCGACGTGCTTTGGGCTGGAAGTGATGATGGGCTCGTTCATGTCAGTACGAACGGCGGAGGGGCGTGGACCGACGTGTCCGCCGATCTTCCCGAGCGATGGATCACGTCGGTTCGTACTGACCCGTTCTCTCGTGAGACGGCGTACGTGACGATCTCGGGTTTTCGTTGGGCGGAGCCCTTGCCGCACGTATTCCGCACCATCGATCTCGGGGCGAGCTGGGAGGCGATCTCGGGCAACCTACCGGAAGCCCCCGCGAACGAGATCATCCCGGATCCCATCACACCCGGACGGTACTATGTCGCGACGGACGTCGGTGTCTACGAAACGGTCAACGGTGGGACGAGTTGGAGCGCTCTGGGTACGAATTTGCCGAATGTCGTCGTGAACGCGCTTGCGCTTGATCCGATCAATCATGTGTTGTTCGCGGCGACCTACGGGCGGAGCTTTTTCTCATATGAATTGGATGAAATCGTCGTGGTCGAGGAGGTTGACGATCGTCTTGCGAACGGCCGGTTGCTTGTGGCTGCACCGAACCCGACATCTCGAGGGACGATGCTGCGCTGGGAGATCACGCGGCCAATGCCGGTTCAGGTCGAGCTGTTCACCGTTTCGGGGCGCCGTGTCTGGAGTCATGACGTGCCGGCGGGGCCGGTCGGCATCGCACAAGTTCATTGGAACGGCCACGACCTGAACGGAATCCAGGTGTCGTCGGGCGTGTACTTTGCGCGGATGCGTGCCGGAGACGAACGGCTTGGCGGCCAAACAATCGTCATACGCAGGTAACAGGAAGCGTATGGGTCTGTGGGAACACTTCGGACTCGAGTATATATTGAAATCTGTACATACTGCTTACGAGATGGTTCCCTTGAGAGCGTAACGCAATGGGCCGCAAGGTTGACGATCGGGCGTTCGGAGAGTATGATTCTTACAGTCCCCCAATAGGTTAGTCTGGTCACAAGAAAAAACAGCACCACGTTCCCTGCGTTCCATCTTCACACGGCCTGGTGTTGGGGCGGTGGTGTCGGGTTGCTACAGGCAGTTACGGTTCTTGTTATTCGCTATCGGGCATCAGACTGAGGGCAGCAAAAAAGGAGGTGGCATCAGAGGGTGAGGATTTGGGCGGCAAGCCGATGTAGTGTGAGCACTCCGCACGCCTCGTGCGTTCGCTCCCCACAACGGCTACCGTATCCTGAGTTGGTCTAGCAACGATGGAGGCATTTGGGCAATGGTGAAACGATTGCTTGTGCTCGCGTCGGTGATGTGTCTTGTGGTTACCGTGGCAGGTGATGTCGCGGCTATCGACGGCGGCAAGCGCGCCGTGAGCTACAAGGTGTTGCCGGTGGAGCAG
>CAZAMP010000029.1:0-51874 GCA_964486455.1 uncultured bacterium | reverse complement strand
GCCTCCGCCGCCCCCGAAATACAACCGTGCTTGACACGGTCGTTCCATATCAGCGGATCAGAACCAGGCGATGTGTGGCCTGAAACGCGCCCGCCTCAAGCCGGCAGAAATAGGTCCCCGACGCCGCGCCGCTGCCGGATGACGTAACTCCTTGCCACCTCACCGAATGAGGGCCGGCGCTTTCGATCACGCCGTCCTTCAGGAGACTCACGAGTCTCCCCGAGACATCGTAGATCCCGAGACGAACATCCGACGGCGACGAGAGGCTGTAGCTGATCACCGTGGTCGGATTGAACGGATTCGGATAGCTGGTGAGCGCGTCCGACGCCATGCCCGCGGCCTCGGGTGCGCTGGTCGTCATGAGGTCATTGCGGAAGATCCAGACGCCGTTCGTGTAGATCAGCTCGTCCTGCGGGAAGATGCACGACGTGTGATACCCATCCCGCGAATACGACGTCGCGACGACCGGGTATTTGGGCTCGCGAACGTCGACCGCCATCAGGAGCTTCGTGTAGGTTTGCCCCAGATAGACATAGTCCTCGGTCGCGGCGATCGCGAAGATGGGCAAGTTCATTCCCAGGAATCCAACGTGCACCGGCTCGGCCGGATCCGCGACGTCGACGACGTGCAGCCCGTAGTCGTGGTTGACGTCCTGGCCGTATATGTACGCGAAGTCGCCGTAGGTGGCGACGTGCGTGGTCTTCTTGAACTCGAGCATCGCCACGATCTCGGACGTGTCCGGCACGGTGTAGTCGACAACGGCGAGCGCGCCGTCGTACCCCCACTCTCCGTAAACGGCGACATACGCGTAGGTATCACCGATCACGACCTGCTGAGGATGGAGGAGAGGGAAGCCGGAGAAAGGCTCGATCGATGATGGATCCGAGACGTCCAGGACGGTGAGCCCGTCGTCGTAGTTCACCGTCAGCGCCAGGTTGTCCCTCACGGCGATATCGGTGGCCCCGCTCTCGATGGCGTAGAAGCCTGTCTCGTACGGCTCCGCCGGATCGGAGACATCGAAGATCCTCACGCCGAGTGCCGCTGCCACGTATGCCTGGTCACCGATGAGGTCGATCGCCTTCGGATTGTCATCAACGCGACAGAGGCCGATCGGTGACGGGTCCGTCGGATCGGAGACGTCGATCGTTCTCAGCCCGGTCCAGCCCTCCGCGACGTAGGCGATGCCGTCGCGGACGAGGATCCCGTAGGCGCCGCCCCCGGTCTCACACACACCGGCCTCGCTTGGAGACGTGGGATCCTCGAGATCGAGGATCCGCATCCCCTTCGTGAATGAAGCCGTGAAGGCGAATTGCTCATTGCATTCGACTTCGTAGTTCGCGTGCGGCGTATCGTAGTGACACAGCTCGATCGGATAGGGCGGGTCGGAGATGTCGACGACGCGCAAGCCGGACCCTCGGCACACGACGACGCCGAGGTCGCCGTGGATTCCCATGTCCACTACGTTGCCATACGCGTTGTAGTACCCGGCGAGTGTGGGATGGGCGAGATCGGTGACGTCGTAGACGTGCAGGCCGCCCTGACCCGCGGAGACGTAGGCGTAGTCGCCATGAAAGACGACGCCTTCGAAGCCGTAGTAATTCCCCGGCTCGATGGTTCGTATGTGGTTCGGCTGTTCCGCGTTCGAAACGTCGATGATGTACACGCCGTCCCATGTCGCGAGGTAGACGATCTCCTGGCGGATGTCGAGGTCCTGCGGAAAGCCGTCTTCGTTCAGGCAGCCGACCTCGTACGGATTTCGAGGGTCGGAGACGTCGACGATTCTCAGACAGCCTTCGCTGTCGGCGAGATAGGCGTATTTATCCTGAACGACGACGGCCCGGGCCTTGTCGCCCGTCTCGCATGCGCCGACCAGGATGGGGGTTGCGGGCTTCGATACATCGACGATCTGGAGCCCGTAGTAGAAGTCGGCCACGTACGCCATCGATCCGACGACGTCCATTCCCCAGATTGCCATCGGCAAGAGCACGCCGCCCATGGTCACGGGCGCGTAGGGGTCGCTCACGTCGGCGGTCTGCAAAAAGGCGCCGTCCGCGTAGCACGCCAGGTCGCCCTCGACATCCAGCGCCATGCACGATCCCACTTGCCAGCGGCCGAGGAGCGTGATGTCGGAATCGAGCGAGTCGTCGGCGATCGCGGTCGAGAAACACGATACGAACAGCACGCAAAGCGCGAGTACGATCCGGGTCTTCTCCATGTCCGGCCTCCTCGGAGATCGACACCTGTCTCATGAGTCGCCTACCGAGAAGTTTACCACCGATGGACCGGTTCCGCCGTGAGAAGCGGTGTGACAGCCCTAGATCATGGTCTCCACATGAGTTTGACGGATCGACTGCTCGTTGCGGTCGCGAGGCGCGCGATATAGATGCCCGGAGCGACGATACGGGACGCAGCGTCGCGCCCGTCCCATACGAACCGGTGCGGCCCCGCGGTCAGCGTGTCATCGAAAAGCGAGCGCACCTTGCGTCCGGTGACATCGTAGATCTCTAGTCGTGCACGTGCGGTTGCGGGCAGGTCGATATCGAATGCGGTCGCGCCGTCGCTGGGATTGGGAAACGCCCTGAGCCCGAGCTGCATCGAATCGCCGGCCGGTGGACCCTGTGAATCCCCGGAGTCGACGCCCGTCGAGCTGCTGGTTCCACGCACGGCGCGCACGTAGTTGAAGATCCGAATCTCATCCCCTTGCGGGCCGTGGCCGTACGGCCAATCGTTCGGGTCTCCGTCCTTGGGGTCGCTTCGTTGCGCGCCGGCGCCATGGACGTTCACCCACTGACCCTGGCCGGGCGGTCCGAGGTAGCCCCAAGCCAGGCCGAAGCAGACGTAGACGGCCTTTTCCGGGCTCGGGCCGTCGTAGTGCGTAGTGGATGCCCAGCACCATGAGTCGTCGTCCGTGAGCTCAAAGATCGGATCAATGGCGGGGCCTTGCTGGCCGGGGTCCTGGGCGTCGGGCGCCCGGGTGTAGTCGACGATGCTCTGCAGCTCTTTCGCGTTCGGCACGCGCCAGTCATCGTTCCCGGCAAGCACGAGCCCTTCCGCGTACGCGAGCGCGTCTTCCCAGTTCATGGCAACGTCGCTGTCAGACTTCGCCCAGATGAGACCGGTGGCGAGGTCCGTGATCGTTCCGTCGTCATTGTCGACGAAGCTGTTCTCCCCGTAGTCGGTCGGGCCGCGCACGAAACGGACGTACTGCTGCATCATGTCCCGTGGGTAGCCCTTGATCCGGCCGTCGGCGAAGTTGACCCCGAACGCCGTCGGATCGTTGTTCATCGTGGTCCCGACGTACTCGGTGGCGGACCAGGTCTGCGCGTCGATGAACCGCTCGCCGGCGCTCTCGTCCCCGTAGGCGAAGTCGAAGTAATCGGTGTCGATGTAGGGAATCGATGACGCGGCGCCCATGCCGGTCCGACCGCTGAAATCGATGAGCGAGTAGAGCTCTTTGATGGTGGGGGAGCGCCAGTCGTCGAAGCCACCGTAGGTCTGCGCGTTCAGGACGTCAGGATATTCCTGGGCGTCGGCCCACCCCAGCTTGTCGTCGATGTCGATCTCACCATCGCCGTTGATGTCTGGGCTTTGCGTCCACCGCAGGCCGGTGTTGGAATCATAGACCGTCAGCCCGTCACCGCCGGTTACGTAGCTGGGCTGTGTGCCGTTGTATTGAGCATCCTGGCCGTGAAACGGTTCTCCCGGCGACGGACAATCGATTTCCGTGGTGTTGTCGTAGCAGACGTCCTGACCCGTGTCGATCACGACGGTTGCGGCTCGGACGCCGGTAGCCGGTAGCGCGAGCACCGACCCGAGGATGAGGGCGATGGCGATCTTCATGGCTGGTCTCCCCGTAGACTGGTTGGATTCTATCATCTGCTGACAACCCGAACGCACGCGTCTCGAGAAACCTGCGCGCTGCGGCGGGATCGATGCGGTTTTCGTGAGGAATCCCGCGGCGTGAGGCTAGAATGGGTGCCGAGAAGCCAGAAATGGACTCGGTGGGCGTGTTCTTCGCCTTCCGGTCGCGCAGGTGGATTCCACTGAAGTCCGCGTGCGCGTTGATGGGGAACGAGGTAGGAGGCCGAGATGACGATTCGATCGACACTCGCGATGGCGCTCTTGATGATCACCGCGACCCAGATCGCAATTGCGGATGACAGTGCGACGCCGTTCAGGAGGTGGGGAGTCGGCTGGGACGACGGGATCGCCGCGCGCTACCGCCTGAACGAGACATGGGGCGTGGGGCTTCGTATCGATCCCTCGCTGACCGACGAGACGAGCGATAGCAAGGACGAGAGTGTCTACGAAGGTGAGACGGAGCGAAGCTCCGAGGAGAATTGGATGTCGGAGGGGGATCGACAGGCCATCACCGTCGGCACGATGATCTACCGGGAGACACGGATCGGCCGGTGGGTCGGTCTCGGACCGTTTGCTGCGGTGAACTACTCCTGGAGCGATGACGATGACGTCCGGAGCTTCAGTGCGCTTTCTGAAGGCGAGACCTACAGTGATCCAGAGCGGCACCGGACGGATGTAGACATAAGGAAGTCGCACACCGTCGACTTCTTGCTCGGCATCCGTCCCGCGTTTCACATTGAGAACCGCTTCGTGCTGGAAACACGCTTCGGGCTTCGCCTGAGATACTACTCAAACGAATGGAACGCGTCTGATGTCTCGCAGTCGATCGACGAAGGCGGCGATCTCACGACCGGGGAGAACACGACGCGTAGCGAATCCAGTAGATGGAGCTTCGACAGCTTCGGACACGACCTGGGTCTGGGCGCCACGATGCAGTTCATCTTGTATCTGTGAGCGCAGACCGGTGAAACGGTGACTATCCGGAGAGCCTCGTTCTCATGACCTCGGCGCTTTCCTCGAATAGACGGCCGGCGCGCGGAAGCAGCTTTCGGTAGATCACCAGTGCGATGGCCAGCAGCGCGACCTGAACGAGGAGAACCGGTATCGCTCCTCCGAGTGACCAAGCGAGCGCTCCGAGGCCGAGTGGGGCGAGCCACACGAGGGTAGCGAAGATCATACCGAGCGCTCCACCGGCCTGCTCACGACTGTCGAAGTTGAAGAAGTCTCTCGGCGCTGGTTCTCGAATCGATAGCACGTTCCCCCAAGCGCTCGTCACGAGACACATCGCGGCGCAGGCGGAGAGGAGGGCAAGCACGAACACGAGGCCCACCTGGATCAGACCCGCGACCACGATCGGAAACAGCTCGATCGCGACCACGAGGAAGTACGCGATGTTCTTCGAGAAGATAATCGTCTTGCCGGAAAGCGGTAGAAGGCGATAGCGGTCTACGGTCTGCTTGTCCAATCCGAAAGCGTTCAGCGGCATCGCCATCTCCATCGTGATGATCACGGGGGCGGCGAGCCCGAGCACGATCACGCCTCGCTCCGGCTGCACGAACGCGATCACCGCCGCTACGACGCCGATCGCGATGCCGAGGAGCGCGTCCATTGTCCGGAGCAGGTAGCGAAACTCCTTCACCGCTGAGACCCCCACCTCGATGGGGAGTCCCGGCACGGCACCGATCGCCCGTCGGCGTGCTCGTCCGCCTCCGATTCCTTCCGGCGGCCGAACGATGAGCCGCTTCAGGCTCCAGGCGGACAGTCCGAAACTCGCGAGCGCGCACGCGGCAAGGACGCCGAGCCACAAGAACGGCCGGTCGCCGTGTGCGGCGTTCATCGTCCAGGTGGCGGGCGTCACGTTGCGTAGGGTAACGAAGAGGCCTTCCGTTCCCTCGGCGTTCGTCAGCAGAAAGCTGCGGCCGAAGACCTCCAGCGTCAGCAGACCGTCGCTGAGATCTATGTCGCCACGCAATAAGAAGAACATCCCGGCCATGGTGAACGTGAAGAGTCCGAGTGCCAGCTCGCGACCTCGTCGCGACGACAGGAGTGCCGTGCCCACGAGTCCGATCGTCCACGAGATCAAAGCGGCCACGGCGATGAAGAGCACGCCGGCGGCAAGCGCGTAGCCGGGATACGGAGCCATGCCGAGCGGGATCAGCGCAAAGGCGGATACGAGGACAAGAAGCCAGTAGACCGGCTGGATGAGCGTGTTCACGACCCCGACCTCAAAAAGCTGAGCGATTGTCAGCGGGAACTGGGATAGACGTAGCAGCCGGATGCCCTGACCGCGCGCAGAGACGCTATTGATCAACACGGGAAGAAGCAGCCATCCCATGAGAACGGTCGTGAGGACGACTTGGGTGATGAGCATGCCGCGCGTCACCGCTCCCGACTGAATGCTCGTGATGGCGAAGATGCTTGCCGCGATTTGGCTGGGGATCATGAAGAGTGTCGCGATTCCGACGACCAGGAGATTCGCGTTTCGCCAGGCGCCGCGCGCCGTGAGGTCCCGCCAGTACGCGCGCCAGATGAAGGGAAGAAGTGAGAGCGAGATCGGTTTCACACGAGCCATGTGAGCTCCGTCACCTCGGAGGCCTGCTCACCCGCAGCCTCGATGAACGCCTCTTCCAGCGAACGCCCCTCTCGTGTCAGCTCGGCGAGCGACGATTCGAGCGCGATCTCACCCTTCACGATGATCGCCACGCGGTTCACCAGGCGTTCGATGATCTCGAGAATATGAGAGGTCAAGAAGATGGTCGCGCCGCGCTCGGACAACGTTTTGAGCAGCTTGCGTAGAACCCGCCCCGCGATCGGGTCGATTCCTTCGAATGGCTCGTCGAGAAAGAGAATCTTCGGGCTGTGGATGAGTGCGATGGCGAAGGCGAGCTTCTTTCGCATGCCGTGCGAAGCGTCGACGGAGTAGACCCCGCGGTCGTCCCACAGGCCGAGCAGCTTGAGCAGGTCTTCGGCGCGAGACGTGGTCTCGGATTGTGAAAGCCCGTAGATGCGCCCGACCATCGTGAGGTGCTCCCACAGCGAAAGCCGATCGAAGAGCGCAAGATTGTCCGGCACGACGCCGGTCAGCCGCTTGATGGCGACCGACTCGGAAATAATGGAGTGGCCCGCGATGTCGGCGTCACCGTACGTCGGCGCCAAGAGGCCCGTGAGCATGCGCACCGTCGTCGTCTTGCCCGCGCCGTTCGGGCCCAGGAAGCCGAAGAAGGAACCGGATGGGACGGTGAGGTTGACCCGGTTCACCGCCCGTGTCTCACCGAATGTTCGCGTAAGGTCACGGATGCGAATTGCCGTGTCGTTGCCGGCGACGGAATCGGAAGCATTCACCATCGACACCTCCTGGTTGAGATCAGCCGATTGTATCATCTGAGTCTTGCGCGCGCCCGTTGTGCATAGCGCGCGCGCCGGAGTCGGGTCCTTTTCCGCCCGTTGGGCGACCAGATCCCAATATTGCACCCTACGGGGGTGGGCAATCCCCAACAAGCTGCTAGACTGTACAGTAGACTAGTCGTGCACTACGGGTGAGTGTGCGCTGAGTTTCGACAATGACTCACCCGGCCGGAACTCGGTTCGTTCATCCTTGACCGACAGCCAGGAGACCGATCTACATGCGCTTACACCGGAGACTACGCCCCCTTCTCTTTATGCTTTTTCTTTTTCCCGTGTCCGCCCAGAGTGCCGTCACGTTCACGCGCGTGGATTCGCTCCTCGGCATTCGCGAAAGCACGTATTCCTACGGGCTCAACTGGGGAGACTTCAACTCGGATGGCTTCGACGACGTCTTCGTGACGAACCACTATGCCCCTCCGAATCTCTTCCAAAACGTATCCGGGGGGACGTCCTTCGTCGAGCGAATCTGGGCGTCCGGCATCTCTACGGTCCAGGACCAACACGGGGCCGCCTGGGGCGATTTCGACAACGACGGGCGCAGGGATATGTACACGGTGGTCGGGGCGCCGGGGCAGAACGGCAACGCGAAGAATCAGCTTGGATGGAATCTCGACGGGCTTCACTTCCAAGAAATCGCCGTGGAGGCGGGCGTGGCCGATTCGACGGGCCGAGGTCGCTTCTGCCACTGGGTGGACGCGGATCGCGATGGCTGGCTTGATCTCTTCGTCACTAACTACGCGGGACCCAACCGTCTCTTTCTGAACCGCGGCGATGGGACATTCGAAAGCGTTCCCGGAGCCGGCGGGCTCGGGACGGATCGGCAGTACATCGGAGCGTTCACCGAGCTGAACGGCGATGGCTATCTCGACGCGTTGCTGGTGGATCACGATACGGGAGAGATGGGGCTCTATCGAAACAGTGGAGGCGGCAGCTTCCAGGACATAACCGGCGGATCCGGGTTTCCGACACCGCTCAAATGGATCTGGGGCCTGTGCTGGCTGGACTACGACAACGACGGTGACCAAGACGTCTTTCTGAGTCGAGGCTATTGGGTCTGCCAGCGAGACGCCTATCTCGTGGACGAGACGACCTTTCGGTTTCAATCCGCTCTTCTGCAGTCGCCGGCGTACGAAAGCGGCTCGGACGGATACGACATCTCGGCTGATTGCTCCGGTCTCGAGTTCACGATTCGCGTCGACAATCTCTACAATCAAACGCAGCACATCTATCTTGGACAATACGGCCTGCATCCGCCGTCGGGCGAGTTCACCATGCTCGATGGCCAGTACCAGGGCGAGCCGGACTTCGAGGCTGGCGAGTCGCTCGGCTGTTTCATCTGGCAGGACGCCGCCGGGGGGCCATGGCACGTCCGGACGGCGACCGATCGGGTGGACTATCATCGCTTCTGGTTGCAGGCGGACGTTCTGGATGGATCGATCTCGCAGATCGATACGACGCTCCTCGAAACCGAGTTTATCGAACCGGATCTGTCGGACCGTCTGTACGAAAACGTCGGAAACAGCACGTTTGTGGATGTCAGTCTCTCCGCGGGAATCAGCGATGAGTTGAGCGGCAAGAACTGCGTTGCAGTCGATGTCGACAACGACGGCTGGTTGGATATCTACGTCGTCAACGACCGGGTCGTATCCACGCCCTTCGCGCACAACGCCCCGAATTTCCTCTACATGAACAACGGTGACGGAACGTTCACCGAGCGCGCGGCCGAGGCCGGCGTCGAATGCGTCGTGACCGGAAGCGGAGCGGCCGTCGGGTGGTCCGACTATGACGGCAACGGATTCCCGGATCTCTACGTGGTCAACGGTTGGGCCCATTGGCCGTTCGCCGACGGACCGCACGTGCTCTATCGCAACGACGGCAACGACCATCACTGGCTCAAGGTCCGGCTGGTCGGCATCAGCAGCAACCGTGACGCCATCGGCGCGCGCGTTCGGATCGTCGCGGGTGGACAGACACAGTACCGCGTACAGAATGGATCCGTGAACGACATGGGCCAGAGTTCAATGGACATTCATTTCGGTCTGGCCGAAGCGACCGCGGTAGATTCGCTAACGGTGTGGTGGCCGAACGGATCGACGGAGACGTTCACGGACCTGTTGGCGGATCAAACGCTCTTGATCGTGGAGGAGCCGACGACGAGCGTCGCCGGTGACCTCGATATCACTCCGGCCGCGCTGCGGGTCTTCTGTCCCAACCCGTTTCGGGCCCCGGCCACGGTTCGTTTCGACGTGCCGTCAGCGGCCGACGTGAAGCTCGAGATCTTCGACGTGGGCGGCCGGCTGATGCAACGCCTCGTCGAAGGCCGGCAAGCACCGGGACGCTACACGGTCGTCTGGGACGGTCGCGACGCCGGAGGTCGGCCCGCCGCGGGTGGAGTTTACTTCATCCGCCTAACCTCTGACGACATGCGCGCGCGACATCGGATCGTTCTGGCTCGCTGATACCTCACCTCACGGTTCCGCTAACTCATTCACGTCGAGTACCGGTGCGATCGGGTAGGACGTGACCCGCGCCAGCGGAACCTCTCCACACCGACATGGTTATAAGTAGATGTGTGAGGCAGTCGATCCTCAATATCGCTCGCCGGTCAGATCGAAGGATGCGGGGACGGCGACGACGAGACTGCGGATTGATCCTTGTGATACAATAATGAGCCCGCTATCATTAATGGTGCTTTTAGTGAGCTTCGGCTCCATCACCAGAGAAACGACGATCGAGCCCGCCCAACAGGGAGACAGGCAATGAGACGCGCACTGGTATTACTGCTTGCGGTCGTAGCGGCATTGGCCGCGCTCTCGTGTGACAAGGATCCCGAGAAACCGGACCCTATTTACACGCCGCAGGACGTCATCTACCACGCGCGGACGAGCCCCGACAGCGTGTTGATGAACCTCGAGATCGCCTATGCGGAGCTCGACATCGACGGCTACGCCGATCAGATTCATGAGGGGTTCCGTTTCGTCCCGTCGCCCGAAGATGCCGGGGTCATCGATTTCGATGAGCTGAACCAGCTCCAGGATTACGATACGACCGACAGGATGTTCGATGTGGTGTTCGGCATCGAGATCCGGCTGGATCAATCACCAGTGTATCCTTCCGATCGCGAGGACTTTCCCGAGGACGAGGGATACATGATGATCCAGGTGCCGTCGGCGTATCTCGCCGTGGAGACGCCTGACGCTGAAGGCGGGGAACCCGTTACTTACCTCGTGCAGGGCGACCCGGCGCTCTTCATCTTCAAGCCCGACACGACCGTTGATCCCACGACCTGGCAGATCGTCTACCAAGAGGACCAGCACCAGTAGGGGGTCGCCTCCTCCAGTGGTAGGGTCGCTTGCGGCAGTGACCTCATGAGCCATGTGAACAGTGCCCTCGGCCGGGCATTGGAGGGCGGATCATGACCATCCAGAGCGCGCGACGTGTCATCTCTCTTCTGGTCACCTTGACCATTCTCTTCGGATCAACGGCTGCGTCCGACATCGCAGGCCATTCCCACACCGATGCGTACGACGATGACAATTGGATGCCCGGGTTCAGTCTTCCCGGAATCGACGGCTGGATTCGTTGCGCGTGCATCTACGAGGGTCGTCTGGTTGTTGGCGGAAGCTTCGAGTACGCCGCCGGGGCCCGCGTTAACAACATCGCCACGTGGACGGGGTCGTATTGGGAGCCTTTCAAAGACGGGCTCGACGATCAGGTCTATGCCATGAGCGTGTACGACGGGCAGCTTGTCGTGGGCGGTCTCTTTCAGAATGCCGGTGGTGTCGCGTCGCCCTATGTCGCACGGTGGAACGGTTCGTCGTGGAAGGAGGTGAGCGGGGGGCTCAACGAGCAGATCCATACGCTTTGCGTCTACGACGGAGAGGTGATCGCGGGCGGAGAATTCACGATGGCCGGTGGGGAAGCGGCGGTTGGGGTCGCGGCCTGGGATGGGGCGTTCTGGCGGCCGCTCGGAGACGGTGTGACCGATCCGTACTTCGACTACGTGGCGTCGTCATGTATCTACGATGGTCGTTTGATCATCGGTGGTCGCTTCAATGACGTCGATCACATATCGGGCACCCGCAACATCGCGGCATGGAACGGCGCGAGCTGGGATCGGTTGGAATACGGCGTCGACTACCAGCCGTACAACAACGGTCGAGTCTATGCGTTGGCGCAGGTCGCCGGTGATCTGATCGTCGGTGGCCATTTCAATATAGCGGGTGGTGAACCGGCTTCCCACATCGCCCGGTGGGATGGTGCGGGCTGGCATGCCATGGGCACGGGCATGAGCGGCCGGGTCCGCGCCGTCATCGAACACGATCATCAGCTCATCGCCGGCGGGAGCTTCAGCGTTGCGGGTGGACAAGACGTCGGCTGCATCGCCCTCTGGAACGGGACCGACTGGCAAGCGCTGCCCGGTGGAGATATGGACTCGAGTGTCCTTGCTCTCGTGGCGTTCAACGGGGTGCTCATTGCCGGCGGGAGCTTTGAAAGGGCCGGAGAGGTCGCCGCGAGAACGCTGGCGTCATGGGACGGCGCGGAATGGTCGGGCGTTGGACTGATTGGCGGGGCCGGGTTGAGCAGCATCTGCCTGGATCTCTCTTCCTACGGGAATCGGTTCGTTGCTTCCGGTGCTTTCGAAGTCGCGGGTGACCAACTCGTCAACAACGTTGCCGTCTGGAACGGATCGGGCTGGGATGACGTCGGAGGCGGCACGGACGATTGGGTCTATGCCGCGTGTGAGCACGACGGCGATCTCATCGTCGGGGGAGCGTTCGATGCCGCGGGAGGCGTGGCGGCGTCCGGCATCGCCCGATGGGACGGTGAAGCGTGGCATTCCCTCGGCGCGGGTGTGGTCGGCGGACGCGTCAAGGCGCTGTGTGTGCACGACGGTCTCCTCTACGCGGGCGGCACCTTTTCGCAGGCCGGTGGAGAGCCGATGCACAGTGTCGCGTCGTGGGACGGCGCCGAGTGGAGTGCGCTCGGGGGCGGCACGAACGGAACCGTCTCCGCGCTCGCATCTACGCCGGCGGGGCTCGTCGTGGGAGGAAACTTCACGACGGCCGGGGCGGTGGACGCGCGGCACGTCGCGCTGTGGGACGGTGCGGAATGGGCGGCCCTCGCTGACGGCGTACCGGGCGCGGCCATGGCATTGGTCGTCGACGGCGATCGCCTCATCGCGGGCGGGGGGCTCGACGAATACGAAATCTCCGCATCGTTCGTGGGCGAATGGGACGGCGAGGGCTGGCAGTATCTCGGCGGATGGGACGGCAACCAGGGCGGCGACGTGTGCGATCTCGGCCTCGGCGGCGACTTTCTCTTCGCCGCGGGCGCCTTCGGGCACATCGGCGCTCTCGATATCAACACGGTTGCCGTCTGGGACGGCGCCGCGTGGAGTGGATTGGGCACCGGAATCAGAGGCAATGGCGCCAAGGCGCTCCACTATGCTTCGGATGGTCTCTACGTCGGCGGTCTCTTCTGGTCATCGGGCCCGCATCTCGCGGCGAACATCGCCCGCTGGTGGACAGGCACGGTCGCCGTTCCACACGATTCGCCCTCACCCGTCGTCGCTCCCGTCATGCTCGGTCATGCATGCCCTGCGCCGTTCACGCTCACGACACGAATTGACCTACACGTCACGGCGCCCGCCCTGGCCGATCTCTCCATCTTCGATCCCACCGGACGTCATGTGAGCACACTGATCAGTGGACGCCTGGACACGGGGCGGCGGCACGTGACGTGGAGCGGGCGGGACTCCCGGGGGCGAATGGTTGCCGCGGGATGCTACGTGTTGCGGCTCGTGATCGAAGGGAACGTGCAGAGCCGGAAGGTCATCCTGATTCGTTGAATCCGGGCCCGTCACTCCAAATGATCGGACCTCGGTCCATCCGTAAGAACCCGTCCACCCTTGCCACGTAAACGAACCCGCCATTCGTCGCGACTCCACTCATGAGACAGCGAACTCCGATCCGACCCGTGCTCGTACCCGGGAGGTTGCCATGTGGAAGGGAATCAGTGCCGCTACGGCCACCGTGCTACTCGTTGTGGTCTTCATTTCATGCAGTGAACGCGTCATGGGCCCCGAGCCGACCGCGAAGCGTTCCGGGCCGGAGTATCTACCGCCCACGACTCCCGAGAACGTTCTCGAGAACCTGCAAACGGCGTATGAGGAGAAGGACATCGACGGCTACGCCGCCTGCCTGGATCCGGACTTCGTGTTCGTGCCGTCCCGGTCGAGCGGCATGGGTTCCAGCACGCTCGATCGTGCCGAGGATCTTCAGAGTACTCGGCGCATGTTCGAGGCGGTCGATGACATCCGCATCACTCTGACGCACGGGCGCTCGACATCGTCGACGATGGAGCATCCGTACGCGGAAGAGGACGGGCATCGCGTAATCGACGTGTCGAACGTGTGGATCCGAATCGTCGATTCCGATGCGACGCAGGATGGACCACTCGTTCATGAGGTCAACGGCGATCAGGCGCGCTTCGTGTTTCGTCCGATCGGCGGCACGTCACCGATCGAGTATCAGATCGTCTGCCAGCAAGAGTTCTGAGCGGCCGTCACGACGCTCCGGGAGACGGCCGGCGAGGGGGCGTCTCCTTCTCCGTGCCGGCCGCGCTGGCGCGACCGGCGGTGCACGTTGCGAGTCATCGACTCATGTGTATCACCGGCTGGCAGACGCCTGTTCGTCTATGCCGTCGATCATCGCTTGCTGGATCGATCGGATCTTCGGATCTCTGATCGTCCCATTCGCATAGGTGAAGTGGTCGCCTCGATTGTCCGCGGCCACCATCTGAATCGCAGGGAAGTCCGCCTGCATCTCCTCGGTGAATTCCCGATATAGGTGCCCCTGTGCGCCGGCATGCATGGGGATGAAGACCTTCGGCTCGAGAGTGGCCAGCGTGTAGGCAATTCCCTCCTTGACCTCGGGCGGGCGCCCGAGGCTGCATCCGCGGATCCCCATGAAGCAGATGTCCGGTCGGATGCCGCGCTCCGCGATGAAATCGATCTCGTCCGTGAACTCGCGCATGAGACCGATCCGGCCATTGGCATGATCCCCGGGGTGGAAGATCGTTAGCCCGTCAACCTGGACCACTTCACCAACGCCCGCGTCAGTGGAGTAGATGGTCGTGACCTTGATGTCGCCAAACGACTCTTCCATCCGCGTGGGCATGAACACGTAGTCGGGTGCGTCCTGCGGGCGGAGTCCGAGGAAGTAGGTAATGTCGGCGACTTGGTCGCGCCACTCGAAGATGATCGGATCGAAGTGGTCCCGATGATGGTGGGAGGCGAACACGGCCACTTTGCTGTCCGCGATCTCCGACGGGTTTATCCGCCCGTTGCAGAGCGCTGGGTTTGGCGGATCGTTCCCTTCGGGAAAGTAGTCGAAGACAAGGAGGTGGTTCTGCGTCTTGACTGCCCACCCGCTGTGTCCGAGAAACCAGATGGTCGCCGCGCCCGACTCGACGTCTCCGAGAGCGGCCAGTGACCGATCGGTCGCGCCGGGCCCGGCGCTCACGGCGCCCGCGTCCGCCAGTTTATCGGCAGCCTCCGTATGGCCGTAGTAGCGGGCGAGATGAAGCGCCGACTCTCCGGTCGGACCGGTCGCGTTCACGTTCGCGCCCGCCGCCAGAAGATGACCGACGGTCGGTGCGCTTCCACTCATTGCGGCGAGGTGCAGCGTCGCGCGTCCGGCGGCATCGGTGCCGACGTTGGGGTCGGCCTTCGCCTTCAGAAGGGCTTTCACGCGATCATGATGTCCGCCCGCCGCCGCGAGAACCAACGCCGTGGCGCCGTCTTCGTTGACGTGGTTGACGGCGGCATTGTGCACGAGCAGAAGGGTCACCATCTCGGCCGAGCAATTCTCCGCTGCGCTGAGAAGCGGCGTGTTTCCGTTGTGGCCGAGGTCGTCAACCGGCGCGCCGCGCTCCAGCAGGACGCGTGCCGCCTCCACCTGGTTTCTCCACGTTGCCATGATGAGCGGGGTGACGTCTCCGCTCTCTCCGCTCGATGGACTCGCCCCGCTCTCGAGAAGCCGCGTCATGATCTCGGTCTGTCCGGCCATGGCGGCATGGGCCAGCGGCGTGGCGCCGTTCTCTGATCTGGCGTTCAGGTCCGCACCATGATCGAGCAAGTGGTTCACGAAGCCGACGACACCGCGGGAGCATGCGGTGTGGAGCAGCGTTTCACCGCTCGTGCTGCGATAGTAGAGGTCGGCCTCCGCATCGAGTAGCTGCTGGATGATGGCCTCATTGCGGCCGGAGACCGCGAAGCTGAGCGGACAATCCGCCTTTCGGTCCCTGTGGTTCACGTCGGCGCCCATTTCGATGAGAAGAGCGGCCATCTCCCCGTGCCCGAACAGCGCGGCGATGCCCAGAGCGGTGCTGTTGTCGCTATCGCCGGCATCGACATCGGCGCCGGCCTCCAGCAACATGCGCGCGATCTCGACACTCCCGTTTCGCGCGGCGAAGTGAATGGGTTGGTCCCGAAACTCGTTTTGCGCCCGAGCAAAGACCGCGCCCGGGTCATCTACGAGAATCCGCCTGACTGTCTCGACGTCGCCGGCATCGACGGCATCGTGAATCGCGTCGCTCATGACGACAACGGGACAGCAAAGAAACGCGACGGTGGCGAACAGAATCATGCGCTTGAGCATGGGGTTCCTCCTCTCAAGCCGTCAAAGGTCCGGCAAGGGGCCGCCGGAAAACGCTGCAAGGATCCGGCACAGGAGGGCCGCCTTCAGGGAAGGGCCCGGCCAACATGCAATGATTACCCAAGTATTGGTGACGCCGGTCCTGCGAAGGGTTGCATTGTCAGGATGGCGGTGGGCGGGATGGACGCGACATGCCGAGCGGCGTGTACTTCTTGAGCCTGAGGTACGAGGGTTTCAAGGAGACGAGACGGATAACGTTGGTCCGGTAGGTGATCGGTAGAAATGACCGGCCGCCAAGGCAATCCTCACATTGGCGGCCGGTCGTCTGGTTACTTCAATAGCGCAACTTGTCGAACCTGCAGAACTTCCGGCATCCTCAGTCGCAGGAAGTAAATTCCCGAAGCCACCGGCAGCCCGGCGTCGTTTCTTCCGTCGAAAGCCACCGTGTGACGTCCCGGTTCGACGATGCCATCGACGAGTGCCCGAACCATTCGGCCGGTAACGTCGTAGAGCAGTAGCTCGACATCGGACTTGGACACCGTCTGGAAGACGATTCGGGCGCGCGGGTTGAACGGGTTCGGCGAGATCGAGACGAGTCCGGCCGAAACGGCGTCCGCTCCAGGAGCCGACACCGGGGCCCCGAAGGTCGCGGCCAGCGTAAAGTCGTCAACGGCCGCCTCAACCAGCGACCCGCCGACCCCCACGTCGGACGCCACGAAACGCAGCTGAACGTTGCTCGTCATCTCGGTGCTTTCCAAGAGATCGAACGCCTGCTCCATCCAGGCGGCGTTGCTCGTGTTGGTGTGCTCCAGTGATACCCAGTCCTGACCATTCGACGTGACGTCCACGTCCCAATAGTCCTCGCCGGGATTGTTCCCGAGATCGTTCGTGTACCAGCGCCAGTAGCTCACCACGGCGGTCGTTGCGTTCGACAGGTCGAAGACGGGTGTGAGAAGGGTGGTCTTGCCGCCGTCGACATCCGCCCCGCCGGCCGTTCCGCCGACCGCGCCGTTGGCCGTCACGAAACAGACCTCGGCAGGGTCCGCGGTGTGGTCGTATTCCGGCTGCACCTGAGACCCGTTGTATTCCGTTCCGATCGGCTCGGCGCGTTCCCAACGACCGGTCGATGCGTCGTCGTCCGCCGCGCTGAAGGCCCAACCGCGATCGCGCTCGACATTGTCGAACCACGCCCCGACGTCGATCGCGAAGGTCAGATTGGCCCGGAAGCCGTTCGCGCTCTCGACGACGACGTTGAAATCGATCGGACCCGGCACCGGACATCCTGGACCGATGTAGACCCGCCAGGTCCCCATCACGTCCTCCCGACCGACATCGATCGGGTCGCACGTGGCGGCGGCGTCTTCGATCGTTACCCACATGTTCCAGCAGGACAGCGTTCCTGTCAGGACATCGGTCGCGGAGTGTCCGATGTTGGCGATCGAGAGCTCGACCATCACCGACTCGCTGGGTTCCGCCACCCCGTTCCCGTCGCCGAACTCGGTGTCATCCACGTAGACGCGGCCGGAAACGAGCAGCGGGGCCTCGACCGTGAGCCGGAAGTCGTCCTCCCATTGGCCTTCATCGGAAGTGACGCCGAGGACGAAAGGCAGCGAATAGCCGTCGGGCGCCGCTCCGGAAACCCGGATCTCGTACGGGTCATAGCACGTTCCGAAACCGCCCGGAGGGAAATCCGGGTAACCGCTCCCCGATGTCACGATCTCCACGAAATCATCGCTGCTCGACAACGTCGCGGAGACATTCGTCGTCGGATCTAGGCCGACGTTCTCCAGTGTGATCTCCAGCGCCGCGTCCTCGCCCGCATCGAGCAAGCCGTCGGCATCCCCTTCGCCATCGAGCACGGTGCAGCTCTCGAACGTCAGGTACGGTCCGTCGGGAGGAATGACCGGGACGTGCTCTTCGTAGCGGATAGCGTTGGCCTTTGTCACGGTGACGATCACCGTTCCCGGATCGGTCTGTACGGTGATCAGAATGTCCTGCGGGAGGCCGGTCGCCTCCGCTGTGCCGATGATCTCGCCGTCGACCGTGAGGGCGATGAACGCTCCCGCGTCCGCCTGAACGTTGAACTCATCCAGACCCAGGAACAGAACGTCATCATGCACGACGCTCAGCGCCTGCGGCACCTCGGAGTTGAGCGTCATGAACGCGTCGCCGTGGTGATGGAAGAGGTGATAGGTGACGGTCTTGTCCCCGGTGTTGTACGGCCAGCTGCTCGACTCGAGGAAGTACTTGCCGCTCACCATGCCGAACGCGGGCCTCAAGTCGGTCGCGAACTGATTGCTGGGCTCAAACGGTCCGTAGTCCGGCATGAACTCCGGCCACATCGTGTCGAACAGCCCGAAGACATAGGTATCGTTGACGAACGAATATGAGATCTCGGAGGCGGCGATCAGCCCCAAGGCACCGTACGACATTCGGTGAAACGCTTCCGTGAAGCACTCGCCGGTGATGTTGTACTTACCCGTCAGGCAATTCATGCTCAGGACGAATGGATACAGGTCATTGGTCAGGCCGGCGAGATCGCTGTTGCTGTAGGCCGGCTCGCCCCACCCGTACTCATATCCATGGTCGCGGTGCAGCAGCAGGTATGTGCCGGCGTTGATGTCGGCGTTCACGCGCGCGGCGTTCGCCCCCCAGTCTGTGAGGTGCCCCGGTGTGCTCGGGATATAGCCCAGGCCGCCCGGACCGAAGTAGTCGACCAGCATGTGTGTGTTCTGGTTCGTGGACCAGACGCTACCCGGGCTACCGCTGTAGATCGCGTACTCACGAACCGGATTCTTTCCCAGCACGTTCTCTTGATGGCCGAGGCAAATCTCGGAGCAAAGGATAAACCAACGCTCCGTCTGCCATCCGCCAGCGAAGACCGGGTGATCATAGAAGCCGAAATCGGTCGGCGGCGTTCTTTCGTACCGCAGCATCTTGCCGATCATGGTTTCGAGATCGGCCGCGTCTCGCGCAGTGATCCGTGCGTGAACCATCTCGGGAAGGTTGTCGACGTCCACGTCCGCGTACATATTGTCGGAGACGCAGTAGCTGGACCAAATGGGGGAGGCGATCGCGTCCTCGAGGAATCCCGAGTTCGGGTAGTCGCCCAGCAGCAGAAACGCCGCGGGCGCCGGATCCCACGTTGCGTACGCCTCGTTCAGCCAGCTCTCGATGGCGGCCGCGCTCGTCCCTCCGATGTCGGTCGTCGTGAAGACCTCCGTGTCGATCCCCTGTAGTCGCCGCCAGTTCTTGAGCGTGTCCGCCCAGGCGACGAAGTCCGGACTGTCGGCCGTGATGATCACGTAGTCACATCCGTTGCGATTATCCCTGGGGAGATCGAAATCGATGTCGCCGAGGGAATCATAGTTCAGGATGTGATTGCTCAGGATGGGCTCCCAGTAGCGGCTGCGCAGGCGATCTTCCCCAAAGATGCCGTTCCCACCCTCAAAGCTGATACGAACGATCAGCTCTGTATAGACGGTGAGGTCTTTAGTTACCGGATTGTACTGAAACGGGATGAGGCCGACGCGGAGAACGTCGACTCCGCGCATCTTCCCCGGCTCCGAGATCAGAACCGGACTCGTCGGGAATTGGAGGCTCTGACCGTAGATCTCTTCATTGATGTTGTACACGAGGGGACCCGTGTCGGTCTCTTTCGGGATGACCGGTGCGGGAGAGACATTGACATCACGAAACGTTCGGGTCCGGCTCGAGAGAATCTCGAGCCTCGCCGTGGCCCCTTGCGGCATCGCAATGAAGCGGCCTATTGCCGGCAGATCGGGCGAGCCCGCGTCGGCCGGAAGGAAGACGCGGGGTAGGGTGATTTTCTGGTAGGCACGGCCGTCGATTTCCAGAGGATCCATGTGGAATTCCGTCATCGCGTAGCGGAGTTCCACGCCGGTGACGGACTGAGAATGCAGCGTGACGCCCGCATTGTCCGTGTTCGTTCCGACGACGACCGTTCTCGCCTGCAAGGCACCCGGGGCGACAAGTCCCATGAGGACTAGTCCCGCCAAGGCGAAGATGAGTGTGCCGAACGATTCCCGCTGCCTGTTCATTGCTCCCCCCGGATTGGATACTCCTGCTCCGCATGCCGAGGGACGACCGCTCAGCATGGTCGGATTGGAGACGTCATGCTGCCAGCAAGATATTTAGAGTATTTTCTGATAAGCAACTAAGAAGATACCATGTTCCGATGCTTTGCCGCCAGAGGATCGGCCGTGTGGTGGGTTCGAGTGGGCCCCATGCATGATCGCGCCTTGACGATCTCACCAGTTTCGTGCAACTAGGCAGCAGCGCTCGCGATCATGAACCACCCGAACATCGCCAAGGTCATCGACGCCGGCACCACCGAAGACGGCAGCCCGTTCTTCGTGATGGAGTAGGCGCTGGGCGTTCCGATCACGGAGAGCGACATCTTCGAGCAGTTCCCGAACGGCCTCGAGATGCATCACGACGTGTTTCGCCGTTTCGTTCCCGGCGCCGGCGAGACACCTGTCACCTTTTCGAGCGCAGCCGATCCTCCCATCGAGATTGCCCTGGAGTTCGAGCTGGACCCCGCGTGGGTGGCGGTCAACGTGAAGCTGGTGGCGTTCGTCCAGAACCTCGACACGAAAGAGATCGAGCAGGCGGCCATGGTGCGTGTGTCCGACCTGGATCCGACGGTACCGACGGTGGAATCGAGCTGGGGTCGAATCAAGTCGTCGTTCTGAGAGCGATCGTCACACGCGCGTCGAGAGCCAGGTCCGCCGCCGGAAGTAGATGAGGAAGAGGAGCGCCGCTATCGTCTCTGCCACGACGAACGACCACCAGACGCTCGCCTCGCTCCAATGCAGGACGCTCGTGCACACCACGATGAGCGGAACCTGAAGCGCCCAGGCGTGCACGATGGAGAAGATCATCGGGACGCGCGTCTGCCCCGCGCCGGCACAGCAGTTCTCCATGGGAATGAATATCCCGATGGCCGGGAGCGATAAGGAGAGCACACGAAGCGTGGTCGCACCTAGGTCGATCAGCTCCGGTGTGTCGAAGAAGAGCCCCGCGATCGGACGCGCGGCCAGGATGGTCGCCACGGTGAGGACAGCCAGGATTCCTCCGCCGAGCTTCGTTGACGTGACCGCAACCGACCACGCGCGCTCCGGCTTCCCGGCCCCCAGGTTCTGACCCGTGAGTGCGGAGACACCGAGGCCGATCCCCACCACCATCATGATGCCGAGCGCGGTGACCCGGTTGGTCATCCCGTAGGTCGCAACGACGCCGGACCCGAAGGCGGCGATCATCGGCATGATGACCGCCCGAGAGAGCGAGAACGACAGGGAGCTAATCCCGGACGGGAATCCAATCCGCATCATTTTCAGCATTCGGGCCCATGAGAGTGCCGCTCGGCCGCGCAGGCGAAGGCGGACGGACGTGAACCCACCGTAGAAGATGACGAGTCCCGCGGCGAACGTGGCGGCGAAGCTGATCACGGAGGCGAGCGCGGCGCCCGAGACCCCCAAGCCGGGAACGAATCCCCATCCGAAGATGAGAAGCGGGTCGAGCGCCAGGTTGAGGACGACCCCTGAGAGCATGAGGAGCATGGCCTTGCGGGGGGCGCCCACGCCCCGGAGCGCCGTGAAGATCGTCCAACTCGCGAAGTACGTTCCCAGCCCGAGGAGTTGAATCGTTCCGTAGGAATGGGCCAATGACGCGACGGCGTCATGGGCGCCCAGCAGACGCAGCACCGGCCTGAGAAAGGCGAGGCCGAGCGCGCCGCAGACAAGCGCCAGCGCGAGCTTCAACAGGATCGCTTCCTTGATCGTCGCCTCGGTTGTGGGGATATCCTGCTCGCCGTATCGGCGAGAGATCATGGCGAGCGATCCGGCCCCGGCGATCATGTTCGCCGACGAAATGACCCAGTAGAAGGTGAAGAAGAGAGTCACGGCGGCGACGCTTTCGGCTCCGAGGCGCGACACCCAGAACATGTCGACCACGTCGTAGATGTTCATGGCGCCGAACCCGACCATGGATGGGATTCCCATCCGCAGGATCGACTTGATGACGCTGCCGGACGTGAAATCGTAGCGTGTGTCGACGGAGGCTGGTGTCGGCATGAAGCACTTCCGTTTCTTTCACGATGGATCGTGCGACATCATATCAGGATCAAGGTTTGACGGCGAACGGTGAGGGCGAACGGTGTCAGGAGTTCCACGACGGCGTCCCAAGCGGTGGGACTGCTATAATGATGGAGACCTCGGTCATACGATCGATGGGTGCCCTGACCGACGAGGAGGATCGTTCATCGTGCGCGTCATTCTGGTGCTGCTACTGTCGCTGGTTGCGTTCTCGGCCCCATTGCTCGCCGCGGTCTATGACTATAGCGCCGATCCCGACTCGGGCGACACCTACTCCACGGCCTGGTTTCGCGTGTACGTCCCGGACACCGCCGAGGTCATCCGCGGTGTCTACTTCTATGTGGATCCGTTCAACGCCGACTCCCGGTACATTGTCGACGATCCATGGTTCCGGGCGCTCTGCGATCGCGCCGACTTCTCTTTGATGGGGGCTCGGCTCGACGACGTCCACATGGAGTCCGGGATCGGTGACGCTGTGCTGGAGGCGCTCGCGGCCTTCTCGGGAATGAGCGCGCATCCCGAGTTCATCTTCACGACACTCTTCTTCGATGGCTGGTCGTGGGGGGGACAGTTCTCCTATCACTTCACCGTCTGGAGCCCCGATCGCGTCCTTGGATTCGTCACACAGAAGGGGGGATACCACGACACAGGAGACGCCGGCGATGCCATCCTGGTGCCCGGATACATGTTTATCGGGGAGAACGACCTCGACTATCGAATCAAGAACCTCACCGGGATCTTCGAAGCCCACAGACCGCTCGGGGCGAGGTGGATTCTCGCGATGCAGCCCGGCGGGGGACACGAGCGGATCGTCGACAGGACGCTTCTGGATCGCTACTTTGAGACCGTCATCGACCTTCGTCTTCCGGCGACGATTCCGCTCGATGCGCCCGTCGAGCTGATCGTCATCGAAGAAGCCTCGAGCTGGCTCGGCGATCGGTCGTCCTTCGAGGTCGGCGCCTTCGAGTGCTACGACGAGGAAATCGGCGCCGCCTGCTGGTGTCCCTCCCGAGACGTGAGCACCGACTGGCAGGCATTCGTGTCGGACGGGGCCGTTACCGATACGATTCCATGCGCACCGCTTCGGGTTGCTGCCGATCGCCCGTCACCCTTGGCAATGGCTTTGCTGTCACCCCTCAGCCCCAACCCGTTCGACGCGTTGACGACCGCGACGTTCCTCGTTCAAACGGAGGGCCTGGTGAGAATAGGCGTCTATTCTCTCGACGGCCGGTTGGTTCGAGCGTTGCTGAACGCCCGTCGCGGGCCCGGGTCGCACGTCGTGCGATGGGATGGGACCGATGACGACGGGCGGCCGGCTGCGGCCGGCGCCTATGTTTGTCGATTGAGCATGGGGGATGAGATCATCGCACGCAGGATAGTGCTCCTCAGGTAGCGATCACGACGGCGTGTCGTTCGTTGTTGCCGGGGGCCTGTGCTAGTATCGGCGGGCTTTGTGGCGTTTCGTTTCATGGGCGGACTTTTCGGGAAGGAACTCCTGCATGACAAGACCTCACGTCCTCGATCTGCCCGTCAACGAGATCGATTCGGAAGCGTGGGGTCGACTGCTAGCGTCTGCGCCCGCGGCCACACCGTTTCACTCCGCCGGTTGGCTCGGCGCCCTCCAGCGCGCCTATGACTACATCGAGGGGAGGATGCTCATCGTCGAGGACGGCGGCGAGTATCTCGGCGGATTCCCCTACGCCTTTCAGAACCGGGTTCGCATGATCAAGACCGTTCTCTCGCTTCCGTTCGGTACGTACGGGGGACCCCTCGTGCGAGCCGATGCCCCGCGCGGTATCGCCCCGCTCCTATGGAGCTCCCTTGCGAAGGTGACGAGCCAAGCGGACGCCGTGTCCGTCCGAGTCGTCGACTACAATCGCGATCCGCTTCTTGGTCCGTCGACCGGCCACCGAACGATCCCCGCGTTCACGCACCGCATTTCGCTGACCGACGACTATGAGTTCGTCCATCGAAAGGTCTACAAGCAAAACGTCCGTAAGATGATCCGACAGTCCCGCGAGAAAGGCGTCCGGGTCGAGGCGGTTACGGATGAGGCGGGCGTACGCGAGTACGCGCGAATCGCGCGACACACTCTCGATCGGCGCGGAACCGAACCGTATCCCGAGTCACTCTTCTTGAACGTGTTTCGGCTCATGGGTGATGCGTGTCTGTTTCATCTCGCTTACCACGAGGACCGCGCCGTGGCGGGAACGGTGCACCTGAGCGGTGGTGCCTCGGTCATGAACTGGCTGACGTCGTCCTATCGGGAGTTCTGGAACCTCCGGCCCAACAATGCCCTCGTCGACGCCGTCGTGAGATGGGCCGTCGAAGAAGGAAAGCGCTGGTACAACTTCGGCGGAAGCCCCGAAGGGGATCACAATCTGCAGCGCTACAAGGAGAGCTGGGGTGCGAAGCGATACGACTATCGTGTTTGGGCGTGGGATTCGAACGTCTCAAAGGTTTTGAGGACCGGAAAGCGGATCATCAAGGCCCGACGATAGCCGCCGTCGTCCTCATGCAGTTTCCCGAGCCTCTTCCTCCGTGTCACGTTGCCACCGAAACAGGCCGCCGCTGATCTGCACGTTCATTGTTGGCGGGACGAGTTTCCGAAGCATCTCGCTCGTCAGTGCCGTCCGCACATCGTGAGGAACGCCCGGTGCCGCGCTGAATCTCACGATGGCGTCGGGGGAAAAGGTCTTCAGTCGAGCGCGGACGAATCGTTCCAGCTGCCGAGGGTCGGTCAGTCCACCGAGTACGAGCTCCTCCATTGGACGCGCGGAAAGCGGAAGGAACGTGGTGCTCACGGCAGGCCTTTCGCCGCCGCCCCGTGCGACGATCTCGATTTTGTAGAAGCCCTTCGGTTCCGCGCGTTCCGCGAACGATGTGCGTTCGGTCGATCCCGGGTAGAGGATCGGAATCGTGCCGCCATCAGGTGGGTGTGCCGTGAGGATCTGCCGCCGATGAATGTGGCCGGCCAAGACGGCGTCGAACACGGACGGGATTTCCGAGATACGGATGACGTCGTGACCGCGGCGAAACGTGTAGCCCGCCGGGCCAACGCGCGCTCCCTCGAGCGTCTGATGCATGCAGAGAAGCCGAACATCGCCGTGAGTCCGTGACCATCCCGTCTCATCGATGAGGTCTCGAAAGCGGGCCCGGACATCACGCCGCGCGAACGGGAACCCCGATACGGCGAGCGTGACCCTTTCGAACTCGAATCGCATGGTCATCGGATCGGTGAAGACGTGGATGTTGGGATGCGAAAGGAACACGGATTGTGGCAGCGCCGATCGCTCGTGGTTGCCGGGAACGATGAGGATCGGAATCGCCTGATCGGCGAAACGACACATCATATTGTACGCGCGGTCGACGATGGGGGGCGGGACACGACTGCGGAAGAATAGATCCCCACCGTGGACGACCATGTCGACCCGCCTGGCCACGGCGTGATCGAGGACGCGCTGGAAGTTGGCGAAGAAGTCTGGCCCGCGCCGCCGCCGCTTCACCCTGGGTCGGACAGGCGCGTCGAAGCCCAGGTGAGTGTCCGCGACGAGGACGAGCCTGATCTTCCGTTGCGCCGCCATATTGGTCCCGTGGGTTGTGGTCTGATGACTGCGTCTGTGGACGGTAACGCGTTTCAAGACAACCGATTGCCTGGGCTGACCCAAAGACGCGCAATCGCTTGGGCGGCAGCCGCTTGACCCAGTTGGACGCAGTCTTCAGACCACAGATTAGCACTAGCTGCACGGATGAGCAACTAGTCCTGTGATAGGGGTGGGAGGCAGGCCGCAGTTCTCACTCGGTTGGGATGTGCCTTCGTGACCGCGGTAGGAGGCTGGTGAGCAATGTGGGCTTAGCTCAGTTCGCTGCCGGCAGGGACGCGACATACGCCGCGACGTCCCTGATGGACGCCTCATCCTTCAGAAAGATGGACATCCCCTTCATCAGGGCGCCGTAGATGTCATCCGTCGGAGAGCCGCGCAGTCCCGACTGGAACTTCCGGATCTGGGCGATCGTGTACCATGGCCCCTGTCCGGCGAGCGCGGGCGCGAACATCTCCTCGTTCCCCTCCGCCGTGTCCCCATGGCATGCCTTGCAGGTGGTTTCGTAAAGCTCCCGGCCGTTCTCCACCGAGCCATCCCCGGGCGGCGGGGGAGGCGCGTCGAGGGTCGGAATGAACTCGGCCAGCCCCTGAATCAGGGCTTCATCCTGTAACGCAACGGCGATGGATCGCATCTGGGCGCCGGTGGTGTCCTGGGGATCCGATCCCCGGAGGTCGTGCCTGAACTTCTCGAGCTGAGAAACCAGGTACCAGTCGAGCTGCATGTGCAGTGCGGGCGTCTTGAGCGCCTCCATGCCTTCAGCGTTTTCTCCGTGACAGGTGTAGCAGAGGGTCGACCAGGTGCCCCCCGGGCCTGCCATGTACGTCGCGATGGAGTCAGCCTCGGCAGCGGCCGCCTCCAGTGCCGCCCGTTGCTCGGCGATTTTGCCATCGTAGCTTTTTCCGGCAACATAGAGACCGATGGCGATGAGGGCGATCGTGAGGCAGAGTGCGAATAGTAGACCCGTCGCAACACGAGTGTATGAAGTCAATGGACGACTCCGTGCATTGTCCGAGGCATGAGAGTATTCAACATGGGCGCCGATGCTAATGGAGCCGAACGGACTCAGTCAATAATTGGTTGAGTACGAACTTGGGAAATTGCCGGCCGGCGCCTGTTTTCTCGACGCCGGCTCGTCGCATGCTCTCGCAAACCGCCTGACCTACGACACCGAGTCCGTTACCTTGTCGCTCTCAGTCTCGGCGCTCTCGGGTTCGGTGGACTCCGGCGCGACGCCCATGCATTTGAGCATCCCCTTCGCCGCCGCTCTACCGGCGCCCATCGCGAGAATCACGGTCGCACCGCCCGTGACGATGTCGCCTCCGGCAAAGACCCCGGGCAGACTCGTCATCTGATTCTCGTCCACCTCGATGTAGTTCCACTTGTTGAGCTTCAGCCCGGGCGTGGTCTGGGCGATGATGGGATTCGCCGCCGTCCCGATCGCATAGACGACCGTGTCAACCTCGAAGAGGAACTCGCTACCCTCGACGGGGACGGGTCGCCGCCGTCCCGACGCGTCGGGCTCTCCGAGCTCCATTCGGATGCATTCCATCGCCTTCACCCAGCCGTTGTCGTCTCCGATGATGCGGACGGGGGCGGTGAGCCAGTGGAAATCGACACCCTCTTCGATCGCGTGCTCGATCTCCTCCGCCCGCGCCGGGCTCTCCGTCCGGGTGCGGCGGTAGACGCAGTAGACGTTTTCCGCGCCCATTCGGATCGACACGCGGCACGCATCCATGGCCGTGTTGCCGGCGCCGATGATCGCCACGTTCTTGCCCATCCCCACGGGAGTGTCTTCGGTCGGATGTTCGTAGCCGGCCATGAGGTTGACGCGGGTGAGGTACTCGTTTGCCGAGAAAATCCCGTTGTAGCCTTCGCCGGGGATGTTCATGAAACGGGGGAAGCCCGCGCCAACAGCGATGAACACAGAGTCGTAACCCATTTCGCCGAGCAACTGGGGAATCGTATAGAGCCGGCCGATGATCGCGTTCGTGACGATCTTGACACCCAGGTGGGTGAGGCCCTCGAGTTCTTCATCGATCAGGCTCTTCGGCAGGCGGAACTCCGGGATCCCGTACTTGAGAACGCCGCCGGCGGTGTGCAGCGCCTCATAAATCGTGACGTCGCACCCGGCGCGCGCCAGGTCGGCCGCACAGGTGAGCCCACCGGGGCCGCTGCCGATGATGGCGACCTTCTTCCCATTGGGCGTGATATCGATCTCGTCCACCCAGCCTTCTCGCAGACCCATGTCACCGATGAAGCGCTCGAGTCGACCGATTCCCACAGGCTCAAGTTTCTTGCCGACTACGCAGAGCAATTCGCATTGCGATTCCTGAGGACAGACACGGCCACAAATGGCGGGCATGATGTTGTCGTGCTTCAGAATGTCGAATGCCCTACGGTATTCCTTGTCGATGATGGCCTGGATGAAACTGCGGATGTCGATTCCGACGGGGCAGCCGGAGATGCAGTGTGGCTTCTTGCATTCGATGCAGCGCGCGGCTTCGGCGATCGCGTGCACCTCTTCGTAGCCGAGGGCGACTTCCTCGAAGTTCTCCCGCCGAATCTCCGGGGCCAGCTCCGGGATGGGCGTTTTGACTTTGGCGATCGTCTTGATGCTCTTCTTCTTTTTCTTCGGTGTGTTATCCATGGCTATCTCTATCCACCGTTTTGAGAGAGACTGATTGGCCGTGTCGCGCGCGGCCTAGCGACCGAGATTGCAGACGTGCCCGGCCTCTTCCCAGCGTCTTAGTGAATCCTTCTCCTCATCTTCAAACCGTTTGGATCGAAGGACCATCTCGTCGAAGTCGACCTGGTGTCCATCGAACTCGGGGCCATCCACACAGGCGAACTTCATCTGTCCGCCGATGGTCACGCGGCATCCACCGCACATCCCGGTACCGTCGACCATGACGGGGTTGAGGCTGACAACGGTGTGAACAGTGCGATCACGCGTGAGATCGGCACACGCCTTCATCATGACGATGGGGCCGATGGCGAGAACTTCGTCGACGTCCGGGTTCGCGTCCAGCACATCGGCGAGCGCGGTCGTCACGAAGCCCTTGATCCCATAGGATCCGTCATCGGTCGTGATGAGCATCTCATCACTCTGCCCCGCGAACTTCTCCTGCCAGAACATCAGGTCCCTTGATCGAAACCCGATGATCGAGATCGTGTGTGCGCCGAGCTCTTTGTATTGACGAAGCTGTGGAAAGACCGGCGCGATTCCCAGACCGCCGCCGACGCAGACGACCTTCTTGTGCTTTTGGAATTCCCGCGCGTGTCCGAGCGGTCCCACGAGGTCATCCACGTGCCCGCCTTCTGGAATCTCCATCAGCATGAACGTCGTCTTGCCCACGGCCTGGATCACCAGCGTGATCGTCCCGCGGTCCCGGTCGAAGTCGGCGATGGTCAGCGGGATGCGCTCCCCACCCGCGCCATGTCGCACGATTACAAAATGCCCCGGTCTTGCCGCGCGTGCCACGTCGGGGGCTTCAACCTCCCACAGGTACGTGACCGGGGAAAACTGCTCGCGGCGTACGATTGGAAACATTTGCTGCTCCGCGTTTGAATGCCGACCATGCGTTCGAAATCAGCCCGACGCAGGCGTCAGGCCCAGTGCCAAACCCGAAATGAAAGCAAAGAAGGCTATCAGAAAACCGGCAGTTTTCGCAAGAGCTGCAAGGGGACACGGAAGAAGCTCTTGAGAGAGCCCAGGCCGAAGAGCTCGAGATGCCGTAATCGAGCCGTTATATAGAATGCGCTCGTACAAAAGGACCATGTTGTCCTCAATTTCTTTTTATGTTATTGATCGGCGATTGTGCTTTTGTAATTCGTAGGGTGATCGTGTGTCTCACTTTCAGAGGAGGTTCGGATGTCCCGACAGCTGCCCTGGATCGCTGGCCTGGTTCTCGTCTTCGTCATGGCCGGCACCGCGTTCGCGGGCGCGGATATCAAGACGAACGCGCAGGTCCGCTACCGCGCAAACTTCGACGACAAGGACTTCAACGGCGACACGGACCCTCAGAAGTTTGCCGAACTTCGGACGCGCGTTGGGATCACGGCAACACCGCAGGATAATCTCAAGCTATTTGTTCAGTTTCAGGACTCTCGTCGCGTCGGAATGAACTCGGGTGGTTTGGGCAATGACGCGAACGTCGGGCTGCATCAGGGGTTCCTCGCGTACGGGCTCGGAAAGGGCTGGACCGTTCAGGCCGGTCGTTTCGAGGTGGCCTTTGGTAGCCAGCGTCTCGTGGGCAGCGTTGGATGGCACAACGTCGGCCGCACGGTGGACGGCGTGGATGTCGTGAAGGCGGGTGACACGTGGCGCCTGGACATCTTCACAGCAAAGCTCAACGAGAACGCGTTTGCCGCTGTGCATCCCGATAAGGATCGCAAGATCGGTGGATTGAACTTCCGCTGCAACGAGAAGAAGGTCGACCTCTTTGCATACGGTGACGTGAACAACACCCCGGGGGACGGCTTCGACGAGCGTGACGACACGATGATCACCCTGGGAACCCACAGCGCGCGCAAGTTCGGCGGCAAGTTCGACTACGTGACCACGCTTGCCTATCAGCTCGGTACGATGAGTACGGTGGACACCTCCGACGTGAAGGCGGAGACGGACATCGGTGCCTATCTCGTCGCGGTTGAGGGCGGCTTCACGTTTCCGGGCAAGGCCAAGGCCCGGGCTGCCGTTCGTCTCGACCTCGCCTCCGGCGACGACGACATGACCGACGACAAGTACAAGGGCTTCAACAATCTGTACTACACCGGCCACAAGTTCCGCGGTTTCATGGACTATTTCCTTGCCTCAAGCCCGCTCGGACTCATGGATTTGGCGCTTCGCCTCAAGATGGCGCCGTTCGCCAAGTGGGTCTTCAAGGCTGACTATCACATGTTCTCGGCCGCCCAGGAGTTCTCCGATGGGACCGCGTCGGGGACGACGAAGAAGATCGGAAATGAGATCGATCTGACCGCGGCCTACAAGGACGGCAAGTTCGGCTGCGTCATCGGTGTCAGCACGTTCACGGCGGATGATGCCGCAGGGAACTATGCCGGCAACCTGATGGGCGATGACGGCTCCACCTGGGGTTACATCATGGGGATCGCTAACTACTAGGACAAGCGCCCTAGGATCTGTTTCGTCGACTAGCACGGGGCGGGCCGCCTGGCCCGCCCCGGTTTTTTGTTGCCCCGCTGATCTGCCATGCAGGCGCCTCTCTACTCGCTCTCATCTCGACTGGTTGCGCCGATGATAGTCTGATCGCCGGCAATTCACATCACGTCCGCGTCCGCGCGACCGGCGTCACCGGGGTATGTGGCGGTCTCGGCCGGGGAGGATTCATGGAAGTCAGACAGTCGATGAATGGGGTCGGGTGTCAGACACCGTCATCTACTTGGTGTCGACGTGGCGTGGGCGTTTCCGATGTCTGAAGCGTCGCAGACAGAAAAAGGGGCGAGACAAGTGTCTCGCCCCTTCATTTCCCGATAACCAACGTCGTACCGACGACGCGGTTGGAATGCCGGCCTATTAGTAGCGATCCCTGAACGCCTTCTGGCGCTTCTCACGCTCCGCCTTGACGGCCGGGTCTTCCTTGTTCAGCGACCACTTCCAGTTGTCGCTGTTCATCGTCTCGTCGAGCAGTGCCTCGAGCGCGGCGACTTCGGTCGGTGCGCTCGACTTGTACTCGTGGATGATGTCCTTGATCTCCGGCACGAACTTGGTCATCCAGTTCTTTGCCAGATCGTACGTTCCATGCCAGTGCGTGTAGTCAGGCGCCTGCATGGCCGCGGCATGCCGCACGCGACGACCCTCATGGTGCCAGATCTCGAACCACGTCCAGTCGATCGGATGCGAGAACTTGGCGTAGGTCGGGTTCGTCTTCAACACGGCGGCAGCGGCCTTGTAGAGCGCGAGCCCAGGCTGAGCGTACTTCTGATCATAGAGATCGAGAAGTCCTTCGTACTGGATGAAGAAGTTCTTCGTGAATGTCTCTTGGTGACACGTGAGACAGACGTCTTCCATCTTCTCCCGGCGCTCGTCCGCAGTGACCGACGTTGAGGCAAGGTTCCACTTCTTGTCCGTCTCATGCGACAGCTTCGAGCGAGGCGGGCGGTTGTTCCACTTGATGCGCAGCCCGATGTTGTGGCTGATGTCCTGATTGGCGGTCGCGCTCATGTGGCACGTCGCGCACGTCGGAGCGGCCGTGTAGTCCTCGCCAACCACCCACTTGGAGCTTTCCATGTTCATCTCGTCTTCGTGCGCGAAGAAGGCGATGCCATGCTTGGACTCCTCGTAGACCTCTTTCTGCGGATGATCAGGACCGAGGTGGCACTTTCCGCAGTTATCCGGGTGCCGGGCCTGCGCCGACGAAAACGCGTGGCGCTGGTGACACGCGGTGCAGGACCCTTCCGTTCCGTCAGGATTGACGCGGCCCATGCCCGTGTTCGGCCATGTGGCTGGGTCGAGCTGACCGTTGTCCATCACCTTAACGACACTGCCGTGGCACTGCCAACAGCCGTTCACGGCCGCCGCGCTGATGCCGCCGGGGAACATGGGCGTCACCATTCCGTTGTTGCCTTCGACAACTTCGGCCAGCAGGTTGTCCAGCGATCCCATGATCCGGCCGGCCTTGGAGTGATGCGAGTTGACGAACTCGTCCACTTCCTTCGGATGGCAGTTCCCGCAGTCGGTCGGGCTGACGATCGTGGCAATCACGAAGTCGTCATGGATGTCGTCCTTCAGGACGTCCACATCGCCCTTCTTTGCGGCGTGACACTCGTAGCAACCGACGTTGGCCCCGAAGTGCTTGCTGTACCCCCATTGCTGATACAGCCCGGGATTGTCATCCTTGTGACACTCAAGGCACTCCTTCGTCTTCTCGGTCATCTCGGTAGGGAGCGTTGTCGCCCCGACGAGCGCCGGCCCTATGAGCAGAGCGCAGAAGGCGAGAGCGAACACAATTCTCATCCGGTTCCTCCTTGTGACAACACGGTGCCATTCACAGACCGCCTCACACGAGGGACGATCCCACACACAATCGAGAATAAGACATCAAGTTATCGACTTTGCATCAGGCGTCACCGTCTTTCAAGGGTTTTGTGAGTCCGTAGCGACGGAGCGTGTGTCGGCAGGATGCTTCCTCCTCCGGGAGTGTTGTTGGTATGACAGGCGTTAAAACTCTGTCATTCAAGGTGTTACAGGGCGCGAGGTTGGGGGCACACTGCGTCGGCGTCCGGATCCGGACCGCGGGCGCGGCGGTATCGCCTCGGCGACTTCGCCGCCCCGTCTGCGCATCCGTCGGCCCGTTCGAAACGCCCGCGGCCACGTGATTCGCCGACTTTGTCTCAGAAACGTCGCGGCCCGTGCGGCGCGATTTCGCCGTCCGGATTCGTGCGCTCGTGACGTCATCGATCACATTGACCTATGCTCTTCCGCGACACGGCGTCGGCTCTTCGAGGCGCCATGATTGAGTCATGGCGGGATTGCCCGGATAAGCGCAGGCCAACCGACCCGGCAACTGATGAAAGACTGGGAGGATCCATGGACTCGGATCAGAGGGCGATTCCACACGGGCGCGGCGTCTACTGCAACCGAACGCTGAACCTCCGGTCCATCAAGGCCATCGGCTACGACATGGACTACACGCTCGTCCACTACGACGTGGAAGAGTGGGAGCGGTGTGCGTACGAGTCCATCCGAGAGAAGCTGCTCGAGAACGACTGGCCGATCGCGGAACTTCGATTCGATCCCGGCGCGGTCATTCGAGGGTTGATCATCGACACCGAGCTCGGGAACATCGTCAAAGCCAATCGGTTTGGATACATCAAGCGTGCCGTACACGGGGGGCGGTTTCTGGAGCACGACGTGCAGCGTTCGGCGTACGGTCGGACGATCGTCGACCTGAACGAGGGGCGGTGGCGCTTCCTCAACACTTTCTTCTCGCTCTCGGAAGCCTGCATGTACGCGCAACTCGTCGATCTTCTCGATGCCGGGAGTTTGCCGGGCGTGCAGGGCTACGCGGATCTGTATCACCGCGTGCACGCGTCGCTGGACGAAGCGCATATGGAGGGCGCACTCAAGGCGCGCATCATCGCGGCGCCGGAGACGTTCGTCCTCGAGGATGCGGAGACGCCACTCGCCGTTCTCGATCAGAAGGAAGCGGGCAAGAAGCTCCTGCTGATCACAAATTCCGAATGGGCCTACACCTGTTCGCTCATGGAGTACGCATTCGATCGTTTCCTCCCAAGCGGCATGACATGGCGCGAGCTGTTCGACATCATCGTGGTCTCGGCCGCCAAGCCGGCGTTCTTCTTCGAGAAGCGCCCGATCTTCGAGGTGATCGATGACACGGGGCTGCTTCGTCCGGTCGTGGGTTCGATCTCCTCTGACCGGAAGTCTTACCACGGAGGTGACGCCTCGAAGATCGAGGAAGGGCTTGGCATCGTGGGATCCGACATTCTGTTCGTCGGTGATCACATCTTCAGCGACGTTCACATGTCGAAGGCGGTCCGGCGCTGGCGAACCGCGGTGATCGTTCGGGAGATAGAGCCGGAGCTGGTGGCGCTCGAGGGGTTTGGAGACAATCAGCGGGAGCTGGAACAGCTGATGGCGCGAAAGGTGAACCTTGATCGCGCGTTCTCCCGCTGGCGACTCGAGCTTCAGCGTCGGCGACATCGCCATCCCGTCGGTACGGAAGCCACCAACGAAGAGATTCAAGGGGAGATGAGCGCCATTCGCGAACGTCTCGTCGCACTGGATAACGAAATAGTCCCTCTGGCCCGCGCGTCCGGCGAGCTGTCCAACGACCGATGGGGGCTTTTGATGCGTACCGGCAACGACAAGAGCCACCTTGCGCGGCAGATCGAGCGCCATTCGGACGTGTATACTTCTCGTGTCTCCAATTTCCTGTTCGAAACCCCATTCGCGTATTTCCGATCGCACCACGGCAGTCTGCCCCACGACGGTGAGGAGAGCGCGGGGGTGGGGAGTCGCACAGCCACGTAATAGCTAATCACCGGATAGTCCTGTCCCGATGATTTTCAGAGGGATATCTATGTCCCGCAACGACACCTGGCGGAGTAGTAGATGGGATATCCGGAACAGCGCGAGGCGCACGACACGACTGTTGAGACCCCCTATTCGGGTGTGATCACGGCATTCGACAGTTTGCTTGCGATTGGGTCGTTGTATCCGCCCGAGCATGTTAGGTGTCGAGAGATCGCGAACAAGTTCATAGGCGAGTGGGAAGCCGCAATGCCGAGCTCCCAGGCTCTGCATCTTCGGGTGGGAGAGGACGAGCTGTTCCTCGGGCCGGCAAAGATCGGCCTGGATTCACCGGCCGCCAAGCGTGTCCATGGCATTCTCTCTTCCGTAGCCGCGGATTGGATGACGATAGCTCCAGGAATGTCGTCCCAAGACCTTTTGAGCTTCGCATCCCGGCTCGTAGAAATCCGCCATCAGGTGGTGGCCTCCCGAAGCCTCCATCAGATCGAGTTCTCCTGTCTGCCGAAAGGGATAAATCTCCATCAGCGGGAGTTTGGGGGGCGGGTGACTGCGTCGTCGACCCTTGAGCCACATGTCGATCATGCCAGAGCTGCGATGCAGCGCATCTCCCGCAGCCTCGAGAGTGAAAACCTCACCGAGGAGCAGAGGAGTCGCCTACGTAACCTGGCCGAGGAGACGCTCAGCAAGCTGATCGAAAGGGTCGAAAAGAGCCCGAGCAATCCCACATTGAACACGACCGGCAACAAGCGCACGTTGGATGAAGTGCTCGTGCTGGGAGCCCAGGCGGTGCAGAAGGCAATGGGGGAGCTCGTACAATCCCACGCGAACGACACCACCGGCATCTTGAGCATCCTGGAGGCCACTGAACAGGCGCTCGCGCTGTCGGATGACCGAGAGACTGTGGAGTTGTTGACGAAGATCCTGCGGGATATGTCGGATGAGTTGGGTGAGACGGCGTGTGATGACTCCCATCACGATCTCAAAACGAACGAGGACGAGCACGAGTTGTCGGTGATAGAACTCTGTGAGGCGCTGGGGGCGTGGGCGCTCCCGGATGTCGACTTCGATTTCGCGGAGCTCGAAGATCGCTCACTCTACCTGTCTATTCTCCTCGATACGGTGTTTGTGGACAGCGGCCCGGTCGCCCATCCGAAGATCAGTCAAATCCTGGTGGAGGAGCTGGCGACTCCACTCGATTGCCGCGAGCGCGAGCTATTGAGAGGAACTCTCCAGCACCAGCTCGAAAGGGTGAGCGAGACGATCGCTGATCGCTCGCTGCCGATTCTGCTCAAGGTCTTTCGCCACTCTGAATCCGAAAGCGCCGCGGTCTTCCTCAGAGATGTCTGCGACGGGGCTTCCGAACGGGTTCTCGAAATCGCATGGCCGCACATAACGAACGAAATCCTGATCGGACTCGATGGTCTTGCGCCTGGCATAAGCAGGTCGCTTCACAGATTGGTGGCGCTCGCACCCCCGAAGTCGATGCGGGAGGGCATCCCACGCCTCAATCGCCTCGAAGCGATTGCGTCGGGACGGTTGTCAGAGCGAGTGTTCTGTCCACCGATCAATGAGTTGTATTCCGTGTACGAGAGTCTCCTCTTTTCCGATCGAGGGGACATCATTGGGTCATTGCTCTTGCGGGCGTTCAAGAGCAGCGCTCCGCGGATCAAGGGCACCAAGGCGCTGTGTTGCATCTCCGACTATTCACGTACGCATCAGGCTCTCATGGTCGAGTTTCTCCGCTCCATTGCCTCAGGGCAAGCGTCCGAGAAGCTCACTGGAATGCTTGGCCGAATCGTGGTGAGCACGCTGTCGACACTGCCTCAGAAACGACGCCGGGAAGATTGGATCCCCACGGCAATTGAAACGCTATGCGATCCTCGGATAGACGGGGTGAGATCCGTGCTCGTCGAGATCATGAGGGCACGGCATTTCTTCCTGTTCCCCATCTGGCCGAAGGCGTGCCGGCGCGCCGCGCGCGAGGCATTGAAGGCGCTCGACTCAGCCGGAGCTGAAGACAGCGAGTCACCGACACGCACTGGAGTTCAGGGATGAGCGACCCGCACAACGATCCCATCATTCAACTCTGCAACGGCATCACGCACGCGAAGCTCTATCCCGGAAATCACCCCAGAGTGCAGACCGCTGCTCGACAATTCCTGGACCATCTCAAGGGTCTCTTTCTGGTTGGCGAAGAGTCCAGCTTCTTCCTTGGTGTTGTCGATGGCAAGCTGGTGCACGAGGGGCGCTATCTGATCGGTCCGACGATCGTCGGTCACCGCCTGGTGGAGTTCGCTACGCAGCTTCATTGCGGTGGATTTCTCTTCGAAAACGGGATCACCATGCGGGACGTGACGACGTTCTTCTCCGTTGCGGCGGAATGCAGGGAATCGTGCGAGGATCTTGCTGCGGCGCGGTTGCTCCTGTCGGCGAGGGGAGTCCGCCATATCGAACTCTCGCCCACGTATGAGGATCCAGGCTGGTTCGGTCAGTTTCTCTTCAAGGGGACCGATGCCTGGCACCCCGACGACCCATGTGGCAATGAGGCGGAAGAGAGCGTCGCCGTGTATCAATCACTGTTCGCGACGGTGGGGGATGTGCACTCACAGGCGGAACGACGTGTCGGTCTGGACATTGCCAACGCGCGATCGGTCAGTGAACGGCTGCTCACGTCCACGGAAAACAGCTTCACGGACATCATGCAGATGGTTAGATACCCCGACTATGACTGCTATACGGTCGGACACTCTGTTCGCGTCGCGTCAATCCTCACCCTCGTGTGCTCGCATCTCGGCGTCGATCGGGATGTCCTTGTCGAAATCGCGACCGCCGGCCTGCTACACGATGTCGGGAAGTCGAGGATCCCCGATGAGATTCTCTACAAGCCCGGGAGCTTGAACGACGAAGAGCGAATGATCATGCAGCAGCATGCGCGTTTCGGCGCGGAGATCCTCCTTGAGAATCGCACCGCGGGTCCTCGGGCGGTCGTTGCCGCGTGGGCACATCATCTTCGTCACGATGGGGGAGGATATCCCGATCATGTGATGAGCGTCAGGCCCGGCTGGCTGCCCTCTCTGCTCCATGTTTGCGATGTGTTCGAGGCACTCACTGCGATTCGTCCGTACAAACCGAATCTGAGCCCGCGCCGCGCGTATGAGATCATGCTCAGCGACAGGCAGGGGTATGATCCTGGCTCCATTCGTGTGTTTCTGTCCGCCATGGGTTTGTATCCACCGGGCAGTCGCGTCATTCTCTCCTCTGGGCAGCGGGGAGTGGTGGTCACGGCTGGTGCGGAGTTCGACCGCCCCACCGTTCGACTCACACACGATTGTGGCGGGAGCATCCTGGCCGCTCAGGATGTGCCACACCTCGATCTTTGTAAGTCTTCCTCCCGCAATGTGTCTGTTGTAGGGCTCGTCGATGAGTGGGACGTTCACTCCAAGGCAAGCGAAGGGGAGATCAAGAAGAACAAGAAGGCTGCGTGATGTCCATAACTGCACTTCCCGTACGCTATTGCACCACAGGTAGGTAGCCGGCCCTTCGTCCTCCGCTACACTGGGATTCGTCGTTTCCGCCTACCGTGAACGCCTTGGGATGTGGTCACAGGAAACCTCTGTGTCGCAATCCTTCTTCTCGTCTTCCCGGGTATGTTTTGTGCCGACGGAGTGTGTCTTCGGGACGCCGCCACCGAGGAGCTCCTGCAACTCGTCAAGAGCGAGATAGGTGTCACAATGGAGAACCAAGTCGACGCCATCCTGGCAGGGAAGATGCTGATGGTTAAGTAGGCGCCGCGGGCGCGGCGCCTACCCCGATCAAGTCATGACGATCAACGACTAGAGCCCCCGCTCGCCCATCATCTTTGCGAAGTCGGCGAGACGGGCGGAGTATCCCCACTCGTTGTCGTACCAGATGATCACCTTGGCGACGCGATCCCGCATGACCATGGTCGACTCCGCATCGACGATCGACGAGTGCGAGTCGCCCAATATGTCTCGCGACACCAGCAGCTCATCCGTGACGCGCAGGATACCCTTGAGCGCCGAACCCTCAGCCGCCGATTGAAGCGCGCCGTTGACCGCTTCGACCGTCGCGTCCTTTTTCAACTGGACGACCGCGTCGGTCACGGATCCGTCCGGGACGGGCACGCGCATGGCCATACCGGTGATGCGACCTTCGAGTTCGGGAAGCACCCGTTCGGTGGCCTTTGCCGCCCCCGAGGTCGTTGGCACGATAGAGAGCGCGGCGGAACGCCCGCGGCGCCGCTTGCGCACCGGGATGTCCATGAGCGCCTGGCTCGACGTGTAGGCGTGCACGGTCGTGAACATCATGTGCTCGACGCCGAAGAACTCGTTCAGGACTTTGGCCACCGGCGCCAGGCAATTCGTCGTACACGACGCCATGGAGACCACCGTGTGCTTCTTCGGATCGTAGGTGTCGGAGTTTACCCCTAACACGAACATCCCGTCCGGGTCAGGTGAAGGGGCGGAGATGATGACCTTCTTGGCCCCACTTTCGAGATGGAGCCCGGCCTTGTCGCGGGCGCGAAACGCACCGCAACACTCGAGCACGATGTCCGCGCCGAGCTCGCCCCAGGGGATCTCGACCGGGTTCGACCGCGCGAAGAAGGGAATGGGTCGCCCGTCGACGACGAGGCTCGTCTCCTGTGCGGAGACTTTGGTCGGATACCAGCCATGGATGGAATCATACTTCAGCAGGTATGCGAGATCCCCGATGTCGGCGAGGTCGTTGATCCCGACGATCTCGACCTCGTTCATTTCGTGAAGGATCTTGAACGTGCAGCGTCCTATTCGGCCGAATCCGTTGATACCGATACGAAGCTTGTCCATCGTTCTCTCCTGATTGCTCGAGGTAGCCTCCGTCCCGACGGAACCCAGGCGTGCCCGGGGGGTCGTCGGAGATGAGCGCTCGGCCGGAGGCCTGTGCCCATAGTATCGGTCATTGGGAGCGGATAGTGAAGTGGGGCAGTGGTGGGGGGGCAGGGCCGTTCCGGGCGATCCATTCCCCCGGCCGGCACCCGTCCGGCGGTCAGCGGATCAGTAGCACGCGCCGGGTATCCACCCATTCGCGGGTGGATACCCGGATGAAGTACATGCCCGGCAAAGCGGTGCGGCCATCGTCGCGGAGACCGCCCCACTCGATCGTCTCGGTGGCGGAATGGGGTCTAAACGACCGGATCCGGCGGCCGGCGACATCGAATACGTCGACGAACATCTCCCCGGCAGGCGGCGGTTCCGCCGTCAACCGAACGGCGGAGCGAAAGGGATTCGGCCGGACGCGAAGCCTGGCTCGAGCGATGTCGTCAACGGGAACGGCGATCGCATCGCAGCCTTCGCCGTACGCTCCGATCAGACCACAATCATCTCCGTTGGGGTGGTTGCCCGGGAGGCATGGCGAGTTTGCGGAGAGTGTGAAGTCTCCGGAGTCCGCTCCGCAGAAGATCGGGGAGGCGCTGAAGTTCCCGTTCACGCCTTCCTGATCGGCGATGCATCCTACCCAGTCGCCCCCCGTGTTGCCGTAGATGTCGCAGCAGGAGATGGACAGTGTTGTGAGCGTGTCACAATGAACGGCTGCGGCCTGTCGGCCGTACGCAATGATCGTCCGTTCGACGGCCGGGGCCGGCGAGCCCTGAAACCACATTCCGCTGCCGAAGCTGCCGGCGGAGTTGCCGACAAACGTGCATCCGCTGAATACCGGGGATGAGTAGAAGCTCGACAACGCTCCGCCCGAGTTGGAGGCGTAGTTGTCAATGAAGAGGCAATCGATGAATCGGGGCGTCGCAGTGTGGCAGGCGACACCCCCGCCGCGCAGGGACGAGTTCCCGGAGAAGACGCATCGCTCGAACACGGGCGCGGACTCCAGGGAGCAGTACATTCCGCCACCGAGGCTCCCGGCCGTGTTGTCGCGGAAGACGCAGTCTCTCACCTTCGGTGATGAGGCCCGGCACGCCAGGCCACCCCCGCTTCAGCAGGAGCCGCTTGCGGCTATCGTGAGGCCTTCGAGAAGGGTCGTGCTGTCCGCATCATCGCACTCGAAGACGCTGCCTTGCCCCTGTGCGTCAACCACGACGCATTCGGGATCGCCGGTCTCGCCCCGAAGGCATACACCCGACTTCATGATGATCTCGAACTCGAAGTAGGTGCCGCACGCGACGAGCACGGTGTCGCCGGTGGCCGCCGAATCTATGCCGGCCTGGATCGTGGTCGCGTCCGTCGGCACGTACCACGTCGTCGCGGTCGTGACGACGGGTACGATGAGCGCGACGCTCAACAGCAGTGGTAGATGTCGCAGGATGATCTCCTTCCGATCGCTTCCATCCAAGTATACGGAGAATTGTATCAGTTTGGTCGGCTAATAGGCCAGGTGCTCCACCTGTGGCAGAATAGTCACACTACGGTGTGACTCGAATGCGCGTCGAAACCGATCACGGTTCGAGAGCAATGGTGTTCCCCGTTGTTTTGCATGGTGTTACGAGGTCTGTCCGGCCGTGTCGGGTTCGGCACGGAGCTTGATTGCATAGACGGTAGACCGTTTCCGGTCATGGATCGGTTCCGACCACGGAAACGGCCATGGGAAGTCGGTGCTGGGGCGGGGGCGCCACCCCCGATTTCCGCTGATGGGAGGGCTATCATGAGAAGCAACGTTCTGCCGTTTCCAGAACCGGTGGCCGCGACGCAAGCTCTCGACCTCACCGCCCAAAGCGATGAGGACTTGATGATCGCATGCGGACGGGGATCCGAAGATGCCTTTCGCATTCTCGTCGATCGTTACAGCTCGAAGATCCTCAACCTCGTCACCCGCTGGATCGGTGATCGACACCTCGCCGAGGATCTCACGCAGGAAGTCTTCCTCCGGGTGTTCACGTACCGAGAGAAGTACAGGCGGAAGGGACGCTTCTCGTCGTGGCTCTACACGATCGCCGTGAATCTCGCGCGAAACAAGATACGAAACAGAAAGCGACGCGGATCGTTGGTTGCTATCGATACGGTCACCGGCATGGACGAGGGTGGAACGCTTCACATCGAGGACGAGAATGCCCGCGTCGAGAAGTACACCAGGCGTGAGGATTCCATCCGGCTGATCCACGAAGCGATGGAGGCGCTCCCGGCGAAGTACCGGGAGGTTCTGGTTTTGCGCGATCTACAAGAACTCTCCTACGAGGAGATCACTGACATTCTGGGCATTCCCGGGGGGACGGTGAGGAGTCGCATCAATCGGGCCCGGCTCGCCCTGAAGGACCGGCTGAGTAAGATCGTTTCGCCGGCGGAGATCAGCGATCTCGCCAACTAGTTTCGCACGTTCCCAGGACGTTGATGCAGAGTGGAGGATCTGTACGGGCGGGCGCCTGTCAGCTTTCGATGCGGGTCAACGTCCGTCTGCCGCGCTCGGTGATGGTCCAGAGACCGTCGTCGGTGGCCGAGTCCCAGCCGCAAAAAACGGCGCACGAGGATGCGACCAGTCGGTTCATACCGTGACCGCTGGTTTCGCTGTCCGCGTGTCCGCAATCATAGGCCTGAGGTATCGTGAGGGGCCCCAAGTCCCGTAGGCGTTGGAGTGCCTCCAGGTCGCGCGGACGAAGCCTGCGATGTTCGCCCGGCGGCTCGTGCGTGCCGAGAGTCGAGCTGAGCTTCTGTGCCGTCAGTGCTTGTGTCTTCTTCATCCTTGCCTCAGGGACGGTCCTCATATTCGGGATGCAGACCGGAGAACCCGGTCACTCCCGCGCCGCTGACGGTGGGTCGGCGGCACTCTGCGGATCACTCTCGAGCTCATCAGTCTCTTCGGTCTCTTCGGTCGTCACTGCGCCGGGATCGTCCGGAGCTTCCGTAAGCTCTTCACCGTCTTCACGTTTGCGTTTGGCGAGCCGGCGCTCGAGCTTCTTCTGTGCCTTTTCCTTCTTCTTGATCTCTTTCTGGCGCTTGTTGAAACTGTAGTAATTCCGTTTTGCCATGATCTCCTACTTGGATTGTTTCCTACCTGGATTGTAGTACGCGCTTGCGTTTGGGTTCCATTGATTTTCTAAACCAATGAGACGTCGGGTCGTCCGGCCGCTGGCGGGTCCTGGATCGGGGTTCGTGTGAACACCTACCACCGATCTCCACCGCCCCTGGATTCGTTTCGCGGGCGTGCCTCGTTGATGTTGAGTGTCCGCCCGCCCATTTCCGTTCCTGAGACAGCAGCGATGGCGGCGTCCGCCGCGTCGTCGTCCATCTCGACGAAGCCGAAACCACGAGGCCGGCCCGTCTCGCGGTCTTCGATGAGGGTGACTGAGTGCACGGCTCCGTGCGCCTCAAACAGCGCCCGGATTTCATCTTCCGTAGCCGAGAACGGGAGGTTCCCGACGTAGATTCTCTTCGACATGACCGATCCTTCTCGCCCTCACCGTTTTGGTGAGCACATACGGGTTGATCCAGGGCTCCGACCCATGGGGAGGGAAGCCACGACGACCGGTTGACCACAGGGCGAACGTGTTAATGCTGGGGAGTTTACACCGAAGATAATCGTGAGGTCCTCTATGGGGTCTCTATCGCATCCAACACGGCACTCCGTACGCCACCGTCTCGACCCTATCATCGGAGACGAAACGCGTCAAGGAAGGGCTTTGTCACGCAAGCATTTGGCGCCATTCGCGAACGGCCGCGGGTCCTCCGCGACGTTCATTCCGCCACGGATCCCCACCTGATGGCGCCGCCGAAGTACGGGGAAGGGTGGGCGTAGTCAGCGGGCTGCCTTGTGTGCCACAATCGCGGTGAATGGCCGGTACCGGTTGGACGATCGGATCCTAACGACGGTGGCACCATGGGCAACCTCTCACGATCAAGCCTCCTGATGCCTCTTTTGGGTCTCGGGACCGCGATGGTCCTCAATGCTCAGGCCCTGGAACGATCCGGCGCGCCCACCGTGTGGAGGGAGTTGGCGGAAGGCATGGCCCTCGGTGAATTCGAAACCGATCCGGAACTCCCCGTGGGCGATGCCGCCGTGAGTGTCTTGAGGATCGATCCCGACATCTGGGAATTCCGCGTGCTCTGTATCAGTGAGCTCGGCCTCGACCGTGGGGTGTCGGCGAAGCAGTGGAGCGACGAGTTCGGCCTGGATGTCGTCACGAACGCCGGGATGTTCGGGACCGACTACCGGACCCATATCGGCTATCTCCGCAACGGGGACCACGTCAACAACTCCAACATCAATGACTACATGTCCGTGGCAGCGTTTGGCCCGCGGGACGGGGACGATCCCCCCTTCCGGATCTTCGACCTCGATGAAGTCGCGATGTCCAAAGTTCGAGCGCGCTACAACGGCGTCATTCAGAACCTGAGGCTCATCAAGCGGGATTGTGAGAACAGATGGTCACCGCAGAACAAGAAATGGAGTGAAGCCGCGCTCGGGGAGGACGCGCACGGGAACATCCTGCTCATCTTCTGTCGATCGCCCCACTCGATGCACGACCTGAACGAGATCCTGTTGTCGCTTCCCATCGATCTCGTCTGCGCGCAACATCTGGAAGGCGGGCCCGAGGCACAGCTCTTCATCCGTCTGGGGGAAACGACTCGTCATCTCGTCGGCAGCTACGAGACCGGATTCAACGAGAACGACGATAGCCGCGGCGGGCATCCGATCCCCAACGTCATCGGTGTGGTTCGCCGCTAGCGGACTCCCGAGATGCGTAGTGACTCGGGAACCCCGCTTCACGCGTGTTCGATGTGTCGGCACTATCGGGCGAGAATGACCTTCATGCTCCGCGCGCCCGCGTCGGACTCCATTCGAATGACATAGACCCCGGACGGAACGCGCAGTCCGCGCTCCGAGCGACCATCCCAGATCACCGAGTGTGAACCGGCGTCGTACTCGGTGTCCGTCAGCGTGGCGACCCATCGTCCGGCCACGTCGAAGACCGATACGCGGACGAGCCCTCGGTTCGGGCTCGTGAACGCAATCGTGGTTTGAGGCTTGAATGGGTTCGGGCGGTTCGGCAGCAACGCGAGCGGCGTCGCGCCCGCCGGCGAACCGGTGTCTTCATCGTCGATCGCCGTCGTCGTGTTGCTGTCGCCCGGTGTCGGCACCTCGAAGAATACCCAGTTGTCATCGCCGTCCGGCAGGCGCCCCTCGCTGATGTCGGCGGTCTGTGCGCCGAACGCGTAGCTGTCGATGGTGTTGTTGCCGGCCGCGAGCCGACCGAAGAGACCGATCTCCTCGCCGTCGCCGCTGAGCTTGAAGTTGGTATGTAGCGGTCCGTCGGTCTCGTCGTTGTCGCACCAGACCAGGAGGAAGCCACTCGCCTCGATCGTCGTGTCCGGGAACATCCACTGCGTTGTCTGTGCGAGGTCATCCGTCAGAAACAGGCCGCCCATTTCGACCGTTTCCACCCCGGGGTTGTAGATCTCCACCCAGTCCTCGAACTGGCCCATCTCGTCCTGGTTCGTGCCGTTGTTGAGCGCCAGGAACTCGTTGATGACGAGAACGACGACCTCCGGCTCCTCTGGATTTTGGTTCTCCGCGCCCGGTGTGGCAACGCTCAGGAGCTGCCACGGGCCGGTTCCGTTGGGCCATCGTCCCCAGCTCAGGTCCGTACCCAACGCGGGAAACGTCACGTGATCGATGATGACCGTCCCGTCCACCAGATAGACGTCCTCACCGTCCGAGTCGAGCTTGAACGGGGCGTGAAGGTCGCCCTCCAGCGGCTCCTCGTCCGCCCAGACGAGGACATACTCGCCCGGGTCGAGGCTCATCGATGGGAAGGTGAACATCGTCGTGCCATCGAAATGATCGGCAAGCGACAGACCGGTGAGGTCCACGGGCGATCCACCCACGTTGGCGATCTCGATCCAGTCGTCGAAGTCGCCGAGTTCGTCATCGATCGTGGAGACGTTGTCGGCCATGAGCTCGTTGACGACCAAACCCTCGATCGGCGTCCACTCGCCGATCTGGCTGCGGAGCCAACTGTCCCGATCCCTGATGAACGGTTCGAGGGCCGGTATGAGGCGCGGCCCGTCGTAGATGTTCGTGCTCATCGCCGCGTCGAACTGGGCGTTCGAAAACATCTTGTTGTTGTCCGCATAGACGTACGGGCGAACTAGATCGCGAAGCGTTTCCATGCGGGCGACGAGGGTGTCTGGTTGCGCGACGCCGGCCATCAGGCGTTTCATGTGCCCGAGGTAGATATCCTCGTACGCGCTGACCTGAAATAGACGTTCGGCCAGAGGGCGATCTTCGCCGGGCCTCGGGTTCACCCAGAACGGGTCGAGCTGCTTGAGCTGGGTGAGCGACATGTTCCACATGTTGAACACGCCCCACGCCTCGTTCATGTCCCACTTGGCGAACGCCAAGCGTCCGTCCAGGTCGCGGTGGTAGAAGTAGTAGTTCACGCAGCGACCGACGTAGCTGTCGAGGTTCACCGTGAAGTTGTCGATCGCGAGCATGGCGAGCGCGGTCGTGGCGTCAATCTGTGTGTGAAGACTGTCGACCAGGTCACCGATCGGAGTGTTGTTCAGTCTGTCGACGAATTCCACCAACGCCGACCAGTCGTTCTCCACTTCGTTGGTCTCGAGCTCGTAGGAGTTGTAGTAGGCGGATTCATTGGCTCCGAGGTACTCCAGCGTTCCGTTCGGGTCTCCCTTCCAGAGGTTTCCTTCTTCGCCGGCACCGAATCGGCCTTCGATGAACTGCTGGTCAAACTGCTCGACGAGTGTGTAGAGACCCCAGTAGTCCCCGTTGATGTAGAGCGCCGCATAGTTCGTGCGCACCGTGGCGAGGCCGACGGCTTCGCACAATTCGTAGGCGCATCTCTCCCTGACGAAGCTCGGGTCCAGGAAACCGTTGTTGAGATTCAGCTTGTCCAGGCCGTCGATGTTCTGGTCGGAGAGGTATTCGTCGATGTCCAGCTTGAACGACTTCTTCACGCCGGGGTAGCCCATGTAGCTGCTGTTACCCTTGAAACGGACGCCGATGGAGTCGAAATGCACGCCCTCCCAATCGAACTCGGCCGCGAGGTAGATGGGATCGTCGTGCCCCTCGAAGTTGTCGACGAGCTGGTCCCACCAGTCCGCCTGATGAAATGTCAGATGGATCTCGTGGACCGCGTCCTCCTCGAAGAGCGGATGCGAGGGAGGGGAGAGGGCCGCGAAAACCGCTGTCGGGACGATGACCGCAATTACCACGCTGACGCTGCATTTCATGACCCGTCTCCTTCGTGCGAATCTATTCCCCGGCCGAACGCCCCTGAACGGGCCGGCCGTCGTAATCTCTTCGATTGCGAGAGTTACGGGGTTCCCTGGATCGAATGACATCCAATTGCCTGCAATGCGATTTCGTGCATGGCGTGCAATCTTCAGGCCACGATGTTTCCCCACCAAACGCGCGATGTCAGCCGTTCCTTCGCGGAAATCGACGAAAGCACGCACCGGGTCCGATTCTCCGAAGGACGGGGCCGCTCAGTGCGTTCGGGGAATCGAGACGCGGGGGAGGATTGCCATGGTCAGGGGATTATACGGGATCCCCGCGGCTCGGAACGGAACGACGTTGAACCTGACCACTTCGGTCGGATGTCGGGTATCCTGTGGCGCTGACTGCACGAGCCACGAGAGGAACCCGGGTTGACAGACGATGAGCTGATGACAGGTGTGGCGAATGGAGACGAAAGCGCGCTGCGAGCGCTCATTGCCAGATGGGAAGGGCCGGTCTTCGCGTTTCTCGAGCGGATGCTCGGGAGCCCGGACGACGCACAAGATCTCGGTCAGGAGACCTTTCTTCGTCTGCACCAACATGCGGGGCGCTATCGTCCGTCCGGGCAGTTCAAGAGCTGGCTCTTTCGGATCGTCGGAAATCTAGCGCGAAGCCGATTGCGCCGCCGGCGGATCGTGCGATGGATCCCGTTTCGGCAGGAGTTGCATGATCGCGAAACCGGCACGGATGCCCCCAGCGCTAGGATCGAGCGCGAAGAGACCGGTGAGTGGGTCCGCTCGGCCCTCGCGAGCTTGCCCGATCGCCAGCGTGAGGCGATGGTGCTCCGACACTATCAGGACATGAGCTACCGAGAGATCGCCGCTACTATGAACACGACGACATCGGCGGTGGAGGCGCTTCTCGCGAGGGCGATGAGCGCCCTTCGGAGCACACTGGGCAAAGCGGGACAGAACGAACGATGAGTTCAAACGAAAGACACGTCGATGACCGGATCCCGGCCTATCTGGACGGCGAGCTGAAGGCCGACGAAGCGGAGCGGGTCCTCGCGCATTGTCGTGCCTGCGCGAGCTGTGGTCGTGTTCTGGACGAATCGACGCGCGTGATGGAGAGACTCCGCGCGGCGGCCGCGCCTGACCCGGCCCGGTCGTTTTGGCCGTACGTGCGGGCGGAGATCGCCCGATCCGCCGAGCGGCGCCTCGGACCGGCCTTCGCCTTCGGGGCCACGGCGGCCGTGGCCGCGGGCATCGCACTCGGGCTTCTCGTCGGAACGGTCGACCGCCCGGCGACCGCGATCAGCACCGAGGAGACGATCTGGACGACCGTGGGGTCTACGATGTTTGGCGACTCTCAGGTCGCGTTCGGCGACAGCTACCTGAGCTTCTCCGATGATGGTGGGAGTTGATAGCGCATGAAGCGTGGATGGTTTCTCCTATTGGCCCTCTCGTTGGGTCTCAACGCGGGCCTGCTCTACGTGCAGCTGCGCGATGCCGGCGAACCGCGCCGTAGCGACGTGATGCGGATGCCGCCGCCTCCACCGGGGCGACCCGGTGAACGGCCGCCGGGTAGGGGTCCGCTCGGCCCCGGTCAGCGTGATCTTCCGAGCGCAGAGGATCTCGTCAACGGTCACGTTGACCGGATGCGCCATCATCTCCGGATCGATCGCGAGCAGGAAGACGCCATACGCGAGCAGCTGTCCTCCTCGATGCCCAAGATCCTTCGCCAGAGACGCGCCATGGAAGACGCCCGGGAACGGCTCGCGAGGGTCGTCGAAGGACCCAACCTGGAGATGGACGAGTTCAGGCGCCTGTCCCAGGCGCTCCACCGCGCCCAGACCGGACTCGATTCGTTGGTGACCGAGGCTATGGTCACCGAGCTTCGCTTGCTATCTCCGGAGCAGCGTCGCGGCTATGTGGCGATCATGCCGTGGGGACGTCCCGGCCCTCCTCCCAGAGAGGGGCGACCGTAGTCCCGCGGGCACACGCGCGCTCCTGCGCCGTCGCTCTCATTATCGCGGCACTCGCCGCTCCCGCCCGCGAAATGGTATCCTGTTGACAAATCTGTCGTTTTTCGGAAGCCAGCCGGGCTGGCCGGGTGCGTCGCTGGGCATGGGGCCTGTGCGGTGAGGGGTGAGGAGTCTCCAATGGAACAGTTCGTCTATCTGGATAACGCGGCAACCAGCTACCCGAAGCCGGATGTCGTTCACGACACCGTGCGGGACTTCTACAAAGAAAACGGTGTGAACCCCGGCCGCACCGGTTGTGACCTCGCGATTCAAGCCGAGCAGATGATCCACGGAACGCGAATCGCGCTCTCGCGTTTCTTCAATAAGAGTCTAATCGACGCCGGCAAGACTAAAGACCCCAACCGTCTCGTCTTCACCCTGAACGCGACCATGAGTCTCAATCTGATCATCAACGGCGTCGTCAATCCCGGCGACCACATCGTCACCACCGTCCTTGAGCACAACTCGGTGATCCGCCCCGTCAACCATCGCGTTCAGATCGGAGCGGAGGCGACGTTCGTGACGGCGGACTCGGACGGCTACGTCGATCCGGAAGATATCCGCAAGGCGATCAAGCCGAACAGCAAGCTCGTCATCGTCAATCACGCCTCGAACGTCACCGGTGTCGTGCAGGATCTCAAGGCCATCGGTGCGGTTTGTCGCGACTGCGGTGTTCTGTTCGCCGTGGATTCGGCCCAGACCGCCGGTGTTCTCCCGATCGACATGTCAGAGTGCAACATCAGCTTTCTCGCCTTCACCGGCCACAAGGGTCTCTTGGGGCCGACAGGGACCGGTGGGATCTGTGTGGCTGATGATGCTGAAATCGAGGGCACGATCTACGGAGGAACGGGTGTCAAGAGCGCACAGCTGACTCATCTCACCGAATACCCGTACCGGCTGGAAGCGGGCACGCTCAACCTGGCCGGCATCGCGGGGCTGTCGGCGGGACTCGACTGGATCGAAGCGCGTGGACTCGACAACATCTATCAGCACGAGATGGAGCTTCTGGCTGAGCTTCAGTCAGGGCTAAGGGAGATCCCCGGGCTGGCCCTACGCGGGACCACGAAGCTGGAGAACCGAGTCGCCACGATGTCGTTCACGGTCGATGGCTACGATCCGTCCGACGTGGGGACACTTCTCGACGTTGATCACGACGTCCTCACGAGGACCGGTCTGCAGTGCGCGCCGCTCATTCACGAGCACCACGGCACGACGCCCCGTGGCACGGTGCGCATGTCGGCAGGACCGTTCACCACGCGCGATGACATCGTGACCGCGGTTCGCGCGGTGGCGGAGGTCGCGGCGGAACGGAACTCGCCGGTCCGGAGCTAAACAGCCTCGAGCCGACGCTGCCGATCACCCGTGCGCCCGCCGGCGTGATGAGCCACGCCGGACGATCGTCATCGGAGAAGCACGAAGCGCGCAGTCTTGGAGACTCCGTCCTGCGTGCAGCGCGCGTAGTAGACGCCGGGCGCGTTCGTCGCCTGTGGTGTCCACACGATTCGGGAGGCGGCGCTGCTGTTGAGTGTCGCCACCGCCCGTCCGGCGCCATCGTAGATTCGAAGTGTGACCGGGCCCCGAGTCGTGTCGAGAGAGAAGCCGGCCGCAAACGTCACCGGGTTCGGCTCGACGCGAAGGTCGAGTCCGGGCGGGATGACGCCGGTGTCAACCGCCGTCGTCGGGGCGACGTCTCCGAATACGCCGGTGTTGCGGGCGTCGATTCCGCGCATCGGCCAGTCCGCGCGCCCCGGCAGCGCTTCACCGGTGGTATCCCACGCGTAGACCCAGCCGTCCCAGGTAGACGCGACGAGTTCGAAGAGCCCATCGCCGTCGATGTCTCCCGCCGCGACGCCGGAAATGGACGGCGAGATCATCTGCTTCGGGTACCCGCTGATGACCTGGCCATCGCCCGAAACGGCATACAGCTCACCGCCGTCAGTGGCCAGGCAGACATCCTGGATTCCGTCGTTGTCGATGTCGGCGATCGTCGGAAAGCCCTTGGGCCAGTCGGAGAGCGCGAACGGCCAGCCCGGCAGTTGTGTTGCGGATGCGATATCGATGGCAAGCGCGCGGTAGTTGCCGCCGAGGTGGTTGTCGGTGGCGATGAGTTCCGGCTCGCCGTCGCCTGTAATGTCGCCGAGTCCCACGTAGAAGAGCTGGCTGCTAGTCGCGATCTGAAACGGGAAGCCGGCGAAGCTGCTGCCGTCATGGTGCGAGCAGTACGCTTGAGAGGTGCCGCCGCCCCACTGTCCGAAGAGGAACTCCAGGTCGCCGTCGCCATCGAAATCGACGGGAACGGGCGGGCTCAGGGCGAGATAGCCGGAAGAGAACGTGTGGAGACGAACCGGGTAGCCGACGGCCTCGTTTCCGTCCGAGTCGAACACGTGCAGCCAATACGATGGATCCAGCCACGACACGCCGAACATCTCCTTGCTGCCGTTGCCGTCGACATCACCGAAGTAAAGCGAAACGATGTTCTCGGCCGGATCGAGGTCGGTCGTGAACAGGCGACTACCGAGATGGTCGAATCCGGAAACCCGATAGTGGACGAACGTATTGCCGAGGGTATGGGCGCCCCAAGCCTCGAGGTTTCCGTCGGCGTCCGTGTCCGCGAGCACGAACGGCGTGTCGAGCGCGTTCGACGGCGTGTCCAGCGCTTGTTGGGGGAAGCCCGGCAGATCGCTTCCATCGGCGTTCTTGCCGTTGAAACACCACATGCGCGAGCTTCCGGCCCACCAGTCCCGTTCGGTCCATAGAATCTCGCTGTCCCCGTCGTTGTCTAGGTTGGCGACCGATGGCCCCGGCTTGTTTCCGTTCGTTCCGTATCCCATGTGGGCCATTTCGCTGGTCGGCCAGCCTGGAAGAAAGCTACCGTCACCACTGAGACCGAACGTGTGGCCGCCGGTCATGAAGATCTCGTCGGCGCCGTCGCCATCGATATCGTGGAGCGTCGGCGTGTAGGGGAAACCGGCCCCCGGGGCGCCGAGGTCGACCGGCCAGCCGTCGCGAAGGCCCGATTC
>CAZAMP010000028.1:6119-52917 GCA_964486455.1 uncultured bacterium | reverse complement strand
GCGCGACCGCTGCGCCACGACGCACGCGGCACCGGCGATGGCCAATCCGAAGACACAACCGAAAAGAAGGTTCAGCGGATGATTGGGGCGGATCGGATCGGTCGGGATGACGGCCCCGTCGATGACCCGGGCCGAACCGAAGAGCCCCGCTTCGACGATCCGTGCTTCCTCGTATCGTTCCACGAGCATGGCGAGGAGCTTCTCGTCGGCCATCGAATTGCGAACGAGCTGGTTCAGCTGATAGCTCTTCTCCGGCAACGCCTCCAGGCGGTCTCCGTAGTTCTGCACGACCGCCTCGAGCGTTCGGTAGCGCGCCTCCAGTGAATAGAGCGCCACCTCCTCGATGAGAATCTGATCCAGAAGCGTCTCGACACGGGCCAGCGGGTTGGTTACCAGACGATCGCTGTCGAGTAAGCTCTTGGTCGCGTCCGACAGCAGCAGTTTGATCTCACCGACTCGGTGCTCCAGCTCGCGCATCTTCTGATGGCTTCGGTCATATCCTTGGGAGAGGTATTTGGCCTGGTACGCCATGAGCTCCGCGAGCTGGGAACGGAGTTCCCCGATGAGCGGCGCCGTGACGGCGGGGACGTCGCCCTCCAGCCCGGCGCGTGCCTGATCCAGCTGCTCCTTCAAGATCTCGAGCTGCCCGCGGCGCGCCTCGAGATCGGCGCCCGCCTCATGATACGCGCCCTCGAATTCCGCCAGCTGTTCCACGAGGACCTTCGTTTCATCGGAGAGACTGGTGACGTGATTCTCCTCCTGATAGTGGAGGAGACGGTCCTCCGCGCTGGTCAGGCGCCCCTGGAGGAGATCCACCTGCTCGGCGAGAAACTCTTTGACTTGGCGTATCTCTTCACGGGCGCGCGAGCGCGACATGTCGACGTAGACGTCCGCGACGGCATTGGCATAGCGCGCGGCCTCACCGGGGTGGCGGGCCCGGAACTTGATCTTCACGACGTCTGATCCGTCGATGCCCTTCACGCGCATCCGCTTGAGCATCCAGGACTCGAGATTGGCTCCCTCCGCTTTGGCCTCGAGGAGCAGCGCCGGCGGGACGTCGTCCGCGAGCATGCGGCGGGCGACCTGCCGGTGCAGGCTCAGGCTGTTCAGAATCTGGATCTCGTTCTGAATCTCGGTTCGGCCGAAGAAAGGGTTCTGCGTGCTGAGAAACGACGACATCTTGTCCTGTGGCCGTTTCGTCTCGAGCAGGAGAACGTTGGTGGCCTCGTAGACCGGTTCCATCCTGAGAGAAACGATGGAGATCGTCGCGACAAAGAGGCTGAAGACGGCGAAAAAGAGGATCTTTCGGCCCGCGATCGCTTGAAGAACGCCAGGTTCTCGATACTGCGTTGACAACGTATCACTCCTCGCTCATTCGACGGCGACTCTCTTTTGTTCCACGGCTACTCGCCCGCCGTGGGGTTCCCGACCGGAACCGCGTGCCGTTCCTTCGGTTATCGGTTTCGGGGCGCCGTTCCTCAAGACGCCCCCCGCGACAAAACCCGCGTCGATACGCTCGCGATAGAGGGCTGCGGTTTTCGCCGCCATCCCCGTGACCGTAAATTCCTCAAGTACCCGGCGCCGGCCGCGCCGGCCCATGCGACGCGCCTCCTCGGGGTTTGACAGGAGTCGGCGAATCGCGAGCGAAAGCCGCTCGGGGTCACGTGGTGGTATCAGAAACCCCTCGGAACCGTCCGTGACGGCCTCCGGGATGCCGCTGACGGCCGTTGCGACGACGGGGAGGCCGGCCAGCATGGCTTCGAGCATCGACACCGGCAGGCCTTCCCAATCCGACGGCAGAACGAATACGTCGGATGCCCCCAGAAGATCGGCGACGTCCTCCCGATATCCCAGGAACCGTATCTCACCACCGGGTGCGAGCTTCGCCGCTTCCCGCTGCAGCACGCCGCCCATCCGGTCCTGGCCGATCAGAAGGAATCGCGCATCGGGGAAACTTCGAAGCACGTCCGCGGCGGCGCGGATCAAAACATCATGCCCCTTCATGGGACGCAGGTTCGCCACGGTGATGACGAGTCGGTGAGTATCGGTGTAGCCGAGCGACTCCCGTACGCGCGCCCGTGGCCGCTTGGGACCGTCGTGGTCGGGATCGATACCGTCGTGGATGACGTGGTGCCTCTCAGGGGAAGCCAGCCGCCGCGAGCCAAGCGCGCGGGCGCCCGCAAGTGAGTTCGATAGATAGATGTCGTTCAGCCAAGCCGTCCAGCGATCCGCCGTGCGCCGCAATCGCCCGGTTCCGTGGTTCGTGCTGAGCACGCCCGTGATGACGATCGGAAGGCCGCGCCGCCGTCCCCGTCGGGCGATGAGCGCGGCGACGCGTGAGACGAGCAGCGCGCGGGCGCCGTACGCGTGAACCACTTCGACGGCACGTGTCCGAAGATGGCGGGCCAGATGAATGATCTCGCCGATGGGGTTGGTGGAGCTCCGGCTGACCGCGCGCAGTCCACGCGACTCCAGGAGCTTTGTGAGCGCTCCTTCCGGTCTCGGCGACAGCACATCGGCATCCACGTCCTCGCGCGCGAGGGCCGGGACGAGTCGGAGCATCATCCGCTCGATGCCACCGATCTCGGACGACGTCACGACCTGAAGCGCGCGGGTCCGACCGGCGGGCTCGAGCGTACCCGGTTTGATCCGGCGTCCTCGGAGATGGAATCGAGCGCGACGAACGACGGGGAAGAGGGCCGACATCTTCATTCGAAAGCGGATGCCGGTATCGCGCGAATAGATCCCCACGCGCGGGAGTGTCCACGGCGTTTCCGGAATCCCCCCGGTGGGGGGTGTGATGACACCCGCTCGGTAGCCGGCGTCCCGGACCGCGCCGATCACGGCGTGGTTCACGTCTCCGTGAGGATAGGCAAACAACGGGTCCCGGCAGTTGAGACGCCAACGAATGCGCTCCCGGGATCGTGAGAGCTCGTCGCAGGCGGTCGGGAACTCGACGGTCGTGAGCTTCGCGTGTGTCATCGTGTGCGAGCCGACGGCGAAGCCTCTATGGAGCCAATCCTCAGCCTCGTCCCAGGTCAACGATCGGCGCCGTGGTAGCCGAGCGTCCGCCTCCAGTCTCTCCAGGTCGTGGTCGAACGCGCGCCCGTCGTCGAGGGCGTCGGGGACGACGAAAGTCGTGGCTGTCCAGCCCATCCGTTCGAGAATGGGGGCCGCCTCGTGAAGGTTGTCGGCGTAGCCGTCATCAAAGGTCAGGACCACCGACGATCGCGTGGGACGGGTACCGCGTTCCAGGTGCTCGACCCACGCGTCAAGAGAGAGACAGCTCCATCCCCGGTCGGCCAGCCATCGTATCTGGCGCTTGAACTCCTCCGGCGCTACACCCAGCGGATCGTCGGGCCAGGGTGTGAAGCTGTGGTACGCCAGGACGCGCACCGGAGCGTGATCGCGCATCATGGGCCTACCTTCATTCCGAGATAGAGCGGTTCCAGCACGCGCCACAACGCGTAAGTCGGTGTCGAGATCGGACGATCAAGATCTCCGACGAGTCGAATGAGGTCGCCGCCGAATCCTCGCTTGAAGAGCGTCAGCCCGCCCGTGGGCTCACCGTCGCGTCCCAGCGGGACGCCTTGGAGGTCATACTCGTGGCAGCCGCGCTCGACGGCCCAGCGGATCGCCGCCCACTGAACCGCCTCGCTCGGATTCGATCGGCGGCGCTCGCGATCGGCGATCGAGCCGCCCCACATGTATGTGCAACGTCCCGCGAAGCGGAGAGCGATCGCCGCGGCCGTGTCGACGTCGCGGACGCGGGCGACAAGGATGCGTATGCGATCCCGATCGCTCAATCTCCGCAGAAGATCTTCCAGGAATGACGGTGACGGCGCTGGGAAGCGGTTGCGGGACGACGTGCTCCGCGCGAGCGAGATGAACGCGTCCAGAAGGTCCGGGCCGGTTCCGGAGCGGACCTCCACTCCGTCCCGCTCGGCGCGGGCGATGGCGCGCCGCGTTCGGCCTTCGAGACCGGCGCGAACAGCGTCCAGTCCTCCGGTGAGGTCGATTCGATAGGTCGCTCGGTGGGCGTATGCGTCGCCGGGGACCGGACGATAGCCGTGATCGCGGAACGCGTGTAGCCGGTGATCCTCCAGCTCGAAGTCGGGCATCATCTTTACGAACGCGACGCCGGCGCTTCGGGCCCGCGCATGGACCTCACCGAGCAGCGAAGCCAGCGCCGCTTCCGCCCCCGGGCGCACCATCGGCCCGCGCTGGGCGAGAAGCACTCGAAACGGCCCGAGTCTGCGGAGTCCGAGCTGCACCGCGGCGCCCCATCCCTGATCATCGATCGCGGCCAGCCGGACGGGCGTCCAGCCCGCGACGGCACGGGCCTCGCCCCAGGCAACGGTCTGAAAGACCGTACCCCCGTCGGCCTTCGCGACGAAGTCGTCCCAGTCCGTCGGGTCCGGATCGTTCACGACGAGTGCCGCACTCGGCACTGTGTTGGTGTCGGCCACGATGCGCGTCCGATCGGTCATGCCGCCTCCGCGAGCACGCGATCCATGCGACGCGTATAGGAATGATCCGCGCGCGCCCGCTCGAGCCCGGCTTCCGCAACGCGCACCGCGTCATCCGGATGAGTCAGGTAGTGCTCGAGCTTTATCTTCAGCTCGGGGATTCCCTCATACGCCACGATCTCATCGTCTTCCACGAACAGCTCTGGAAGCTGGCTCGTCCGCTCGGTGAACGTGAGCGCGCCGCACGCCGGTGCCTCGAACGTCCGCATGTTTTGCGCTTCGCGGGACTGCGGATGTTGGATATTCAGTACGATGCGATGGTTGCAGTAGATCCTCACCATGTTTTCCCCGTCCGCGTAGCCGCGATAGAGCGGCTTGAGCGGATGGCGGGGGCGTAGCAGCGGCAGACGCCATCCGCCGCCCCAGATGTCCGGCGAGTACTCGCGCACGGCCCTGAGCAGGCGTTCCCGGTTCGGATACCAGGTGCCGACGAAGCAGACGCCGTCACCGATCGTGCGACGCTCGCCTTCATCGACATCGATCGGCCGGTGGACGTGCGGGTCGCACGCCATGGGAAGGCAATCGGCGTCACGAACGCCCCGCTCACGAAGGGCGCCCAGATAGTGCGGATCGAACACATAGACTTTGTCGAACGCCGGCGCTGCCACCAGCTCGGTGCCGTGCTGGTAGGGATCGTCGGGCGACCACAACACCGTCTTGATACCCGAGGCGCCGATCTCGGAGATGGTCCGGGAGTCGTAGCATTCGCCGCGAACCACGAACAGGAGGTCGGGGGCGAACTCGCGGACGGCCCGCAGAAGCTCCCGGCGCTTCGCCCGATTCCAGGGGCCGCTTCCTTTCGGCACATGCGTCCGCGCGCGGTTCAGAATCTTGAACAGCGGGTTGTTTCGAAAGCGTAGATAGTCATGAACCTCAACCGTGTGCCCGAGCTCCTCGAACGCGTCCGTGCTTCCCGACGTCAGGTGGCCGGGGACGTGGCTCATCGGCCCGCTCACGAGAATTCTCATGCGGCCTCCCTCATCGGCTCTTCCTGTCGGGCGGTGCCGACGATTTCGTCGAACACGTCCATCAGCCTTGCCGCGCCTTCGTCCCAGGAGAAGACCCGTGACCGTCTGAGGCCACCTTGGCGAAGCTCCGCGCGGAGCGTCTCATCCAAAGTCATGAGCTTCATCGCCGATCCGATGGCGTCCACCGATTCCGGATCCACGACGAGGGCGGCACCGCCGGCGACCTCGGGCATGCTGGAGCGGTTGGAGGTGATCACCGGGCAAGCGCAGGCCATCGCTTCGACGAGCGGAAGGCCGAATCCCTCATAGAGGGAGACATAGATGCTCCATTCCGCGAACGCATAGAGCAGACGAAGATCGGCACGGCTCAGATGGCCGGAAAAGCAGATCCTGTCCGCGATGCCGACCGTCTCGGCGTCCCGCACCAGTGACGTCCAGTATGTGTCTCCGCCGGCCGCCATGGGATTGCCGGTGAAGACGAGCGTGTCGGGCGCGTCGTCGGGAAGTTCCCGGGCGAGACGCGCGAAGGCGTGGACCACGCGATGCGCGTTCTTTCGCGGAAGAAGACCGGCGCTGGAGAGCGCGTACCGGCCGCGGACACCGATCCGTTCGAAGAGGGAGGATGCGTGCGTCGCTTCTCTCGGGCGGATCGGGCAAAAGGTTGCATCGACCCCGTTCGGGATCACGCGAACGCGAGACGCTTCCACGCCCAAGAGGCGGCGAATATCCTCCGCGGAGCTGTCCGAAACGGTAACGACACGGTTTGCCCGGCGGCTGGTCAGCCGCAGCAGCGGGTTGTAGACGAGCCGACGTGCCAGGCTGTATTCACCGGCAAAGAGGATCGGGATCAAGTCATGTACGGTGACGACGTGTGCGGTGCGCTTGAGAACCGGGAGGACGAACGCCGGCGACCAAAGAAGATCGCAGTAGTGCGTCGCCAGCGCCGCCGGGAGGAGTTGCTGCTCGAAGATCAAGTTGCCGATCTTGCGGCCGCCGGGCCTTCCCAGCACGTGAGGAATGAGGTTGTGGGCCCGGGGGATCGAGCCTTCCGCCGGGCGCGTGGCGAAGAAGAGATGAAACGAAATGTCGGGCCGACAGTCGGCCAGGCGGCGCGTCAGCTCGCGCGTGTAGACGCCCGGCCCGGTCTCATCGAGGCCGATCTCGCGTGCATCAATCGCGATACTCACCGGATTCTCCTATAGATACCGGTCACATTCATCATGAAGTAGGGACCCGCGATGCGTTCGAGGATTCGCCAGCTCGACTCCCAGATCGGCTCTATCCAGGTCGAGTGTGCCCGGTCCAGCGCTTTGAAGAGCGTGGTGTCGCGCCATGGGTTGCGCCGCTGGAGCTTGAGCCAGGGCCAGCGAACCAGTCCGGAGTAGTGGTCGTAGCCCCAGGCGGAGAGCCGAACGAGCTCCATCGGGCGTCCACGCGTCAGCTCCTTCATCTGTCTCGCCGTGTACTCGCGCTCCCATCCCCACGGCCAATCCCCGCGCTCCATCTTCCGGCGCTTCATCAGCGTGTAGAGGCTAAAGCGCTGTGGTACATCCACGACGAGGAATCCCCCGGGGCGCAACAGCCGCAGGTTTTCGGTCAGGAGATCCGTTGGATCCTCGAAGTGTTCCAGAAGGCCTTGGTGGAAGATCATGTCGAAGGAGCCGCCCTCGAACCGCGTGGCGAGGGCGTCATCCTTGTAGAGGGTGACGGGCTCCGTGAAGAACTCACCGATTCGCTTCCCTAGCTCGATCGCGGTGTCGGCAATGTCGAACGCGTGATGCTCGGCGCCCGATCGTTCGGCCAGATAGAATGAGTCTAGCGCCGTTCCGGCGCCGGCCTCGAGGATTCTCCGCGCGCCGCACCCGTACGAAACGTACAGCAACTCCTCGTAGAAGCGTCGCTTCTCGAAGAGCTGGTGCGCGATGTCTCTACGCATCTGGTCCCTGTCGACGCGATTCGCCCAGACGTGCGAATGGTCCAGGGCCTGCGGCTGAATCGACGGCTCAGAGAGAGTAGTTTCGGTCATGCGGCGTCATCCATCCTTTCAGCGTCCAGACGACCTTCGCCGCCGTTCGGCGGGGAGTTCAGGGTGTGAAAGGCCTCCCACATCCAGGCGAGCTTTTCGCGGTCGCGCTCGTGGCCGAACAGACAGAACGTGATGAGGTTCTTGGCCATCCGCGCCAGCAAGATCGCGCGAAGGCAGGCAACGATGAGTCTCGCGGCCCCCGGGCCAACGTGCTTTCGGGCATAGAGCGCGCTGCTCCTGAAGCCTTCGACGTGCGCGCGGTCGGACCTCCGACCGGGATTGCGGCGAGTGCTTTGCGCGACGAGGTGCTGAAGGTGAACGCCGTCGAAGAAGAGAACCCAGTAGCCGGCCTTCCGCAGGCGGAGGCAGAGATCGACGTCTTCTTTGTAGAGGAAGAACCGCTCATCGAAGAGCCCGATCGTTTCCAGAGCGGAGCGACGCATGAAGAGACATGCGCCGGCGAGCCAATCGACTTCGGAAAGGTTGAGCACGACCTTTCGGCGCCGCATCCGCGGCCGAGTGATGAAGCCGGGCAAATGCTCCCAGAGGGCAATCTGGAACGGCGTGGGAAAGCGGTTGTCGTACGTCCAGAGGTTGCCCTCGCCGTCCACGAGCGCGCAACCCAGGGCTCCGATCCGGGGGTTGTTCTCGACGACTTCCAGCGCCTTGCCGAGGTCCGCCTCTCCGACCAGGATGTCACTGTTCAGCACCGTGACGATCGGAGCGCGGCTCGCCCGGATCCCCTGGTTGGTGGCGCGCGAGAAACCCAGGTTCTCGGGGTTCCGAATGAGCCGAACGTCGGGATACGCGTCCGCGATCGCTTCCGCGCTGCCGTCGCTGGAGCCGTTGTCGACGAGGATGATCTCGCCGCCTATCACTTCGGCCTGTCGCCGAAGGTCTCCGATGCACTGCATGACGAGATCTCGCGTGTTCCAGTTGACGAGCACGAAGCTGACCCTCGGCCGCTCAGCCATTTGACTCTTCCTTGCTCGTCTCCGAGCGGTTCGAGTCACTCAGATTGAAGCGCCCCACACGCATCGATTCCACCGTTGCCAGAGCCAATCCGGCATAGGCGGCCCCGACGTAGTGGGTGAGCCACGGCGAGAAGAGAGAGGTCACGCAGAGCGCGGCAAGGCTGGCGGATAGTCCGGCCAGGAAGAGCCGGCCTTTCTTGGAGGCGGATCGCATCGTTAGCTGAAATGCCGTGGCCAGGCCGAGGAGTATGACGAAGAGCAGCGTGGCCGTTCCGACAAAACCAGTCTTGAGCAGGAAGTATGCGTAGCTGTTGTGCGTGTACTCCCAGTCACGGAGTCCCTGCGTCTCGGCCGAGGTGAACTGGTATGTGCTGCCGAGCCCCCGCCCGAGGAGTGGGGCTTGGGTGAACTCGTTTCCGATGGCGTCGAGCTCCGCCAAGCGACTCTGAATCGATGTGTCCCCTCTGCCCTCGAGAAGGCTCAGCGCGCGCACCCGAAGCTGGTCCCCGATCGCCGCGGCGGAGAAGCTCTCCAGTCCCATTCCCAGCCCGGTGATGAGTAGCCCGGTGCACATGACCGACAGCGCGATGCCGCGAATGAGCCTCCATGCGAAGCGCCCTCTCAGGAGGATCATCAGCGCGCCGACGCCGACAACGAGGCCGACCCAGTAGCTTCGCGTGAAGGAGATGACGACGGCAAAGCAGAGGATCGCGAGGGCAACGCTTCCCGATACCGCCAGCCGACGGGACGTCGCGTTGAAGAACCAGGGCAGGGTGAGGAGGATCATCAGGGCCGGGAAGATCTCACCTCCTTGAATGATGACCCGCTTCGACCCCGTGTTGAGTATGCGTGTGGCCAGGACCACCCGCTCAGGCTCTCCCGCCGCGCCGGCTGGCACGAAGAGGTAGATCGCCAGCGCTTTGAGCGACGCAAGCAGCGTCGCGATCAGGAGCACCGCGAAGACGATCTTGACGCCTCGTCGATCCCGGACGGATGAGCGGACGACGGCGTAGACGACGACGAGATAGCCGGGAGGACGAAGCTCCGAGCGTACGAGCGAACTGTCGGCACCGCGCAGGAGGCCGATGTACGCGGCAAGCGCGATTGCCAGCGCGAAGCCGATGACCGCGAGATCGAGACGCGACGGTCGGACGTGCGAACGCTGCAGAAATCGGCGCGCGCAGATGCCGAGGGCCGTCACGAGAAGCAGAACGTCGACCTCTACCCACTGAATGCCGAGCTGCATCTTGAGGAGCGATTCCGATCCGAGGAGTGCGATGACGGCAAGGATGACTGCAATGGCCAGAAGCGCCCTCCGAGCGGCGATCCAGACGGCCAGCAAGGCGCCGCTCGCGCCCAAGGCCGCGAAAGGGTATGTCGGGATGAGAATCACGAGCGCGATCGCGACGCATGCGATGGCCCCGGCCGCGAGAACGGGTGACCATCCTCCACCCATTGAAATGGCCGCCGTCGGTGGTGGCACGTCTCTCATGGCCGTCGCGCGTCCGCGTTTTCGGTGATGTCGATCGGGATCGAGCCATCACCGTGTGTCTTTTCATCAAGCAGCCGCAGGTGCCGGCAGACGCGCCGCACGGTGCCTTCGGGGAGATTGGCGGCGAGCCAGGCGCGCTCGTGGGGTCGAACCCCTCCCGCAAGCACGAAGACGATTCCGTAGAGGAGTAATCCCCCGACGAATCCCGCAGGCACGGAGAGCGGGACGTTTCGGTAGATCAGGCCGATGAGGAGTGCCACCGGCAGCGCGGGGAAGATCACGTCCCATGACGGCGTGGCCGCGCGCTCCGTTCGGAGCGACCAGGTGTTTCGGATCACGACGACAGCCGAGGTGAACACGACACCAATCGCCGCTCCGAGCGGCCCCCAGCGGGGTATGAGGAGGAGCGCCGTCGCGATGCTGGCGAGAACGCCGATCAGTTCGGTCCGGAGGACGTCCTTCGGACGGCCCGCGGCGAACAGCGCGTTCCCGAGCACCCAGTTGAGCCCGAGAAGGGGCGCCAACCATATGACCACAGCGAGCGTCGAGGCGGCGATCGTGTACTCGGCGCCGTAGAGCCAGCCAAGAATGGCGGCCGGTCGTGCCGCGATCAGTGCCGCGATCGGGATCCCGATCACCAGGATCAGGCGGGAGAGAAAACGACATCCCTGGCCGAAGGCGTGGTCATCGGTGCCGTGCAGTCGGGACAGTATCGGAAAGGTCGCGGCCAGAACGCTGCCGGGAATGAGCACGAAGGCTTCCGGGAACTTGAAGCACGCGGCATACAGACCCACATCTCCGTCGCCCCGCCAGAGACCGAGCACCATGACGTTCAGCCGGAAATAGAGCGTGAAGAGAAGCCCTGCGGCCCCAAAAGGCGCGGCACGCCAGGCGATCTCCTTCAGCTGCCGCGCGCGAGCGCGACCGAAATGAAGCTCATAGCGGCGGATGACGATGATGAACGCGACAATGCTTCCCAGAACGGCGCCACAGACCGTGGCCCACGCGACGCCGATCACACCCATGCCCAGATGCAGCACCAGTAGCCCCAGACCGGTTCGAAGGAGGTTGGCCCCCGCGTTCACGATCGCAACGCTTCCCAGGTGCTCTCTCGCCGCCATCACCGCGGTGGCGCAGCCGGTGAGAAGCACCGGAAGGACCGACAGCCCGAGGATGAGCGTCGCGACCCGCGCGCCCTCGGTCGTGGGCAGCACGTGCACGGCGACCAGCAGGACGGCCATACCCACCAGCCAGAGAACGGTACGCAGTCCGATCGCCGCGCCCAGCTCCGTCCCGGCCCGCGTGAAGTCGCGGGCGAGGGAACGTATCAGGAGGACGTCCAGCCCCAACGACGCCGCGAGGGTCAGGAACGAGGTCAGGGTCAGCGCGAACGCGTACTGACCGAAACCGTGCGCTCCCAGAATCCGCGCCGCGTAGAGAGTGAAAACAAAAGAAGCCGCGACCGCCGCAACCTGTCCCAGGAGCATCCAGGACGAGTTTCGGGACGCCCGGCTCAAGCTGACTATCGACATTGTGATTCTTACCGGTGGTTGGTGTGAGCCAAAGTGCTCATCTCGCCGTCACGCCATCAGTTATATTGTCGACCCGGGGATTCGGGTGTTTAGTATCCTGCCTCCGGATGGGCGATTTTTCTCAAGGCTCGTTTCGACTCGGCCGAGAATGGCTTGTGAGTGAGGCCGGAGTCCGTGAACACGCAGATCGTTCCCGCGATGCGTCACAATAGATAGGCTACGCGCCTGGGGTTTGCCGCCACTATGCCTGTCATTTTCGCCTGGGCTTTTGCATCGGCCCTGACAGTCAGTCTCCTCACCACTCCATTTGCCCGTTGGCTCGCCAGGACGACCCGTGTCCTCGATCGGCCGGGCGGGCGGAAGATTCATCGCTCGGCGAGACCGCTGCTCGGCGGGATTTCGATCTTCGCAAGCACGGTGGGGCCGCTGCTCTTTCTCCATGCCATCGGTGCCGAGGCGGTCACGCAGCAGATGCCCGCCCTCGCGTGGCTCGTGGGAGCGCTGGGCGCGGTGGGGATCCTGGCCGTCGGGATCTTGGACGACGTGAAGGGGCTCAAACCCCCACCGAAGCTCGCCCTGCAGCTTCTCGTGGCCACGGGTGTGGTAGTGGCGGGCCCCATCCGCTTCGACGCAATCAGCATTCCCGGGAGCGAGATCTCGCTGGGCGTATTGGCCGCACCGGCAGCTATCCTTTGGATCGTGCTCCTCGTCAACGCATGGAATCTGCTCGACGGAATGGATGGGCTCGCGGCGGGTGTGGCAATGATCGCCGCGTTCGCGTTGGGCGTTCGCGCAGCGACGGCCGGGCAGATCGCCCAAGCCTGCCTGTTCTTCGGCATGGCCGGAGGATGCGCGGGTTTCCTTCGGCACAACTTCCACCCGGCCACAATCTTCATGGGCGATTGTGGGAGCATGTTTCTCGGCTACGCGTTCGCGGTCGGCACACTGATCCCGGGACCGGTCATGGAAGCGGGACGCACGACCGTGCCGCTGGACATCCCGCTGCTGGTTTTTGCCATCCCGGTCGTAGATAGTGCCGCTGCGGTTCTACGACGCCTCTTACTCTACATTCGGATGCGACGCGTCTGGTCGAGATCGATCGGTGACGGCCTGCGATTGATCGCGCGGGCGGACAATCGGCACATCCATCATGGTCTTCTCAGGCAGGGATGGAACCAGCGTCGCTCGGCACTCGCGGTCTATGTCGCCGCCGCTGCTCTCGGCGCGGTGGATCTGCTCTTCGATCGTCTCACAACGGTGGCGGGCTGGGTCGCGATGGGGGCCGCCCTCTGCGTGGCGGTGTGTTTGACTTACGCGTTGGGCTGTTTCAGTTACGCATCCATTCCGCTGAGCTTGGCGAGGAAGCCTGGATCCGACGAGGAGTCGCGGGAGGCGATCGCGCCGGCCGCGTCATGGCCACGCGCCGATGAGGATTCGGAACGAGCCGGCGCGGGCAAAGCCGCCTGAGGGGCCGCCGCTACTCTATGATCGTTCCTTCCGCGATCGAAACCTCACCCGTGAACTTGTTTCCGCTGAGAAGCGTTTCCAACGCGCCCCCCGCGAGACATTTCCGGTGATGGAATTGCCGTACACCGGGATGGACGTGACCAGCGCGATCCCATCGCCCGAACCACCCATCGCGTTGTCCAGGACCGAATTGCCCTCGACCCGCGCGCGCGTCGTCCGGTCAAGGCTAATGCCGTGCCAGCCGTTGCCGATGACGCTGCAGCCCGTCACGCTGTTCCCCGTCGCGATCGGACCGGAGATGTGGATGCCGGCCAACTCGTTCCCACGCATGTCGCATTGATCAACGACGGTAGAATCGGCCCAGATCATGATCCCGAAGCGGCCGTTGCGCATGCTTTGGCACTGGAGCAAGCGATTCGCAAACGATTGAGCTTCCGCTCCGATGTGAAAGCCGTCGCCCGAGTTGAGGATGGCGACGCAGTTCTCGTAAAACGTCTCGCGAACCGGCTCGCCGTCGAAGCCATGCAGGCCATTTCCGCGTGAGCGGCAATTCCGTATCTCATTCCCCTGATTCGGTGCTTCGGACGCCTCACCGAAGGCGATCCCGTGGCGACCGTTTCTCGATAGCACTAGATTATCGAAGAGGCATGAGCGCGCCCCCGATAGATAGACGCCGTCCTCGAAGCAGTCACCGATTCTGAGGTTCCGAAGCTCGCACCCCGTGACGTTGACCATCGAGATGCCCGATCCGGCGCGTTGAGTCCGGCGGCCTCCGGCGATGGTGAGGTTTTGGATCCGTACGCCACGGATGGGATGCTCCGGTGTGCCGAAGAGGCCAATGACCGATGACGATACACCGTCGGAAAGCGTGAGGACCGTTCCGGACCGTCCTCGGAGCGTGACCGGCTTGCTGATCAGGATCTCCGCCGTAACGCGGTAACGGCCGGCCATGAGGTGAATCGTCTCGCCGTCGCCGGCCGCGTCGACCGCCGCCTGGATGTCGTCGCTGGTCCCAACCTCCTCTTGATGGGTTGTTCGGGCCGGCTGGATTTCCCACGAATCGAGTTCCATGTTGTCGGATGACGGCGCGGTGGGGCTGCCCACGTTACCGCAGCCAAGGATGAAGGCGATGAGGATGGCCAGGGTGAATTCTCGTATCATGATTGCCCCTCTGTTCCGGGGTGTTCCAAGGACCGTGCGTCAGGCCGGTTGGCCGGAGATGTCATTACCGCGATTGCGGTCTTGGCCGACGGAACCCGCATCCGCGGGGTCGTCCGACTACATGGTCACGGAGCAGTCGTGGAGTAGAAGGCGAGAGCTTCGCGCCGCTAAGCGTTCGACATGTCCGAATCTTAGCAGTGCCGCGTGTTTCTGTACAGTGAGTTTCATATATAGAGAATTTGTTGCTATTCCGTATAGCGCTTGTTCACAACAGGTTAGGGCAAGGATTGATGATCGCTGAGTTCGGTTTCGCAGCTGAAGGGCCGAGGTCGGCCTACGTGGGACGGGAATGGGGTTTCAGGATGGGGTCTGGTCGGGCCGGCGACGGCGCAACATTTTCCAAAGCGATGGGTTGTACTATACTGTGCGGCGCGTAAGGAATGTGAGCCTGTCACCACCCACATGGGCAAGTCCACATCAAACGGTTGATCGAATGTGTCATATGGAAGGAGAGCGAATCATGCGTAGGAGCGGACGGATCTCGATGATCCTTGGCCTGGCGCTCGTGGCGGCGCTACCGGTGACCGCCTGGAGCTCCACCTGGATCTTCGATACGTCACATACCGAGATCGGCTTCAAGGTGAAGCACCTCATGGTCTCGAACACGAAAGGTAGCTTCAGTGAGTTCAGCGGCACGGTGACGATCGACGACACGGACATCACGAAGTCATCCGTCGGTGTGACGATCAACACCGCCAGCATCGACACGAACGACGAGAAGCGCGACGAGCATCTGAGGTCCCCGGATTTCTTCAACGTCGCCGAATTCCCGGAAATAACCTTCAAATCCACCTCGGTGGAGGAGTCGAAGGATGGTTTTCTGGTTACCGGAGACCTGACGATGCACGGGGTGACCCAGTCCATCGTTCTCGAGGTCGAGGAATTCACAGGGGAAGTGAGCGATCCATGGGGGAACACCCGGCGTGGTCTGACCGCCAGCGGAAAGATCGATCGCCAGGATTTCGGCCTCACCTGGAGCAAGACGCTCGACGGTGGCGGACTCGTCGTCGGCGATGAAGTTCGTATCATTCTCGAGGTGGAGCTAGTCAAGGAAAGCTAGCCGCTTCACGGATCACGATCGAGTCGGCCCCGTTCACCATGGCGCACACGCGCCTGGTGGGCGGGGCCGGCTCGTTTTGGTACGATACGTTCCGTTCCAATGAGACTCACTCTGGTCCCGCCAACGGCGTGTGGGGTATTTGGGGAGGATATGATGCTGACTCGGATGGCTGGCTTACATTGGTCTTCGTTGCTACTTGCGCTGCTCGTGATCGGGTCGTCGATCGCCGCGGCCGACGGACCCGTTTTCAGCGAAACGACGCTCGACAACGGTCTCCGTGTGATTCTGGTCGAGAGTCCGGGAAGCTCGCTGATTGCTTCGACGGTCTTCATTCGCGCCGGGGCGATGCGCGAAACCGAAGCGCTCAATGGCGCCGCCCACTTCCTCGAGCATCTACTCTTCAACGGCACGACACATCGCACGCAGGAACAGCTCTACGACGACGTCGACATGATCGGTGCCTACAACAACGCCACGACCCAGAAGGACTTCGCGATCTTTCTCTTTGTCGTCGGCAAGGAGTCGGCGCGAGAGGGGCTCGAAATCCAATCCGACATGCTCTTCAACTCGACGCTTCCGCCGGAGAAGTTCGAGAAGGAACGCGGGATCGTCATCGAAGAGATCGGCAAGGACATGGACAACGCGGACTACCTCGTCGGTCTTGCGATGGACGAGGCGCTCTATGCAGGCACGTCCTACGCGCGGCCCATACTGGGAAGCGTGGAATCGATCCAAGGGCTTCCCCGGGAAGACGTGCTGGACTACTACCACGCCTACTACGTCCCCTCGAACATGACCCTCCTGGTGATGGGAGATTTCGTCTCTCAGGAGATGCTCGACCTCGTGCGAGAGACGTTCGGAGCGGCCGCGGCAACCGATCCTCCCCCGAGTCCAGCGCCGCTTCGGCGGATCGAAGGGGGACGCGTCGTTCACAGAAGCCTCGACGCCGGGAGCCTTCACCTGACCATCCGCATACCGGCGCCGATGCCCGGCGACAAAGACTATCTCGCCTTCGAGTTCTTAGAGCAGATCTTGGGGGGTGAGGGGTCGAGGATGTCACAGGCCTGTGATCTCGAGCCGACGCTCCGAACCGAGAGCCTCTCGGCCGGTCTGAGTCTCGTGGGCGGGCGATCGTTCTTCGATATCGACGCTACCTTCGGCACGGACGTCGATGTCGAGGCGTTGACGGAGCGACTGACCGGTGAGCTGTTCCGCCTGACGGCCGACGACGTGTCGATGTTGGAACTCGCGACGGCGCGCGTCTCTAAACGGACGGAGGAGATCGGGCTTCGGCAGCAGCTCCACTACTACAGCTTCATGCGGGGCGCGCTCATCGCGCACGCGCCGCCGGGTTTCTTGGCCGGGCAGATGGAGCGCTATCGGGAAGCGACAATTGGAGACATCCGGAGTGCCGCGGAGAGGTGGTTCGAGGACCCACCGCTGATCATCGTAGCGGCGGGCCCCGGGTTGACCGACAGGAACGAAATGATGACCGCGGCCGACGTGGGCTTCCGGTTGCCGCCTCACGAGCTTCCCGAGGAGCCGGAGTCGGCTTGCGACATATCGATCGTCGACCCGCTTCCGCCGCCAAGGACGGAGGTGGATAGCCCCCCGAAACATATCACGCTCTCGAATGGAATGACGCTGGTTCTCTCGAGTAACCGCTCGTCCGACATCCTGGCCATGCATCTCATGGCGCTCGGTCGCTCATATCGGGAGTCGCCGGACAATGCGGGGATCACGGATGTCCTTCACAGGCTGCTGACCCGGGGCGCGGGGGAGTGGGATCGGGCTGAATTCAACGGCAAGCTGGACGCGATCGGAGCTTCCGTCAAGACGGGCGACAGCCCGTGGATTCCATATGACGACTACTACACGACACCCGAGTTCTCCTTTGTACGCTTCGAGACACTGGACGAGTACTACGAGCGGGCATTCGAACTCCTCGGGCTCATGATCACTGCACCCCGGCTCGACACGTCGGAGATCGAAGAGGTCCGACAGGAGATGATGGCGCTCATCGGGAAACGCGATGCGAGCGCCCGCGGCCTTGCGAAGCTGGCGTACAGGGAAGCGCTATACGGCAGGGATCACCCGGCCGCGAAGGCGGTGAGCGGGACGATGGCATCGATCTCGTCGATCACTCGGGAAGATCTCGTCGCCCACCACTCGTCGTACTTTGCGCCATCGAATCTCGTTCTGACGGTCGTGACCGGGCTCCCCGAGGCGGAGGTCGTGGCCGCCGTCGAGAGAGCGTTCACGTTTCCTCCACGCATGGCCGCGGACTCCCCGGAGGCGTGGTCGACGGAGATGCCGCTTGCGCCGACCGGAACCGTGGCGCGCTCGGAACAGGATCTCGGCAAACAGCAGTCACGGATCACGCTGGGCTATCCGTTCGAGTTCGAAACCGCGGATGAGGCCGCCCTTCACGTTGCCAACATCGTCCTGTCGGACCGTATGGCATTTCAGCTTCGAGAGCGGCAGGGGCTCGCCTACTCGATCGGGAGCTCATTCTCATCGTGGGGAACGCGGGGTGTGCTTACCGCCGGGATGGGCACGCGTCCCGACAACGTGGATCTGGCCGAGACGGGGATGGCGGCGCAGATCGACTCGCTTTCACTCATCACGGTCGATGAAGCGGATATCACCAAGGCCGTGAACGCCCGCATCGGTCGGATGCGCATGCGCCGCGTGAGCCGAATGGGGCAGGCCTTCTACCTGAGCATGGATGTCCTTCATGGAAAGCCGCTACTCGCCCATGAAGAGCTTCTGAGCGCCATGCGGCACGTGACGGCTGACGACGTCAGGCGAGTCGCGGAGGCATACTTCGACTCGGATCGCGCGACGCGCGTCATTGTGCGCTGAGGGTGAGAATCATGGACGGCAGAGATAGAACATTGGTTATCGTTTTTGCCTCTCTACACTTGGATGAGAAGACCGCGCCGACGTTCGTAGAAGATTATCGCGGAATCCTCCGCGAGATCAGTCCGAGCGTGATTTGCGCGGAGCTGTCGCCTGAGCAACTCGACGGATCAACAACATGCCACTCCAAGCCCGAATACGCCGCGGCGGTCCTGCCCGTGGCAAGAGATCTCGGAGCCCGGGTCGTTCCGATTCAGATGCCGACGGCGGAAGCCAAGGAGTGGGAACGCCGCTTTCAGAAGGCCTATCGTGAGTATCAAGAGACGCCGGAGGCTCGCCTCTGTCTGCAATACATGAGCGGTGTCGAGGAGGCATCGCTCACCAGGATGCTCGAGCTTCTCACGAAACCGGGAGGGATCGAGTATTTCCAGACTCCCGAGTACGATGCGCTACATGTCCGGCCCCAGTTCGAAGCGCTGGAACAGGTCCTTCCGGAGCTTGCGAAGCTCTACGACGAGTGGAACGAGTACTTCCTCAGTCGGATAGAAGACGCGCTCGCCGAGAGTCGTGGCGAGAGGGTGATGATCATCGCCGGCGGGTACCACAAGTACTGGTTGTGGGATCGGCTGGCCAAGCGTCAGGACCTCGAGCTGCATGATCTTCCTTCGTATCGAGCCTGCCAGGCCGAGGGATGATCTCCAGCGGATTCGTGTTTGAGACACGGAGGGTCCCCCCCCACGCTCAGCGTCTCGCCACAAGCTCCACGGTCGCGGTCATGCGCTTGCCGTCCCGCTCGAAAACGACGGTGATCTCATCGCCGGGCTCGTGTGACTTGAGGACGGCGCTGTAGTCCTGCAGCGTGTCGATCGACTCATCATCAATCGCGACGACCAGATCCCCTTTCCTAAGGCCCGCGGTTTCGGCCGGGCTTCCCGGGATGGTCCCCGTGAGAAGTATGCCTCCGGACTCACGCGTGAAGTCGGGAATCGTCCCCAGGCTGACACGGCGCCGACCTGACGGGGCGGGGGCTTTTACCTTCTCCGCGCCCGCGGGGATGAACGTCAGCGGTACACTGACGTCAGAGAGATAGCTCACGATCTCCGTCGCGAACTCCGTAACCCGAATGAGCCCGTCGAAGTTGACCCTCTCGACGTCGTCGGTGGGTCGGTGGTAGTCGAGATGCGCATCGGTAAAGAGATGGAGAACCGGGATTCCCTTTTCGAAGAACGCCGCATGGTCGCCCGCGCCGATGCCCTCCGTGTTCTTGCCAAGTGAGAAGTGGGAGACGAGATTGACCCCGTCGAGCATCTTGTCGAAGATATCGGCCGTGCCGGTCCCGAAGACGATCAGGCGATCGTCGCGGAGTCGTCCCACGCTGTCCAGGTTGATCATTGCGCGCGCGCCGGAGAGCGGAAGCGCTGGATTGGCGATGTAGTGCTTGGCCCCGAGAAGGCCGATCTCCTCTCCCGAAAACGCCGCGAACACGAGCGTTCGTGAGGGTGCTTCCTCCGCCTCAGCGAACCAGGCGGCAATCTCCAGCAGGGCCGCGACGCCGGACGCGTTGTCGTCCGCTCCGTTGTGGATCACGGGGCTCTCCGGATCATCGCCGAAGCCGAGATGGTCATAGTGCGCGGCAACGATGACGTGCTCCTCGCCCGGGTCGCCCATGACGATCCCTACCACGTTGTCGTTCAGCATGCCGCTGGGGTCCCGGTAGGCCTGTGTGTACGATGCGTCGAAGCCCGGCTCGAGCCCGATCGCGTGGAAGTGGTCGACGATGTGCTTTCGCGCGCGGCCGAGCCCCTCGCTCCCGGCCCCACGCCCCTCTTGGGCGTCGTCGGCGAGGAAGCGGACGGTGGCTTCGAGCCTGGCCGGCGAAATCTCGGCGGCCAGCGGCGGCGCGATCAGGGTGATCGCAACAAGCGCCATGAGAACGTTGACCGTGCGGTGCGGTACCCCAGGCTTCATCACAAACCCCTCTCTCATCGGTCGATCGTTGACGTGAGCGGCGACGCGGAAATCCGCCAGGTGCCTTTGCCGACGTTCTTGGCGTCGTCGAAGATGAGGTAGCTGTACTTTCCGTAGTGGGGGATCTTTCGACCGATCGACGCCGACACATCCGGATCCGAAAGGCGGAGCCAGGACCATGACAGATCCGGATTCGTCGGGTGCGTTCGCGTTTCGACGATCGTGAGCGACCTCGGCGGAAAGCTCTTCTCTCCGGTGAGTTCCGAGACCAGCGGCCGGAGCGTGGCGCCGTCCGGAGCGGAGTCCTCGAACTCGTCGCTGAAGCGGGTATCCCCGAAGAGCCAGATTGCGGTGTTGCCAAGCTCCACGAGGGAAACCTCCGCTTCATCCGCGACCCGCACCCCCGGCTCACGGCCCCACTGATCCGCCAGGGCACGATAGGCTTCGCGAACGTCGGACGCGCCGCCATCCGCCAGAACGATGATCGTCGAGTCGGCCCCGAGCGTCTGACTAAGGACGGGGGGGATCTCTTCCCGGTGAAGCTTACGGAAGAGGTCAAACTCGGGATCGATGGTGACGCGTCGGGGCGCCTCGTTCAGCACGATCCTGAATGCCGTCGACTGACGCTCACAGGCGATCTCCCGACGAATGATCTCCCCTCCCTCCAGCTCGATCTCCAGCGGGACATCGAGACGATAGGCCGGTTCCTCCTGCTCGATCACGACCATGAGGGTGTGCTTGTCCCCCGAATGGGTGGTCTTGACGTCGCCGAGACTGATGACGGGGGCCCCGCTCCTCCGGATCCACTGATCACCGAACCAGTCGAGATCCACGTAGGAGACCGCGCTGAACGTACGCAAGAGGTCGTCCCAGCTCGCGGACCTGAAGAGGTTGTCGTCGTAGAAGCGACGAAGACCGGTGAGGAAGTCTTTGGAGCCGAGAAGACGTTCGAGCATGTGAAAGACCATCATCGATTTGCCGTAGCCGATGGCCTGCGTGGCGCCCGAGTGTCGCGAGCGAAACGCCGACAGCGGAATGTCCTTCTGCTCACCGACGTAGTTCAGGTAGCCCGCCAGCTGGTTTCGCCGATAGTCGATCGCCGCGTTGGCACCTTCCCGTTTCTTGTAGGCGTAGTCCGCCTGATAGACCGTAAGTCCCTCGCACCAGTTCCCGCTGCCGACATCGACGAACACGCTGTTCCCCCACCAGTTGTGCAGGATCTCGTGGCCGTACGACGTGTGCACGATGAAGGGGAGACGGATGACGATGCCGCCGAGAAGGGTGAACGACGGCATCCCGTAGCCTGTTTGCCAGAAGTTCTCGACCAGCGCGAATTTGGCGAAGGGGTAGCTGCCGATGAGCTCTTCGTAGTGGTCCAAGTAGTCCGCTGTGGCGTTGATGTACTTCGATGTCAGCTCGTCGTCCGGTTCATACGTGTAGGTGTAGATGGCGGTATCCCCGTGACGGGCGCGCCGAATGACGTACGGGCCCGCGACGAGATATACCTCTTCCATCGGATGCGGTGAGTGCCAGGTCGTTATCCGATGGCCGTCACGCACGTAGCGGTCGGCAAGCTCTCCCTGGCTGACGACGTCCCATTCGTCGGGGACGTGGGTCGTCAGATCATAGCGGAACATGTCATCCGGCACGGCCGGCAGCCAGAACGTGCCGCCCGCGAGGAAGGCCCCGCGAGCCTCGATGAGCCCCGTGGTGGTCTCGAAGCTCCGGCCGTAGTCTTCTTCAGGCGCGTGCAGCGTGTCGTCGATGAGACCCGCGTACTGGATCGTGATCACGCTGGGGTCACGCCATCCGCCACCGATGGGGGAGATGCTGACCTCGCGGGCGTGCGCGTAGTGGACCATTGTCGCGTAGTCGGGTCGCTTCCAGAAGTGTTTCGGGTTGAACGCGTCGCTCTCCGTCCACGACGTTGTCTCTTCTCCGATCATCACGCGTGAGATCCGGAGCTGCTTGTTCAGGAGGAAGCGAAACGGCTGGTCCGGTTTCCGGATGTCGCGCCCATCAATCTCGATACGGTCATAGACCTCGATCTGCGCGGTTTCGGGATCGACCCATGCCGTGATCTTGTGCTGAATGATGCCGGGCGTGACGGGCGTGACGGGCGTCGCGGCGGAGACGATGCCGGTCACGGATGTAGCCATCGCGACCCAGACCGCAAGCCCTCGCGCTGTTCGCGCGGCCCGTCGGCTCGCCGTGTAGCTTCGTTCTCTGTGGGTGGTCCGCCTCATACGCGTCTCCTTGCCCCAAGTCGGTTCGTGCATCGTGACGATCGTTGTCGTGAACGGCGCAGAGGCTAGCATGCCGCCGCCCCGGTCGCATGGCTTTCTCAGGCGGTCGCATGTTCCGTCGGTTTGCGACTACCCCTGATCGAAGAGTCGCCCCAGCAGGACCAGCACGCGCGTTGCATAGTCAACCGCGCGGCGGCGCCTGATTCGCCGGCTTTCCGACATGGGAAAATGCCGCGAGCCGGTCCAGCGGACTCCCCAATCCCAGAGACCCTGCGCGTTTCGCTCCGACCAGAGCCACCCGACGGCGCGTGTCGCGTGGGCATTCCGACAGGAAAAACGGAAGAGGAGTTCCCACGAGGAGAGCCAGCGGTCCACGACGCTCGGCGTCGCCGAAGGCGGTGGCGGTGATAGCGGGACGCTCAGGTAGCCGATCCCGCTCGGATCCGCGCACACCCACGCCACGAGTTGCTCCTCCAGGTCGCGCGGAAGCGATCCCACGTGCGCGCCCAGGAGCGTGAGCTGATACTTCCCGCTCAGCTTCAGGTAGCGAAGCTCCTTGATTGTCGATCGGCTAAGGTCCTCATGGGCCAGTAGCTCTTCGGTCGGGTCATACCCCCCGGCACGGAATGCCCGTGAGGCCACCGAGGCCCAGTACGCGCGCGTATCCGCGATCGCCGGGTGATCGGTCTGGATCATGGCGAGCGTGGCGGCGGCGAAGAGACGCGTGCCGATCGGCCAGCGCGTGTTCTTCTCGGGTGGATCCGGGAACACTTGCTCGCCCTTGAGCACGTAGGTGATGTAGCGGGCCGCGGATTCGAGGATCGGATGGCCCGCATCGAGCCCCAGCGCGACGGCACGCTCGACGCCCTGCTCGGTGGTTTCGATCGTCCGCTCGAGCGATGCGTCCTTCGAGTGAAAGCGTCCCCAGCTCCCGTCGTCGTGTTGGTCACGCTCGAGATCCCGGACCCAGCGACTGGAGGCGAGAGCGTCACGCGCGGCAACGAGATCGGGAGCGTCCACAGGCAACCTCAGCACGTCCCTCAGGAGTCGATAGCGCGGCACGGGATCCAGCTCCTCCGTTAGAAGACGCTCGGCAATGTCGAGGATCGCCGGACGATCGGGCGTCATTGCGGCCTGCCGTAGTGATCCGCCGCTTCCAGAAAGGCCGCGACGCTTTCCCACGGGATGTCCGGCTCGTCGATGTCGTAAGCGGGGCAGAGGATGAGGCCCGCGCGGCCGAGCGTGTCGACGCGATGCTTTACCTCCGTACGGATTTCGTCGGGGGAAGCGAAGCTGAAAGTGGTCTGGCGACCGACGGTGCCCCACAAGGCCGGGCGCGTGCCGTGTTCGCGACGGATCCTCTCGGCGTCCATGTGTTCCGGCTGAATCGGATTGATCGCATTGACGCCGATTTCCGCGAGCTCTCCGATGATCGGGTCGAACGCGCCGTCGCTGTGATAGAGCACGCGGATCTCCGGGTTGATGTGGCGCGCAGCGTGAATGATCGCGGCCATACGCGGTTTGAAGAACTCGCGCCACGTGGCCGGGCTGATCATCATCGACCCCGGCATTCCGACGTCATCGTCCAGCGCAAGAACGTCGATGCCCGCGCGCGCAAGCGACTCGGCGTTTCGAACGGCCAGCTCTACGAGTCGGTCCAAGATGTAGTGAGCCCAGTCGGGGCGGCGGATGAGATCGATGAGAAAGTTGTCCAGACCGCGCAGCCGCCAGGCGGCTTCGAACAGCTCACCCCCGAGATGGGGGAGGCCGCCCGCGGCGGCGAGCTCCCGCCCGTGGATGTCAGCGACCTGACGGGAAAGGTCCTCGTCCAGGTAGGGGCCGCGTACCTCGGGGAACGGAAACTGCTTCAGATCATCGAGCGACTCGGCGCCCGCCAAGGGGTTCCGAGACGCGACATCGTCGGGACAGTAGTTCCAGTGCTGATAGGTTGCGACCTGCGACGCGCTGCCCAGGCGGGTGTCGCCGCTGTACGGGAGGGCCCGCTTCTTCAGTTCTTCTTCCTCCGGAGAGGGTGTGAAACGCACGAAGCGAACGTCCAGCATGTCGTCGCGAAATGCTCCGGGTGGGGCCATGCCCTCGACATTCACTCGGTAGAAGTTCATCGCACGCGGTATGCGATCGGGTTCCTTGCCGTCCATCGCGGCGTACAGGCGCTCCTTGGATGTCATCCGCTCGCTCCCGGGTCGGGGGTCAGGGAATCGACGAACGCGTCCGTTTCTCTGGGTCGCGTGAACTCAATGACGCTGAGGTTCGGATAGGTTCCGCTATCCAGGAGCGATCGGTACAATCGGCAGCGCCGGCGATGGGAGATGATGATCCACCAGAGAATGGAGTTTCGGCTGAGGAAAGACTGTCGGAACGATTCCTGGTTGCCCGAGAAGAGAGGCTCCTTGGAAAAGGCTCGGCGGATCGTGCGTGAGAGTCCCCGACCGAACACGGTGAGGAAGGGATAGTTCAGCCAGATGAGCGTGGTGGCGCGTCCCCACGTGATGTCCTGGACTTGCGAGTAGTTCCCGTCGACCACCCAGTTCCCGTCGTCGAGCGACCGACTGACATCTCGCCGAAACGGCTCGGTCTCCGCCGCCGACCAGTTCGGCCCCCAGTGGATCGCGTCCAGCTCGACATGCTTGAGATTCAGCAGGCCGGCAAGACGCCGAGCGAGCGTCGTCTTGCCCGAACAGCTCGATCCCACCACAACGATGCGCTTGAGAGCGCTGCGGGCACCGCTAGTCGTCGACACCCCCGAGTTCCTTGAGACGCGCGATTCGATCAGGCTCATTGTCCATCAACCAGGGATCCTGAGAAAGCTCCGCATGCGCGAGCGCGAAGTAGCTCTTCGCCTCCGCGTGCCGCTCGATGATGAGGTAGCACTCGGCCAGTTCCTCGAACACGTATCCATCCTTGGCACCCGCGGCCTCGAATTCAGCGAGCAGCGCGAGTTGGATCGCAAGCGCCTCTTCGATACGGTCCAGCGATCGAAGCCCGCGCCCGACGCACCACTTGGCGATCTGTATGCTCTCCAGATCCCCCTTCTCCTCCTGCCAATAGAGTGCTTTCTCGAAGAGAGTCAGCGCGTCATCGAACCGACTCATATCGTGATAGGTCCAGCCGATGTTGTTGTAGAGCGAGCCCAGCCACTTACGCGCGCGTTCGTCCTCGGACGCCTCGGCGAACGCGAGCGCCGTTTCGTTCCACTCGAGCGCCTTCTCATCTTTCTCGATGATGGCCATCATGTGCGCCGCATCGACGGCGAAGCCGTCTTTCCCGATCGTTTTGGCCAGCTCCCACGCCCCGAGAAACAGTGGGTGCGATTTCTCGGGCTTTTTCGACGAGTTGAAGACACGCCCCCGTTCGAGGAGGTAGCGGACCCGCGCGACCGGTTTTGCGGTTTCGAGGGCCTTCTCGACGTCATCCAGGATCGCGTGTGCGTCGTCGAAGCTCCGCTGGAGACCCTGGGTGCGGGCGATCTGTGTGAGGAGTGATAGGTGGTACGTCTCGTCTCCGGACTCGAGGGCGGCCGGGAGAAGCTCGCGGAACGCAGTCTCCGTCGCGGCCGGGTCGGAGAAGTTCCAAAGCGAATCGAAGTCGACGAGTTCCACCGGATCTCCCTCTGTGGCCTGGGTCACCATCGTGGCCGCGAGGCTCAGAGCGGCGATCGTGAAACAGCATGACAGAAGTCGCATGGCACCTCCCGGCGGTTGGTCAGGTCGATGTGCACCCATCGGTCCGGTGGCCATTCTACCCTGGGAGCCGTCGGCAGGACAGAGGCCCGCTAGAGGTCGAGATACCAGAGGAGCATCACCTCGTCCGCGACACGAGGTGTTGCCGCGTAAGCGTGGCGGTGGATGGCGCCGAGATGACAGCCGTTCTTCACGTAGAAACGGCATGCGGGGACGTTGACGTTCTGGGTTTCTACCTTGAGCTGTTCGCAGCCGCGCTCTCGTGCCCATTCCGCCGCGTGGGCGAAGAGCAAGGATCCGATACCCCGGCCGCGGAAGTCCGGATGGACGCGTAGGTCCCAGACCAGGGCGAGATCGGGGCGCCCGTCCAGGAGGTGAATGGTTGGTGTGTCATAGGCGATGGCGACGGCCCCGACCGTCTCGGCGTCCTCGACGGCCAGGAAGAACGCCCAGTTTCTGACATCGAATTGCTTCGGCCAGCTCTCGGGAGCCCCGTCGTGAGCATCATAGTCCTTTGTATATACGTCCTCGATCGGCTCCTCGTGGAGCGTGATGCCGCCCATCCCGGACGCGTGCTCGGTCACTCTTAGGATTGACCTAACCTCAAAGTTGATAGATAGTTGCGCGTAGTCCTGAAGCTGGTGATATCCGATTTCTCGTATCTTGACCGGCATGATTGTTCTCGCGGCAGAATGTGACTCTTGGACCGAATTCAGTGTCCAGGGACTGTAGTGCAAGACGTTCGTTGTTCACAGGCGAAACCATTCGTTGATGGTGTTCACCCTAGCGGTGTGGGTTTGCCTCTTCATAACAGGCACGACGGAAAGAGGAGGAAGTCGGTATGAAGCGATTGATGGTGGTTCTCAGCACGGTGCTTCTGTTCAGTGCGTTCGGGTGTGGCGAAGACAGTCTGACGCCGGACGTCGTCGAGCCGGACGATCTCTCGCCGCCGCTGGGGCTGCTCAGTATCACGGGCGACGGCAAGGTCACGCTCTTCTGGTGGTGCAGTAACTACGGAGATGATCTCGACGGCTACGTGATCTACAAGATCGAAGGCTCGCTAGGCGGAGATCCGGGTCAGGATGTGCCTGCGGGCTTCACGGCGGTCGACTCGATCGAGGTGGCCGGGCCGTGCAGTCAGCAGCTATCCGTGGATGTCGACAATCTCACGAACGGCACGACGTACTCGTTCCTGGTCGTCGCCGCCAAGGACGACTGGGACGACGTCAGTCACACCAGCAACATCATCGAGGACACACCGCGGCCGGAGATGACCACCACGGACAGGCTCTACGCGAAGCAGGTCGACGCGGCACAGGCCGGTGTCGAGATGGATAACTTCGGCGTGGTCGACTGTACGGGGCTCAACGATCAGACGTACGACAACGCGCTCGGCGGCGATGCCATGTGCGAGCGGTTCGACATCGGAGCCGGCACGCGCATGTGGCTCGATGGCATCAACGGCGCGGAGATCCAGGACATCGGCTACATGGCGGATTGGGACGACGCTGACGCCGCGCCGGCCGATGGGTATGCTGCAACCGGGCATTCGGTCGAGGCGATCATGGGACACGTCTACGCGATCAAGACATCCGACAACAACTACGCGAAGATCCAGGTGGTGGACATGAACACCGACGACGGATGGATCGAAGTGAAGGCGGCCTACCAGCCGCAGGTTGGGAACACGGAATACGGACAGTAGCGATCGTCTCGTCCACGGGAGTCCGGCCGCCGGTCGGGCTCCCGTTCTTGCTGCCGCCTACTCTCGGAGTTCTTCCAGATCCTCGATTGTCTTCGGCCAGTCCTTTTTCAGCAATCGAGAGAGCGAGCGGTCGGCGAGCAACTTCCCGTTCGTCTGACAGCGCGGGCAGTAGTTCGCTTCGTTCGCCGCATAGCGAATCCGCTGAACCGCCGTGCCGCATTCCGGACACAGTTCGCCGAAGCGTCCGTGGACGCACATCTCCTTCCGAAAGGCGGTGACCTTCTCTGGGAACCCATCCGCCATCTCCTCCCGCAGTCTTTCGATCCATTCGCTGAGGACATCCCGCGTCGCCTGATGGAGACGATCGATCTCGTCGTCCTCGAGCCGACCAGTCAGCTTGACGGGGGAGAGGTGCGCGCGATGAAGGATCTCGTCGGAGTAGGCGTTTCCGATTCCGCTGAAGCGCCGCGGGTCCGTGAGCGCACGCTTGAGCGTGTTGTTACCGGCGGTGAGCGCCGCCGCGAATGCCCCGCGGTCGGCCTCGAGCGGCTCCAGACCACCGGGGTCGAGGGTGCGTAGGGTGGCTGTGCCCTGAACGATGTGTAGGGATGCGCGCTTCTTCGGACTTGCTTCGGTGAGGAGCAAGGTGCCTTCGGGAAAGTCGAATGCGGCGAGACCTCGCTTTCCGGGTGGCTTCGCACCCGGTGTCCGCCAGTGAAGGCGGCCCGCGATCATGAGGTGGAGCACCATCCAGAGGTCGTTCTCCAGCCCGACCGCTATGCGTTTCCCGATCCGCCGGAGCCGTTCGACGCGCCTACCGTTCACGGCCTCGATCGGGGGTTCAGTCGTGCGCAGAAGGAACGGGCTGGAAATCCTGACGCGCTCGAGCGGCTCCCCGATGATCCGCGCCTCGAGGGCATCGATGTAGATTGTGATATCAGGGAGCTCGGGCATTTCGGTCACCACCCGCGTCGGCGATGGGGCGCCTTGGCTATTTCCAGTGACGACCTCATCTTACCGCGTCCCGCCGACCAGCCGGAAGTAAAGGACGGCGGAAATCAGCCGTTAAGAGTGAGACAGGGATGCGAGGCCCGACATCCCCAAGGCGATGGTCGCCCCGTCCCGTGAAAGCCAGAGAAAGGACAGCCTTCGATGAAGGACGAGGAACTCCCGTGGGCAAGCGCGGGGAATGAGGTCGGTCACCTCCTCGATCAATGTGCCAAGCCGGGGGGCCGCCTTCCGTTTCATCAACGGGGGACGGACGATTCGCTCTGCATCCAGGGCGACGTTGAGATCTCGCCACGCGCCATTCTCTACACGCATCTCGCGCCCAGCTCATTCGTGACGCGCGATGCGGGACGAATCATCATCGGCCCCGAGAGCTTCGTGAACTGCGGCGCGTGGTTTCGGTCGACGGCCGAAATCCGAATCGGTGCGCGTTGCCGGATCGGGCCGTTCGTACGAATCTACGATCACGACGCTCATGAGGTCGCCCGCCCTCATCGCGAGGGCGGAAGGTCGGCGCCGGTATCGATCGGCGATGAGGTGTGGCTCGGGGTCGGGGTGATCGTGCTGAAGGGTGTGACGATCGGAGACGGCAGCGTCGTCGGTGCGGGGGCCGTGGTGACGCGCGACGTGAAGCCGGGCGTCGTCGTCGTTCCGGACATGCAGCTTCGAGAGGTGGGGCGCACGTGAGAATCTCACTCGTCAATCCGGCCGGTTACCTGCCGGCCGATGCACCCTGGCTGCCGCTGGGTGCCGTGCGGTTGGCGACGCTTCTCGAAGACGCCGGTCATGACGTTACGCTCTTCGATGAGGAAGCGTTCGGTCTTGCCGATCTCGAAACGGTTCTCGATACGGATGTTCTCTGTCTCACCGGCATGTCCCACCAGGCGGAGCGGATACGCTATTGGATCGCCCGCGCAAAGGATCGAGGCATTCGGTCGATCGTGGGCGGAGTCCACGCGACGTTGTCGACCGATGCGCTCGACGCCGACGTCGTCCTCACCGGTCCCGGAGAGCTCGTCATAGCGGACGTGGTCGAAGGCGACTCAACAAATCAGATCATCCGCACGTCGCCCACACCGGAGGCGTTGGAGGCGACTCCCTATCCTGCCCGGCGGCGCTACGGCTGGCACCGCTACGCGGAACGCTCCGACGGTCGCCCAGCAATTCGGATCCTGGGCGCCTACGGTTGTCCCTATCGATGTCGCTTCTGTTGCAACCGTCAGGTGAGCGGCGGACGGATCGTCTTCCGCAGCGCCGAGTCGATCGGACGCGAGATCGAGGAGAACCGCGAAGATCTGGGCGACGTCGACGTCGTCTTCGCGATGTCTGCGTTCACGGTCAATCGGCGCTGGACGCGAGAGGTCTGCGAGGTGATGGCGCGGCTGGGCACCCGCTGGAAGGCGACGACGCGTGTCGACATCGTCGATCGGGAGATCATTCAGGCGATGAAGGATTCCGGCTGCTATGCGTTGGGATTCGGCGTGGAGAGCGGCTCGGATCGCGTGCTGGAGGTCTTGGGGAAGCGCACGACGTCTGAGCAGGCGCGTGATGCGTTTGCGATCTGTCGGGAAGTCGGTCTCGACAGCTGGGCGATGTTCATGTCGTACGTGCCGGGGGAGGACGCCGTGTCGTTGGCTGCGACCGAGAGCCTCGCCAAGGAACTCTCACCGCCGCTCGGCTGGACGGTTCAACGTTATTCGCCGTTACCCGGCTCCGAGTTCTGGGACGATCTCGACCGGTGGGGAATGCGCGTCGGGCGTGATGAGATTCCAGGTTCGTTCGGGCCGGTGGGGTTTGTGCCGCACACGTTCTGCACCGATGAAAGGGCAGCGTAGGAGAACGGCCACGTCGAGAGCCCGGTGAGCTCCCACCCTTCCCGCTAGCGAATCTTGATCCTCACATCCACCGCCGCCGGCGCCGTTCCCTTCGGATAGGTGAAGATCGGATTGAGATCCATTTCTGTGATGGCGGGGAAATCGGCGACGAGCCGTCCCACGCGGCAGATGAGATCCTCGACCGCCTCGAGATCGACCGGTTCTTCGCCGCGCACCCCTTCGAGCAGCGCGCAGCCCTTCGTCTCCTGCATCAGTTCCTTGGCTTCCGGCAGGCTGATGGGGGCAACGGCGAATGCGACGTCCTTCATGACCTCGACAAAGATGCCACCCAGCCCGAACATCACAAGGCTACCGAGCCCCGGCGACTCCGATGAGCCGATGATGATCTCGCGCCCCGTTGGCTTCTGCTCCTGAAGGATGTACGTCGCCTTCTTCCCGGAGAAACGGTCCTGCATGGCCTTGAACGTGGCCGCGAGCGCCGCGTCATCCGCGATGCCCAGCGCCACGCCACCTTCGTCCGACTTGTGGATGACCTCGTCGCTGTCGATCTTGAGCACACACGGGAAGCCGACCTTCTTGGACGCGTCGGAGAGATCATCGGCGGAGCCCACCGCCACGACCGCCGGTGTCGGAATGCCGTAGGCCGCCAGTAGCTCGAACGCGTCGACCTGTGGAATATACGCGTCACGTCCTTGATGCTTCGAGACGATCGCCTCGGCCGCGGCCCGCACGACGTTGAGCTCCGGCGGCGCCTCCTTCGGGCGATTGCGGAGCGCCGTGTACGTCGCCATGGCCGCGAGCGAGCGGGCGCCGTCTTCCGCGAACTCGTAAACTGGAAGCCCCGACTCGCGGAGCTTGTGGATGAGCCCGTAATACTTGGAATACGTCTCGACCACCATCACGACCGGCTTGGACGATGCGTCCGTCGCCTCCTTGATCCGTGCCGCGATCGCATCCAGGTCGACGAACGGCGCGGTCACGAAGAAGACGAGCGCCATGTCCACGCCGTCCTCTTTGAGCAGCGTGTCGACTGCGGCGAAGTAGTGGTCCGGTCCGCCGGTCGCCACCACGTCTACCGGGTTACCAAGACTAGCCTCGGCGTAGAGGCTCTCCTCGAGTCGCTTGCGTCCCGCTTCTGACCACTTGGCGAGCTCCAGCCCCTTGTCGACGGCCTCGTCGACCATCTGGATCCCCGGTCCCCCCGTGTTCGTCACCATGCCGATCCGGTTCCCGGGCGGCGGGTCCTGCGTCGAGAGCGCGATGCCGGTTTTGATCATCTGCTCGCTGTCGTGGAATTCGACAACACCCGCCTTCTTGAACATCGCCGTCGCCATGGCGGCCTGATCGATCAGCGTGCCGGTGTGTGACGAGACCGCCACCGAGCCTTCGCGCGTCCGTCCGGCCTTGATCGCGAGGATCGGCTTGTGCGGCGTGATCTTCGACGCCACCTCGAGGAACGCGGCGGGATCCTTGAAGCTCTCGATCTGCATCATGATTGCCTTCGTGCCCTCGTCCTGGCCGTAGTACTCGAGGATTTCCGGCATCGTGAGGTCGCACTCGTTGCCGTACGAGCAGTACATCCGATGCCCGAGCCCGGCGTTGTGGAGATGAAGCTTGAGAAGCTCACCCATACCACCGCCTTGCGCGACGATAGAGATGTTGCCCGGCTTCATCGGAACGAAGGTGAAGTTCGCGTAGACCGAGACTTCGGGATCGGCGTTTTGGATTCCCTGAGAGTTCGGGCCGAAGATCCGCATGCCGTACTCGTGCGCGAGCGCGACCATCTCTTTCTCGCGCTGGATTCCCTCGTCGCCGACCTCCTTGAAACCCGCCGTGTGGACGATGGCAAACTTCACGCCCTTCTCGCCGCACTCCTTGATGACCGTCGGCACGAGCGAATGCTTGACCGAGATGTTGACGAGGTCGATCTCGTCCGGCACATCGAGGACGGACTTGTAAGTCTTGAAGCTTCGGATGTGCGGCGACTTGGGGTTGATGGGGAAGATGGGCCCTCGGAATTTGTGCGCGGCGAGGTTTCGGATCACGATGTTCCCGATGGAAAACGGGTTGTTCGAAGCGCCGATGACGGCGACCGAGCGAGGTCTGAAGAGTGCGTCGAGCATCGTGTCTCTCCCTTTCCCGGCTGGAGACCGCATGGCGCGGGCTCGCTACGCGTGGTCCTTTTGTCTCAATGCCATGAGTGCTGCCCCAAGCGCACCCGTGAACTGGGGATGCGGGGCGACACCTACTTTTCGTTTCAGCTTCTCCGAGAGGATCTTGGCGATGGTCGGATTGTGGGCGACCACGCCGCCGCTCATGACGATGTCTCCGTCGAGCGGATCCATCTCGACGATGCGATTGATCACGGAGATGAAGGCGCCGCGAACGATTCCCGACACCGGCTCTCCCCGACGGAGGTGGGCGAGGATCTCGGTCTTCGTGAAGACCGTGCAGAAGCTTCCGAGCTTGACCGGCTCGGTGCTGCTCTCGGCGAGCGAGTCCATTTCCTCGATGCCGAGATTGAGTCTGAGTGCGATTTCCTCGATGAAGGCGCCGGTCCCCGCGGCACACTTTCGGTTCATGCGAAACCGATTCGCCCGACCCTCGTCGCTCAGGTGGATGATCTTGTTGTCCTGCCCGCCGATGTCCACGACGGTCATCGCGCGGGACGCATGGTGAAAACAGCCGACGCCGTGGCAGTTGATTTCGGTGAGCGATGCGTCGGCGAATGAAACGTTGTGTCTGCCGTAGCCGGTGGAGACCGTGCGGGTAGGTGGGCCGGAATGTCCGGCCTCGCTGAGGGCTTCGGCGAGGCATTCCTTGGCGGTCGCGTCGTAGTCCACGCCGGAGTGCTTCACGATCCGCGCGAGGACCGCCTCGGTGTGGTCAACGAGGACCAGCTTCGTCGCGGACGCCCCCACGTCCACCCCACAATACAACTCCGCCGCTGTCATGCATCGGGCCTCGTTAGGCGTTTAGCTGCTCGACCAATGCCTCGAATTGGGTCCGGGCCTGTTCTTCCGAGTAGAGCCGGAGGTCGTTCAAATCACCGTTGATCACGACATACGGTACGCCGAGCTGCTCGGCCATCCGCTCCGGCAGGCCGTAGCGGTTGTTCGAGTTGTTCGGACACGTCTTGGCGTCGTGGTAGACGATTCCGCTGATGTTGTAGTCGGCGATCATCGACTCGAGGTACTTCTGCTTGAAGTCTTCGGAGCGAACGATGAAGAGCTCCGTGTAGGCGCGTGCCATTCCTTCGAACGGGTCGTCACAGGCGAGCGCTTCGAAAATCCAGCTGTTGCAGTACGTCGACGCCACGACGCAGGTCTTCTGAGCGGCGAATAGCTCGGCGTGTTCGCGCAGCTTGCCCCAGACCGGCATGCCGTCCCAGTAGAAGCGGTGCGTCTCGTCGTCGACCGCGCCGTCGCCCGCGTCGATCCGCTCCTGAAGCTCCGCGATTAGGGTGTCGTAGTAGTCCTCGGCGCGTTTATCGCCGCGGAGCACGACGGCCGGCCCCATGTGAATGGTGCCGTCGAAGAAGGTGATCGGGGAGGGACGGCTTTCCGCCGACCTCAGCACCTTCTTCCAGAGGTTCGTGCATCGATAGGACGATGCAACCACCTCACGAAGGCGGTCGATGTCGAACTTTGTTCCGCTCACGCTCTCGAGCGTCGGGATGAGCGCCTTGTGCTGGGCGATCAGCCCGTGGAGATGGTCGTCGGTGATGTCGCCGAGGCCGCGCATCGTGTCGATGCCGATCATCGGAACGCCGAACTCACGCTCGTAGAAGCCGAACCAGTCCTTCACGTCGCGGCACTGATTCGTGTTGTAGACGAGAACGTCAGCCTTGGGGACCGTCTCCATGCCGAATGCCCTGGAGAGCGGTGTGTTCTTTTGCAGATATGATCCGACGTCGCTCGTGAGATAGGAGCAGATGTCCGGCGAGTAGCCGATCGCGTTTGCCGCCGGAATGAGATCCGCCGCCATGCGAGAGGAGCCGAGAAGCGCGCCGTGGTTTTCGGGGAAGTAGACGAGGAAGCCGAATGATCTGAGCAACTCGGCCGGCCCCACGCTGGTGCACCAGGCGATCTTTCCGTTGCCGGTCGTCGCCGCCTCGTTCATCTCATTGAAATAGTCCGCCATCACCTGCCGCATCTTCCCGGTCGAGCGGATCTTCTTGATGGCGCCGGGTTTCTTGTCACTCATGGCGTCTTATCTCCTCTCAGGCAGGCAAGCGACAAGGCACACCTTCATGAAATCGGATGTTACCATATGGTCCAGGATCACTTTGGACCCGCATGAGCCCGCAACGTCAGGCTCGTCGGATGCATCCTGAGGATGCGTACCACGTGGGGGTGCGGCCCCACGGCTTCCAAGGACGTGTGAACGCGGCCGTCCGACGGCGGCCCCCCCCCTCGAGCACGGTGAAACACCCACGCTCTACCCGAGTTCAGATAAACTGGAACGAACGTTCGATATCTACCCATATCCCCATGGTTTGTCAAGCAGACATCTGATCGCGCGGCGCTGGGGGCTCATGTAATGGGCTGTGGAATATGGAGATCTGAGCAAGCCGTTCCGCTCGCTCTCTCGCTTCGTCACGACTCCACGGTGACACGATCATCTCGGATAGCATCCGCCATCTACCACTTGTTGGTCACTTTAGGCGCCAGTAACATGGAACGGCCCCGTCAACACAATGTCACTGACCGCAATGGGAGGCGCGTCATGGGATTCCAGTACAGGGACGTCTCTTTCAAGAAGATCGCCGTGATCGGCTCGGGCCAGATCGGGCCCGACATCGCCCTCTACTTCGCGAAGGTGTTCCACCGCTACGGTGTTCCGATCGTCGTCGTCGACGTCGATGCCGGCGCGCTCGAGCGTGGAGAGGCGAAGCTCAAGAAGAAGGTCTCGAAGGGCGTCGAATCGGGCGCCTTCAAGCCGGAGATGGGCGAAGCGATGGTGGGGGCGGTAACGTTCACCGATGACTACGGGATGGTCGAGGGCGCGGATTTCGTCGTCGAAGCGGCTACCGAGGACCTTCCGCTCAAGCGGAAGATCTTCGCGCAGCTCGAAGCGACCTGTCCGGCGAATGCCATCTTCGCGTCGAACTCGTCGCACCTCGAACCGGAGCTGATCTTCGAGGATCTGAAGGATCCCGGTCGTTCGGTCGTCATTCACTACTTCTTCCCCGCCGAGCGCAACCCGCTCGTCGAGATCGTTCCCGGAAAGGACACTCGTCCGGAGGTCACGAAAGGTCTGATGGCGGTCTACGAAGCGATCGGAAAAGTTCCCATCGAGGTCGGAAGCCGCTACGGCTACGCGATCGACCCGATCTTCGAGGGCGTGTTTCTGGCCGCCGCGCTGTGTGTCGAAAAGGGAATGGGCACAACGCGCGAGGTCGATGCCGCCGCCACGCGGGCTCTCGGCCTTCGCGTGGGGCCGTTCACCGCGATGAACCTGACCGGCGGAAACCCGATCACCGATCATGGTCTCGACATGATGACCGACCGCTTGGCTCCATGGTTCCGCTCACCCGACATCATGAAGAAGCAGATCGAAGCGGGCACACCGTGGGACGTTCCCGGCCGGGGTGAGAAGATCGAGTTGACCCCGGATCAGGAGAAGCCGATCGTGGACGCGCTTCGCGGCGCCTACTTTGGTTTGGCCGGCCAGGCGATCGACAGCGGGATCACCAACGTCTCGGACATGGAAATGGCGGTGGAGCTGGGTCTCGATATGATCCCGCCGTTCAAGCTGATGAACAAGGTCGGGGTGTCCGAGTCGCTGAACCTGGTGCGGAACTACGCGAAGTCGTACTCCGGTTTCCCCGTTCCGTCGTGCATCGTCAAGCAGGCGGAGTCAGAGAAGCCGTGGGACGTCGATTACGTTCAGCGGCGCGATGTCGACGGAGTCGCCGTATTGACCATTCGGCGACCGCGCGTGCTGAACTCACTCAATGACGACGTTTATCGCCAGCTCGGGGCCCACATGAGCGCGATTCAATCGGACGACGCGATCAGCGCGGCCGTGCTCACCGGCTTCGGCGTGAAGGCGTTCGTGGCCGGTGCGGACGTGAAGTTCCTCGCGAAGATCAGCTCTCCCGAGATGGGCGTCGAGACGTGTGAGAACGTGAAGAAAGTGACGAGCTTCATCGAGAACCTCGGCAAGCCCGTGATCTGCGCGCTGAACGGCTTCGCGATGGGCGGCGGGATCGAGCTGGCCATGTGCTGCACGGACCGCATCTGCCGCAAGGGTCTCAGAATCGTCGCGTCCCAGCCAGAGGTGAACCTCGGCATCATTCCCGGCGCCGGCGGCACGCAACGGCTGCCGCGGATCGTCGGGCTCGCGACGGCGTCGATGATGCTTCGCACCGGTCGGCCGATCTCCAGCAAGGAAGCGGTTGAGCTTGGACTCGTGCGCGAAGAGGTGGAGGGCGACATCCTGATCGCCGCGGTGAAGCTCGCGCGGCAGGCCGCCAAGGGAGCGGTGAAGATCCGCCCGATGCCGATCGAGGCGATGGAGGTTCCGGAGACGTTGCCGCCGGTCGAGCTTGGTCACCTCAGCACGAAGATCGATTCGATCATGTGCCAAACCCTTCTCGAAGGGTGCAGCAAGCCGCTCACGGAGGGGCTTACCTTCGAGTCCGAGATGTTCGGTGAGTGCTGCAAGACAGAGGACATGAAGATCGGCGTCCAGAACTTCATCAAGAACGGTCCGCGGGCGAGGGCCGAGTTCAAGAACGCCTGACGCTGACGGTTTCGCTTCTCATGAAGAAAGCCGCCTCACTTCATCGGTGATGGCGGCTTTCACGTCGTCCCACGAAACCTCGCGCAGCATATGCGGCATCGGTTCTTGTTCGGCGTCCTCGAAGTACACAAGGCTCTTGCGGAGATGTGAGTCACTGTAGTCGAGATTCTCGAATCGCACGGCGAGCAGCTCGAAGATGGTGTCAAGACCGCCGATTGCGTTGAGAATGAAGTACAGATCGACGAAGTCCTTTCGACTTCCTCTTCCACCGATGGCGATCAGTTTCATCACGGCGATGTCACGGGGATCTGCAATCATGAGTTCGCGATACGGGGTCCCGGGGAAGAGAATCGGGCGCTCCAAAGCGAGGAAGCTGATTCGGACACCGTTGAAGCTGATGTGGAGTGTGGATGCGTTTTGACTCTGAACGCTTACCTTCCCGACTTTCGCTAGAGCTTTCAGAAGCGATCGCGGATCGAACTCGTCGGCGTTGAAGAGATCAAGGTCAATGGATCGCCTGTGGCCGAACTGCAGCGCGAGCGCGGTTCCGCCGGCGAGCGTCCAACCCGCGAGCAGGTTCTTTCGGCCAAGAGCTCTGACCGCTGCCCAACCGGCTTCACTCAGAACTTTCGGATGCATCCTCAATCCTCGCTCAACAAGATGTTCCAGAAATTGCGTGTTCTCGCGTCGACGCCTCTGGCGTTCGCGGCTTGGAGGACAAGCCTTTCTCCGTAGAAGTGTCTCACGGCGCTCACCTGCACCCAGCTACCGAACATCAGTGTTCGTTTGAGTACCCAGATCGGGTACTCGCCCAGGTCATCCTCCGTGAGATCCTTGTCCCAGAACAATGGAGCAAGGAGATCGACAAGATCCCCGGGTTTCTTCGCTCGGGGTTCCTTCTGAGCAGCCAAGGGCACCATTCTTACGTCGAGACGAGTGCCGAGGGCTGCCGCGATCCGTCGTAATGTGGCTACTTCGAATCGGTCCCAACCGCCCTCGTAGCGATGCAGGGTCGGAGCGCTCGTGCCGCAGCGCCGAGCCAGATCCGCCAGAGATAACCCTTTTTGTTTTCGCAGCTTACGGATCTGGGTGCCAATGGGCATTATGGGCTCGGCAGTATGATTCTTATCACTCATGATAAGATTATCGGTCATGGCAAGGCAATCCGCAAGCGTGTAAACCCATCGTTGGCAGAGCTACGGTGCCATCACCGCCCGCTTGAGGAGCTTGCCGGTGTGCGCCGCGTCAAAGACGCTGTTGATATCGGCAAGCGGGTGCTTTTCGACGAACGGCGTAACCTTGATCTTTCCGTCGGCGATCCACTGAAGCACCTCGGGGTAGAGGAGTGGGTCGCATCCCCAGTTGCCGGTGACCTGAGCGTCGAATGCCATGAGGTTACTGAGCCGGACCTCGAGCTTCGACATCGTGAACCCGACGATGGCGAGCCTCGCGCCGAAGCCGAGGAGGGCGAAGCCGATCTCCTGACCTTCCTTCGTCCCTGAGGTCTCGAAGATTCTCCAGAGTGCCCGTGGCGCGCCGATGGTTTTGCAGGCCTCCTTGAGTTGTCCCTTGATGTCCTTGGGTGCGAGTCCCTTGACGTTGATCGCCGCGTGAGCCCCGTGTGCGGATGCTAGCTCCAGCTTGGCCGGATCGATGTCCATCGCGACGACCTTGGCGCCCACGGCCGCGGCGATCTGAACGCCGTGAATGCCGATCCCGCCCGCGCCGATGAAGATCGCGAGTTGGCCTTCTTCCAGCCCCGCGAGCTTGACCGCTTGAAAGGGAGTGGTGATCGCGTCCGCGACCACGGAAAGCTCCCAGAGCTCGGTCTTTGCCAGAACGTCATCGCCGATGGGGCACATGTACTTTGCGGGCAGGACCGTGTGCGAAGCGAAGCCGCCGTGACGATCGTTGCCCGGCATGACCTGTGCGCGACAGATCCGACGATTGTCCGACTTGCAGAGCGCGCACTCGCCGCACGGTAGCACCGCCGGGATCAGGACGGGCTTGCCGACCAGTCCCGCGTTGACGCCTTCGCCGACCTCGACGACCGTCCCGCTGATCTCATGGCCAAGAACGAGGGGGAGATCCGACCGTGTCTTCACGCCGTGCTGCAGAAACGAGATGTCCGTGTGACAGACGCCGCACCCGGCGATCTCGACGAGCGTTTCGCCGGGACCGATGGGCGGACATGGTAGCGAGACGTTCTCGAGCGGTTTCCCCACGCCCGTCATCACCCAGCCGTTGATACTCCGTTCCGCTGTCATCTCACCACCCCTTTCGCCGGGCGCCCCGCGCCCGCAAACCCGCGCATGTTCCTACGCGCGGAGTGCTTTTAATGCCGCGCCGAGCGCCCCGACCGTGATCGGTTCGGGAACGGCCTCGACCTTGAGTCCCGTCATGTCGCCCAGCGCCTGGAGCACGCCGGGGAAATACTCGGCCACGCCGCCGGTGACCCGAAGCGGATCCACGAACCCCCCGATCTCGGCGACGCGTTCCGCGACCGAGTGCATGCAGCCGAGGGCCACCTCTTCCCGCGAATGGCCCTCGCGCAGGCGTTCCAGAACCTCCGAGCCGGCGAAGACCGAGCAGTAGCTCCCGACCTGCGCGCGCCGCTCCGCTCCCGCCGCCAGTTCCTGGAGCTGGGTCGGATGCACGTCCAGATGGCGCGACGCGAACATGAGGAACGTTCCGATCCCCACGGCGCACTTGCGAACCGTATGGATGTCGCTCGCACGCCCATCGCTACCGATGTGAATCACCTTCGGGTCGCGCCCGCCGATGTCGACGACCGACATCGGGTGCGGGTAGTGATGGAAGGCGCCCTCGGCATGGCAGGTCGTCTCACCCGCGGTCCTGGTGGTGCCCGGCACGCATTTCGCGGCGAACCCGGTCGCGCACGAGGCGGTGAGGTCAGACTCCGCCACCTTCGCTTCGTCGAGCGCGATATCCATCGCCTCTCGCACCCGTTCCTCGAAATGACCCCGTGTCGGCACGACCCCGCGGCCGACAACAACCTTCTCGTCCGAGAGGAGAATGGCCTTCACGCATTCGGTTCCCGCGTCGATGCCGGCCACGAGCTTTCCGTCTTCAGCCATGTGAATCTCCGTTCTCAGGTTTGCATGGCGTCCCGTGCCGCGGCCCGCGAGGACGTGTTCTGCAGTTCGATGAAATCCTCGAGCTGGCGCGTGATCTGATTCATCGAGAAGAGCCGGCGATCATGGGTGTCCGCTTCGAGAACGATCGAGGGCAGCCCGGTCGCGCGGCGTAGTCGCATCTCGAGCCCGTAGCGCACGTTGCTGTGTTCGGGAGAAGTGCGGGCGTCATGATAGACAACGCCGTCGATGCCGTACTCGTCGAACGTCTGAGCCAGGAACTTTGCCTTGTAGTCGTATGAACGGTTGGGAAAGATCCCCGTGTACTCGCGCGCCATGCTCTCGATCGGGTTTTTCGGATCGAGGCCCGCGTATGCGCCTATCCGGCAATACGTCGAGGCGACGATCGACACCTGATGCTTGAGGAAGAGATCCGAGAGCGGGTGCAGCGCCGGCCAGATCGGCGGGCCCTCCCAATAGAAGCGATAGCGCTCGCCCGGCACGGCCGCTTCCGTCTGTGCGACGCGCTCTTCCAGCTCGGCCTTCAGAATCGTGTAGTACTCGACTGCCTGTCGCGTACCGCGCATCATCACGATCGGAGCCATGTGGATGAGCGTGTCGAAAAACGTGATGGGCGACGGCACGTTTTGCGCGAGGTCGAGGATCTCGCACCAGAGTCGGCACGCGTCCGACGAGCGCTCAACGATCTCGCTGAGGCGGTCCATGTCGAGTTTCCTCCCCGCGACCGCTTCGAGATGAGAAATGAGCCTAAGCATCTGTTGGCCGGCGACGCTGGTTTCGATGAACTCGAGCCTCGTGAGATCGGCCGGCGGATGGAGTCCGTGAACGGGGGCGTCGAAGTGATCCCCGTAGAACTGGAACCAGCGACTGAGCGATTGCCCGTAGGACGTGTTGTAGACGACGACATCGGGCGGCGGCGGGCCCGCGATCTCGTACACGGAAACGAGGGGGCTGTCCCCCGCGAGGTTCGCGCCGATGTCACTTGCCATCGCGGACGACGCAAACTGTGAAAAGCCTTCCGCCATGGCCGATCGGATATAGCGGTCGGACTGCCGGCTTGCGCCGATGAGTGCGGCGTGGTTTTCGGGAAAGTAGGGGGTGAACCCCAGCGCGCGGACAACCTCGACGGGACCGGTCCCGGTGCTCCAGGCGATGAGTCGGTCCGGATCATCGCTCGCGGCCTGCACGTCTTGGTAGTAGCTCTGCAGAAGCTCCTTCAGCGTGGCCGCCGTCTTGAGCGTGACGCGGCTCGTGGGCATTCCGGCCCCGGCTTCCTTCTCCATCGGGCGCGAACGTGCCGACGTCGAGCGTGGCTTCATTTCGGGCTTGGGTTGCTCCTCGGCGGCCACCTGGAGCGTTTCGGCGATCTCCTGCTTGCGGAGGAACTTCTGTTGCTCGCGCGAGTGCATGAAGCGCACGATCCCCCAGTTGAACGGGGTCGGGATTCCGTGCTTTTCCGCCTCGCGGATCACTGCACCGTTGATCGCGTCGATCTCGGTGCGATTCGCGCGTGCGAGGTCCTGCCACATCGACGGTCGGTTCTTGCCGAGCGACTGCTGTGACTTGATGACGGGGCGGTACGGGTCCTCCTCGTCGACGATGGGGACGCCGCGGGCCCGCATCACCTCGATGATCTCCATGCAGCACATCCGCATGAACTGCTGAAGGTCGTCGTCCTCGAGGATTTCTCGGCAGCTCAGCCCCGTGAGCGCGGAGATCGGGTTCACGACCGCGTTGTGCAGGAGCTTCTGCCAGACCACGTTGTCGATGCTATCCACAATGTCCGTGTCAAGCCCGGCCTTGCGGAATACCTCGCCGACCGCCTCGATCTCCGGCGTGACGTGTCCCTCCTGGGGTGCGATCTGGATGGGTTTGATCCCGACGCGGTAGCGGATTCGGTTGGGGCCCGTGTGCTGGATGCTGTGGTAGGTGATCCCACTCAGAATGCGGTCAGGGCTCACCATCTTTGCCATGACATCCGTGTTCCCGACACCGTTTTGCATCGAGAGTATGAACGTCTTCGGACCGATCACCGGCATCGCCGTCTTGACCGCCCCTTCGGTCTGGTAGCTCTTCACGGCGACGAAGACCAGGTCGGCCGTCTCGAGGCCCGCGGCGGTCGGCACGACCTCGATCTTCACACAGCGCTCGCCCTTGTTTCCTTCGGAAATGAAGAGGCCGGTTTCGTTGAGAAGGCGTACACGAGGCTCATTGATTTCGATGAAGGTGACGTCTTCGCCGTTCTCAGAGAGCTGAGCACCGACGAGGCCTCCGAGTGCGCCGGCACCAATCACGACGATTCGCATCTTCGTCTCCGTTCGGCCGTGGTGTTCGACTCAGGCGGCCCCCGCTAGCGGTTCTTCCACTCCGGCCGCCGCTTCTCGTAGAACGATGCGATGCCCTCTCGCACGTCCTCGGTCGTCATCAGCTCCTCGAGGAAGCGGTTCTCCGACAGGATGAGCGCTTCCTTGAACGGACGTCCCCGCGACTCCTTGAGCGTCCGGACGTTCATCCGCATGATGAGCGGGCTTGCCCTTCGGAAATCCTTGAGCACGCCCTCCATCGTTTCCATGAGGTCACCCGCGGGGACGATCCGTGAGACGAAACCGCACTCCTTCATCTCTGCGGCGCCGTAAATTCGACCCGAGCAGGTGATCTCCATCGCCTTCTGGTGGCCCACGAGGTGTGGGAGCGCCACCACGCCCACCGGCGCGAAGAACGCGAGACGGATTTCGGGCTGGCCGAACGTGGCCTGCTCGGATGCCAGAAGCACATCGGCCATCATGACGAGTTCGAAGCCGCCGCCTAGGGCCGCGCCGTGCACCGCCATGACGACGGGAATCTCCAGCGCGTCCAGTGCTCGGAACATGCGGCCGAAGGAGCCGATCATGTCACGTGCGACCTCGGGTTTGTGCTCACCGACATCGGCCCCGGCGCTGAACGCCTTGCCGTTCGCGCTGAAGGCAACCGCCTTGAGCGTGTCGTCGGCTTTGACGTCTTCTACGGCGTCGCTGATCTCATCCATCATCTTCTGGACGAGGATGTTCAGCGGCGGGCTGTTCAGCGTGATGTACGCGACGTCGTCTCGTTTCTCGAAGGTAATGAGCGACTTGTCGGCCATCTATCGGCCTCCTGCTAGATGCCCGGCTCCGCGAGCGGCGCCCGCGATGCTATCGGGTCGAGTGTGACTTCACCCACGTCGTGCCCGGTTCCTCCAGGCTGTAGTAGACCTTGATCTCCTTCTCTTCCTCGAAGATCCGCGGCACCACTTGTACCGGCATCCCGATTTCGATCTTCTCCTCGGGAATGGACTCGCCGAACCAAGCCAATAGCCGGCCGGTTTCTTTGAGATCAACGACACCGAGGATGTAGGGGGCGACGTCTTCGAAGCCCGCGGGCGCGGCATCGATTCGCGTGTGCGTGACGAGGGTCCCCTCGCCGCTCACCTCCGAGTACTCGAATTCGCCGGAGAGACATTTCGGGCAATCGGCCCGGGGAGGGAAGGTGATGAACCCGCACTTCGTGCAGCGCGAGGCCATGATCCGTCCGTCCTTCAAATGATCCGCGAAACCCGAGACCTTCGTGTGAGGCACGTAGCTGACTTTTCCGAACCATTCGAACACGACTCAATCCCTCCTGTAGAGGTTCACGAAGCAATACTGACCGATCCCGCCCACGTTGTGGGTGAGTCCGACGTCGGCATCCGGGACCTGGCGCTCGCCTGAATCTCCACGAAGCTGGCGGATGATCTCGTACGACATCGAAACGCCCGTGGCACCGATGGGGTGGCCCTTCGCTTTGAGGCCGCCGTCCACGTTCACCGGTGTCGCGCCACCGACGTAGGCCTGCTTCTCGGCGATGAACGGGCCGCCCTGGCCCTTCTCGCAAAAACCGAGATCCTCGTATGCCATGATCTCGGCGATCGTGAAGCAGTCGTGCACTTCGGCTACCTTGATGTCCTTCGGTGTCACGCCGGCCATGGTGTAGGCTTGGTTCCCCGCGTCGGTCGCGGACGGGAGCCCCGTGAGGTCGGGGCGTCGAAGCACGGACATGCTCGAGGACGCGCAACCCACGCCGTCAAGCCAGACCACGCGATCGCTCATTGCCTTGGCGCGGTCTTCCGCCGCCAGAATCATGCACGCCGCTCCATCCGCGTTGGCGCAGCAGTCGTAGACCAGAAACGGCGTGGCGACCGGATCCGACGCCATGGCTTTCTCGACCGTGATTTCCTTGCGGAAGAGCGCCTTGTCGTTCCGCGCGCCGTAGTAGTGGTTCTTGACCGCGACGAGCGAGAGCTGCTCGCGCGTGGTTCCGTATTTGTGCATATGGCTCTGCGCGAACATGGCGTAGTAACCGGGGAATGTCGTTCCGAAGACCGACTCCCACTGAACCTCGCCGACGCGGCCCATCAGTGCGAGGATCTCCGCGGTCTTGAGCTCGGTCATCTTCTGGCAACCGATGACGGCAACCACGTCATGAAGCCCCGATCGGATCGACATCCACGCCGTACGGATCGCGGCGGACCCGGACGCGCAGGCGACCTCAGTGAGCCAGGTCGGCTTCGGATTGAGGCTCAAGTACTCTTGGATCACGCCGGCCAGCGAGCGTTGCTTGTGGTATTCGGGAACGGACCCGACCACCGATGCATCAATGTCTTCGCCCGTGATGCCGGCGTCCTGTAGCGCGTCACGATAGGCCTCGAAGGCGAGCTCCTGCACCGTCGCGTCACTGCGGCGCCCGAACTTCCCGTGGCCGATCCCGACGACTCCGACTCGTTTCATATGTCAGTGACTCCTCGACTGTGTGTTAGATGTACTGGCCGCCGTCGACCTTGATCACTTCTCCCGTGACGTGACGCGAGGCATCGGAGCACATGAACGACACCACGTGCGCGACGTCCTCCGGTGTGGCGATCCGGCCTAGCATCGTCTCGTTGATCGCCGCGTTCAGGAACTCCGGCGGGATCGACTTCGCCATCTCGGTCATGACCATGCCCGGCGCCACACAGTTCACGTTCACGTTGAACTTGCCCAGCTCTCGGGCGAGGGCCTTGGTGAGAGCGATGTTGCCGGCCTTCGACGCCGAGTAGTTCGACTGCGCGAACTTCCCGCGGATGCCGTTGATGGACGACACGTTCACGATCTTCCCACCCCGCTGATCCTTCATGACCTGAGCCGCGGCGCGGTTGTAGTTGAAGTAGCCCTTGAGATTCGTGGCGATAACGGTGTCCCATTGCTCCTCGGACATCTTCCAGATGACGCCGTCCCACGTGATCCCCGCGTTGCAGACCAAGATGTCGAGACGGCCGAGCTCCTCGACCACCTTCGCCACCGTTGTTTCGGTTTCAGCGAAGTTCGCGACGTCGGCCTGGAGCGCCAGCGCGCGGCGTCCCATCTCCTTGATCTCCGCCGCCACCGCGTTCGCTGCGTCGACCCGACCACGATAGGTCAGCGCGACGTCACAGCCCAGCCGGGCGAGATCGAGGGATACCGACGCGCCGATCCCGCGGCTGCCACCGGTTACGAGGGCGATCTTCCCGCCCAGTCCAAGATCCATGATGTGTTCCTCTCCGTTCTATGTGCGTCGGCTCGATTCGGCTAGCCGACCGTGACTTTCAGCACCAGTGCCCCCGCCGTGTCGCCGGCGGCGCATCCGGTGAAGAGACCGTGGCCACCGCCCAGTTCGACCAGCTCCTCGATCAGCTCGATGATGCCGCGCATGCCCGTCGGGCCCTGCGGGTGGCCCCAGATGAGCGAGCATCCCATCCGGTTCATGTCCTCGGGCTTGAGACCGAGCTCGCGCGTGAGATAAATGTCGTTCACCGCGAACGGCACGTGCGTCGTGATCGCCTTGATCTCCTTGAGGCCCACACCGCTGCGCTCGAGGGCGGCCTTCACCGCCGGGACGTTCGCCATCGGCATGAAGCCCTTCTTCGCGCGGCCGTGCGCGTGCGAGAGGATCTGGATCTCGACGTTGGAATCCTTCGAGAGTTCCTTCGCACGCCCGCGATCGGCAATGATCATCGCGGCATTGCCGTCCGCGGGGTAGGTCTGTGTTCCGAACGTGACCGTGCCGTCGGGCATCATCGGACGGAGCTTCGCGAGACCGTCCGCCGTGGTGGGGAAGACGCCCTCGTCGGTCTCAACGGTCGCGAGCACCTTCTTGCCTCGCGCATCCTTCACCTCGACCGGTGTGAACATGTATTTCTTCTGGAACGCACGGTCGTTCGCGAGTGCCTTCTTATACTGCTCGTGGCGAATGAGTGCCGTCTGATCCTGCTCCTCACGACTGATCCCGGCTTCCTTCGCGACGTTCTCCGCCGTCTGGATCATCGCGTT
>CAZAMP010000028.1:0-6019 GCA_964486455.1 uncultured bacterium | reverse complement strand
ACCGGGATGCTTTTCTGCGCGAGCGCCTGACCGCATATGTCCGCCGCGAATCGAATCGGATGGAGCCCCGAGAACTTCCCCTGCCACTTGCAGAAGGGCGTCGTCCAGTAGCCCCCGTATGGGATGAATGCTCTCTCGTACGACATCACAACCTCCTCACGATCCCATCGGTTTGCCGCCCTTGAGTCCGCTCAAGACCAGGGCGATCATTTCATCTCCCAATTCCTCGACGGGTTCGTCGCGCTGGGCGTCGAACCACATGAAAATCCAATTGAGCATCCCGAAAATGAAGAGTGTATTGCGGCGGATGTGCCGGTCGGCGTCGCGCCCCCCATCGGTGGGCCCCATGACGTCGCTGACGACGCTTGCCGCGAGGCGAAAATAGTCGCGTCTGAGCTTCTCGATCGTTCGGTATCGTTCGCCTTGGAGTGACTGCAGCTCGAATGTACAGACTTTGAGCTCATTGAAGTGGCGGGTGAAGAAGGATAGGTGGTTTCGAACCAGGCGATCGAGCCGCTCTTCCGCATTGCCGTCCTCCGCCATCGCCTGCTCCTGCTCCTCGAGGAGCGAGGCGAACGTGCGGTGTTGAATCTGGAAGAGGAGGTCTTCCTTGTTCTCGAAGTAGTAGTACATGCCCGCGAGGCTATAACCCGTCTCTCGGGCGACGTGGCGGATGGTGGTCTGGTCGTAACCCTGGCGTGCCATGAGCCCTGCGGCGACGTGGAGAAGGCGTTTGAGCTTGGCCGCGGCGCGAGGTTGTGCCGCGTTGTCGGACGTTCGGCCCTTGGATTCACCGGAGCCGTCGCCCGGGACTCCCGTAGTTCCTCCAGAAGTCGTACGGGATCCCTTACCAAGGGTCCTTTCGGAATTCATATCGTGGCTTCGTGCCATGTCCGCCGCCGGCGGTTATGTGTTCTTCTTGCGGACCTTCCCGGCGCCCGCCCCGTCACTTGCTGACTTCGCCGTCGATCGTTTGCCGCGCGCGCGTTGCTCTTTGATTCCCTTGAGTATCTTCTCCGGCGTGATGGGAAGCTCCGTCACGCGCACGCCGCAGGCGTCGGTGATCGCGTTCGCGATGGCGCCCAGGACGGGGAGGAGACACCCTTCGCCGATTTCCTTGGCGCCGAACGGGCCCCGAGGTTCGAAGCTCTCAACAGCCTTGGATGTGATCTTGGGTGTCTCGCAGATGGTGGGGATGAGGTAGCCGTGAAGATCAGGATTGATGAGCCGACCTTCGCCGTCGTGCAGGGTGTCTTCCATGAGCGTCTCACCGAGTCCCATGATAATCCCGCCCTCGACCTGTCCATGGAAGAGAACCGGATTGATCACCGTGCCCGCGTCACTGAAGTCGGTGAAGTTGTCGACGGTGACGTAACCCGTGTCGAGATCAACCGTGACTTCCGCGACCGCGGTGGAGAAGCTGTATGCGGGAGACGTGCCGACCGTGCTGCCCTTGAAGTCGCCTCCCAGAGCTTTTGGAGGCTGGTAGTAGCCCGTACCGACGACCGGTCCGCCCGCCGAGAAGGCGAGGCGCGCGGCCTCGTCCCAATCGATGGACACGCTCGGGTGCTCGGCGATGAAGATCTTGCCGTCCTTGGCCGTGAGGCAACCCATGTCGCAGCCGAGCCTCTTCGCGGCGGCCGTCATCACCTTGCGCTTCGCGTCGGAGGCGGCCATGCGGACGGCGTTTCCGCCCATGAGCGTCACGCGGCTCGAGTACGAGCCGAGATCGACCGGGGCGAGAACGGAATCGCACTCCACGAGCCAGACGCGGTCATAGGGAACGCCGAGTTCCTCCGCCGCGATCTGGGGAAGGATGGTGTCGCATCCCTGGCCGATCTCCGCGGCGGCGATGTGCAACGATACGCCGCGTCCGTCCTCGTGGATCCGGACGATCGCGTTCGAGTGCGGAAAGTCGGAGCGGTAGATCGGATAGCCCGCGCCCGAGACGAAGCCTCCGCAGCCGACCCCGATCCCTTTGCCCTCCGGAAGCGAACCCTTCTTCTCGTTCCATCCGCTGAGTTCGCGCGCCTGCTCGAGCGTCGCCATGAACTCGCATGAGGAGATGTCGAGCGCGTTGACGGTCCGATAGTTCGGTTCCATGGCGTTCTTGATGCGGATGTCGAACGGATCGATGTCGAGTTCGCGGGCGATGTCGTCGAGCAGCGATTCGAACGCCCAGCGCGGTTGCGGGACGCCGTGCCCTCGCATGGCTCCGCTCGCGGGGAGATTCGTATAGAGACGATAGCCGTTGTACTTGTAGTTCGGGAATTTGTAGAGCGTCGGCAGCATCGAGCCCGCGTAGTAAGCGGTGATCACGCCGAACGAGCTGTACGCCCCACCGTCGAGAAGCGCCCGCTGTTGAACGGACGTAATCGTGCCATCCTTCTTCGCGCCGATCTTGAGATCGATCGTGAGCTTGTGCCGCCCGCGGAAGTGAATGAACATCTCTTTCCGAGTGTAGCGCATCATGACCGGTCGGCCGGTCATCCGGGAGAGAATGACCGAGCAGAACTCCAGCGGCGTTGTCTCGGCCTTGCCGCCGAAGCCGCCACCCACGGCCGGCTTGATGATCCGAATGTTGCTCTGCGGGATGTCGAGGGTCCGCGAGATCATGTTCTGCATGTAGTGCGGCACCTGCGTGGACGACCAGACGGTGACCTTCTCGGCGTGGTGCTCCCAGCGCGCGATGGCGGCATGCGGCTCGATCGGCGCCTGGTAGGGGCGATTGCCCACGAACCGCTGCTCTTTGACGATGTCCGCGTCCTTGAACCCCTGCTCGACGTCACCAAAATCCCACTCGACCTTGGTATTGATATTGTTCTTGAAACGCGGGTCTTCCGGATGGACCTGCGGAGCGCCGTCCGCGATGGCTTCTTCGGCGTCGAACACGGCCGGTAGCTCTTCGTATTCGACGTCGATGAGCGTGAGCGCGTGATCGGCGGTTTCCTCGTCGACCGCCGCCACGGCGGCGACCTCGTCGCCGATGTAACGCACCTTCTCCTTCGCGAGGATGTGCTCATCGTATCGTGCCGGACTCACACCATAGAGCTTGTCGGGCACGTCCTTGCCCGTGATTACGGCGAGTACGCCGGGCACGGCTTCCGCCTTGCTCGTATCAATGCTCTTGATACGTCCATGCGGGATCGGGGAGCCCAAGATTCGCCCGTAGATCATGTCGGGAAGCTTGATGTCCGCCGTGTATCTCGCGCGACCGCTCACCTTGTCGGGGCCGTCATATCGCGTCACGCCGTGCGTGACGGTGTCGAGATCGCGCTTCTGGTCGCGCTCATCGTTCGGCTTCGGCTCCGTGTCGAGCGTGACTCCCTCGTAGTCCTTCCAGGTCTGAATGGCCTCGATGATTCTCGGATACGTGCCGCACCGACAAAGATTGCCCGCGAGCGTTCGTTTGATCTCGCTCTCGGATGGGTCGGGGTTCCGATCGATGAGCGACTTGGCCGTGAGGATCATCCCGCTCGTGCAGAACCCGCACTGCAGCGCACCGTTTTTGATGAATGCCTTCTGCAACGGATGGAGGTCGCCGTTTCTCGAAAGCCCCTCGATCGTCTCGATGCTCCCGCCGTCAGCCTGAATCGCCAGCACGAGGCATGACGCGACCGGGCGCCCGTCCATGAGCACCGTGCACGCGCCGCAGTCGCCCGCCTCACAGCCGATCTTCGTGCCCGTCAGACCGAGATGGTCCCTCAGAAGTCGCTGAAGTGTCGTGGCTGGTTTGACGGCGAGGGTGTGCGGCTCGTTATTGACCTCTAGCGTAATCGTGATCGTCGCACTCATGCACTCTTTCCTCGGCCCTTGGTGTTGGCTCTTGCGCGCCCGGTGGCCTTCATGAGGGCGCGAAACGTCAACTGCTCGACGAGATCGCGACGATAGTCCGTGGTGCCGCGAAGATCCGTGATCGGCTGCGCTTCTTGTGCCGCCAACTTTGCGGCCTTCTTGAAGACAGCCACGGCGGCAGAGCTTCCCGTGACTTCACCGGCGGCCTTCGTTGCCACTAGCGGGATCGGCGCAACGGCGCCGAGGACGATGCGACTGCTCTTGACCGTGTCCCCTTCGAGCACGATGCGGGCCGCTACCGAGGCTACGGCGAGGGCCGAGCCGGTTCGGAGTGAGAAGCGCTCGTATTTCGCTCCCGAGTTTGTCGGCTGGACCGGAACCTGGATTTCCGTGAGCAGCTCACCTTCTTGCAGGATGGTCTGTCTCGGACCGGTGAAAAAGTCCTCGGCACTGACCGTTCTCTCGCTGTCCGGGCCGACGATGTGAAGATGAGCTTGGCCCGCGATGCAGATCGGCGGTGTGTCGGCGCATGGAACGGCGCGACAGAAGTTGCCGCCGATCGTTCCCTGGTTGCGTATCTGCTCGCCGGCCATCGTGAGGATGGCCTCCCTTAGCGGGGGAAAGGCGCTTCGAATCTCGGATGATTCCGCGACCTGTGTGAGGCTTGCGAGGGCGCCGATGCGGACGATGTCGCCTTCTCGCTTGATTCGCCTGAGCTCGGGGATGAGATCGAGGGCGATCAAGTGCTCGGCCGAGTCGCGGCCGGTCTGAAAATCGACGAGCAGTTCCGTGCCGCCGGCGAGGTAGCGTGCTGCCGCGCCGTGGGTTCGGCCAAGCTCCAGCGCTTCCGGGAGCGAGGTCGGTCGATGGTATGTGAACTCAGCAACAACCATGAGACCCCCACGACAGTGGCAGGCAATCCGACTTCCACTTGACCCAAGATCTGTTGTGGGGTTTGATCCTGGTAACTCATTGAATGGAACGAACGTTCGACATAATACAAGTTCGTCAGGTTATGTCAAGGGCAGGTGGTCAGGCCGTGAACGACGACGACCCGAGTGCTCGAAACCTACGAACGATTGATGGGCATGTTGATGAGGAGGGGACAGATGGGACTCGAGTGGCTTCCCAGGGATGACGGCATCAAGAACCACGCGCTCTTCGGTTCGGAACACTGGGGTACGGAGGCGCCGTGCACCGTCTATGAGAAGAAACCCGTGCTCGACGCGGGCGGCAGTCCGGTCGACGGGCTCTTCACCTCTTGGATCACGCTGAACAACCCCGGGCAGTACAATTCCTACACGACCGAAATGGTCAAAGGTGTCATTGCCGGATTTCAGGCAGCGTCCAGTGACCGCAGCGTCGTCGCCGTCGTCTTCACCGCCGTGGGCGATCGCGCTTTCTGCACGGGCGGAAACACCAAGGAGTACGCTGAGTACTACAGCAAGCGTCCCAACGAGTACGGCGAGTACATGGATCTCTTCAACGGGATGGTAGATACCATCCTGAACTGCAAGAAGCCGACGATCTGCCGGGTGAACGGGATGCGCGTGGCCGGCGGACAGGAAATCGGCATGGCGTGCGACCTTGCCGTCGCCTCCGATCTGGCCATCTTCGGCCAGGCCGGCCCGCGTCACGGATCGGCTCCGGACGGTGGCTCGACCGACTTCCTCCCCTGGATGCTCACCATCGAAGACGCCATGTGGAATTGCATCTCGTGCGAAATGTGGAGCGCGTACAAGATGAAGCTGAAGGGCCTCATCTCGAAGGCCGTTCCGGCGCTCAAGGTCGACGGCGAGTTCGTTCGCAATCCGCTCGTGATCACCGATCGCTACGTCGACGACGGCGAGGTCGTCTACGGCGAGATGAAACGGGGTGATGCGGCGAAGGCAGCGAAGGGGATTCTCAAGAGCGGCACGACCGACTTCGAGCTTCTCGACAGGGAAGTGAACTCAATCGTGTGGCGCTTCACGAATCTCTTCCCGGGATGTCTCATCAAGTCGATCGACGGCATCCGCGCCAAGAAGAAGTTCTTCTGGGATCAGACGAAGCTTCCCAATCGGCACTGGCTCGCCGCCAACATGTCGACCGAGGCGTACCTCGGCTTCAACGCCTTCAACACGCGCAAGCTCACCGATACCGACACGATCGACTTCGTGAAGTACCGGCAGCTCATCGCCGAGGGGCGGCAGATGGACGAGGAAGCGTTTGCCGAGGTGATGGG
>CAZAMP010000027.1:0-59183 GCA_964486455.1 uncultured bacterium | reverse complement strand
CTAATCCACGCCGCCAACGTTCGTTCTGAGCCAGGATCAAACTCTCCGTTGTAAATATATGATATTTCATATTGTTAACGGAAGTTCGAACTGGAATGTTCGAGTTGCCTCTGCGTCCGACTCCAGGCGCCGTCGGCAGAGGTCTTGCTGACCACAGGTTCTCGCGCAAGCACACGCTATTCAGTTTTCAAAGAACGATAAAGAAGCCACCCCTTGGGGGCGGCATGAAAAACTATCAAAGCCCCATGAATGCGTCAACGTCTTTTTTCGAGAAAAATCACGGTCTCGATCAACTCCGCAGCTCATTCATGTGTCGGCGGACAATGCAGCATCTTTCGACAAATGTCAAGAGATTCTAAGTGCTTGTTATTTCTAAGGATCGGCCAAATGCGGCAAAAAAGTTCAGCGGCCCGATCACGAGCCAGCGGTATCGGCGCCCCTGGCCGTGCCGGCGGCCTCAGCCACCGCTTCGCTCGAGCATGACCCGTGCAAACCCAAGTTTCCCTTTGCGTAAGAGCAGCGAACGTGCGGGAGAGAGCGGAATCTCGAGCCCTTCGTCGGTCACCTTCTCACCGTCGATCGTCACGCCGCCTCCACGGATGAGGCGCCGCGCGTCGCCGTTCGATGATGCGAGGCCTGTCTCACGCAGCAGCTTGACAATCCATATCCCCTCTTGGGCGCCCGAGATCTTGAACTCGGTGACATCGTCGGGAATGCCGTCACGCTGACTGAAGACGCTCTCAAACTCCCGCTGGGCCGACTTCGCGGCCGCCTGATCGTGGTACATGGCGACCAGACGAAACGCCAACGCCTTCTTGCTCCCCATCGGATCGTCCGCGACGCGTTCGGCCAGCGTGCTCTTCTCATCCGACGTCATGTCGGTGGCAAGATGCGCATAGCGTGCGATGACCTCATCTGGAATGCTCATCGTCTTTCCGAAAATCTCCGCGGGAGATTCGTCGATGCCGATATAGTTGCCGAGCGATTTGCTCATGCGCTGCACGCCATCGGTTCCTTCGAGAATCGGTAGAGTCAAAACGACCTGCGGCTTCATGCCCGCGTCCTTCATGAGCTGGCGTCCGACGAGAATGTTGAACTTCTGCTCTGTCGCCCCGAGCTCTACGTCCGAGTTGATCATGACGGAGTCGTAGCCCTGCATGAGCGGATAGAACAGCTCATGGATCGAGATCGGATCACCGCCGCGAAAGCGCCTTTCGAAGTCATCACGCTCAAGGATTCGCGCGACCGTGTAGCTCGCTGCCAGTTCCATCACCGCTTGGAAGTCCATCTTCGAGAACCACTCGCCGTTCATGCGAACTTCCGTCTTCTCACGATCCACGACTTTGAAAAACTGCTCCAAGTAGGTCTTCGCGTTCGTCAAGACATCGTCATGGGTCAGACGCGGGCGGGTTTCCGAGCGATCCGTCGGGTCACCGACCATTCCCGTATAGTCACCGACGATCAGAATGACCTGATGGCCAAGATCCTGAAACTGTCTTAGTTTCATCAGTCCGATCGTGTGACCGAGATGTATGTCCGGAGCAGTTGGATCGAAACCCTGCTTCACGCGTAGCGGCCGGTTGTCGGTGATCGACTCCCGCAGGCGCGCCTTGAACTCATCCTCAGGGACGATCTCTTCGGTCCCTTGTGAGAGAATGTCGAACTGCCGTTTCACCTCGGCATCTGCGTCCGACCTGCGCTCATCGTTTGGCATTGCACTCTCCGCATGACGATTTCGGTTCGTGAAAGAGCGATACTATCAGCGAAAAACCCATGGAACAAGATGACGCGGCCGACGTTGACCCTTGCAGGGTGGCCGGATATGCTCCGGCGAATCGGCGTCAGATGCGTGGCGTCGTCCACATCCAGGTACCTTGGGCGGCTTGATTGGCATGACTCGCACTTTCTTCGTCGGACTAATCGGGACGTTGCTCCTGCTTCTCGGCGGACTCGTCATCGTCAACCTATGGTATGGCGATGAGCTTCCGTCGCTCTCCAAAGTGCAGGAAGTGCGTCCGATGATTCGAACGGAAGTCTACGACAAGGGCGGCCGCCTCATCGCGACGCTGTCGCGCGAGGATAGAACCTACGTGCGTCAGAACCAGGTCAGTCCACACCTGCTCAATGCCATTCTTTCGACCGAGGACCGGCAGTTCTACAGGCATTGGGGCATGAATCCGCTGAGTCTCGTCCGCGCGACCCTGGCGAATATCAGGCGCGGCGGCGGTCCGCTTCAGGGTGGCAGCACAATCACGCAACAGCTCGCCCGAAACCTATTCCTCACCCACGAGCAAACGATCACGCGTAAGCTCAAAGAGGTCATTCTCGCGCTGCGTCTCGAGCGGAGCTTCTCCAAGGACGAGATCCTGGAGCTCTACATCAACCAGGTCTATTTCGGCGACGGTGTCTACGGTGTCGAGACCGCCTCGCGACAGTTCTTCGGGAAGCCGGCCCGCAACCTCACCATCGCGGAGGCGGCCGTTCTGGCCGGCATTCCCAAGAATCCGGCCCGCTATTCGCCACACCAACATCCGGACAACGCGACCGGGCGGCGAAACATCGTATTGAGCTCGATGTTCGCCACGGGTGCGATCACGGTCGGCGAACTCGAGTCGGCCCGGGCGGAGAGCCTGCGGGTGGTCCATCTGGACGGTGTCGAAGGCGCGGGTTGGCGGGCGCCCTACTTTATCGAGACAATCAGACAGAGGCTCAACGAGAAGTTCGGCAGCCGCGCCATCTACGAGGACGGGCTGCGCGTCTACACGACGTTGGATATCGGTTTGCAGGAGGAAACGGAACGGGCACTCGCCGAGCACCTGCGCGCGATCGAATCGATCAACCGTTACGACTATCTCTCGGGCGACGCCGATGCGATGGAACGGGCCGATGACATGGCTGCCGCCGCTGGGATCGACGCCACCCACGAGCTTCAGGGGGCGGCCGTCGCCATGCTGCCCGGAACCGGCGCGATACGCGTTCTGGTCGGTGGCCGGGATTTCATTCAAAGCAAGTGGAACCGCGCCGTGCAGGCCAAGCGCCAACCGGGTTCGGCGTTCAAGCCGTTCACCTTCTCCGTCGCGTTCGAGCAGGGAAAGAAAACCACCGACGTGCTTCTCGACGCGCCCATCGTGCGATTCCTTCCCAACGGGGATCGCTACGAGCCGCGTAACTTCTCCAAGGAATACCACGGCGTCGTGACGTTGCGAGAAACACTCGCGAAATCGATCAACATCCCTTCCGTCTTGTTGCTCGAAGAAACGGGAATCGACCGTGTCGTGGACGCCGCGCGGCGGCTGGGAATCAAAAGCCCGCTCCCGCGTGTCCTCTCGCTTGCGCTCGGTTCGGGCGAGGTTTCGCTTCTCGAGCTCACCGGCGCCTACGGGTCTTTTTCGAACGGCGGCATCTATTCCGAGCCATTCATGATCCGACGCGTCGAGGATTACAGCGGAGACGTCCTCTACGAAAACCGCGCAGAAACGTATGAAGTCATGGACGAGCGAATCGCCTATCTCATCACCGACACGATGCGATCGGTCATGGAATGGGGCACCGGCAAGACCGCGCGCCGACTCGGACTCCGGGCCGAGGCCGCGGGAAAGACGGGGACGACGGATGACTACACCGACGCGTGGTTTGTCGGCTACACGTCGAGTCTTCTTGCCGGAGTCTGGGTCGGCTTCGATCTCAAGGAACCGATCGGCGACCGGATGACCGGAGCGGTGTGCGCGCTACCGGTCTGGACTCGGATCATGACCGCCGCCGCGCGCCAAGAACCAACCGAGCCGTTTCGCGTGCCGAGTGGCATCATTCGCGCGCGGGTCTGCCGCGAATCGGGCCAGCTCGCCACTGAGGCCTGCCCCGAGACGACCGAAGAGGTCTTCATCGAAGGCACCGAGCCCCCGGGGGGTTGCTTGCTCCACGAGTGATGCAGGAGACGGGAGGCGGGCGGGATCATCGCCTTGCTCAGACAGTCCTCGCGCGAGGCGCGCTGCGTAACGCGCCGCCGAAAACCCCACCCACTCCTGGCGCGCAACCCTCCTTCCGCACCGACGTGCATTCGGAATCACGACGAGTTCTGGTTCATCGCAACATGCTGGTGTTGTCTCCCCGGGGAGACAACTTCGCGGAGCGCGTGGAGGCATGCATCGGCAAAGCGGTCGCCGGCGGGAAGCCGAGGTGAGTGAGCGAGGAGCCCGGGCCACCCCCGGACTTCCGCGTAAGAAAGGTCAGGCAATCGGCAGAGCGGTGCCCCAACCGTTCCAGTCGCGTTGCCCGTTCGGTCCGATCACACCGTAGACCAGCGGGCTATCGGGAACGTCCTCACCAATCCGAATAGCATCGAGGAATCGTCCCGCGATCTCCTCTTCCCGCCCCGTCGCGCTTTCCGGCAGATGCGCCGTCATGATCGTCTCGCCGGCGCGAACCGTTTCGCCGCGCTTGCGGTTGAGCCATACGCCCACCGTCGGATCGATCTCGTCCGACATCGTGCGTCGCCCACCGCCGAGATCGACGACTTCCTCCGCAATGCGCAGAGGGTCGATGTCGATGATGCGACCGGTGCCGGGGCTCTTCACCGTGATCTGAAGGGGCGCGGCCGGTAGCCGATCAGACTCGATATCCCTCGTATTGCCGCCCTGAGCCGCCACCAACTGCAGGAACCGCTCATAGGCCGCCCCGCGGGCCAGCACATCCTCCAGCTCCGAACGCGCCTCCGACATGCCCGCCGATCGGCCCGCCGCAACGAGCATCGCGGACGCGAGGACCAACGTGATCTCACGGAGATCATCGGCGACGGTGTCGCCCCGAAGGAAGTCAACCGCCTCACGGACCTCGATCGCATTGCCTACCGCGCGTCCCAGCGGCTGATCCATGTCGCTCAGGATCGCGACGATCTTCTTTCCCAATCGCGTTCCGATGACGACCAGGGTTTTCGCCAGATCTTCCGCGTCCGCGCGCGACTTCATGAACGCACCGCGCCCGACCTTCACGTCCAGCACGAGCACATCCGGTCCGGCCGCGAACTTCTTCGAGAGAATGCTCGACGTGATCAGCGGCAGCGACGACACCGTGGCGGTGGCGTCGCGAAGCGCATACAGCCGCCCATCGGCGGGCGCGAGCTCACCGCTCTGCCCGCCCATCACGCAACCGACCTCGCGAAGGATCTGTGCGAAGCGGTTGCCACCGAGTCGCGTGGTGAACCCCGGAATCGATTCCAGCTTGTCGAGCGTGCCCCCGGTGTGCCCGAGCCCCCGGCCCGACAACATCGGTACCGGAAGACCGGCGGCCGACACGAGGGGAGCCAGCATGAGCGAGACCTTGTCACCCACTCCGCCGGTGGAGTGCTTGTCCACCGTGATACCCATGCCCGGATAGGAGAGCACGCGCCCCGAAGCGATCATCGCCCGTGTCAGCGCCAGCGTCTCCTCTTCATCCATCCCCCGCCAGACGATCGCCATGAGCAACGCCGCCATCTGATAGTCGGTGAACTCACCGTCCATGTAGGTCTGGATGGCCCACTCGATCTCGTCTGCGCCAAGCTTGTGACCCGTTCGTTTGGCGTGGATGAGGTCCGTCGCCTTCATGCTTTCCTCGCGATCTTCACCGATGCGCTGGCGCCGATACGGTCGGCACCCGCTTCAATCATCGCCTGCGCGATGTCGTAGTTCTTGATTCCGCCGGCGGCCTTCACCTGGACGTCCTCGCCCACCACCTCTCGCATCAACCGAACGTCATCGACTGTCGCGCCGGACGGTCCAAAACCGGTCGACGTTTTGACGAACGCCGCGCCGGCCGCCTGCGCCAGCGCGCAGGCCTTGATCTTCTCCTCGTCGGTCAGAAGCGCCGTCTCGAGGATGACCTTGACCGGCACACCCGCCGCCTCGACGACGCCACGGATATCCTCGGACACCAGTCGGTAGTCCTTAGACTTCAGCGCGCCGATCTGAAGCACCATATCGATCTCGCCGGCTCCCTCTTCCACAGCGACGGCCGTCTCGCGCGCCTTGACCTCCGGGAGATTCGCTCCGAGCGGAAAGCCGGCCACCGAGCAAACCGGAACATCGTGACCCGCGAGCGCACTCACCGCCCGTGGAACCCAGTGGGGATTCACGCACACGCTCGCGAAGCCATACTGAATCGCTTCGTGGCAGAGCGCATCGATCTGCTCCGCCGTCGCCTCGGGCTTCAGAAGCGTGTGATCGATTCGGCCGGCGATTCCACGCGGAGCACTGCGAGCCTCGGGGGTGGCCCCGACCCGGTCCGCTCCCTCCCACACCATCCGTGCGGCCGTCGACGGGCAGACCCACGCGCAAGCGCCCGGGACCTCGCAGCCTCGACAGCGACCGGCCTCCGGGCCCATCGTCGGCCCGAGGGGCCCGATCCCTTCATCGTACGGCTCATCCCACCGACCGGCCGAGTGACCGCGGAGTTCCGGCGGCATGCTTCGAAGCCACGATGGCGCGGTCGACGATGCGTCGGACGTGGGTGACTCGTCGGCGATGCGATCGCGACGCCCCTCGATACGCTCGAGTACGCGGCGAACGATCTCCAGCTTGATCTCGGGGGTCAGCTCATCCGACATCATCGTCCCTCGCAGCGGCAGCGGGAAGCAGATCACCAACCATGGTGACCCGATGCGACCCATCTCCGTTCGCCAGTATCAGCCTGGCGTTCGGTGCGAACTCGGACAGCATCTGCCGGCAAATGCCGCACGGAACCGCGCGGCGACCGTCCGGAACGACTACGGCAACGGCCGCGAAATCGGTCTCTCCATCGCTCAGCGCCGCATACAGCGCGACGCGCTCGGCGCACACGGTGAGACCGTACGTTGCGCTTTCCACGTTGCAGCCCAGGACGACGCGACCGGACGCCGTGCGAACCGCCGCCCCGACCGTGAAGTTCGAGTAGGGCGCATGGGCCCGCCCTCTGGCGTCGCGCGCCGCATTGAGAAGCTCGGCGTCCGCCGGATCGTTGGAACAACTCGACTCATCCCGCGTGCTCACCGAATGACCTCCAGGAAGCTCCGCCCGCACGGCGTGGGCTGCGTGCCGAAGTAGTCGGCCAGGGTCGCGCCGAGATCGGCGAACGATTCACGCGTTCCCAGATCGACTCCGGAACGCCCCCGTGGCCAGTATACGACCAGCGGGACGTATTCCCGGGAGTGATCCGTGCTCGGCGTCGTGGGATCATTGCCATGATCCGCGGTCAATACCAGCAGATCGTCTTTGCTCATGCGTCCCGCGATCTCATTGAGCGCCTCATCGAACTCCTCGAGAGAGCGCGCGAAGCCGACCGCGTCGTTTCGGTGACCGTAGAGCGTGTCGAAATCGATCAGGTTCGCGATGATCAGCCCACGGTTCAGCTCACGCATCAGTCCGATCGTGGTATCGATGCCGTCGCGGTTCGACGCTGTCTTGATCGCTTCAGTCACCCCGCGGCCGGCGAATAGCTCCCCGACCTTACCGACGCCCAACACCGGCAATGACGCGTCGTGCATCCGGTCCAGCAGGGTCTCGCCGGGAGGTTCGAGACTGAAGTCCTTACGCCTCGGGGTTCGCTCGTAGCGTCCGCTGCTTCCCGTAAAGGGGCGCGCGATCACGCGGCCGACCGCGTGTTCGCCCGACAACAACTCACGAGCGATCGCGCAGTACGCGTAGAGTGTGTCGACCGGGATGACGTCTTCGTGCGCCGCGAGCTGAAACACGCTGTCGGCGGATGTGTAGAGAATGGGCTTGCCGGTCGACACGTGCTCGTCGCCCAGGCGTTCGATGATTTCGGTGCCGGATGCCGCGATGTTTCCGATGATCTCGCGCTCGATCGACTCTGTGAAACGTTCGACGACCTCGGCGGGAAAGCCATCGGGATAGACGGGAAACGCGTCCTCAAGGACGAGTCCGGCCAGCTCCCAATGCCCGGTTGTCGAGTCTTTGCCCGGAGATGCTGCCGCCATCCGTCCCGTGTTGGCGCGGGGTGAAGACTCCGGGGGAACTCCGGCGATGGTGTGGAGATTTCCCAGACCCATGCGTTGCAGGTTCGGCAGGCGGAGTCCGTTCAGGGCCTCGGCCACGTTTCCGAGCGTATCGCTCCCCTCGTCCCCGTACTGATCCGCGTCGGGGAGTGCTCCGACACCCACACCGTCCAGAACGATCCACGTCGCTTTCATGATCGAAACGGTATAGCACAGGCGGGCAACGGCTCACAAGACGACCCGATTGGCGCGAGGCCGGAACGCTTGCTACACTCCGCCGCATGTCGAAAACACCATTCTCCGAGAAAAGCGAGCGGCTCGGGCGCCTGATGGCACTCTGTGAGCGGCTGAGACGAGAAGACGGGTGTCCCTGGGACCGGGAGCAAACGCTGCGCTCGCTGACACCCTATCTCCTCGAGGAGGTTCACGAGACACTGGACGCCATCAGCAGCGGCGATCGTGACACGATCCGGGAGGAGCTCGGGGATCTGCTCTATGTGGTCACGTTTGCTCTTCATGCGGCCGAGGTGGAGTCCATCGCCAGCGTCGACGAGGTGGTCGATGCAATCTCCGAGAAGCTGATTCGCCGCCACCCTCACGTGTTCGGCGACAATCCGAGCCGCGACGTCGAGCGCGCCCGCACCGAGTGGCAGAACGCGAAAAGACGCGAGAGCGGGGACTCCAAGCGGACGGTTCTCGACAAGCTCCCAACCTCTCACCCCGCGCTGCTCGCCGCGTACCGCCTCCAGGAGAAGGCATCGGCCGTGGGCTTCGACTGGAAGGACGTGCAAGGCCCCATCGAGAAGGTCGAGGAGGAGTTGGGAGAGCTCCGCGAGTCGATCCCATCTCCGGACAAAGCCCAACACGAGGTCGGTGATCTGTTGTTCGCGGTCGTCAACGTCGCTCGACTGCTGAGCATCGATCCAGAAGTCGCCCTCCGCGGGGCCAACCGTCGCTTCTTCGATCGCTTTCACTACATCGAAGAACGATTGGCCGCCGAAGAGCGCCGGCCCGAGGACGCGTCACTCGAGGAGATGGACGCGCTATGGGACGAGGCGAAGGGCCGATCGTCAGATCAGTGAGTTTCTGTTTCCGACCAGCACGAGCCGTGCGTCGCCACCGCCTACGTTTCGGATGGCGTGCGACTCGCGGGACACGTAGTGAAACGCGTCCAGCGGACCCAGTCGTTGAGCCTCACCGCCCACCTGGATTTCGACGCTGCCCGCCAACACCAGCCCGCACTCTTCGCCGAAGTGCGGCTCGAACTTGATCGATTGCCCGGGTGACAACAGAACCTCGTTGCTCTCGAGCCGGCCGCCCACGACACCCTCGGTCAGGTTCCTGAGTCCGCCCTTCCCACCGTCGCCGACGAGTGGCGCGTTGTCCTTTCCGCTAACGAAAGAAACGACGTCCCGCTCGCGATCATCGATGAAGTAGTTCGGATCACGTCCTAGCGCGGTGGCGATCTTCACCAGCGCGCCGATCGTTGGAGACGTGCGACCACGCTCGATCTCACTGATGTGCGTGGCCGAAAACCCGGATGCGGCCTCGACCTCTTTGAGGGTCATCTTCCGATTGGTGCGTACCTCTCGGATCCGGCGACCCAACGTGTCTCTATCAACCATTCTCAATTCCTCACAGCATGTACTTGGGATACGTTGCCCACAGCAGCCGAGCTTCCTGGGCGCCCGCGTTTCTGAATCGCAGCGCCCCTTCCACGTTGATGTGCAAGGAGTCCCCGCTCTCCAACGCGTACGTTTCGGACCCGGTCACGATCTCCGCGTCACCTTCGAGCCCGACGATGAGCTCCTCCCCCCAATCACGCTGGGGACGGGGCTCCGCCTCGGCCCCGGGCGCGATTTCCACCTCCATCATGGTGAGCTCCGAACCCTGGAACCCGTTTGAAAGGGGTCGCATGACGATCTTGCCGTCATCGAGCGAGTAACCGACGCGATCGGACGGCGATGACGTGTAGATACCCGGCTCGGTCTGGGGCTCGATCAGGCAGGCCACGCCGACGCAGAGCGCCTTGGCAATCTTTCCGAGCGCGCCGATCGTCGGAGACGTCTTGCCGCGCTCGATTTCCGACACGTGCGTGGCGCTGACCCCAACGGCGGCCTCGATCTGTTTGAGAGTCATGCCGCGCATCAAACGTACGCGTCTGACTTTTCTCCCGAGTCTCTTGCCGTCAAACTCGGTCATTCCCACTCTCCTTCCCCTGGGCAGCAATCCGATTGTCCGGTCCCGGCGAGTCGGTAGCGCGCAAGAGCGACCGACCGATGGTTCGGTAGGTCATCCGCGCGGCAAGGTAATCCGGCGCCAGGAAACCGGGAATTGGCATAAGCTCCATGACATCGAAGCCGACGATCCGCCTGTTCTCGGCGACCCACTGAATGATGGTGTCGAGCTCCGCCCACGTGAACCCTTCGGGCTCGGGCGTACCGGTCGAGGGCATGATGGATGGATCCAAAACATCGACGTCGATGGACACATAGACGTGGGGGCCGAGCTCGCTCAAGACGGTCGCGAGATCGAACTCCGGTCGGCGCGTCTCTCGCACGCTCGTCAAGGTGAGCCGGTGAGTCTCCGCGAACCGAGCCTCCTCTTCACTGAGGCTGCGGATCCCCAGCGAGATCGCGGGGCACCGCTCGCGGACGCGGCGCATGACACACGCGTGGCTCCAACGGCTGCCCTCGTAGCTGTCACGCATGTCCGCGTGGGCGTCGAGATGTAGGACGGTCAGACCATCCCAGCGCGGCTCGAGCGCCTCGATCACGCCCGCCGTGATCGAATGCTCCCCCCCCAACACGACTGGAAACAGATCCCGCCCGACGACCTCGTCCACCGCCGCGCGCACGTCATCCAGCATGCGGCGTGGCCCCTCGGCCGACACGGAGACCGGCGCCAACGTCAGCAGGCCCAGGCGGCTCGGATCGGCGTCGAGGACCTCATCGTAGAGCTCCATGTTGATCGACGCGTGGAGAATGGAATCCGGACCCTTTCGGGTGCCGGATTGGTAAGAGGTTGTCCCATCGTAGGGTACGGAGAGGATCGCCACGCGGGGATCTCCCCCGCGAAACGTCTCGCCCGCAAAGCACAGCCGGTGATGCTCAAGCGCCATCTAGCGGATTCCTCTGATTTTGGCCGGAAAACCGGCGAAGAACGCCCGAATGCGCACGTAAGCCAATTAGCACCAAGAGCTTGCATCCTGATGGAGATAAAGGGGGAAACCGGAAGGAGTATAGCCGGCCGAAGCCGTAGGTCAAGATCTGATGCAATGAGAGGGAATTGACCACCCTCGGTCCTCCTCCGTATTCTCCTTTCCACGCGTTTCGCTGGATCGTTCAGCACCATTTCTGCAGGTCTGCGCGCACTCGAGCATCAGCGAGGTGTCATTGGGCTTTCTGAGCTTCTTTCGCCGGCGGACGGGATTCCGCGGGCGCGGTCCCTATCCGACGATTCGCGGGGAGCTTCTCAAGCGCTGCCACAATCCGGACACGGCGTCGAAGGCCATGGAAGGGAAGACCGTTCACCCCATCGAGCGCGCGCTCATCGAGTGGGGTCATCGGAACCTTCGCGAGCTCGTGAGTCGATCGGGCGACGTGGCCGGAGATCCGAAGCTGGATGTGCCCTCGGAGATCGAGGACTCGGTTCGAAGCTACTTCACGCTCTTTGCTCAGCTCGTGGATTGGCGATACGACGAAAACGACCGAACCGTTCATATTCGGTATGACGATCCCGACGACGAGGCGGAGGGATTCAAGTCCGTTCGGCTTCGTCCACACTGAGCGCACCGTCGCTCGCCGCGCCATCTCCGTGTCCGCCGTCGTGCGCCGCCTCGGGACGCGTCTTCCAACGTCGGTGGAGCCAGAACCAGTGATCCGGCTGCCGCCGGACCCCCTCCTCCAGCCACCGCGTGAAAAGCTCCGTGTAGTGACGGAGTGTGGCGTCACGCCCCCCCTGGTCTTCCACCCGCACCGGCGGACGTATTCTCACCACATGACGATCGAGACCCTCACGATAAATCAGTCCGAACACGATCGGCGAGCCGCTCCTGAGCGCCAGCTCGACCGGTCCGGTCGCCGTCGAGGCCGGCCGGCCCAAGAAATCCACGAAGATTCCACGGCGCCCCGCGTCTTGATCCGCGGCCAGACAGAGAAAGCCGCCGCGTCGGAGATGCCTGAGCGCGGCACGCAGGCTCGATCCCAACGGGATCACCGTCTCGCCCGCGTTGCGGCGGTAGCTATCGAACAATTGATTGGCGAGCGGGTTGCGCATCGGAGCCACGATGACGGCGGGGGTAATCCCAAAGGATTGAAACGACAGCGCCATGAGCTCGAGGCTACCAAAGTGACCGCTGAGCGCGATCAGCCCGTTTCCCTCCTTCATGGTGTCGACGATGTGTTCCAGGCCTTCGTACCGAATGATCCTGCGGTAGTCAGTCGACCGCAGCCGAGGGAGCCTCGCGTAGTCCGCGATCACACGGCCGATGTTTCGATAGCACGCGCGCGCCAACTCCTTCTGTTCGGCGTGGGTCGCGCAGAGGTCCGGCGTGCCGGCGAGGTTCTCCATGACGACGCGCCTGCGGACACCGAGTCGCCACACGAGTTCTCCGAGACGCGCCCCCACGCGGATCGCCCGCTCACGGGATAGCGTACCCAAGAGCCCTAGGCCGCCCCGAAGCGCCAACGCCTCGAGCCGGTGAGACAGGCGGATCTGTTCGGCCGAACCCCGACGTGTCATAGATTACGAATCTCCACGAAGACGGAACAGCGCGCCCCCTACTCGCTCGACGACTCCACGAAACTCGAGATCCACGAGGGCGGAGAGAACCTCCGCCACCGGCCGCCGGCTCGCCCGGGCGAGTTCGTCTGCCCCTTGAGGCGACGTTTCCAGATGGCGCCCGAGCCACGCCAGCCGATCGGGGAATCGGCGCGTAGCACGAGGCGCTCCCGCGCGTGATCCCTCCGGGTTCTCGGAAGGCCCCAGCATCTCCACGACATCGTTCGCGTTCGTGATCGGTGCCGCGCCCTGCTTGAGCAGTGCGTTCGGCATCTCCGCCCCCGGCGCCAGCGGATCTCTCGGAACCGCCAGGACCTCTCGACCCAGATCGAGAGCGATGTCGGCCGTGATTCGTGATCCGCTTCGCCGACTCCCTTCCACGACGATGACCGCGACGGCGAGCGCCGCGATGATCCGATTCCGTTTCGGGAAGTGAAACCTGAGAGGCAATTCTCCGGGCTCGAACTCGCTCAGGAGCAAACCCTCACGGGACAGCCGTTCGTAGAGCTCTCGTTCCTCGGGAGGATAGCAACGATCGATACCCGTGCCTAGAACCGCAACCGTGGCTCCCGTGGCATCGAGTGCGCCGCGATGCCCGGCCGCGTCGATCCCGCGCGCCATGCCGCTGACGATCGTGATCCCTTCGGCGGCGAGATCCCGACCGAGACGGCGCGCGATCTCGCGACCGGCCGCGGTCGAGGCCCGCGCCCCCACGATCGCGATCATGGGCCTCTCGAGATGCGCGAGTTTGCCGAGCGCATTGAGCGCGGCGGGGGGATCGGGCAATTGGTTGACCCGGGAGGGCCAGAACGTCGAACCGGGGCGGAGGGTCGTGTGGGTTGCCTTCTCGAGTTCACGCATCGCGTCTCCTCCGCGTGGCGAAGGAGGATCGGAACCGTTCGCGTTCCCAACCTTGATCCGATTGACCCAGGTTTGCCTATCGCGAAACCGGTCCGGAAATGTCCTCCCAGCTCACGCCGTACGCATCGTCGAGCTCCGTGAGGAGCTCGCGTTCGAGAACTTCCGGGTCCGGTTCATCTTGTGCCAACCATGTTCTTACGGGTTCACCGACGTCGTCACGCACCGTCAGGATGCGGATCTTCCGACCGGCGTCTGGGTCTACGGTTTCGAGCGCCACGAGGCTCTCTTCGGCGTGGCCTCCTCGAGAGAGAATCCCCCGCGCCACGGTCACCGCATGCCCCTGTCGGGCGAGCGCGAGCAAGGCACGCGCGCTTTCAATCGCGATCATCTGATTGCCGTCATCGAGCAGACGAAGGATGGTCTGGATCGCCGGAGCATAGGCCATCAGCCCCAACGCGTGAACGGCCGCGGCGCGCGTGTACCACAGACCGCTTTCCAGTAGCGTTATCAGGTGGGGCGCCGCCAGGTCCGGTGTTTCCACGAGGGCCTTGATCGCCAGCTCGCGCAGCATCCAGCTCTCGTCGCACAGAGTCTCCAGGAGAAGCGAGACGGACCGAGGAGACTGCTCTCGTCGGAGATCTTCGATTTGCTTCTTGCGCCCTTCGATGCTCCGTGAGCCTCCGCGATCGGCGCCACGATCCGCTTGCTGCTGACTGCTCATTCGTCCCACTCCCGCTCAGGCGATTCCTCTCGCGGCGGCTCGTCCTCATCCAGCTCAGCCACCCGTCGATATAGCTCCGCCACCAGATCGCGAACGCCGTCGCCGCTCACCGAGCTCACGGTCACGGCATCGATCCCGGGTTCGGGCTCCCCTGGGAGCATCTCCCGATCCGGCAGCAGATCCGACTTCGTGTAGACCACGAGCCGGGGCTTCTTGAGTAGCCTACCGCTGAACGCTCCAATCTCGAAGCAAAGTGTTCGATAGATCTCCGCGGCATCCTCGGAGGTGGAATCGATGAGAAACGCGAGCAGGCGAGTGCGTTCGATGTGCCGGAGGAAGCGATGACCGAGGCCCTTCCCCTGGTGGGCCCCCTCGATGATGCCCGGGATATCAGCCACAACGATGCTCTGGTAGTCACCGACCGGCACCAGCCCGAGATTCGGGTGAAGCGTCGTGAACGGATAGTCGGCGATCTTCGGTCGCGCGCGCGAAATGGCGGAGAGCAGCGTGCTCTTGCCCGCGTTGGGAAGACCGACCAGGCCGACGTCGGCGATCAGCTTGAGCGTCAGCTTCAGGCGGAACGTCTCCCCCTCGCGGCCCTTCTCGACGCGCAGAGGGGTCCGATTCGTCGCGGACTTGAATCGCGCATTCCCTCGCCCTCCGCGACCTCCGGCCGCGACGACGACGCGCTCGTTCTCTTCGATCAGGTCGGCGAGAACAGTGCCATCCTCGACGTTTGTCACCACGGTTCCCGCCGGCACGGTGATCACGCACGACTCACCGCTCTTCCCGATCATGTTCTTGCCCTTGCCGCTGTCACCACGCTCGGCGCGAAACTCCTTGCGATGGCGGAAGTCGAGAAGTGTCGTCAGGCTCGGATCGGTAACGAGCACGACATCCCCACCGCGCCCGCCGTCCCCGCCGTCCGGCCCCCCCCGGGGCACGAACTTCTCGCGGCGGAAGCTCATGCAGCCGTGGCCGCCGTGGCCGCCCTTCACAACGATCTCGACCTCATCGACAAACATGCGCCATTCCAATCCTTCGGGAAAAGGGAAACCGGCCGTCCGGGCCCCGATCAAGCCGTGCGAAGTCGCTCTCCGTGGATCACGACAATCGCTCGCGGAATCGCTCCTTCACGACATCGGGAACGAGACCGTCGAGGCGTCCACCGTGGAGACCGATCTCTTTGATCACCGTGGAGTTGAGAAACGTGTAGCGAGCGCTGGGCATCAGAAAGACCGTTTCGAACCTAGTGTCGAGCTTTCGATTCATGAGCGCCATCTGATACTCGTACTCGAAATCACTCACCATGCGCAGCCCGCGAACGACGACGTGAATGCTCTGCTCATGGGCAAAGTCGACGAGAAGCCCGCGAAACGGCGTGGCCTTGATGCCGGAGAGGTGACGCGTGGCCTCGGAGAACATGCTCACACGATCGTCGTGCGAGAAAAGCGTCTCTTTGTGATTCCCCACGGCGACGGCGACGACGACCTCATCGAAGAGTTCCAGCGCCCGTTCCACGAGATCGAGATGACCGTTCGTGACCGGGTCAAACGTCCCGGCGAAGATGGCGCGTCTCATTCGCACTCCTTCCGCTGGCAGAGGGCCCGCTCTATCGCGGGCGGCGCTCGTAGATGGATAGCGTCGTCTGACCGAGCTTCTTGCGCTTCAGCAATAGCAAATCCCCGGCCGACTCCCCCACGCTCTCGTCTGCGGAGTGCTCAATGACGAGCCGACCGCCAGGCGCGATCGCCTCGCGTTCCGCGACGAGTGCGAGCAAATCGTCCCCGACCCGCGCGTCGTACGGCGGGTCGACGAGTATGAGCAACCATGCGTTTCGCTCGGACGCCTTCAGAAACGCGAACGCGTCCCGGCGAACGAGCGTGGCACGGGCATCGAGCCCGAGAGCGTCTATGTTCTCTCGGACGCATTCCAGCGTGCGACGGTCGGACTCGACAAACGTGGCGCGCAAGGCGCCTCGACTAAGCGCCTCGATTCCGAGCCCGCCCGACCCCGCGAAAAGGTCGCACACCGCCACACCGGAATCCAGCGGGCCCAGCGTGTCGAAGATCACCGTCTTGACACGATCGGACGTGGGCCTGGCCCCCGGCACCTTCGAACGTGGTCCTCGAAGCGTGCGTCCCCTGAACTCCCCGGCGATGACGCGCATCAGGCTTCGCCTCGCTCGGCTCGGACCCGCGCGCGTACGGCTTCGGCCACCTCGGCCGGAGTTCGCCCATCCGTGTCGATGATGATGTCGGCCTTCTCGTAGATCGGCACGCGCCGGGCCAAGAGATCCTCGGGGAATTCTCCCCCAACGAGGAAAGGTCGCTCCGAATCGTCCTCCGAGGCGAGCCTGGCACGGAGCGTGTCCGGTGTCGCCCGAAGATAGACAACCATACTCGACCGAAGCAGCCGCTCCAGCGTATCGCCCCAGGCCACGGCCCCGCCGCCCAGCGCGACGACCCGGCGCCGCCCCGCAACAGCCCGGCGAACGATCTCCGCTTCGATCTCTCGGAAGCGGGACTCACCGTCATCGGCGAAGATCCGGGCGATGGAACGACCCTGCGAACGGACGATCTCCGAATCGGTATCTGTGAAGCTCCACCCCAAAAGGTCGGCGACGAGACGACCGATACACGTCTTGCCGGCCCCCATGAAGCCAACGAGGGCCAGAATGTCACTCTCCATCGGGCTTGGACTCTGATCCGGACTCCTTGCGCCCGGCCTCCTCGATCTCGACGCGGACGTCCGCCACGGTGCGCCTTACCTCTCGCATGGCCTTGCCGAACGTGCGCAACACCTGCGGGATCCGCTTGGGTCCGAAGAGAATCAGGACCAGAATGAGTATGAGGGCAACCTCTGTCGTCCCAATCCCAAGAATGACGCACCTCCCGTTCGCGGTTCATCCGCCACCGCGGGCAATCCTAGTGCCCCGAGTCGCTCAACCGAAACACTAGCACGAGCACAACCCCATACGAAACCGCGCCTGTGGGCCTGCATCCCGCAATGATGCCCACCGGCCCTCGCGGCGGCTGAGAACGACCGATCGGTCGACGCACGAGCGTGAAATGCCCTAATCGCATGCGACGACGGAGGTACTCCGACGGCCAAGCCCAACCCATGACCAGGCATGCGCATTGCGATCGGTCTCCGCGGGTACGTATCACCGCCTCGGCGGCGGATGCCGGCGGTGGAAACGGAGGAGACCCATGGCGACATTTGGAAAGCAATCGCGCGGAAAACCCTGGCACTGCGGTGACCGACGGGGCTTCTCGCTGGTCGAACTCATGATCGCGCTGGTGGTCCTCTCGATTGGAATTCTCGCCCTGGGGCAGGTCTTCGTCATCGGCCAATGGCACACGACGTCGAGCCGCGCCGAAACGATGGCGGTGAGTCTCAGCCAGGAGATCCGCGAGCGGATCTTCAGCGAACCCTACGACGATGTGGACGCGATCTTCGACGGAGTCGACACCGACTACCCGGACACCGTCACACAACCGTGTCAGAGCTGGGCCAACCACGTGCTTCTGCAGCTGGGAGCGAATGCCCGCGGCATGATCAACGTGCTCGACCACACCGAGGACGTCGGACTCGTCGACGGAATGCTGCGAGTCGATCTCGTGATCAGTTGGCCGGAAGGCGGCGACACGCGCCAGCTTCCGGTCCATTTCTATATCTCCAAGGTCGGTCTCTAGCGAACGAGAAAGGCGGACCGATGAACAGGGAACACTCGTCTACACCCGCCGCACCTCTGGGCGACTCGCGGGGAAGCGCGCTCGTGGTCTCGATGATGATTCTCGGGGCGCTCAGCCTGCTCGGGACCGCGCTCGTGGTGAGCGCGGTATCGGATCGCCAGGTGTCACACTATGAACGCGACTCGTCCGCCGCACTCGCCGCCGCCGAGACCGGTATCGCTCTCGCCAAGCGCGCGATTCAGGACATGACCGCGCCCCTCGCCGACGGTGACAACGATGGTCAGCCCGACTTCACCCTGAACGGCACCTTGCCGTGGGGGTCGACCTACAAGCTCGTCGCTGAAGCGGGCGAGATCCGCGCCATCGACATCTCAGCGTATCGATCGGATGGATTCACGATCGTGTCCGAAGGACACGCAAATGGTGCGGTTCGCCGCGTCCGTTCGGAGATCGCACACGACAGCTTCCTGAAGTACGCCCGCTTCGTGGAGAACTCCGGAACGGGCTACAGCTGCCGCGCGCTTCTCACCGGCGAGCTATACGTGGGCGGAGATCTCGGCGTCCCGAATTGCTCGGCTGGACAGGAAGCCACATTCCTCGAGTTCGTCGCGGCCGAAGGCAACATTCCGAACGCCGGGGCTGGGATCTTCATGCGTGGATACGTCACCGAAGCACCGCACGTCGATTTGCAGAACTCGGTCGACTTCGACGAAATCCGCGACAAGTCCAAGGGGATCGACGTGCGAAACGACTGCCGCGGAGTAGGAGAAATCGGCATCTTCGAGGACCCGGGGGGGGGATGGGATCCGATCGGCATCGCGAGCACAGGCGGAGTACTCGTGCTGGACAAACTCGACTTCGTCAATGCGACCCTCCAGCCGCCCGACACCATCATCACCTACAACGGCAATCCGGTAAAACACACGCTGCGAGGTGACAATCTCAAGTCGGACGAGTTCAACGGCATCATCTTCTTCCAGGGAGACGCCCGCATCAAAGGCTCGCTCGACGGGGTGAGCGCCCGGTCGATGGTCATATACGCCTACGACGACGTCTTCGCCGACTCCTGCATCGTCACGGGTCACACGGGCTACGATCCCGTCACACGCCAGCCCAACGGCTCGGGAGAACCCATCAACCTGGGTCTCGTCGCGCGTGACTACTTCTACCTGGGCGACTGCCCTCGGATCATGCAGGTCGACGGCGCCATCATGTCCGTCACGGAGACCTGGCGCGCATACGATCAGAGCACGGGTGCCCATCCCCCACTTCCCTCGGGGCCCGTCGATCTGGACATGGACGCCATCCCAGGCGAGACGCCGTTCAACAACGACCCCGATCCCGGCAACGGCTGGGACGAGTTCAACCTTACGAACGACCACTGGGTGCTCAACATCAACGGGCCGATCATCACAGCGCGCGGCGGAAGCGCCTATCCATGGAACTCCAGTACCGTCCTGTCCCGGGCATCGGGTCCCACGCGCCGCTACAACTACGACCTGGACGTGACCGAGTTTCCTCCGCCGTGCTATCCCGTTCCGCTCAACCTCTGGGTCGATGTCTCATGGAACGAGATCTTCGACGCGGAGAGCGACCTGGAGGCGTTTCTGCCATGAGACGATCTCCCCGAACCATCAGCGACGTCCGCGGTTTCAGCATGATCGAGGTCATGGTCATCCTGATCATCCTCGGGATCGTCATGGCGTCCGCCATACCGGGCATCGCCCGCTACACGCGACACGACCGCGTCCGCAGCGCCGCGGAAGACTTCCGATCCACTTGCATGAGAACACGAGCCCGGGCGATGGCGACCCGGACGCTCCACCGCGTGGCCTACAACGAAGGCACACGGGCGACGGTCGTCGAGCAGTTCTCCGGCGGCAGCTGGAGCATGGTATCCCCCGACACGATCCGAGCGGCGCACGGCGTGACGATGGAGGGAGAAAGCGGCGGCGACGAATCGAATCATGTGATCACCTTTGAACCGATCGGCACAGTGTCTGCGACGGATTCACCCGCTTCAGTCTGGTTCTTCAACGCGGAGAGCGACACATCAACCATCTCCGTGGTGCGTACGGGCCGCATCGTCGTACGGCACGATTAGGAGGTCGGCATGAGACAGAGACAAGGAGAGTCCGGTTTCACCCTGGTGGAGACCTTGATCACGCTCGTCGTACTGGGTGTGGTCTCAGTGGCCCTCTATCAGGTGCTGCACTCCACACGCGGCTACCACGAAGATCAGCGAAGCGTGTTGGAAGCCCAACAGAACGCGCGCGTGGCGCTGAATTCGATCGCCGAGGATTTCCGGCAGGTGTCGTACGGGAAGGACCCGACGCAGCCGTCGATCTATCATGCCGACAGCGACTCGGTCTCATTCGTGGCCGACCTGTTCCCGAACCCCGGTGCCGAGATCATCACCTTCGCCCTGAGTGACACCGATGATCCGGATACGCCCAATCCAGACGATCGCATCCTCATGAAGACGGTACGCGACACGACGGGCGCGGTACTGTTCTCCGAGCCACAGTCGTACGGCCTTGCGGCCGACGGGCTGCTCATGCGCTACTACAACGGCGCGGGGCTCGAGATGGGCGCACCGGTTCCGCAACCGGAGCTGATCGGCGAGATCATGGTTGAAGTGATCGGCGTCAGCCCGCGCGCAATGAGATCCGGTGGCTATCATGAAGTGCCGCTCTCGACGACGATCTACCCGCGGAACCTGCCGTTGACCCCGGCGCGGAGCCGGCCGAATCCTCCGGACCCGGGCGGCGTTCAAGTGCCGAACTGCGAGTCGGTCACGATGTCATGGACGGCACCCACATCCAACACGGACGGATCTCCGCTCGACTTCAACGACATCAGCCATTTCAACTTTCTCGTGGGCACGAGCCTCGATGACCTGAACATGCACTCCCGGCTGGCTCGAACGATTTCGCAGTGGACGGTTGGTGAGCTTGAATCGGGCAACGTCTACCTGTTCGCTGTGACGTGTGTGAGTCGATCAGGCGTGGAGAGCTATCCCTACACGGAATGGATCGATTTGACCAACGGCTTCACTCCCACTCAAGTGCAGGGGCTCAACCTCGTCGGCAACGGTGAGAACGCGAATCTGAGCTGGAACGCCGTGACGACGTTCAGCGACGGCTCGTTGATAACCACACCCGTCCACTACTATGTCTTCCGCGGCGACAACCAGGGCTTCCCGGCGGACGAGGCCCACAAGATCGCGACGACATCCGAAGGACAGACAACGTATGCGGACGAGGAAGTCGGTCTGTGCGCGAGACAGTACTATCGCGTTTCGGCGGTCGCGTGCGCGAACGATGGCGCGCCTTCGGACGAGCACTGGATTATGCTGCCGCCGCCGCCCGCGTGCCCGAGCGACGTCGTGGCCGAGCAGGGCGTTCTTCCGGGTGAGATCTTGATGAGCTGGAGCCCTCCGACGCAACGGACCGACGGAGGCCCGCTCGCGCCGGAGAGCCTTTCTCACTACTACGCGTACTTCGATACAATCCCGGGCAGCAACGGAGACTCGGTCTACGTCAGCGGCTCGACAACATCGGCCGAACTCGTCGGCATCCCTCTGTGCGAAACGTTCTACTTCAATATCCGGGCGGTTGACACATGCGACAACCTGGGCGAACTCTGCCCCGCCAATGAGGTCGCCGTCTCGACGTCATCGCCGTGCGACCCGGGCCCTCCCGAAGCCGCCACGAACCTTCAGGCGGTGGGTGGCACCGACTACGCTCAATTGACATGGACGGCCAACACGACCGACTGCGATCTGGACGGCTACCGGATCCACTACGCACTCCACCCGGGCGGTCCGTACGACGGGGTTGGCGCGGCGGAAGGGAACTCCCCCGTCGCGGTCATGGCTGAAGACGTGACCGTCGGCGCAACGTGTGCTTACCAGCTCTCCGGGCTGGTGAACTGCAGCAGCTACTACTTCGCCGTCACCGCCGCCGATGGCTGCGTGCCGGCGAACACCAGCACGTACTCGAACGAAGCAACGATCAACACGGCCTGTGGATCGTGCGACATCGCCGAGAGCTGCTCGCCCTGGATCGTCACGGGCGCGGGCTACACCGACGTCGCGTTCAGCGTGGCCAACAGCTCGGGCGGAGACGAAGCGGTGGCCGCGCTTCGCCCCTCATGGCAGGGTGGTGCGCTCCTCGATGAGGTGTACGCCGGCGGCACGATGGTCTGGAAATCGGATGGCTCGGCGGGCGGCGACGGCGACATCGGGCCGGTCTCTTCCGGCACGGCGATTACTCCCGACCAGTTCATCGTGCCGGAGTCGGCGGACCCCGATGACGGCTACGAGCTGGACATGGCGTTCACGGGAGACGTGCGCGACGTCGAGTTCCAAGTGGAGTTCGACGTGGGAGGGTCCCCGTGCACGGCGAGTGGGACCGGACGCAAAGCGCTTCTCATGGACGATTTCAGCGACGGTGACTACAGCGGATGGACCGTCACCAGCGGGCGGTGGCGCGTCAATGACGGGAACCTCTATCAGTCACGCGGCAACAGAACTCGCTGGATTCGCACGTCGAACGTCTCGTACGGAGACGACTTCGTCTTCGAGGCCCGCATGAAGGTGGTCAGCGGTAGCGTCGGCCGCTTTCAGTTCAACCGGTACGGCAGCAACCAGCGCTATCTGACCGGGCTCGACTACTACTCGCAGCAGGGCAACCTCGCGAAGATGACTCCGGGCTACGACGACATCTCCTGGGGCTCCTATAACTTCTCCGTCGGTGATTGGCACAAGCTCCGAGTGGAGAAGGTCGGGTCCGTCTACAAGTTCTACGGCGACTGCGAGCTGATCTGTCAGGCGAGCATCTATCCGGTGCCGCCGGCCGGCCGATTCGGTTTCGGGACAAACTACTCGAAGGTTCGCTTCGACGACGTCTGCATCGTGGAGCAGTAACGACTCATGCGTCACGGACATCACCGGATCGCGGCCGCAATCGTGGTCGCGATCCCTCTTTGCGGGTCCGCCGAGGCGGCGGCAATCGAGATCGCCTTCACGTCCGAAACGGGCTTCAATCCACTTCCGTGCGAGTGTCCGGAGAACCCGCTCGGAGGCTGGGCCGAGCGGTCCGCGCTCTTCGACTCGCTCGTGACCGGCGATGGTGATCCGCTCATCCTCGACTGCGGTGGGTGGCTCGACGGCGATGCCGAAACGGCGATCGCGCTACCGGCCATGCGGGCGATCGAGGCGATGGGCTATGACGCCGTCAACGTCGGCGCGCCCGACCTCGAAGCGGCATGTGCCATCCTTTCCCGGTCGGGTGCTCCGAACATCCCGTTCGTGTGTGGGCATCCGGATCGACCCGCCGGTCTTCCCGCGTTCCGCATCTTCGAAAGCGCCGACGGCCGGGTCGGCGTGATCGGGGCCGCGTCGTTCGGCCCCAGGTTCCCTTCGCCCGCCGAACAAGTATCGGCCGCGCTCAAAACGATGCCGCCCGCGGAAACGATAGTCGTCCTCTGCTCCGGCGGGCTCGGCCCCGCGCGAACGATCGCGACATCTCAGTCGGAGGTGGACATCGTCCTCTTCGGAGAAGGGGCCAGAACCCCATCCCCGGTGGATCTCGATGGCGCCTTGGGTATGGCGGCGGGGACCAAGGGACGCTACGTGGGCCACCTCAGCTTCGACCCGGATCCGGTCTTCGACCTCATCCCCGTTCGGGCCGGTCTCGGGGAGGATGCCGCGCTCAAGACTCTGGCCATTCAGGCCGCGGCGCGCGAGGCGGGCGGAAGCACCGAGTTCGCTCGGATGCGCTTCACCTACCGGGAGTAGTGCTCGACTGCGACGGGCGGCGCTCAGGTCGACTCGCGCAGAGCACTCGACAGCTCGGCGTGTATCATTCCGTTCGTGGCAATGATCTCGGATCCATCCCGATACGAACCGCCACCACCGGCGTCGGTCACGCACCCACCGGCTTCCGTGACCAGAAGCGCGCCGGCCGCCACATCCCACGGCTTCAGCTCGAACTCCCAGAAACCATCGAGCCGGCCCGACGACACCCCGGCGAGATCGAGCGCGGCAGATCCGCTCCGCCGCACGCCCTGGGTTGCCATCGTCAGACGGCTGAATTCCGTGAGGTTGTTGCGCTCCAGCTCCCAGCGGTTGTAGGGGAATCCCGTTGCAAGGAGTGACTCGATGAGACGGGACGTGGACGAGACACGGATGGGCTTGTCGTTCATGAACGCGCCGCCGCCGCGGACGGCCCGATACGTCTCGCCCAGAACCGGCGCGTGTATTACCGCCAGCTCCGGCTCGCCATCCAATTCAAACGCGATGGATACACAGAAGAACGGATAGCCGTGGACGAAGTTCGTCGTGCCGTCGAGCGGATCGACGACCCAGCGCGCGTCGCGCGAACCTGCCTTCGGCGCCCCTTCCTCGACGAGAATCGCATGGTCTGGGAAGCGTTCGCGAATCGACGAGACGATCAGCTCTTCCGCATCCCGATCCGCGACCGTTACCAGGTCGACTCGTCCTTTGTGCTCAACGTCGTCGCGAACCTTGCCGAGGTGAGACATGAGAACACGACCGGCGTTCTCCGCCAGGCGCAGTGTGAACTCGATCACGGCGATCCCTGCCTTCCTTGACCACTGTTCGATGGCGTCACATAATGCGTACATACTCTAAACTGCATACCTGCATCTGAACAAGGCGCGCCGACCGCGTGCCGGAGGACACACATGGCTGCTGATTCGTTGGACAAAATCGTTTCGTTAGCGAAGCGTCGGGGTTTCGTCTATCCATCCAGCGAGGTGTACGGAGGGCTGGAAAGCTGCTGGGACTACGGTCCGCTCGGAGCGCGGCTGAAGAACAACATCAAAGCACTCTGGACACACGCCATGACCCAGCGACACGACAACATCGAGCCGCTGGACGCGTCTATCTTGATGCACCCCACTGTCTGGGTCGCGTCCGGACACGTAGCGGAGTTCACGGACCCACTCGTCGACTGCAAGAACTGCAAGGCGCGCTTTCGGGCGGACGAGATGAAGAAGGATCCGACCGATCCGGAGACACCGTGTCCGAACTGTGGAACTCGGGGACAACTGACCGAGCCACGCGCCTTCAATCTCATGTTCAAGACGTTCATGGGACCGGTCGAAGACGAGAGCGCCGCGGTTCACCTGCGACCCGAAACGGCACAGGGGATCTACGTCAACTTCCACAACGTTCAGGTCACATCCAGGCAGAAGGTCCCGTTCGGAATCGCACAGATCGGAAAGGCGTTTCGAAACGAGATCACGACGAAGAGCTTCATCTTTCGCACGCGCGAGTTCGAGCAGATGGAGATGCAGTACTTCGTCAAGCCGGGTACGGACGAGGAATGGTTCGAGAAGTGGAAAGAGGAACGACTGAACTGGTACCTCGATCTCGGGATCGACAAGGATCACCTGAAATTCCACGAGCACGGGCCTGATGAGCTGGCGCATTACGCCAAGCGGGCGGTGGACATTCTCTACAAGTTCCCGTTCGGATGGAAAGAGCTCGAAGGGATTCACAACCGGACCGATTTCGACTTGAAGCGACACGCCGAGCATTCCGGCAAGAAGATGGAATACTTCGACGACGCCGCGAGAGAGAAGTACATCCCGTACGTTGTCGAGACATCGGCGGGCTGCGACCGCTCGCTGCTCGTCACGCTCGCTGACGCGTACCAGGAGGAGGAACTCGAGAAGGAGACCCGCATCGTTCTGAAGCTGGACAAGCGCATCGCGCCGATCAAGGCGGCCATCTTCCCACTCGTCAAGCGGGACGGCATGCCGGAGGTCGCGAGAAAGATCGCGGCGGAGCTGCGCTCGGCGTTTCCGGTCTTCTATGACGAAAGTGGCGCCGTGGGACGCAGATACAGGCGCCAGGACGAGGCGGGAACGCCGTACTGCATCACGGTGGATTCCCAGACCCTCGAGGACCAGACGGCCACCATCCGCGATCGGGATGACATGTCGCAGATCCGGGTCAACATCTCGGACCTGAAGGCTTATATTTCTGAACGGATAGGACTCTGAGGTCGGTACGTTCCGGGACGAAGCATAGGAGGTCACGGTGAAGAAGATCCGTGTGCATGAGATCTCGACCCGGAAGGATGTCTCCAAGGTCGAGATACGGGGCCTAGCGGACGAGCCGGGAGTCGCGGCGCAGATCTTCACGCTTCTCGGCGAGGCCGGGTTCAACGTGGAGCTCGTGTCGCAATCGCACGAGGCGAACAACAAGGCCTCACTCGCGTTCCTCGTACGCGAGACCGAGCTGGACGCCGCGATCAGGATGCTCAGCGAGAGCGACGCGTTCCGTGACGGAGCCGTGACCAGCGATCAGAACGTCGGCACCGTCACGGTGAGTGGCGGCGAACTTGCGCATACGCCCGGGGCCGCCGGGCTGATGTTCAAGCTGCTATCAGAGAAGGGGATCAACATCGGCATGATCTCCACGTCCATGACCTCGGTGACGTGCGCCATCCCCCGCTCGGCATGTGATCTGGCGAAGGACGTTCTACTGAGCGGATTCGACGTCGAGTAGGCCGAAGATCGCTGGTCGAAGCGGTGGGATCGCGCGTGTCCGATGAGTCTGGGATTCCGACAGGTCTGGGAGGCTGCCCGAAAGCGGCTACTCGAGACCGAGGTCGGGCATCTCGGCTTCTTCGAATCCGAGCGCGTGCCCGATTTCGTGAAACAGCGTAATGGCGATCTCGTGCTCGAGTTCTTCCAGAGTTCCGGCATTCCGCTCGATGTTGCGCTGGTACAAATGAATTACCGCCGGAAGATCGCCGGAGGACGCGACGGTCTGCTCCGGTAGCGGCACCCCCACGTAGAGCCCGAGAAGCTCCGGGTCGTGTGGGGGATTCTCCTCCATCAGCGTCTCCACATCGGGAAACGGCTCGACCACGACGGCCAGGTTGTCCAGGACGTCCCGGAACGATCTCGGCAAGAGCAGAAGCGCCCGTTCGACAGCCCGCTCGAACTCTTCCGCCGCGAGGCTCGGCCACTTCGCGTAGGTCGTGGCGTCCAGACGTCGGGCGTTGGCAAATGCGGCGAGCGACCGATCCGTCTCCCCCGCCCGCTCCGCCAAGAGCCCCTCCAGGTAGTGCCCCCCGACCAGGGTGTCGTCGGCTACGAGCGCCCTCCTGACCAGACGTCTTGCGTCGTCGAACGCGCACAGCCGGAAGTTGGCCCAGGCGAGGGCCGACAGCGCGTCGGGCCAGTCCGGAGCCTTCTCACAGGCCGTCTGGAGGTGCGAGCGCGCGACCTTTGGATCGTCGAGATCCATTGCCGCCGTTCCCGCGATGTAGTGAGCTTCCGATAGGTCGGGCTCCCGCTTGATCACGCGAGACACCAAATCGAGTGCCACCTGAGGCTCACCCCGATCCAGCGCGGCCCAGGCCTCTTCCCAGAGGTGCTCGAGATCCTTGCGTTCCATCACGTCGAACCCGGGGTTGTGGTCCGAAGACTGTGCCTGCAGGCAGCATCTTCAGCAACTAGTTACGATTACACGATTTGCGCGACAATGCCCAAGACCGCCCCAGACAAGTGCTTACGATCCCGCAAACATTCGTCAGACCACAACCTGAATACCACAGGCCGTACGGATGTAGAAAGAGGTGAAACGCGGCGTCCACCGGGGACGGGAGATGAAACCAAGGACGCTCTTCAACCGTAACGATTGCTCAGGGGGGGACTTGAGATGATAGAGGTTCTTGGGGCTCTCTGTTTGGCCGGTCTGGCGCTCATCGCACTGCCGTTCATCGTAGGTTTGGCGCTGCGGCTGGTCGTTCTGCCGTTTCAGATCGTGCTTGGCATCGGGGCCGGTGTGGTGTCGCTTCTGCTGCTTGTCCTCTTCCTGCCCGTGCTTCTAGCGCTTCTGGGCGTCTTCGTCATTGTCCCGATCGCCATCGTTCTGGGTGCGCTCGGCTGCGTCATCGGCTGAGCCGCCTGACGACCGCTCAATCGCGACGGTCCACCCGTCGGCCCGCGAGAAAGCTCCAAAGATTCCCAACATCCGAACCGACGATATAGCAAGGGACTAGTCTCGATTTCGGCTCATTTGCACGGAGTGATCGCTGGTGTTGTCGTCGTGTGTTTTCCATACGAATCGTGCTATGCTGCCTGTTCTGGGACGTCATCTATCTTCCTCGTGCAGAACATCTGCGCGCAACCTCGCAAATCAGCGAGAATTACATACATGGATCACCATCGGATTCTCATCCTAGGAGCGGGCGTCTCGGGCCTCGTCGCGGGCTACGAGTTCGTGCGCCGGGGCATCCCCGTCACGATTCTCGAAAGCGAGAACGAGCCGGGCGGCCTGTTCCGAACAGTCAGCCGGGATGGATATCGCTTCGACCTCGGCGGCCACCGCCTGTACAGCGAGAAGCCCGAGATCATGGACTACTACCGCGATCTCGGCGGGAACGCCATCCACGAGGTGGAGCGGCGAAGCAGCATTCGCCTTCGTGAGCGCCTGATCGACTATCCGCTCGAGCTGTCTAACGCCATCACGGCGTTCGGGCCCGTGAACGCGGTCCGGATCGGTTCGAGCTATCTGAAGGCGGCCCTGGCGTCAAGCCGCAATGGACACGGAAACGGGCCCAGCGGCGAATTCACGTTCGAGGATTGGGTCGTCAGCCGCTTCGGCAGAGCGCTCTACGAAATCTACTTCCGCCCCTACACGGAAAAGGTGTGGGGCATTCCGTGCACGGAGATCTCGTCGCATTGGGCGTCGAGCCGGATCACGGTCGGAAATCTCTTCCAGGCCATCTACAAGAGCGTTTTCAAGCGCAACACACCGAAGACGCTCATCGATCGCTTCCTCTATCCGGACGAAGGCGTTGGGACGCTCTGTGACGAACTCGTCAGGCGGATCGAGGCGTCCGGGATCGGAGTGATCCGAACCGGGTCCCCGGTGGCTCATCTCAGCCACGACGGTAAGGTTTGGCGCGCAACCGCCGGCGACAAGCAGAACCACGAGCGATTCGAGGGCGATCAGGTCATCTCGACCATTCCGATTCATGCCCTGGTCGATTGCCTCGAGACGGGTGGGATGGGAACCAAGCAGTCGGTCGGTGCCGCCACACGGGAACTCTTCTATCGCGATCTCGTTATCGTCTTCATGCCGATCAACAAGCGTCAGGTCTCCCCCGACTCCTGGACATATTTCCCCGACACCGAGGTGATTTTCGGGCGGACGCACGAGCCGCGAAACTGGTCGGTTCGCATGACGCCGGACGGATCGACGTCCCTCTGCCTGGAGATTTTCGCCGGCCGAGGCGACGAGCTGTGGAAGCTGCCGGACAGTGTCATCATCGATCGCTGCGCCGACGCTCTCGCGCGATTCGGTATGCTCTCTCGGGATGAGATCGTAGGGCCGTGGGTGATGCGGCTGACCGATGCCTACCCCATCTACAACATCGGCTACAAGCCACACCTCACCCGGCTGCACGACTACGCCGCGAGCCTACCCGGATTCCACCTGCTCGGACGAACGGGTTCATTCAAGTACATGAACTCGGATCTAGTGATCGAGCTGGCGGTCGCCATGGTGAACAAGATCACGGTTGGGATCCACATTCCCACCTGACGGCGCCGCAGCAGCTACTCCCGCACCGTGAGCTGTCCGACCGGGACGCCGATTCCCCCGCTGGGTCGGGCGAGATCGGAAAGTGCGATGTTTCGCACGAGGCTCCGTGGATGAACGCGGATGCCGACCTGGTATACACCGGGTTCCTGCCCGATCGGTACGACCCACCGGAACCGATCGACAACAACATCTCCGACATCCCAGAGATTCGGCGGATAGCGAGAGTCGAGTACACGACGATGTGAGGCGAATTCGAGGAGAGGGCCGCCGGCCTGTCCGCTGATGCGCGCATAGAAACGATCTACGGGTCTCCACCGCTTGTGTTCCCCCGTCAGCTCGAGCCGGGCTCTCATCACCATCTTGTACGAGGTCGCGGGAAGATCGGATCGGTCCTTCAGAAGCGCGGCCGTCACCGTGAGCGTATCGCCCGGACCGCACTCGAGCGGATTGACCCAAACGCCGAGAAGCGAGAGCGCGTCGGTCAACCGCTCGGGCTCCCCCGTGGTGACGACATCCGGAACGTCGTCCGCCTCGAACCGAAAGCGCGCATCGATCGTCGTGTCCGACCAATCCGGCCGGGCCAGGGCATAGAGATGGCACCGACCCGCCGAGCCCAGCTTTCGGAACGGACCACCGGGCGTCTCGAATCGTGCCCGCACCCTCTCGTACTCGGCGGGAAGACGCACATCGAAGTAGGTCGCGAACGGAGCGGTGAAGCTCTCGTTGATGAAGACGTAGCCGGCACCGCGCCGGCGCATGACCTCGACCGCCTCCGAGAGCGGACGATACGGGCTCATGACACGCGCCGCGTCGCTGAGTCGTTCGAGAATCGTCGAATCGGACGGCGACGAGTGCTGGTCGAGAACGGTGAGCACGCGGTGGTTCGTGTACGCGGGAAGCGCATAGCCCGTGGCGGGGTCGGTGACAATGGTCGAGCCTTCGGGAACGTCCCGCTCGATGAGCGCCATCCCGTCACGCCACGCGTCCGGGCTAATGACGGCGTTTCGCGTCTCTCCCTCTCCAAACGTCAGGCTCCATAGCGACGGGAGACGAATGACGATGAGCGCCATGACAATGATGATCGGAAGCCAGCGACCGAGAAAGCGACGGGGCGGTCTCTCCCACACATCCGCAACGACTGCCGCCGCCACGATCGGAAAGGGAACGATGCCGAGAAAACGCACGAACAGATATCCGATCTTCGGTTGGAGCAGTCCGCCCACGACCGGATTGAGGCTGACCAGAAACGGAAACCACGCAAGCCCGACGAGAAGTGCCCGCTCGCGCGTCCGCGAAGCCCGTCTCCAAAGATAGAAGAATGACAGCGCGATGAGCGTGAGCGCGGGAAGACAGAATCGCTGCAAGGTCGGCTCCGGCGCCGCGAGTTGGAGGAAGTCGGTCAGATAGAAGGCTTCGCTGATCCGGATGTGCAGCGGATTGATGGGACGATAGGTTTGCGCGAGCCGCAACAGCAAGAGCGGGAGAGACGCGAGCGCCATGGCGCCGAAGAGCGCGAAAGCGGGGGCGCTCCGCCCGCCGCGCCCGAAGAACAGCAATGAGACCGGAACGATCAATCCCGCTCCAAGAAGAAGCGCCGGTCCGAACACGTGAAGCGCGGGGAGCGCCGCGGCCAGGAATAGCAGAAAGATGCGTCTGCCCGAGTCCATGCGCGCGACTTCGTCAACCATCAGCGCCAGCGCGCTCCAGATGACGAGCCAGTTGAAGTTGTGCGGGTAGAGAAACGTGTCGAGAAACCAGGCGGCACTTCCGTGCACCATGAGCGGATACACGATGAGCGCGAGCCGCGCACGCCGGCGCGTTCCGAGAAGCCGTCGTGCCAACGCCGCGAACGGCAGCACCGACAGCATCAACGCCCACGGTCGAAGCGAGTGCCATAGCACCAGCGGATCCAACCCGGAAAGCTTGGCCGCCAGCGCGAGCCACGTGTGATAGAAGCCCTTGCGAATATCGGGCGTCGCGCCGTCACCATCGGCGTAGAAGACCGCGTTGGGCTCGAGCTCGCCGGTGTGGAGAATGGCCCGAACGGTGGCAACGTGATCCAACGTATCGCTCGTGACCGGAACCGACCGTGTCGACAGGATTCCGATCCCGAGGAGGACGACGCCAACGAGTACCGGGGTCGCCCACATCTTCCCGCGCAGAATCGGGCGTAGCGCCAGCGGAAGCGAGATGCCGCAGAGCACCATGCTGATTGGGAAGAAGACTTGGAACGAGAGGCCGACCCGTGCGGCCAACGCACCAAGGCACAGGAAGATACAGAGACCCGCGACGACGCCCAATCCGAAACGGATGGGGTGCGAAAGCTTCTCCGCGAACGCGGCACGGCTGATTAGAGCCAGTCCGGGCAACGAGAGCCCCAGGACGGCCCCGCCGGCACGCGCTAGAGAGCCAAATTCGATCAGAGGTTCCATGCTGCCCCGCTCCGGGGAGGTCGAGAACCGGACGCGCGAGACCGTATCCGACGGTCCGTTACGCGTCAACCCACGGAATTCGAGTTCTGATGGGGACTTGGCGGCCTTTGCTTCGCCGATCCGGTCTCTCCCGCCGGCTTGGGCGTGCTAGAATAGAGTGTGGGCCCGGGCCGGGCCCGTCATCGTCGACAAGGAGATCCGCTTGAACGCATCCCCGTCCGGACGGACGCTGCTCATCATTGCAGTCGCAACCATCACCCTGTCCGTCCCGCTTTTGGCCCAAGACCTTACCGAGTTGGTACCCATGCGGGACGGGGTCCGTCTGTCGACCGATGTCTACGCGCCGGACGAACCGTCGCCCTGGCCGGCCATCCTCCTCAGAACTCCATACGACAAGGCGACCGACTTTGCTTCACCCGGGTGGATCAATGAGGTCAACGACGCGGGCTATGCGTACGTGATCCAGGACATGCGCGGTCGTTACGCGTCCGAAGGAACCGATTCCACTTTCTGGACGGACGGTTGGGGATACAACCAGGATGGATACGAGACCGTCGAGTGGCTCGCCGCCCAGAGCTGGTGCGATGGCAACGTCGGCATGTTCGGCGAATCCGCGCGCGGCATCATCCAATACCTGGCGGCGGGCGCCGCTCCCCCCCATCTCAAGGCATGCGTGTCGATGATCGCCTGCGAGGATTTCTACCACAAAGCGTTCTTCCAGGGGGGCGAGTTCCGGAAAGAACTGGTGGAGATCTGGTTCCAGTCGCAGGGAAGCGAATACATGCTGCCGTTCTTCCTCTCGCACCCTACGCGTGACGCGTTCTGGGATTCTCTGGATCTCGCGACGCGGGCCCCCGAGGTCACCGTCCCGATACTCCACGTCGGCGGGCACTACGACACCTTCGGCGAGTCGGCCATCGACGCGTACAACCTGCTGCAGTTCGGGGGCGGGCTGGGCGCGCTCGACAACCAACGCCTCGTCCTCGGTCCCTGGACGCATTGGGGAATCGATTCGCTCTCTCAGGGTGAGCTGACGTATCCGGAGAACGCCTCGTACGACCTACGGACGCTTCGTTGGCGCTGGTTCGACCACTGGCTGAAGGGCGAGCAGAACGGAGTCGACACGGAACCGCCGGTTGCCTACTACCTCATGGGCGACGTGGACGATCCGTACTCTCCCGGCAACGAGTGGATCGAAGCCGATGTCTTTCCGCCCGAGGTGACACCGACTCCGCTTTACCTACACGCCGAGCGCAGCCCGACGCCGTACAGCCTTCAGTCCGTGCCACCGCCTCACTTCGCCGACGGCTATGAATTCAGTAGCGATCCGGCTTTTCCCGTACCCACGCTGGGTGGGCGGAATCTGAACATCATCGCCGGGACATTCGACCAGCGCCCCGTTCACGACGGCCGCTATGACGTCATTCGTCTGTCGACGGACGAGCTCGTAGAGCCCATCGCCGTGGCTGGAAAGGTGACATTCATCTTCTGGGCGAATGTCTCGACGCCCGACGTCAACTGGACGGCGAAGCTCATCGATGTCTACCCGGACGGTCGCGAGATGCTCGTGACCGACGGCATCCTGCGGGCGCGATTCCGGAACGGCTTCGAGACCGAGGAGTTCATGGAACCGAGTGGTTGGTACCGATTCGAGATCGACCTCTGGAGCACGGCGATCGTATTCAACGTGGGCCACCGCATCATGTTGGCGATCGCGAACTCGAACTATCCGCGATTCGAGATCAATCCGAACACGGACGATCCGTTCGGGCAGGGTGGCGATCCGCTGCCCGCGGACATCATCTTGCTCGCCGAATCAGACCACCCGAGCCGGCTCATGCTGCCGATTCTCTGGGGAACGGTTACCTCGGCCCCCGCCCTCGTTCTGGACATGGATGACGCGCGGCTACGCGTGCTGCCGTCGCGGAACCCGGCGCCGCGCTTCACGCTCGAGATCCTCGGCGCGGCCGACGGGCCGATTCGCGGCGCGATACATACTCCGGACGGACGCCGTGTATGGAGCGTCGGCATCGAATCGACGGCCGGCGGGCTCAACCACCTGACATGGGACGGACGTGATCTTACGGGACGGCGGGTGGCGTCGGGTGTCTACTTCCTCAGGCTGGTGGATGAGACCGGTCGGCACGGGTCGGCCAGGCTAGTGCTCGTTCGCTAGAGCCCGCGCATCTCACCAGGTCGCGTCGCGAGGGTGCGAAAGCGCAGGCAGATTCAAGGCGCAGGCGCTTTCGTGACCGCAGGAGAGCTGGTGAGAACTGCGGGCTAAAACCCGAGCGCTACACCTTCCCGCCTCGGATCCGCGCCACCGTACAGTCGATCATCCGATCCAGCATGAACCGCATGAACGCCGCCGACGGCACGATATCCCACCGATGGCTCCGACAGCTCGTGACCCATTTCGGCGAGACGGGTGAGTGCGCCGGCAACACCGCCGCACCGTTCGAGCTTTTCGTCATGGAAGTAGAGATGCTCCGGCTCACTCCACGGAAGACCGCGATTGTAGACGCGCGGAAAGCTGATCGCGTCCTGAACGTCCATCTTCCAGTCGACGACGTTGACGATGACGTTCAGCACGATTCCGATGATGCGTGATCCACCCGGTGAACCGAGCGCGAGAAACGGCCGGCCGGCCCGCACGAGAATCGTGGGCGACATGCTGGATCGCGGACGCTTGCCCGGTTCAACTCGGTTGGCGATCGGGTTGCCGAGCGTATCCGTGGGCTCGGCGGAAAAATCCGTGAGCTCGTTGTTCAGGAGGAACCCGCGACCGGGCACAATCATGGCCGATCCAAAAACCTGCTCGATGGTCGTCGTCATCGCGAGCCAGTTTCCGTCCGTATCCACGATCGTGAGGTGACTCGTCTCCTGGCTTTCGTCTCGGCTCTCGTCGCGGTCGTCGCTACGCCCTTCTTCGTTGCCTCCATCGGCTTCATTGCCGCTCTCGTATCTGCGCTCGACTTGACCCTTCGCGGCCACCGGCCAGTCGGCCGCGCGCTCCAGGGAAATCTCCTTCCGCCGCAGATCGGCAAACTCGCGTGAACAAAGCAACGACAGCGGGACCTGAACGAAGTCGGTGTCGCCGATGTGGTAGTTCCGGTCGGCGTAGGCGATCTTCTCCGCTTCGAGGATGATGTGCAGCGCGTCGGCCGAGCCGGGCGGATGCGCGCCGATATCGAAGCCGTCGAGGATGTTGAGCGTCTCGATCACGGTCGTGCCGCCCGACGACGGGGGGCCGACGCCGAAGACGTCCGCTCCGCGATAGCGCCCGTGGACCGGCTCGCGAACGCGTGCCTGATAGCGCTCGAGATCGCGGGCGCTCAAGAACCCGGGGTTGACCTCGGCTTGCCGCACGGCGCGGACGATGTCGCCCGCGATGTCGCCCCGATAGAACACAGACGTGCCGCGTTCGGCGATCAAACGAAAGGTGCCCGCAAGGTCCGGCTGTCGGAGCATCTCGCCCTCTCGACGCGTCGCGCCGTCAGCGCGGAAGAACACGCCTCGCGTCGCCTCGAAAAGTGCGAGCCGCTCTTGTTCCTCTCGCAGCGCATTCGCCAGCCGCTTCGAGACCGGGAACCCTTCGCGCGCCAGCCGGATCGCCGGCTCGAAGAGCTCCGAGAACGGCAGTCTGCCGTATCGCCGGTGGGCAAGCTCGATGGCCGCGAGGGTACCCGGAACCCCCACGGGTCGCCCTCCCGTCACGCGATCCGGGTAGTAGGAAACCGGGACACCGCTTTCATCGAGGAATAGCGCCTCCGTGGCCTCGGCGGGTGCCGTCTCGCGGCCGTCAATGACGACGGGAGTTTCCGCGCCCGCCGGCAGGTAGAGGAGAAAGCAACCGCCGCCGATCCCGCTCGATTGCGGCTCGACGACGTTGAGCACAAACTGGGCGGCCGCGGCGGCATCGATCGCGCTTCCGCCACGCCGGAGCACTTCCAGCGCGGCGTTCGTCGCCCAGGGGTTCGCGGTCGATACCATCGCGTGCTCGGCAGCAGCAGACGACGGACGAGTGGCCAGCGAATCAAACCAGAACGGTGGTGGCCAGACCGCTTCGGGGGCGTGCTCGATGGGGACCCCCGACACCTCTCGCGCGGCGTCGGCCGCCGTATCCGTATCGTCGTGCCGCGCCGTCTGACAGGCGACGACAACCAGTGCGACGATGGATAAGCGTGTGGCGATGGTCAAGCGCGCGGCGATGCGACTAGACAAAGCTCAGCTCCGGCACCGCCGGAATGAGTGATGCGTCGACGGCGCGCTGAAGAAACGTTTGCACGGCGAGGCGTCCGCGTTCGCCGAAATCACGCGTCCAGTCATTCACGTACATGGCGACGAACCGATCGGCCATGTCGCCCTCCAGTCCGCGACCGAATCCTTCCGCATGCTCGAGCGCTTCGGCGCGGTTCGCGAGCCCCCACTCGATTGACTCCTTGAGCATCGGGCTCAGGCGCGCGATCGCATCGTCCCCGAGCCCGCGTCGGATCGCGTTGGCTCCGAGCGGTAACGGCAATCCATCCGTTTCCGCGGCCCACCACTCGCCGAGATCGATCACCTTCACGAGCCCGCTCCGCGCATAGGTCAACTGCCCCTCATGGATGATGAGTCCCGCATCGGCCTCGCCTGCCTTCACGACATCCATGATTCGATCGAACGGCACGATCCTGTAGTCGAACTTCCCGATGGCCAGGCGAAGCGCGAGGAAGGCACTGGTCCGTTCGCCCGGGATCGCGATGATCTTCTTGTTGAGCAAGGAGAGCGCGAGCGGCTCGCGTGCGACGACCATCGGCCCGTACCCGTCTCCCATCGACGCGCCGCATGCGAGGAGCGCGTAGCGATCGGCCAGGTACGCGTAAGCGTGGACCGACACCGCCGTGATGTCGAGCTCCTCGCGGCCGGCCATCTGGTTGAGCGTCTCGATATCGGAAAGTTTCTCGTCGAACGTGAAGCCGCCGGTATCGATCTTGCCGCGCGTGAGCGCGTAGAACATGAAGGCGTCGTCGGGATCGGGACTGTGCCCCAACGTAATCATGCGTCGTTCCATCCTCATCATCCTTGAATGAGACTACGTTCCTATTTGTTGAGATCCCGGCCCAAGCGCTTTTCGATCTTGTCGATCTTCGAGTCCAGGCGTCCCGTACGTCCGGCGCGGTAGTCGATCTTCATCGCGACCGAGATTCGATCGCAATCCTGTCGCATCCGCTCGTAGCACTGTTTGACGACGCCCATCACGTCGTCCCACTCACCCTCGAGAACGGTGCCCATCGGATTGAGACGGTACGGGACACCGCTTCGGTCAATGATGTCGAGGGAACGTGAAACGTATTCACTCAGGCTCTCGCCCTTGTCGAGCGGAGACATGCTGAATTCGAGCAGCAGCATCTCGGGCTCCTTTGGAGACGGTCCACATGTAAGGCCGAAGAGAGTACCAACCGGAGGTCGGGTTCGCCAGTCCACCCCGCGGCATGATACGATCGGACGGTGAAACATCCAACGCGGGAGCGAATCCGTGTCGCTGTCGATCGGACTGATCGGGATGCCGAATGTCGGCAAATCGACCCTGCTGAACGCATTGACCGCCGCTCGGGCGGAAGCCTCGAACTATCCATTCTGCACCATCGATCGGAACATCGGCTCGGCGGAGATTCCGGACCCGAACCTCCAAGCGCTTGCCGAAACGCTTGAACCGGAGTCATCTATTCCCGCCCAGATCCTCTTCGTGGACATCGCCGGCTTGGTCAAGGGCGCTCACGACGGGGAGGGCCTGGGGAACAAGTTTCTGAGCCACGTTCGCGAGGCCGACGCGCTGGTGCACGTCGTTCGCTGCTTCGAGGACGATAGCATCGCGCATGTGACCGGCACGATCGACCCAATCCGCGACGTGGACATCATCGAGACCGAGCTTCTCCTCGCTGACCTCGCCGCCGCCGATAAGGGCATCGCGCGCGCGGCGCGAGTGCTGAAGGGCGATCCGAAGTCAGCCGAAGGCAAGGGACTCATGGCCTTCTTTGAGACCTCCCGGGAGCATCTCGACCAGGGCACCCCGCTGGCCAAAGCCTATGGCGATGATGACCCGGCCGGCATAGCCGTCCGGGAGGGGTTTCTGACGGCGAAACCCGTGCTGTTCATCGCCAACGTCGCCGAGGATGACGCGCGAGGAGAAAGCGACGCCGTGACGCGCCTTCGGGAACGGGTCGCTCCCGCCGAGCTGCTCCCGATATCCGCGCGGATCGAGGAAGAGCTGGGCGAGATCGATGCCGACGAGCGTGCCGAGTACCTTGCCGAGCTGAGCCTCGAGGCGTCCGGGCTCGACCGTCTGGTCGACGCGGGTCGGACGCTTCTGGACCTGATCACGTTCTACACGATTGCGAACGACCGGTTGCAGGCCTGGCTCGTTCCGCGCGGAACGCGGGCGGTGGAAGCGGCGGGAAAGATCCACACCGACATGGCGAAAGGTTTCATTCGCGCGGAGGTCATGCGGGTAACCGACGTTCTGGAGCACAAGACCCGCTCGAAGCTTCACGATCTCGGACTCCTCCGAACGGAAGGGAAGGACTGCATCGTCGAAGACGGCGACATTCTTCACATCCTCTTTCAGAGCTGACATCCCACCACTCGTGATGCCGGTCACGTGATCCGATGCGGGACGACGACCGCGAGGAACGCTGGAGGAAAATGAGCAACGACATCGATCCGACCAGACTTCGCCGAGGGCTCCGGGTCGCGTTTGAACGGCCGGGGTTGCCGGGGCCGCATCGACTTCTGATCCTCACCGGCGGGGCAACCACGAAGGGCGGCGAGGAGACGCTCGCGACGTTCTTCGAAGAGGCCCTGGATCTCGGCGCCCCGTTGGGCGATCTCCGGGAAGTTGTGCTGCAAACCTACCTGTTCGCCGGCTATCCGAGAGCGATCAATGCACTCTTCGCGCTCCGACAGGCCGCGACGCCCGAGCGGTATGGGGCGACGCCGCGGGAAGTCGATCCTGCGGAGCGTCGAACGGATCACGCGAAACGTGGCGAGGATCTCGCGCGCATCGTCTACGGCGACCACTACAGCGATCTCCGTCGCAATATCGCGGCGCTTCATCCGGACCTGGACAGGTGGATGGTGGAAGAAGGCTACGGCCGGGTGCTCGGTCGCCCCGGGCTCGATGCCCGGATCCGCGAGCTGGCGGCGCTGACCTCTCTCATCGTCTTGGACGTGCCGCGGCAGATCCGGTCACACCTCTTGGGCGCGCGGCACGTGGGCGCGTCCGACGGCGCCATCGAGGAGACGATCCACCAGGCGGGGCTGTTCGCCTCGGACGCGGGATGCGAGGCCGCCGCGCAAATCTGGACAGATCTTCGATGATCAGTTCGACGCCGCGACCTTGACCCAGGCTCTCGAGTGACGGGTCTTCATGAAGAGACCGTTTTCCGCGAGTGCGTAGAGATCGTTCCCGTGCCACTCGAGCTTGTGGATCACGGTATCCACCTGAAGCTCCTCGGGAACGCGCGCGCGGTCCCACTTGCGGTCCACCACGGAAAACCAGCGCAGCCCGCGTGTCGTCCCCACCCAGAAGCCGTCGACGTCATCCGTGGCGTCCCGGATGGCACCGACCTGAAAGTCGTCGAAACCGTACGTGTCCCACGACCAAGACTCCTGGAAGACCTCCGCCATGCCGAGCTTGGTGAGAAGATACCAGCCACGCTCCTCGCCCTTGACGTCGTAGGTGATTTCGCTCGGCCATCCCAGGATTCCCCAGACGAACATTCCCCGTTCGTCGAAGAAGCGATAAGTGTCCTCGTACTCCTGATCGATGCAGTAGAGATCCTCCGTCGTTCCCACCCACGCGAACACGCTGTCCACGAACGTGGCTCGGGCATCGCCCTCGAGCGGAAACTGCGCGGAGACCGAGGGAACGTTCAGATCAGGCATCTCCAGGCGACAGACCCCGGTCGGCGTCAGAAGCCAGCGCCGCCATAGCGGGTCGCCGGCGGGCGTTCCGCTCGCGGCCTGGAACATGACGTCCGGGATCTTTCGATACGCGCTGTCGGAATCCGACGCCCGAAACTTCGGGAACGTGAGTCCTTCGAGGTGGATCCACTGCTTTGAAGCGGCATCGTAGTAGAAGACGCGCCTTTCCCCCACCAAGAGCGCCCGCGTGCGGACGTCAAACGTGTCGGGTGCCGCGACCTCGTTGTGGGAATCCGGCATCAGAAAGCGGACTACCTTCTCCTTCTCCACCCGGTCACCGAGCTGGGCGTCGTCCCACGCGCGAAGGTCGAAAAGCAAGCGCCTGAGACCTTTCCGCGTGGCCAGCGTGAGCGTGTCGCTCTCCATGTGGATCCCGTTCACGTCACGGAATCCGAAGTCTTTGAATTCGTACCGCTCCCACGGCGTGCTGAGCCGATAGACGGAGCGATTGGTGAACGCCACATCCCCTTCAAACCGATAGACGCCTTCTTCTTCCAACTCCGGAAGAAAGAGCAGGTCACGGTCATTTAGCCGGACCTCCCATACACCGTCGGTCGTGCCGAGGAGCCACCCCTTCGTGGTGCTTCCAAACGTCGTCGGTGCACCCGTGAATCCGCTTCCGTCCCGGTACTCCCTCGTGCGCTCCTGGCCGTCAACCACAAACGCCGCCGAGGGCGTCAGGATCCAGAGCTCACGGCTGTCGAGCTGAAGCGGGATGGCGAAGGTGTCCAGCCGCAGATACTCCTCGATCGGAGTTGGTGGATCGTCCGCTCTCGCCGTCTGAGCATTTGCGAGGGCCAGGAGCAGTCCCGCTCCCAGCATCCTCAGGAATGCGCGCTGCATGCGTCCTCCATGTGCGGGCCTTCCCGGTTCCTATCTACTGGGACACCACTTGGCCCGACAAAGATCCATGCTAAAATGCGCGACCTTGGCGGTCCAGTCAACATCGGGGGAAGTTGGATGGCACACGGTGTCGCGTCGGTGGACATCAAAGTTCGCTACTCCGAGACCGATCAGATGGGCATCGCCTACTATGGGCACTATGTCGTCTGGTTCGAGGTCGGACGCACACACTACATGGAGGAGCACGGGCTTCCCTACCGCGACATCGAGGCCCGCGACGTCATCCTTCCCGTCTCCGAAACCTACTACCGGCTGATCGCGCCCGCCCGCTACGGTGATGTGATCACCGTCGACACGTGGCTGAGTCGGCTTGAATCGCGGCGGGTAACGTTCGGGTATCGGGTCCGCCGTGAACAAGAACGGCTCGCCCACGGATGGACGAGCCTCATGAGTGTCACGCGTGAGTTTCGGCCGCTCCGAATCCCCGATTGGATTGCATCGGCCATGGGACCCGAGCTCGGCTCCGCGCCGAAGCTCGACTAGCGTGATCGTCGCAGCCGGCGCGACTCCCCCGGCCGGCGCGCCTTCCACGCCTAGGGAAGCGCCCAGCTCTCGCCCGGCGGCAGGATCACGCACTCCACTCCCGAGCCTGACACCGCGCTTTTGAACTCCTGAGGATCGGCGTTGATGATGTCGAACGTGCTGTAATGAATCGGGATCACGCACTTCGGACGAATGAACTCGACGGCGCGCACGGCATCCGGAATATCCATCGTGAAGTTGCCGCCGATGGGAACAAACGCGAGATCCACTCCTTCATCCCCGTACAATTTCATGTCGTGCGTGAGCGCCGTGTCACCGGTGTGATAGATGATCTTTCCCTCGACGGTCAGTAGCACACCCGCGGGGTTACCGCCGTACGACCCATCGGGGAACGACGAGCCATGATGCGCAATCGTGAGCTTCGCGCGTCCGAACGGAAAATCGTAAGCGCCCCCGATGTGAAGCGGGTGGGCGGATTGGACGCCCTGTGCGACGCAGTAGTTATGGATTTCAAAGTTCGTGATCACCATCGCGCCCGTTCGCTTCGCGATTGCCACCGTATCCCCGACGTGATCGCCGTGTGCGTGAGTGACGACGATGAAGTCGCACGCGATCTCGTCAGCGCTGGTCGAGGCCTGCGGGTTGTCCGTGAGAAACGGATCAATCAGGATCTTCTTTCCCCCGCCCTCAACCATGACGCACGAGTGTCCGAGAAATGTCACTGACGCCATATCCCCTCCTCCGAGCGACACGATCTGCCGCTCACCTGAGCCGTAGCGGACAATCGATTTGAGGATAGCACCACCGCACCCGGTGTCAAGACCGGCGATCGCCACACTGCCTTGTGATATAAGGGATTAGGGGGTCCGGCATCATCGTGCCGCGCGTCCGCTGGCGGTTGCCTCTCCGTTTTGCATCGTGCTATCGTACGGTGTCGTGTGTGGAACGACGGGATGTGTCACGCGACGGGGACGATCTGAACGACAGACCGCATCGTCGCATCAATCCTTCCGAAGGAGTCCTCTCGATGCCTCATAAGCGATTGTCCGTGCATGTCGTCGGCACGGGGACGATTGGCGAGCCCCTCATCGGGCTCCTCCTTGGAAACAGAGATCGCCTCTGCCTCGAGCAGGTCACGTTCAGCAAACGAACACCCGGCCCCAAGGACACCGTCAAGGTGAACCAGCTGATCTCCCGTGGTGCGAAGTTCGCTGCGGTGCCCGACAAGATTGACGAGTTCAAGAAATGTGGCCAGCCGGTCGCCATGGAACTCGAACAGGCACTCGAAGAGGCGACTGTCGTCATCGACTGCACGTCGAAGGGCGGAGGCCTCAAAAACAAGGAAGAGAGCTACTCCAGGTTCGAGAATAACACGAAGGGATTCATCGCGCAGGGATCCGAATTCGGCTTCGGAAAGATGTACGCGCGTGGAATCAACGATCAATCGCTCATTCCAGGAGAGGACCGCTACGTTCACGTCGTGTCGTGCAACACGCACAATCTCGCGGTGCTCATCAAGACGATCGGTTTCCATCCGGACGGCGAGTCCAATCTGGACGAAGGGCGCTTCGTCTGCCTGAGGCGAGCGAACGACATCAGCCAGAGTTCGAGCTACATCCCGGCTCCTGAAGCGGGAACGCACAAGGATGAGCGTTTCGGCACGCACCACGCGCGTGACGCGTGGCATCTCTTCCAGACACTTGACGTCGATCTCAATCTCTATTCGTCCGCCGTCAAGCTCAACACGCAGTACATGCACACGATCTGGTTCAACTTGAAGCTCCGCGAGCCGCTGTCGCAAGAAGAGGTGATCAGGCGGATGCGCGACAACCCGCGGATCGCCGTCACCGACAAGATGATGTCGAACCAGGTGTTTTCGTTCGGGCGGGACCACGGTTACTTCGGCCGCATCTTCAATCAGACCGTGGTGTGTCTGCCGACGGTCGCGATCAAGGACAACGAGGTCGTGGGCTTCTGCTTCACCCCGCAGGACGGAAACTCCATTTTGAGCACGGTTGCCGTCATGGAGTGGTTCGTCGCGCCGGAAACCTACGAAGAACGTCTGTCGACAATGCGTGAGTACTTCTTCGAGGAAGTGTAGGCGTCGGAGTCACGCGCGTTGCGCTGGTTTGATGCGCCCCGGGTCATCATTGCCGGGGCGCTTTTTTGCGTCCCAATCCATCTAATGCGTTAAGAGAAAGCCACTTCTGACGATTATCCCTGTAAGGGGATGGCGTCGGCCGCCCGCATCGACTCCCTTGAGCCCCGTCCAACCATCCTCCATGGACGAAACCGCCGGCACCACCGGAGATACGCGAACCGTGCACCCAAGGCTGCGCCGCCTGCGCATGATCATCGTCATCGCCGCCATTGTGCTGGCGGCCATTGTCGCGCTCTTCGTGGCGCTGCCCTCCCCTCCACGCTACACCGAGGAAGAGTACTGGCAGGATTTCGCCGAGGAAGGCCGGGCGGAGCTGGCTCCGGACTGGTCGATTTTGCGGACGGCGCCCATGGCCGCGCAGCAGGCGGAGTGGTCGATATCAGCCGTTCGAACGTCGTCGATGGGCACGCACGCTCACCTCAAGCAGGTGGTGAACGGCAGGCCCGTCATCGGCGCGTGGGCCGTGCGACACGACTTCAACGATGGCGCGTACCGGCTGGAGGGGCGGCGAAGCGCGCTCAGAGCCGAACGCTCATCCGCACCATCCGTTGACGCGCTCAGCACGGCCATTGATGCGATCGGGATTACCTCCCTTCGCGCGGACCCCTCCGTCGAGAGAGCGTACTTCCCGACGAAGGATGGACTCTCGGCCGTCGAGGTCGTGACCATTCCGTCCCTCGCTCCGCTCGGTGACTGGCGCGTGATCATCGATGAGAGAACCGGAGAGGTCCTCGCTCAAGATGACCTTCTCATCCGGGTCTCCGGCTCCGGCATCGCGTTCGAAGCGGTTCCCGAGATCGGCTGCGGTCAGGAGCTCGGCGCCGGGGACAAGGAGCTGATGCCGCATACGTCCAAGGTCACACTGGGTCGTTTGGACGGCAGTGGCTACTTGCGTGGCGGGCACGTCGAGGTGATCAGCGGTCGCAGCGAACGCGTGAACCAGCCGGACTACCGATATCACTTCCCGCCCTCACACACGGGCTTCGAGCAGGTCACCTGCTATAACACCATCGACAACTACTTCGAGTACATCTCGGAGATCGGCGTGTCGGGCTACGGCGGCGAACCGATCGTTGCCGACGCGCACGGATACTCGGGCGACAACTCGTTCTTCAGCCCGCTTACCGGGAAGATCTCATTCGGCGACGGCGGGATTCCGGATGGTCAGGACCCCGAGATCATTCTCCACGAGCTCGGTCATGCTCTTCATTGGCGCGCCGTACCGGACTACGCGTCGAGCATCATGTCGCGCGCGGTGAGCGAAGGACTGGCCGACTTCATCGCGTGCTCCTACTTCGACAATCCGCTTCTCGCGGAATGGGACGCGGCGGCCTACTCGAGTGATTGTCCCCCGTATCTCCGACGTATGGATCTTCCCAAACGTTATCCGGACGATCTCACCGGGGAGGTGCATCGAGACGGGCTCATCTGGGCGACGGCACTCTGGGCGGCGCGCAGAGAGATAGGCGCGGCGAAGACCGACCGCATCCTGCTCGAGTCACTCTTCCTGCTCCAGCCCTACTCGACGCTCCGCCATGCCGCATTTGCGTTTCTGGAAGCGAACGAGATCCTCTACGGCGCGGAGAACAGCGAGCAGATACTGGCGGCATTCGAGGAGCATGGCCTTGTCGGCGACGCCGGCGGGATGCCGTCTGCCACACCCAGCCTGTTGACGCGGGTCTATCCGAACCCGTTCAACCCCCAGACGACACTTCGGTACGTACTGCCGGAGCCCGGCAATGTCCGGATAGAGATCTTCGACGTTCGCGGCCGCGTCGTCACACGTTTGCTGGAAGCGCACAAGGACGCCGGGAGTCACATCGTCACGTGGGACGGCACGAACGATCACGGGAGCCGTCTTCCGTCGGGAGTCTATGTCTACCGCGTGACCGCCGCCCGGCAGGTCGCTTCGGGGAAGGTGATTCTGCTGAAGTGACGGTTCACGCATGCCACTAGACCCGTTCCAGTCGCTCGCGGGTCGGCAGTCCCGCATTTGCGCTTCTCCACAGGTCCCTTCGCCTCCGGCCCCGCATCGCGGCCGAGATCTGTCACCTGCTTCGTCGGTCCGCGCGAAGAAGCATCCCGCAAAGGCGATTGTGCCCAGAGGAGACAATCATGGTAAAATGGCGATAGTGCACGCGAGTCTAGAGGATTGGAGGCCGGTCATGATCGACTCATCGGGAGCGCGGCGGTCTCTCCTTGCCGCAACGGTTCTTCTTCTTGTCGGCACATCGGGATGCGAACGAGACCTGCTCTACGAGGGGCCGGCCCTGGATCTGAACGCTCCACACGGTGAGACTGACGACGACGGCATGCGCGACGAACGATACCCTGACGACAGTCCCGTGTTGCGAGGCGTGGCGGCCTGGGTCGATGACTACAGGGCGGTAGGCATTGACGACTGTGAGCACGACGCGATCATCTCGGACATCCTCAACTACGCGATCGCGCCGTATCTCCCCTCCTGGCAGGACACGATCGTCGAGTGGCAGGTTCGCGCTCCGGTCGGTGAATGCGGCGAAGCCTCCAATCCCGACAACTACCCTCGGCTAGGCGACATGATGCGGTACGAGCTTCTGTTCTGGAACGTTGGGGGGAGCTACCTATCCGGCCTCGCTGAAGTCGCGATGACGACGGGGAAGCCGCCGGCTCGCTCACAGAATATGTTCGGCGTGGCGGCAACCTGATCCTCTGGGGCCGAAACACGGTCGCGCACGTGCTGGGCGATTTCTTTCCTCCTGACCGATACGTTCCAAATCTGCCGCAATTCCCGAACCACAACTTCGGGCCGGGCGACTTCCTCTGGGAGCCGATGGACCTTCGCACCATGTTCGACCGATCCGGCCGCGGCGACGGGCCGGGATCCCGCCAGATGCACGTCCAATGCAGCGGGCTGATCGGACTGGATGCGACCGAGTCGGCAATCTCGGAGGGGTTTCCACCGGGGATCCCGGATCCCACCGGCTACGATCCGAGCAGAACGGCATTCTGGTTCAATGATTGGATGGGCGTTGGAAACGTCGCTGGCTGGCCGGGTGCGAATGCGCCCATTAGCCATCCTCCACTCAGCTTCGCAGGTCTGGACACCCTCTACACGTACGTGTCGAACTCATGGGCATGGGAGAACGGTGACCTGTACGAGGCCTGTGGAACGGCCTACCTGTCTCCTCTCGAAGGTGAACCCGTCGTCCTCCGGTATCACGATCCGGCGAGCCCACAAGGGAAGATCGTCTGGTGCGGTGCGCCTCTCCACATCTTTGACGAGAACCACATGGACGACCTCAAGCTTCTGATGCGACGGCTCACCGATTGGATCTTCTTGGAGTAACCGGAAGCACAATTCGCAACCTTGACAGTCCGCACATCGTCTCCGTAGTCTGGCGCCGTTGCCTGCCCGGACCCTCGAAACGGAGAACAAGATGCGCCGACTCCACTCGACCTCTTTCGCGGCCACTGTTATGGCCACCACCTGCGTCGCTATCGCCGCATGCGTCCTGATGCCGGTCACCCAGACGGCCCAAGCCGGGCCGATTCAGATTAGCTCGCCCGGCCCGCGCGTCGGCCTTCGATTCTCACCCGACCAGCTCGTGCTAGGTGGACACGCGAGCATGTGGGAGTCAGCGACGGGGTTTCGCGCGACCGCGACGGCGACGCTGGGTTTCGGAGACAACGCCACGGTTCTGGACGTCGTGCCGGAAATCCACTACATGGCGGAGACGACACCGATCGCGCCGCGGTCGGTCTTCTACGTCGGCGCGGGGCCGGACCTGGCCCTCATTTTCCCCGACAAGGGATCGAACGACTCGGACCTGGGAATCACGCTGCTGGGCGGCATCGAGCATCGGCTTCTGACCGGCGGTGCGCTATTCGGTGAGTTCCGCCTACAGTTTCACAACAGCGACGAGTGGTTCGAGATCCATGCGGGTTTCCGAATGAACTAGCCAGATCTCTCCTCACGCCGCGCCAGGACCCGTGTGATCGTGCGCCTTGAATCTGCACGCCCTTTCGCGCCCTCGTGACGCGACCTGGTGAGAAGTGCGGGCTTGTGGAAGCCTCGGCGGCCGATGCCCGCTCGGCACGAGGCAACACCCAAGCCGACACGGCATCGGCATGTGCAGTGTCGAATTGTCGACACCCCCGAGGTGCGACATCCTGTAATGCCTTGCAACTAAACACCTTAACTTTACACCCGGGTACAATTTTCGGTAGATTTTCGCTACGGGAGTGCTTGATTGGGGAGCCATCAAGAACGAGATCAGGACGAGAAGCACACACGAGGTAGTCGATCAGGCATCCGGAATGACGGGGCAGCGTGGACGGCTCTCGACTCAGACCGCCGTCGGGTCCAAGCCCGCCCGCCTCAATCGGTCCAGAAACTCGTAGACGATGCGCCCGGTCGCCCCCCAAACCACGCCATCGTTGCAGGTGTAGAACGGAACCTCCAGCACGTCACCGTTCACCTCGTAGGTCTCCAGCCGCGGATTCCCCGTTCGGTAGAACTCGGAGAGCGCAGGTGTCAGAGTCCGAGCGATCTCTCCATCATTGACGCGAAGCTCGAACGGGGTCCGCACTCGCACCACGTAAGGGGTAATCAAGAAGTTGCGCGCCGTGAGCGCATCATCGATCTGACCGAGCACTTCGACATCGTCCGGCCCCAGGCCGATCTCTTCCTCGGTTTCCCTGAGGGCCGTTGCCTGAAGATCAGCATCACACCCTTCGGGCACGCCGCCAGGGAACGAGATCTGCCCGGCATGATGCGGGAGGTGCGGCGATCGTTCGGTGAGGAGAAAACGAACGGCGCCTTCATCCCGGAACATCGGGACAGCCACGGCGCTCAGCGATCGGCCTTCTCGCGGAAGCAGGCGCGGCGACTCCGCGGCGATCGCGTCGCGAAGGGACTCCCAGAAGTCGGTGCCGCCGCTCATCCGCCGCTCCCTGACGTTGCCGCTTCCTGACGCAGCGCGTCCCGGACTTCCTTCGCCCGGAAGAGAAGCTCCCGAACGGTCGTGTCGGCCGGATCCAGATCGAGAGCGGTTTGATAAGCCTCAATCGCCTCGTCGAAGCGCCCCTGGCGCGCGAGCGACGTACCCAGATTCATGAGAATGGTGATACTGGTCGGGTCGAGCGGCAGCGCCCTCCGCAAGACCGCCTCCGCTTCGGCATCCCGTCCCATCTCTCCGAGCAGACGCGCGAGGTTCGTCATCGGAATCGGATTCCTTGGCTGGCACCGTATGGCCTCCTGGAACGCGACCTCAGCGTCGGTGGGTCGCCCAAGCTCGATGAGAGCGGTCCCGAGGTTGTTGTGAGTGTCGCCGTCGTCCGGATTAAGTCGAAGCGCCCTCTGATACTGCTCCTCCGCCGCCCGATAGGCGCCCTCCATCTGGTAGCGGAGGCCGACATGCTCGTACTCGCGCGCCATGGCACGAGAGACGTCGAGCGGCGCCGGCAATACCAGCAGCAGCACCGCGGTCGCCGCAGCAAGCATCGCGCCGATCCGATAGCTCCGCGCGGCGCGCACTCGCGAATCGAAAAGCCCCCCGATCGCGCCGCCGGCAAGAACGATCAGAAACGGCACGGCCGGTAGCCGATAGCGTGACGTCACGAAGAACGCCATGCAGATCACGATCGGGACGAGGGCGAAGCCCACTGTCGCCAGCTTCAGGCGCCGTGTGTGACACCGAGCGAACACGCCGAGGATTCCGACAGGAAAGACGAACCACCACCCGACCGACGCGACCCGAGCGGTCGGAACGTTCACGCGAAAGAACCGGAAACTCTCATTCTGAGGGATCTCTTCCGACTGAACGACAAAGGCAAGCTTACGGGCCAGGAGCGTCGCGACGCGACCAGGAGCGTCGCGGTTCTCCGCGAGCGTCCGATCGATCCAGAAACGATTCGTCTCATCGGCGCTCAGGCGCCGACCCGAAAGTCGCGAGGCGAAGTTCCGACCGGTTGGATCGCTTTCCGCCTCCCAAGCGTTCGGGTAAGCGAACATCCCCGCCGCGTTTTCACCGTTTCCGATGTAGAGGTTCCACCCGAGGTTCGTGGTCAGCAGCGCCCGGCTGCCGCTCTTCACGTTGTGGACGGTGAACGGCAAGAGCATGACGACGAGGATGGCGACCGCGGCCCACGCGCGTGCCGTTCGGATCGCCCCGAACCCCAGCAGAAGACCGATCGGGACGAGATACACAAGCGATGCGAGACGAAAGCCGCAGAGCGCCCCGGCGACCAGGCCAAGGGCCGCCGCGGTGATCCACCCTCCCCCATCCCGAAGCGCGAGCGCCCGATCGAGAAGCGCGAGCGCCCCCACGACGAGGAAGGTGGTCATGAGCGTGAGCTGCTCATAGAAGACGAACGGGCCGTAGACGACCATCAGGCCGGCGCTCACGAGCCCCGCCGACGGGCCGAACACGCTGCGCCCGACGCGCGCCGTGAGCCAGATCCCGACGAGCCCGAGTAGCATCTGTGCAACCCGCACCACGATCGGATCGGCACCGAGCAATGCATAGAAAGACGCGACGACATATGTGTAGAGCGGACCCATGAAGTACGGTTCCGCTCCCGGCCAGCTACCCGCGATGAGATCGACGGCGCTCTGGTGGTAGAAACCGGCGTCGAGAACGGGCAGTCGAAATACGATCCAGTCGCGGCTACCTAGAAACACCACGAGGCGGAGTAGGGCGCCGACCCCGAGGATGGTGGAGAGCCCCAACCGCCAACGCGATTCGGACATCATGCGGAATCCGTCTCCCCGCCGGATGCGGGTTTCCTGTCGCGGCGATCGTTCAGCCTGCCGCGAACGGCCGCCAGCACGTCGTCGCGGAGAAGGGGCAGCGGCCTGGAGTTCGAGATGCCGGACGCGTTCACGTGTCCGCCGCCACCGAACATCCCGGCAATCTCGGAGACGTTCAGCACGCTTCCTTTGGAACGCAGGCTGACCTTGCTCCCGCCGTCCTCGCGCTCGATGAATGCCAGCACCACCTTCGATCCGCGCGCCGACCGGACGACATCGGTGAATCCGTCGGCCTCGTCCCGTCCGACGTTGCATCGGCGGAACATGTCGTCCGTGATGCTGAAGTAGACCAGCGCTCCATCGAACTCATAGGTCAAGTCACTCAAGGTCTCCCCGAGCAACTGCATGCGTTCCGGTGAATTCGTCTCGTACACACGACGATACAGGTCATCCGGGCGCGCGCCCGCTCTCACGAGCTCGGCCGCGACATCAAACACCCGATCGTCCGTGTTGTCGAAACGGAAGCCGCCCGTGTCGGTAAGGACGGCCACGTAGAGCGGACCCGCAATGCGGTCGGAGATCTCGGCCCCCATCGAGCGGAGTAGATCATAGACGAGTACGCCCGTGGCGGAGACTTTGGGAACAATGACGTCCAGATCACCGAACGTCTCAGGATCGGGATGATGATCGATGCAAATCTTCTTGCCGCCGGCGCGTCGGACAACATCGGTCATCTCACCCAGCCGATCCCAGCGGTTGATATCGAGAACGATGACGACGTCCGCCGCCTCGATTCGCGACTGAAGCGATGGATCGTAATGAAGAACCTCGCCGTCCTCGTAGAGAAAGGCATAGCGTTGTTGCGTGACGGTCGGGTTGATGATTGTCACGTCCTTGCCGATGGCGGAGAGGTGGCGTCCCAGGGCCAGCTCCGACCCCAACCCATCCCCATCCGAGTTGACGTGGGTGGTCAGAAGAAAGCGCTCACCGCGTCTCAATGCCTCCGCCATATGTGTCCACATATTGCTCGATGTCCTCTTCCCTGTATGCCAAACGAGTAAACCGCGGGAGGAGACCCGCGGTCGCGATGCACTATCCGCCGCGGGCTACCGGATCAGCACCAGCCGGTGCGTTTCGGTGAAACTCGGCGCGTTCATTCTGCAGAAATAGACTCCCGGCGCGACATTGTGTCCCCGGTCATCTCGGCCGTCCCACGGCTCGACGTATCGTCCCGGGGCGAAACGCGAGTCGATTAGCCGGCGGACCAATCGTCCTCCCAAATCGTAGATCCGGAGCATCACGCGCGAGCCCGGCGGTGGCACGTCGAACGCGATGCCCGTCCGTCGTCCGAACGGATTCGGGCTATTCCGATTGAGCGCGAAGACCGTCGGCACTCCCTTGATCAGAGCAACCCGAACAGCAGGCGACAGTGTGTAGGCGCCCTCCTCCGGGGTCAAGCCCGCCCAGTAGTCATAGATTCGACCCGGATCGCAGGCCGTGTCGGTGTAGGAGCGGCTGTCGGGCGGAAGATCGCCGGCCAGCACGTCGTCCGCGTCGGGATGCCCACTGCCGGCGCCGACCTCGCGGCGGTAGAGGTCAAAGCCGAGCACATCCCCGGAGACGACGGCCTCCCAATCAAGCTGGACCCTGCCGGCATCAGTCTCCCGGGCGACCAGGCTGATGATGAAGACCGGTGTCGGGTTGTCGAAGAACTCCAGAGTTCGTGAGCTGCGAAGCGGTGTGCCGTACGCATATACCATCACGCTCTCGTCGGAAGGACGATACCGGAAGATCGCCCCCTTGCCTTCCTCCGGACCATTCGGGTCGGCGAAGTGATCGACCACGAAGATCTCACCGGAGTTTCCAACCTTCGCGCTGAACGGCGCGACGAACTGCTCCGAGATCACCAAGAGCTCCAGAAAGTCCCCGTTGGGCGTGTAGCGGAAGAGCGCGCCCGTGTTTCCGTCGTATCCCGCCGGATTGGCGGTCTCATCCACGATGATATAGCTGCCGTCACCCGCATCGGCGATGTCGACGGGATCGACCAGAAGTCCGCCCGTTGCCGCGACCTCCGCGACCCCACCGCCCGGTCTCACCTTGAAGATCGTTCCGACGTTTCCGTCCAGCCCGAACGGATTCGCGCCGCGATCGACGACGATGAAGCTCCCATCCGCAAGCGCGACGCCGTCGCGGGGATCGCTGAAGAGATGATGCGAGATCAGCGTCGAGATCGCGCCCGTCTCGCGGTCGATTGAGAATAGCGCGCCGGAATTCCCGACGGAGTCCGGATCCGCATTGTAATCCACGAGGACCAGGTCGCCGTTCAAGTCCGTGAAGACGCCGGTCGGGTCTCGGAATAGCGGCGATGAAAACGCATCGAGGAGGCGCCCGTCATTCGACGCCATCTTGAGAATCGCACCGTGCCGATCTCCGAAATCTTTAGGATCGGCATCTGCATCGACCACGTACAAAACCGACGGGTCCCGCGGGTCGATCATCATCGTGCGGAGATGCTGGAACGGAACCTGGCTCGCCAGCGTGAAGAACTGATTCTGGGCGTGATCCCACTTGAAGAGCGCGCCGGTCACGTTCGGCAATCCCTCGGGATTCGAGATGCGATCGAGCAAGATCATGTCGTTTGGCAGATACTGAAACGGGATCTTCTGCAGGTCCCTCAGGTCCAGAACGACCCCGTTGTCCGCGTCGAGGTGCGCGTCGGTTTCGATTCGATCTCCCTGCGTGAGTCCGTCCGCGATGGTGAACTCGAAACTGACTCGCGCGGAATCTCCCGGCGAGAGTGCCCCCTCGAACATGATCTCATCACCCACGACCTCGACGCTTCCGCTGCTCACCTCGATCGAGCCCGGATCGAACTCTCCCTTCTCGGACGGCGTGATGGTCCCTTGCAGCGGTTCCGCTCCGCTCAGCCCCGAGTTTCGGATCGTGAGGTCGTAGCTCAGGAGATCTCCCGGTCGGACCGGGGGTCCGTTCTGATCCACGACGCTCCACGATGAAGTCGTAAGGCTAGGCGGCTCGAGTAGATAGATGCCTACGACCGCCTCCAGTTCGGGCATGCGATAGAAGTCGTACACGCCGCCGGTCTCAGCGTCGACCGTCCAGAAGGTGATCCCCTCCGCGTCCCCCCCGTCGACGACCAGGAAGTCGTCGTCCACACTCCGCGTGATGTACGACGGCTCCACCAGAACCTGATCCGAGCAGAAGATGGACACCGTGAGATCGTCGCGATCCACCTTGAAGAGCGTGCCGTGCTCACCTCCGTAGCCTATCGGATCCGCCTCACGGTCCACGATGATGTAGTCCCCATCGGGCGCCACGATCACATCCTGCGGCCACACCCAGTCTTCGCCCGTCACCAACCCATCCACATCCCCCGTCGAGGAATCGACCCTGAAGAGCCCGCCGGCCCCGCCCGAGTCTCCGATGATCGACAAGCGGTCGAGCATGATCAGGCTTCCGTCCAGGTCGTACGCGATCGCGATCGGATTCACCCACTCGGGATCGCTCGCCAGGGCGGTGACTTCACCGGATACCGGATCGACATGAAGCACCGCGCCCGGATTCCCCGGAAGATCGAATGGATCAGCGTCCCGATCTACGACGTAGATGTCTCCCTCCGGTGCGACGGCGAGATCGGTGGGCGTCACGAAGTCTCTCGTCGACGCGACGGTCTCCAGCACGTCGGTGCGCGGGTCGTACCGGAAGACTCCGCCCGGCGCCGCCCCGAGATCGTAAGGGTCCGCCGCCTTGTCCACGATGAGTGCGTGATTCTGAGGGTCGACCGCGACGCTGCTCGGAAGCAGGAACGGATCCCCGCCGACCAGTAGGTCTGGAGAGCCACTGGCGTAGTTTCGGCGGAGCAGCGAGCCCGTTCCGTCGACGTCCGGTGGCGTGATGCGACCGTCGAGTATCAGCAGGTCACCGGACAGGAAGCTGCTCACGACGTACTGGCTATCCGCCAGGACGACTTCCGCCGTCTCTGATGGGGTGATGAGCACATCGCTGACCACCAGTGCGCCCATCGTTGCCTCATCGCGAAGATCGCCATTGTAGTGGACCCTCACGATATCCAGAACGGGGATGGGTCCTTGCCAGCGAACTTGGTGGAGATCGGGATCGTACTCAGCCTCTCCGACGCTCGCGGTGAGGGTTCCCTCTTGGATGTCGATGAGCTCAGGGAGGTCATTCGTGATGATGACGTTCTCGTCGGCCAGGTTGCCGGTGTTCCGGATCCGAAGCATGTAGAACGCCTCGTCGCCCGGCACGAAGTTGCCTCCCGACAAATCGGTCCACTCGAGCATGCTCTCGCTGAAACGGGATGTCGGCCGAGTCGCGATTGCGCTGACGCTCTCGATCAGGTCGACGTCGCTGAAGAGCTCGATCTCCGTTGGGTTGAGGAGACTGATCGCGTGGATCACGTTCGAGCCAGCGTCCGCGACCAGGACGTGCCCGCTCCGGGAGATCGCGATCCCCATCGGTGATTGCAGGACAGGGTCTGCCGAGAAAACCGTCACACCCGCGCCCGGCGATCTCAGGAAGATGGCGCCTCGATCGCCGCCCTGCCCGTACGGATCGGCATTCCGGTCCGCAATGAGATACTCCTCGGAGCTGACGGCGGCAATCGCGGCCGGCGCCACGAACCGCCAGTTGGCGACGTCCAGCTCGACGTTTCCGTCCGGGTCGATGCGCCAAATCGCCCCTTTATGAGGGTGCTCATACCCGTTGGGGTTGGCGTCGCGATCGGTGAGCAACATGTCACCGAACGGTGTGACCGCGACGGCTACCGGCCACACCCAGTCGTCGGACATAATCGTGTCTTCGATCTCCGCCGTCTCGGGGTTGAGGAGGTAGAGCGTCCCCCTCCCGGAACCACCTTCCTGCGGGCTGTTGTCCAGCAGCACGAGGCGGCCGTTCGGGAGCTCCGTCACCGAAGCCGGTTCGCTCCAGGCTTCGTCGGCGGCGAAAAGCTCGAAGAGGCGATCTCTAGGCGAGTAGCGGAAGAGACCACCACCGTAGGAGCCGTCTCCGAAAGGATCCGCGTCCAGGTCCGCTATGTAGACGATTCCGTTCGCATCTACGTGAACGCCGTTCGGATTGATAAGGCTGTCCGCCGATGGAAAGACGTCGTGGAGGGCGCCGTCCGGCCCCAATGCCGCGACATAGCCGGGACTGAAGTAGCTGACCAAATCGGCGATGATGACTTCATCGTCGTGCAGTCCCCGATACACGCTGTCTGTGGCGATGTGAATGAACACTCCGCCGACATCATCTTCGATCTCCACGACGTTTCTGATCTCACCCATGATCGGCTCTATGTCTGTGATCTCCAGACCGAATGAGATCGTGGCCGCTTCGTACGCGCCGAGGCTGCCGGTCCACGTGATCAGCGGGAACTCACCGCTGTCATCGTATCCCGCCACTCCGGTTGATGTCTCCAGACTGCCCTCGATATACGTCGACACGTCGGCAGGCAACGTATCTCGAATGGAGAAGCCCGTCGGAATCTCGACAATGCACTGCACTTCAACGTCGACGCGAATCGTGTCGCCGGACGCGATGAAGCCGCCGTTAGGGTCGACGAAGTCATGATCGCTCACGAGAACGCGTGAAGTCGGAAAGTAGCAAAACGACTGCGGTTCTCCCCAGAGTCCCGAACTCGCGAAGCGCTGCAAACGCCAGTTCTCCGGGGAAATGCGGTAGATACCGCCCGGGAATCCGCCCGTTCCCTCGAAGTCCGCGTCCTTGTCCAGCAGGTAGAAGAAGGGCGGAACGTATTCCACGTCGACGATGCTCCCGAAGAACGGCGTGAGCCAGAGCGTGTTCTCTGCCTCACCGGTCGCCATGTCGACGCGAAGCAGCGTCCCCGTGAAGATCCCGTCGGCGATTTCGGCGGTCATGTCGGCGACGTAGAGCGTATTGCCCACTCGGACCCCGTCCAACGGGGTGGACAGGACGGGATCGGAAGAAACGAGGCGGACGAGGCCTCCGTCAGTGGGATCGATCTTCCAGATCGCCCCGGAGTCGTTCGGCCAGCCGAGCGGGTTCGCGTTCTCGTCGAACACGTAGATGGCACCTGTCGAATCGACCAGAACACCGTATGGATCAACGTACTCCTCGATGCTCGAGAAGACCGTGACCTCCTCCGTGTCCGGGTCGATCTTGAACAGAGCCCCGGTATCGCCACCCCGATCGAACGGGTCGGCCTCACGATCGACGACCAGGATGGATCCGTCCGGGTGGACGTCCAGGTCGCGCAACGCGCGGAATTCCTCAGAGCCGACGGCCAGTGTCACATCGCCCGTCACGGGCGACATCCGGAAGACGGTCCCCATCCCGTTGACGATGCCGTCGGGCGTGGAGACTCGATCCGAGACCAGGATGAACCCCTCGTCATTGATGGTGATCGAGTACGGCTGCTTCAGCGGATAGTCGTTGAAGTAAACTGTGGACGTATCGCCGTAAAATGGCTGAATGAATATCGTTCCGGCGTCGGGAAGCGAATCGACGAAGTTGGCGGTCCAGTCCGACAGGAGGAATGACCCGGTCGTGGTCTGGGCGCTTCCAGAGACGGCGAATGCCGACTGAAAGAGCAAGAGCCCAAGTATCTGTCGGGCGCGTCGCGTCATGCGGATTCCCGTTGGGGGCCAGGCCGGATCGTCAGAATGAACGTTGTCAGTATGTCCGCTCGAACGCCGAGGCGTCAATGGAGCCCACCCCAGATTCGGGCCGGATCTTCGAGACGGACCACCTGGAGAATCTGTCGGCCTATCGCTTCAACAATATGAGATTCAATCCATTGTGCCGCTTGCTATCGGCTGTTACTGTACTTTTGACCTTGCGGAGGATTGCGCCATGACCGTCAGGAGACGACCTCCCCGGGTCGCAGGGCAGTTCTACCCGGTGGATTCCAGCCGTCTGGAACAGACTGTCGACCGATTCCTGGGAGATGCGCCCCCCTCACTCCTTTCATACCCCCCTGCAGGCATCATTGCGCCACATGCGGGGTATGTCTATTCGGGCGCCATCGCCGGAGTGGCCTACCGCAGCGTCATGGGAACGGCCCCACCCACCGTCGTCGTCCTCGCACCGAGCCACCGCGAGACATTCAGGGGCGTCTCGGTCTATTCGGGCGACTCCTATACGACGCCTCTCGGCGATGTCGCGATCGACACCGACCTCCGGGACCACCTCAAGGACCTCGCGCCGGACACCATCACCGTGGGTGACGCCGGACACGGCGATGAGCATGCCGTCGAGGTCCAGATCCCGTTCGTTCAGCGACTGTTTCCAAAGAGCACCATACTTCCCATCACGATGCTTGAGAGACGCGGCGATGTCTGCAGACTCCTGGGGTGCGCCTTGGCCATGCTCCGCAGGGAGCGACCGTTTCTGCTCATCGCGAGCAGCGACCTCTATCACGGCCCCTCACTCGACGACTGCAACGAAACCGACGAGAGAACACTCACCGCGATCCAGGTGGGAGATCCGGACGCGTTTCTGGACGGCATTCAGCGGGGAGATTACCAGGCCTGCGGGGCGGGACCGATCGCCGCACTGCTTCACGCCACGATGACCGAACACGGTACCGAAATCGACATCCTCAGGCACGGCACCTCCGCCGACGTGAACGGAGAGCACTCGGGCTATGTCGTCGGCTATGCGGCGATCGCCGTTGGTAATCGAACGTCCACCAAAGATGCACCGACACCCGACGTGCCCAATCCGACACACTCCGCTGTGGATCCGACACCCTCCGTCGAGGGCGTGACACCGCCGGACCGCACGCTACTCGAGACCGCGCGTCAGGCTATCGAAGACGGACTCCAGGGTAGACGCGCGCACCAAGACCGGGGCACGGCGGAAGACAGCGGCGGTGTGTTCGTGACGCTTCGGAAGCGCGGACGTCTCAGGGGCTGCATTGGACTCACGCGACGTGCCGAGGATCTCCTGAGCACCGTTCGGGATGCGGCCGAGGGCGCCGCGTTTCGCGACCCTCGTTTCGCCCCCGTGGACACGGACGAGCTGGCGGAGATCAAGATTGAAATCTCTCTCCTCACGCCGCTCGAAGTCTTGGGGGACGTGTCCCCCAACTCGATCCGCGTCGGCCGCGACGGCCTCCAGATCGAGTTGGGGGGGCAACGCGGACTGCTCCTCCCCCAGGTCCCCGTTGAGCTTGGCTGGGACGAGACGCGCTTCCTGGAAGAAACATGCCGCAAGGCCGATCTCCCCGCCGATGCGTGGATGGATCCCAAGGCCGTCATCAAGATCTTCGCCGCACGGAAGTTCTCCGAAGACGAACGCTGATGGTGTATGCGCCGGGGAAGCTCCGGCGCATACACCTGAAAGACGCGAAACCGAGGGGAGCGCGTGTGGCGCCGAGCACCCTCATGCCCACCACACATTGCGCGACTCACAGTCGTTCTTGACGCATGGTCGGGGACGGCTCCCGGAGTGCGGGGTTGGGGGACGCGCTTCGCGCCATCACAAGGAGCGAGCCGAGGATCACGCACCGAGAAGATGGGATGAGGCGACAGCCGAAGGCTGTCACCGAATGCCGGCGACGAAGGTGGGTAGCCGAGGGGAGCGGGTGTGGCGCCAAGCACTTCTACGCCCGCGACACATAGTCGTTCTCGGAGCATGGTCGGTGACGGGTTCCCGGAGTGCGGGGTTGGGGGACGCGCTTCGCGCCATCACAAGGAGCGAGCCGAGGATCACGCACCGAGAAGATGGGATGAGGCGACAGCCGAAGGCTGTCACCGAATGCCGGCGACGAAGGTGGGTAGCCGAGGGGAGCGGGTGTGGCGCCGAGCGCGAGGGTGTAAAACGGATTGTGTAAACGGTCATGCAGTAGACTCTACAAAGGA
>CAZAMP010000026.1:24359-66437 GCA_964486455.1 uncultured bacterium | reverse complement strand
TAGCATGCTAACTACAACAGCCGGTGCCACCCTAACGAGGGAGTGTCCACTCCTACGTACAATAAGAAGGTAATAGGACAGCGGAACAAGAATGACCATGTCACACGTAAGGCCGAAAGCGACAGCACTTGCACGGTCCAAGGTGGATAGCCGGTCAATCACAAACCAAGCAGTTACGTATACCCCCGTGACAAGGCCCAAGAACAACAAAGCGGAGGTACGGGGACGACGAATAGTCTGAATCAAAATATCTCCTTCTCCGCCTAACACAATGCCGTTCAGCGGCGGGCGCGTCCCGAAGGGCCGAGCGCGACGCTTGCGCAAGCAAGTGGCGTGACCGGAGCGACCGTCTGCCACAATGGCGAGTTAGCCAGCCAACAACTTCGCCATCAAGATTACGTCTACAGACTTCTCAGCGACAACGATGGCCCCTCGCCGGCAGCCCTCATGCTCGAAACCGAGGCACTCGTAGAGACGGATTGCGCCAAGGTTGTTGCCTAGTACCTCAAGCTCGATCCGGGTCACACCATGAGAAGGCGCCCAGCGGAGAAGCGCTTCGATCAACGCCGTTCCGATGCCTTGACCGCGTCGCGACTTGGCAGTCGACATGCCAAAGACGCCCGCATGGCGCCACTGAGGCTCCATGTGCCCGTGGAAGTCAAGCATTCCAACCAGTTCGCCGTCCAACTCCGCGATCAAGACTACCGAATTGGGTGATTGGATGCACCTCCCGAGGAACTTGCGCTCCTCCTCCACCGTGGGCGGCTTCGCGAACCCGAGCACGGTTGGAAGTCGCTCTGCAAGCACCTCTGCGGTGTAGCGTTGAAGCTCCTTAGCGTCTGCTTCGAGAGCTTCCCGAATTACAGGGTCAGATGACATATGAGTTCACACAGTCCATCTAGTGAGTCTGGCTAACAATAGGTAGCATGTTCCAGGCAACTCGCTACCCAGCGGTCTCTCGGCAGGCTACTCGATTATGCGGCGATCGGAACGGAGCCAACCCATTCGAAATCCACGGACCACGGGGTCACGGTCGACATCCCCACAGATAGGTAGCCTGCAGCCGCAGCATGGTTGGCTAATCATAGCGGGCGCCTAGAATATTCGCCAACATCTCATGAACACTACGTATAGGGCCAACTACCGCCCCCGTCCGTCGTCAGACAGAGTGGAACACTTCGGTCCCGATGTTAGTGGGTAGTTCTCGGATATCTGAGGGTCTATCGGTTCCCCTTTCGGATCGGAAGCCCATTGTCGAGACTGGGCGCGAAGAGCACCCATCCACAGAAACGTCGCCAGAGCATCAGCGAGTAGGTTCAAGGGAAGTGCAGAGAGCTTGACGCGCGGACGGTGGGAGTGACATGCGGATGCGGGAATACTCGCACGCGGATGGGTGACGACCATCCGCGCCATTGCGCGTATCAGGGCGGTTTCAAGCCGTCGCCCGCGAGCAATGGCTCGTGCTACCCGAGGTTCCGGAGGTGGTCACAGTTCGTTACCACCTCGTCCTTCTCCTCTTTGGTCAGACGGAATATGAAACCTATGGCAAGGAAGGCATAGCCTGAAGTCAAAGTCGGCTAGGCACGACTCGGAACATTGGGGAGTATCAGTGAGCGCGACGAACCGCCGAGGCGCAGCGTTTAGCTACACCCCGACGTCGCCCCACACGAGTTGCACTTGAGGCATGAGCCGTTGCGGGTCATGGTGAGGCGGCCGCACTCCGGACACGGATCGCCTACGTAGCCCATGAGCCGGGCTTCCTGGACCTGCTCGACCTCGGTTCGGCCAGCGCCGGTGCCCGTGCGGGGCTTCCGACCGGACCGACGCCCGAGCACACGTCGCGCCACCGACTTGACGGTCTCGGCCGGACCACCGGAAGGCGCTTGACCAGGTGCCGACATCTCTCCGAGGTCGGACGCGGACCCGCCCGTTCCGGAAGCGCCGGCGATCTTCGAAGACGCCTTCTTCCCCGTCGCCTTCTCCTTCCGCTTCATGCCCCGTTGCTCAGGCTTGATGTGCGTGGAGCGCGGATGGCTGATCGGCTCGGGCTTCTGATCTTCCGGCACGAAGCGTTCGAGAACGAGCTCCTCCTTCTCGTAGCCGTCTTCCTCGGTAGCCTTGGTGCCCGAGTCCACCTCGAGATCCTCGGCCTGAATGTGCGCGAGGTCGTGGCGGCCAAGGTAGGTGACCGCCAGCTCGCGGAAGATATAGTCGACGACCGACGTCGACATCCGGATATTGGGATTGCCGCTCACGATACCGTTCGGCTCGAAGCGGGTGAAGACAAACGCGTCGGTGTACTCTTCGAGCGGCACACCGTACTGCAGCCCGAGCGACACGGCGATCGCGAAGCAGTTCATCAGGCTTCGATACGCCGCGCCCTCCTTGTGCATGTCGAGGAAGATCTCACCGAGCGCGCCGTCCTTGTACTCACCGGTGCGGAGATAGACCTTGTGCCCGCCGACGTGTGCCTTCTGCGTGTAGCCGGCGCGACGTGTCGGGAGTATTCGCCGCTTCGCGATGTAGCGGTGAATGATCTTCTCCGCGATCACGACCGGAAGCGGCGTCTCGACCTCAGCCTCGACCTCGTCTTCCAGCGGTTCGGCAAACGCGTCGTCGATATCCGAGACCGTGTTGAGCGGCTGGCTCAGCTTGGAGCCGTCGCGATAGATCGCGACCGCCTTCAACATGAGCTGCCACGACAACATATTGATCCGCTCCACGTCCTCGACGCTCGCGTCATGCGGCATGTTGATCGTCTTCGAGATCGCGCCCGACAAGAACGGCTGCGCGGCCGCCATCATCCGCACGTGCGCTTCGGGGCGGATGAACCGCTTTCCGTACCGCCCGCACCGGTTCGCGCAATCGAAAATCGCGAGATGCTTCGTGTCGATGTGCGGCGCACCCTCGAGCGTCATCGTTCCACAGACGACGTCGTTCGCTTCGCGGATCTGTTCCTTCGTGAAGCCGAGCTTTTCGAGCATGTTGAAGCCGTACTCGGACATCTGCTCGTCGGTAAACGCGAGGATCCCCGTGCAGAACGCGTCGCCGAGCGTCCACCGGTTGAACACGAACTGCAGGTCGAAGGCGCTTTCGAGCGCGCGCTCGATCTTGGCGAGCGCGTCGTCCGTGAACCCTTTCGACCGAAGCGTATCGGGATTGATGTGCGGCGCGCCTTCGAGCGTGCCCGTCCCCTTGCAGTAGCGAACGATCTCTTCGATCTGCTTCGCCCGGTAGCCGAGCCGCATCAGCGCGGTCGGCACCGACTGGTTGATGATCTTGAAGTATCCGCCACCGGCGAGCTTCTTGAACTTCACGATGGCGTACTCGGGCTCGATCCCGGTCGTGTCGCAGTCCATCACGAGACCGATCGTGCCCGTGGGCGCGATCACCGTCGCCTGCGCATTCCGGAAGCCGAACTCCTCGCCCCACGCGAGCGCTTCGTCCCAGACCTCGCGCGCGGCCCGCACCATCTCGGCCGGTACCGAGTCCTCATTTAGACCCTGCGGCCGCACGGTGAGGTTGTCATAGTCTTCGGGGCCCGAATCGTAAGCGGCGGCCCGGTGGTTTCGGATCACCCGCAGCATGCCGTCACGGTTCTTCTCGTATTCGGGGAACGGTCCGATCTCGCGCGCCATCTCGGCACTCGTCCGATAGGCCGTACCCGTGAGGATCGCGGTGATGGCACCACAAAGCGACGCCGCCTCGTCCGAGTCATACGGAATGCCGCTCAGCATGACGATCGTGCCCAGGTTCGCGAAGCCGAGCCCAAGAGTTCGATAGAGATACGAACGGAGCGCGATCTCGCTCGACGGGTACTGGGCCATGACGACCGAGACCTCCAGCACGATAGTCCAGAGGCGGGCCACGTGCTCGAGCGCGTCGATATCGATCTTGGCCGTCTCGACGTCGAACACCTTTGCGAGGTTGATCGACGCGAGATTGCAGGCGGTGTCATCCAGGAACATGTATTCAGAGCACGGATTAGACGCATTGATACGCCCGGCCGCCGGACACGTATGCCACTCGTTGATCGTAGTATCGAACTGCAGACCCGGGTCGGCGCACGACCACGCGGCATAGGACATGTCTTTCCAGAGCTTCCGCGCACGGAGCGTGTTGGCGACCTTCCCGTCCGTCCGGCGGATGAGCTCCCAGCGCCCATCGTCCTGGATGGACTTCATCAGCTTGTTGGTGACCCGGACGGAGTTGTTGGAGTTCTGCCCGCTCACCGTGACATATGATTCGGAGTCCCAGTTCGTGGTGTATTCAGGAAACTCGATAGACGTGTAGCCCTGCCGGGCGAATTCGATAACACGATGGATATAGTTATCGGGAATCATGGCCCGGCGCGCGTCGAGGACGGCGCGACGTAGCGTTTTGTTGACACGGGGATTGAGCCGGTCCTCTTCCGCGACCTCCTGCGAGTGGCAGGCGCGGATAACCACATTGAGGTGCCGGTTGCAGAGCTGGCTTCCGGCCACGAGCGAGGCGACTTTCTGCTCTTCAGTCACCTTCCAGTTCACGAACTCTTCGATGTCGGGGTGATCCGCATCGACGATGACCATCTTCGCGGCGCGCCGCGTCGTGCCGCCCGACTTGATCGCGCCGGCCGCCCGGTCGCCGATCTTCAAGAACGACATGAGCCCGGACGACCGGCCGCCGCCCGACAGGTTCTCACCGCCGCTTCTGACCCTCGAGAAGTTCGTTCCCGTGCCGGATCCATACTTGAAGAGCCGCGCCTCACGGACCCAGAGGTCCATGATGCCGCCCTCGTTCACGAGATCATCCTGGACCGATTGGATGAAGCACGCGTGCGCCTGCGAGTGCTCGTAGGCGCTCTGTGAGCGCACCAACTCACCCGTATCCGGCTCGACGTAGTAGTGCCCCTGCGACGGACCATCGATCCCGTACGCCCAATGGAGCCCGGTGTTGAACCACTGCGGAGAGTTGGGGGCCGCGACCTGCATCGCAACCATGGTGCAAAGCTCGTCGAAGAACGCGCGCGCGTCCTCTTCGGACGAGAAGTAACCGTACTTCCAGCCCCAGTACGTCCACGATCCCGCCAGCCGGCGAAAAACCTGCCGGCTGTCGCGCTCCATACCGGTTCGCTCTTCTTCCGGCAATTCCGCGAGCGCCATCTCATCGGGCTGTGAACGCCAGAGCCACTTCGGGACTCCGTCCTCGGGAACCGGAGTCGTTCGCGCGGGAACACCCGCCTTTCGGCAATACTTCTGCGCCAGGATATCTACCGCGACCTGGCTCCACGATTTCGGAACGAGAATATTCGAGGCTTCGAATACGACGGATCCATCGGGGTTCGTTATACGGGAAGTCCGCGGGACGAATTCGATCTGTTCGAATGGATCCTGGCCCGGCTGCGTGTACTTCCGGGTGACCTTCATCTCAGTGGCCCCTCCACCGCCGACAGGTAGGCATCCCGATCGGCGGCCAATCAGCGTTTTGCTACGATCGCATTTCGGCAAAGAGTGAAACACTACCCTCGGCTGCAGAGATCACGGCCAGAGGCGAGAGTGACAGCGCATTGAGAACGTCGCGGCAGCGCGCGTCATCACAGGATCGTTAAACCGACACGACCAGGGGAGAGAGGATCTCTTCTCGGCCGGGTACTGATGAAGCAGGCAGTGTCCGCATCATCAAAAAACACACGACGCAATCTTCTGTCAAAGGATTATCGCAGCAAAGTTTCATCGACTTGATTCGCACGGCCTTAACCTATAACTGTGTCGTGTCGATTCCGTGGCACGCTAACTGAATGTGTGAAAGATGTGCGCTGTTGTTATTCCGGTGCACGGGAGCGGTTTGGTGAGAGGCGCTGTCTCGCCCAGAAGAAGCGGGTTTCAGCGCTTTGACTTCTACTGGGAGGAAGTGCGACGTGTTCATTCGTGAGGACATTTCATATCGGCTCACGCGAACTGCTTGCGTTGTACGGATACGATTCGCTCATCACGCGGCTCGTGATTGAAGACGTGATGGATGTGTGTCGAGAACCGGACGCGCACGGTGAAGCGCATCTCGTTTCAAAAACGTCCACCTCAAAACGCCATCGCCCCGCGGGGCTTTCACGTCGCCCATGTTCATAGGGAGAGCGTCGACGTGGTCGGCGCGCCGGACCTTGCGTCTCGACATCACCTCATCGACCGCGGACTCCAGAGGAGAACCTGCCGTCCCGCGCGGCCCACACCGGGGGGTACAAGGGAGGCAGCCCGCGACGATGAGGTCATTGCCAATTCTCCGCGAAAGGCGGTGTTGATCGATGCATCAAGCGTCACCGGTTCGCGACAGTTTGGACATTCACGCGCGCGCGGCGGCGGCGGCCACGGCGCGCAACATCCATCGACGGTTCATGACTAATCGACCGGAATAGCAATAGGATAGAGCTTTCGAACCTCGCGCGACCGCACTGATTCGCCTTGACCGCGTCGCGTGTCGTCGACTATCATCTTCCGCCAAGCTATCAGCATGCATGCGGCCATTCTTCAGGGCCGCTTTTTGTCACCCATGATGAATTAGGACAGTCGAAACTTTAGAGAAGGAGCTAGAACCATGGCACACGAACTACCCAAGCTTCCGTACGCGTATGACGCGCTCGAGCCCCACATCGACGCGAAGACGATGGAGATCCATCACTCCAAGCATCATCAAACCTACGTGAACAACTTGAACAACATCCTGGAAGGCCACGGCGATCTGATCGATCAGCCGCTCGAACGTTTGCTCGCCAACATCATGGATGTCCCCGAGTCGATCCGAACCGCCATCCGCAACAATGGTGGCGGCGTCGCGAACCACAGTCTCTATTGGGACGTCATGGGCCCCGGCAAGGGCGGCGAGCCGACGGGTGACCTCATGAACGCGATCACGAGTGAGCTCGGTGGATTCGACAAATTCAAGGAGAGCTTCTCCAAAGCGGGCCTGACCCGCTTCGGCAGCGGCTGGGCCTGGCTCACCGTCGGCAGCGACCGCAAGCTCTGCGTCTGCTCGAGTCCCAACCAGGACAGCCCGCTCATGAAGGGCATCTCCGACTGCCCGGGCACGCCGATCCTGTGCATGGACGTCTGGGAGCATGCGTACTACTTGAACTATCAGAACCGCCGGCCGGATTACATCAAGGCCTGGTGGAACGTCGTGAACTGGGACAAGGTCGCTGAGCTTTACGCGGCAGCCAAGGGATAGTCGGCCGCGTTCATCGTTGTTTCGCAGGAGTTGCTTCTCAGGAATCGCTTCTCAGAAAGTGTCCAACCGAGGTGCTGTAAAGCCCTCACTGACCCGCTCCGGACGGCAGACCCGGGGCGGGTCTTTTTGTCCTCGGACGATTCTCCGGCGGGGTCGTGCTGCGCGTGGCGGGGTTAGTCTTGCTTGGCGATCGGCGAACCGATCGCGAGCATCCGATCCACGGCCCGCTTCGCCCTCAAGCGAATGTCCTCATCGACCTCGGTGACATATTGATTCTTCTGCAGGGCCGCGAGCGTCTCCTCGAGCGTGATCTCGTTCATGTGGGGACACCGAATGCTGCAGAGTCGGACCATCTCCTTCTCCGGGTTCTCCGCAATGATATTGTCGCCCATGCTGCACTCGGTGAGGAGTAGATATTGTTTCGCATTTGTTTCTTTAACATAACTTATTATCTTAGACGTACTGCCGGAATAGTCTGACGCAGCGACGACCTCGGGGCTGCACTCTGGATGTGATAGTATAAGTACTTCGGGGAACTGCTTGCGAACATTAACGATATCGTCCACGGTGAATTGCTCGTGGACCTCACACTTCCCACTCCACCCGATCATGACCTTCTCGATCTCCGAATCCTCTCTCGATTTCGCCACCGGGTCCTTCGTAGGGAATATAATGTGTCGGCCGGTCTCGCGGGCGACGTTCCGGGCGAGGTATTCGTCGGGCAGAAAGATCACGGTGTCGCTCTTCAGAGACTCGGTCACCAGCGCCGCGTTGCCCGATGTGCAGACCACGTCGCACTCCGCTTTCACGTCCGCGTAGGTATTGATGTAGGTCACGATCGGAACGCCGGGATAGCGTTCGCGAAGTGACCTGACGTCTTCCGCGGTGATGCTCTCGGCGAGGGAGCAGCCGGCCCTGGGTGACGGGATGAGCACGGTCCGCTCGGGATTGAGTATCTTGGCCGTCTCCGCCATGAACTTGACCCCGCAGAAGACGATGGGGTCGGCGTCGGTCTTGGCGGCCTTGCGGCACAGCTCGAGCGAGTCGCCCGCGATGTCCGTGACCGATAGATAGAGGGCGGGCTCCATATAGTTATGTCCGAGGATCAGCGCCCCGCGCTCCGCCTTGAGCTGGTTGATTTTGAACGCCAGTTCGGCCTTGTGACGGAGCTCCGCGTCCGGCACGACTTTCGACAGCCGTGACTTCAGAACCTCGTACGTGGCCTCGACCGTCTTCTCGATCACCGCCATGCTGTGACTCTCCACTTCCTATGGTTCCGGCTTGATTCTGAGGAAAGAGAGTGTACCGGTTATCGCGGGCCGGCTGTCAAGGGGTCTCGCGCATTCTGGGATGCCCGCACAGTCTCGCCATTCCTACAGTCTCGCGATGCCTCCTGTGGCCGTCCTTGTTTGCTGTCTTCGGCCGCTGGCTTCCGGCGATCGCCAACGATCCACATCCCCAGCGCACAACTCCATGGAATGACGATTCAGAATCTCAACTCATTTAATATGAACAGATTGTGGCGAATTTGTCTCCCCGGGGAGACGAATCCACAGTGAATGATACTAGAGCGAGGCCCCGCCCCGAACCGTTCGGGCGCCATCGATCCGAGCAAGAAGAGGGGAACGGCAAGGCCGATCTTGAGACGCATGCAGACCGTCGGCATGACGCGATTATCACATAAGAAAACGGCGGGCGGGACCACCTCCGTTCCCGCCCGCCTAGGCGACGTGGGGCAGACGTCGCCCTAAACGTTATGTCGTGATCGTCAGGCCGCTTCCGAGCGGGCCTCCGTGGCTTCGGCCGTACTCGCGCGCCGCTTGAGCCACGCGAACGTTCCGCCGAGCAACAGTCCGAACACCCAGTGGCCGATCAGGCTCGGCAGCATCGTCGCCATCGCTGCGCCGTTCCAGTTGACGCCCAGACCCATCCCCATGAAGAGCGGCATTAACGTCAACGGACCGAGAAACCACCACGCGCCACCGTAGGCGAATCCCCAACCGATACCGGTCCCGAGGCCAGAAACGAATCGGTCACTCAGCACGCCGAACGACGCACCGATGCCCGCGCTTATGACCATGTGAACCAGGAAACCCACGAACGCGTTCGGCACGCCGACCATCTTTCCGATCATGGGCAGCGTTCCCATCATCGCCATCATCATTCCGAAAACGATCCCACCGACAAGACCTCCGGCAATGCCTCGCTTGATCGTGCGGCTGTTCATCTTGCACCTCCCGTCAGTCCAGGTAGACTGGCTTGTGTTTCAGCTTCGGACGTGGTGCATCCCATGGGATCGTCACTTTCTCGTGCTCAGGCGTGAGTGTGTCCGCAGTGGGTTTTCTTACAGCCCGGCCGGCAGAGGGAAGATGCCGTTCGACGAACCGGACTTTGCGCAGCGCGTGCGAGAACGTGATCCGGACGCCATACGAGACGTCGTGCATGCCTACCTCAGTCATCTCGTGCGCGCGGCACGCGCGGCCGGGCTCTCTGCCGAAGAGGCGGACGACGTCGCCCAGGCCACGTGCATGACCTTCATCGACACCGCTCCACGATTCGAGGGGCGCTCCCACGTCCGCACCTGGCTTTTCGGAATCATGTATCGCAAAATCCAAGAAGCGCGGCGGGCGATCAAGCGCTCGGACAGCATGGACGACATCGACGCGATCATGGAATCGCGATTCGATGAGAAGGGGGCGTGGTCGCGGCCGCCGCGGGCCGTGGACATGGACGCCTACCGCTCGGAAATCCGCGATCGGATAGGGGATTGCCTCGGTACGGTCCCCGATCGCCAGCGCTCCGCCTTCGTCATGAAGGAGATCGAGGGCCTGAAAACCGACGAGATCTGTAACATTATGGAGGTCTCCGTCACAAACCTAGGGGTACTCCTGCACCGCGCACGAAACCGCCTCCGGGAATGTCTCGAAGGAAAAGGGATAAGGGACGCCAGTGCTGAGATGTAGAGAAGTCACGCGAATCATCGCGAGTGATGAGATGGAGCGGCTCGGCTGGGGCCGCCGGCTCTCGATCCATGTGCATCTCTTGATGTGCCGACACTGTAACCGCTATGCGTCTCAGCTTCGGGCCCTCGGCAGTTCGATACGCGTTCTCTTCGCGACATCATCGGATGAGAAGCAACGGCTCAGAAATCTCGAGCGAAAGATCCTCAAGGCCGCGTTCGGCGAAGGAAGTGACGGCGCGGCGAGCTCGTGATCACATCCTGCTCTCTGGCTCCCACCAAGGCCCTAAATCCGCTATAATATACGGTGTTCCGCACTCCCAAGTAGTGCACCACTGACACCCCCCGAAATCAGTTTGGAGGCCTCTTGATGTCCAACAGGCGCATCGTTGTGCTCGCGTGCGCGGCGGTTGGGATTCTCGCTGCCCTGACCCAGATACCGAACGGCGCGTTCGGTCCGACGGAATCGACCTCGGCGACCCACCCGAGCGTGGAAGGTATCCCGGAGTGGATCGCCGTACCTGAAGGTCCCTTTGATCCCGTTCTGGTCCAGCCTGTGCCGCAGGGACGCTCCTTGCCTCCGGCAAATCACGTCGTCAACGATCCCATCGGCGGCTCGGGACTCGTGCAATCCGAGATCGGCATCGGGATCCACAACGACGAGGTCATCATCGGATGGAACGACGCGGGTGGTTTCTCCGGTGAAGTCAGCGTCAGCGGTTCCGGTTACTCGGCCGACCGCGGCGACAGCTGGATCGACTATGGAGCCATGCCTGAAGGCGCGAACGTCAGCGTTTACGGCGACCCGACCCCCGCGGCGTTCAACAACGGCCACTGGATCTTCGGTTCGATCGACCTCGGTAGCCCCAACGGCGTCGCCGTCAACCACGGCGACTTCGTCGGCGGCGTCATCAGCTGGCAGCCCGCCGTCAAGGCGATCGACGGCAACGCGTTCCTCGACAAGGAATATTTCGATCACGACCGGTTCACCGATACCGTCTATCTCACCTACAAGAACTTCGGCAACAACACCGTCCGCCTGCGCAGCTCGTCCGACAACGGCTCCACGTGGAGCACGCCGGTCACCGTCGCGACGACCGGCGGCAACGGTGCGTATCCGGCCGCGGGTGTGGACGGCGAGGTCTATGTCACATGGGCGAGCGTTATCTTCAGCGGCAACGTCGATCTGATGGTGCGTCACTCGCCGGACGGCGGCCAGACCTGGACGAGCAATCCGGTCGTTATCGATCGGACCAGCCCGCAGTCGGGCGCCCGCCCGCAGTGCTTCAACCGAAGCGCCAATGTGATCTTCCCGTCGTGCGCGGTCATCACGACCGACGGTCCCTATCGCGGACGCGCGATCGTCGTCTGGACCGACGGCAGTGGCGGAACGTACAACTGCTACACGAGCTACTCGGATGACAGCGGTCAGACATGGACCGATCCCGTTCAGCTGAACGACAACGAGAACTGGGAGACCAGCGAGCAGTTCTGGCCGCAGATCCACGCGGCGCCCGACGGTCGCCTCTCGGTTGCGTGGTACGACCGCCGAAACGCGACGAACAACAACAGCCTCTGCGATACCTATGTCACGCAGTCGGTGGACGGCGGCGTCACCTGGGGGCCGAACCGGCGCGCGTCCGATGTCTCGGTGGCCTGGTGCGGCGTGCCTGCGGACATCTCGCCGAACTTCGGCGACTACAATGAGGTCGTGAGCGATGAGCGCTCGGTCTTCTGCACCTGGGCCGACGCCCGCTTGGGTGATCCCGACGTAATCTTCGCGCGCTTCGACGACCGTCACCTTCTGAATGTGACCGGTGACGTCGGCGAGCAGGGCATCACGCCGGTCAACGGTGACGGCGTCGCCTGGCTCATCCCGAACGAGGCTGAGATCGTCGTGGACCCGGCTCCGGCGTACGACTCCGAGGCGCAGCTCGCCATCGCGTCGCTCGCGATGAGCATGTTCGCCTCACCGCAAGAAACCGACGGCATCTGGACGATCGGCGGCAACGCGCTAAGCGGATCGCTCACGATGACCAAGCAGGGGACGGGCGAGACCGTCGAGGGCGGCTTCACCATCGCGCAGAACGGTCCTGCCGACATCAACTTCGATTTCGATGCGACCAGCGACCCCGGGCTCAGTGATATCAACTTCGCGAATATCTGGTCCGCGCAGGTCGTCCTTCAGGGTGACGGTCCCGGGCAGGTCGCCGTCTCCGGCACGGTCACGATGTCGGAGCTTTTCCTGCCCGTCGTCTTCAGTCTCTCGGGGACAATTTCGATGGACGGCGCGCCGGGCACGGTGTTCTCGAACCCCCACGGGCTAGAGATGAACGCGAAGCTGACGGTCGACACCGCCATGACGCTCCACACGCGCACGCTCGTGACGGATGACGTCGTCGTCGCCATCGAGCCGCTCGAGCTCGGAACGAACCTGTATCCGTTCGCGACGGTCGGTGTTTCGCCGAACCCGTACGCCGTGGGCTCGCGGGTGCGCTACACGCTGTCACACCCCGGCGCGGGCGAGATCAACATCTACAGCTCGACCGGACGGTTGGTGCGCAACATCGCCGACCAGACGTTCACCGCCGGCACGCACTCGTTCCCGTTCGACGGGAAGGACAATGCGGGTCGTGATCTTCCGTCGGGTGGATACTTCGTCCGGCTCAAGACCGATCTCGTGCACGTGAGCGGGAAGGTGTTCATCGTGAGGTAGTGTTCCGCTTCGCCGAGTGAGTAGTAGCCGTCGCCCATGCGGGCGGCGGCTTTTTCGTATCCGCGCCCAAACCTTGATGTGCGCTTCGGAAAGCCCGATACTCATGTCCGGGAGGAAAATGGATGTGATGATGTGTACGCATTTCTCTCGGAATGGATGGGGGGCGATCCGCGCGTTTGCGCTCCGTGCACGGGTCGCTCGATCCGCGTTGATCATGTGCGCCGCGCTGCTCGCGCTCTCTGCAACGACCGTCATGGCTCAACGTGCGGCCACGCACATGATCGAGGGATTCGTCGTCGACGACGAGAGCCTTCCCGTCCGCTACGCGACCGTGTCGCTCGAAGGGAGCGACATCGCGGCAACGACGGACAGTCTGGGCGTGTTCGTTCTGAGAAACGTCCCGACCGGAACGTATGCGGTGAGTGTCCGAAAGTCCTGCGCGGTGGCAGGCTACGTTCCATCCGTTTCCATCCCGCGGCCGCTCAAGGTTCCGCTCCCACTCACGGCGCACCGGATTGCGTGTGGCCGGTCAGTGACGGCCCTCAGCACAGACGATCAGGCATTCCTCATCGGAGTGGCATTCGCCTCGCTCGCGCGACCCGAGAGCCGAGACCTTGCCGGCGCGCTCGCGGGCGACGGCGCGTTCACGTTCGTCTCGCTCAACGCAACGACATCGAAAGCAACGCCGGGCGGCGGGCAAGAGGTCCCGGTCGTCATAGCTTCGGAGCTCGCGGCGACGGAGGTTGGGGAGCTCGGCCCGGTGGGGCTCGCTTTCTGCCTCACCGCGCCCGATGCGAGAACCTGCCTCGTTCTCGTCGAGCTCATCAACGAGAAGGCCGCCGTGCCGATCGACGTCCTGCAGGCGGAACGGGCACTCTTCACGTTCGAGCGTCGAAGCGACTCGGCCTGGACGCTCATCCACCGCGTCTACTGCCTGACCGATCCGTCGCCGGGAACGACCGGCGACAACGGGAACGGCTCATAGCGAGAGCCGCCGCGGCTATTTCCGCCTGCGCCGGCGCCCACCCTTCTTGTCCGCCTCGTCGTCGCCCGACTCGAGTCCGATGAACGCGGCGATCCGCTCGATGTACTCGCCCGCCACATGCCCCGGAAGCATGTATTCCGTGCCGTCGGAGATCCCATCCACCTTCATGAGGAGGTGGTTCGTCCCCGGCACCGTGACCGCCTTGTCGCCGTCGTTCTTTCGCTTCGAAATCGCATCGTTCCAGCCGTCCTGGTCAGCGCTCGTGACCTGATAATCCTTCGAGCCGCGCATCGCGAGAATCGGACCGTCGAACTCGAGCACGTCTGCGATCGGATCCGCGTCCTCCAGCTCGTACCAGTAGTGCGCAGGGGCACCCTCGAAAACGGTGTCGGGATGTGTCTCGCGCGCCATGAGCGGTTGTAGGTCGACATCGAGCTCGGCCAACCGGCTGTCGATGGTGACCTGATCCGCGCCCTGCTTCTCCATCAGGTAGAGCGTCTGATTGCGATAGGCCTCCAGGATCGACGTGGTCGATCCGGCCAACAGGACGAGCCCCCGAGCAGACGTGGCGTTTCCGATGTACGGCGCCATCATCCCGCCAAGGCTATACCCGACGATGTAGATCCTCTCGGGATCGGTTTCCGCGTGTTCGCGAAGGAGTGCGGCCGCCGTCGCGGCGTCCTCGAGGACGACGTTCTCGAGCGTGATCGCGTCCGTCGGCATCTCCTCCCCGCAGGTATTCGTGCGCTTGTCGTAGCGAAGCACGACCGTGCCCCGCGCGGAGAGCGCGTACGCGATGTCCAGAAACGGCTTGTTCGGGCCCAGCGTCTCGTCTCGATCGTTCGGACCCGACCCATGAACCAGGACGAGACCGGGGAGCTTCTCGCCCTTATCCTTGGGAAACGTCAGGGAGTATCCGATCTCACAATCGTCACCGGTGAAACTTCCCTCTTCCTCTCGAATCTTCTCTTGTAGGGCGGTGACCCAATCGTCCGCCTCGTCCTCACCCAGCTCCGTTCCCGCCTCGACCTCGAACCCCGCTCGCTTGATCTTCGCGTTGTTTCCCGGCTGATAGATCATCATGAGATCGCGCGTCTCGGCGTTTGCCGTCAAATACACAGTCACGCCGGAGACTTTGAGCTTGAGGCGGTGGGTCTTGATCGATTCGCCGTCCAGCGTTCCGGATCCCGAGACGACCTCCGCGTCGATATCGAACGGCGTCGTTCTGAAGAGCTGCGGGCGGACAACATCCAAGCTGAGATCGACCGGCTTGTCGAACCACCCTTCGACACCGAGCCGCTTGACCAGGATCTCGTAGTGATGGGCCACCCGGGGCTGAGAGATATGACTCCCGGCTCCCACCGGTAGCTCGCGCTCGTAGTTGTTCTCTCCCTGGGTGATCTTGAGCTGGGCGTTCTCGTCCACGATCTTCGCGGACATGTTGAACTCTATCGTCTCTTGACCCCTGCGGTCGACCTTGCCGGTCGCGGCGAAGCGCTCCCAGATGTAGGTGTCCGGATCGACGAACGTCCGTGATATCCCTTCGATGTCGGTGTACTCGACCGTGATGACCGCCTTGCTCCGGTACTTGATGCGGCCATTCGCGGTGCGCGACGTCGACATCTCCTCGGTTCCCAGCGTGTCCCGGCCCGTAATGACGTGATATGTCACAGCATCCGTGGAACACGGCCACGCCACCATGATCCCGGTCGCGAGCCCCACGGACAGACCCGTCCGTTTGACGATTCCCCAGCTCATCGTCCTGCCTCCTGACTCGATTTTCCCGCCCGGCCCAGGCCCGGGCTTGCCCTCGGGGGCACTATGGCATGTCCGCCCCGCGGAGCCAAGCCGGCGACCCCATCCCCAAGTCCATATGAAAGCGCAAGATTCGGTTGGCCCAGGCCGAAGAATCAGCAAAAGACCAAAGAAGCATCCCTCGTGGTTGAGTTTTCCCTATGGGTCAGCCTGGTAGAAAACACGTTCCGCGGCTGGAGCAGCGCGTCCACGACATCACAGACGGTGTCGCCGGCGTTGACGAGCCGTTTCTCAAGGCCGTCAAAGCGCGCGTGCAGAAGATGCTGCTGTCCGACGACCTCGATATGCCGCGGATCTCCTCGCTCGCGACGCGAATCATGGACATCGCCAACGATCCGAACGTGGACATCGATCAGATCGTCAAGGTGATCCAGACCGATCCGTTTCTTGCCGGAAAGCTTCTGACGCTGATCAACTCGTCATACTTCGCGATGCGCCAAGAAGTCACCAGCCTCCGGCACGCCGTGGTGCTCCTGGGGCTTCGGCCCGTCGGCGATCTCATTTTCAGCGCATCGGTTCGCATGAAGGTGTTCAACGCCGAATCGTACCGCTCGCTGATGGAGTCGCTCTGGGTGCACTCGGTCGGCTGCGCGGTCGCGGCGGAAGTCATCGGGCAGATGCGGGGCATGACCAAAGAACCGGCGTTTTTGGGTGGCCTTCTTCATGACATCGGCAAGCCGCTCGTGCTGACGGCGATCGTCGAAACTGAAAACCTCGCCGTCCCGCCGAAGCGCATCGAGGAAGAGGCGGCGACGATGCTGATCGACCACCTGCACGTGCAGGTCGGGGGGCTCATGGCCAAGAAGTGGCAGCTCGGGGAGAGCCTGACGGAGTCCATTCGGCTGCATGACGCCTACTCGGATGACGCATCCCCGCTCAGAAAGCTCGTCTACTGCGGAAACAAGATCGCCCACCACCTCAAGCTGGGTCAGAAGCACGAGGAGCTTGTCCCCTCGCTCGATCCTTGCTTCGCGGACCTCGATCTCACCTCGGCCGATCTGCTCGCCGGCATCATGAAGGCGACACAGGAGCACACGGACCGGTTCACCCGCACGATCTGACCCCCGAGCCCGCTTCTCACACGCGCCGTTTGCCGCCGGCCAGCCGTCCGGTTACGATCTAGGCTGCAGATGCGGCACACTCGAAGAGATTACGGACCGCCGTGACAAGGTAGCGCGCGTGGAGAATGCATCCGTCCGCCCACTGTCATTGAACGACATACCCGCCGCCGGTCGGATCATCCACCGCGCGTTCGCCGCGGCGTTTCGACGGCACGGCTACATCGAACCGATCACGAGCGCCGAATCGGGGGAAGCGCTCGCCGCCGCCGTCTACACGGCCGATCCCGCCGGCTCCATCGGACTCGAGTCCCCCCGCGGCCGCCTCGCGGCCGTATCGTTCGCGCAGATCAGTCCGACCGTCGCCACGATCGGCCCGCTCGCCGTCGACCCCGGTAGCCAAGGGTTGGGTCTCAGCACACGCCTGCTGCACGAAACGCTTGCGCTGGCGTCGACCCCAAGCATCCGCCTGTTGCAGGACTCCTTCAATCCCGTCTCGTTTCGCCTCTACGCGCACGCGGGGTTTGAAGTACGTGAAACACTAGCGCTCGCGGCGACCGCCCCCGGTGGACCGGAGCCGGGCGCGATCCCCCGGCCTGAGGATGGAGAATCCGCGGACAGTGGTATCTGGTCGCTCCGGGACATCGCGCCGTCGGAAGCGCCCATGTTGGCCGAGCTCGATCGGAGCGTGGGCGGCGTCGATCGTACGGAGCTGTTTCTTCGACTGGCGCCCCGGATGCGGTCGGTGGTGCTGGACGGACCCAAGCGACCGCGCGGATTCGCATGCGGGTTTCTGGGACGCGGCGTATGGGTGCTCGGACCCGCGTGGGCGGAAGACGGCAGAACACTGGCGGCCATCGTTGTCGGGCTCGCGCAGCGGTGTGTACGTGACCACGAGAGCGTCGCGACGTTCATCCCGACGTCCCGCGCGGAGCTGCTCCGCCCGCTCTTCGAATGCGGGTTCCGCGTCTCTCATCTTCTCAACTTGATGGTGAAAGGCGACTACGAGCCGTGGCGCGGCGCGATGCTCCCCGTGCTGCCGGTGGACGTGGGAGAGGTGAAGTAGACTCCAGGCTCGCCTCCCATCAGTTGCCTCAGATTCCACCGGGCCCCTCGACGGCCAGGTCTCTCAAATCCTGGTGTTCTCACCACTCGGAAAGCTTCTGCGAACCCTCGGACGCGAAGGCGAGGGCTCGACGTTCACGTCGCGTCGTGACCGGGCTCACCCTCTCTCACCGTCAGCACCGGACACGACGCCTTGCGCACGACGCGCTCGGCCGTGCTGCCGAAGATGAGATCACGAAACCCCGTCCGCCCATGGGTTCCGATCACGATCACGTCGCACCCGTCCTCGATCGCCGTCCGCACGATTTCCACCGACGCCGTGCCGCGTTTGAGAAGAATCTCCACGTCGCATTCCGACACCTTGCCCGCCCACTCGTCGAGCGTCTTCACTGCGGCGTCCTGCGCTTTCTCAACGTACTGGGCAAGGTCGGGCAGGATTCCGTAGGAGAGCGCTCCCGTCTCGAAATCGTGCTCGATGACGTGGAGGATCGTGAGCTGAGCATCGAACGCCTTCGCCAGACGCACGGCATGAACGAGGGCCGCCTCGGACGGCTCCGAGAAGTCGGTCGGCGCCAGAACATGACGATAGCCTTCCGTCTGCATCCGCTCCTACCTCTCGATGACGGTCACCTGACGCCGCTTGAAAAGGCTCGTGATCGCCCAGTTGATGAGCGCGAACACGAGCCACGCGATGACCGCGGGGCCGACGCCGTGGATCTGAAACGCGCCGCCCGAGATCGCCGCGGCCAGAAGCAGGCTCACGCCGTTCACGATGAAGATGAACAGGCCCAACGTGAAGATCGTCACCGGCAACGTCAGAATGATGAGAAGCGGGCGCACGAACGTGTTCACCAGCGTGAGCACGACCGCCGCGAGGAGCGCGCCGAAGAAACCCGATACCTCGACACCGCCCACCAATCCCGCCGTGAGATAGAGCGCGACGGCATTGATGACGAGCCGCAAGACGATGGGCGGTTGCCGTCTCTTCTCAACGATTATCTCTTTCACAACGCGACCTCCCGCTATGACCGCCCCCCGGACCGGGAGGAGTTCGCTGCCACCCGTGTCAGCCAGACGGCCACGAGCCCGAGCAAGACCAAGCCGGGCCAGAAGCCGAGCGGTGAGTCTGCGATGGCCAGCGGAGTCGCGCTTCCGGCGGCGACGATGATGAAGGCCATGAGAATGCCGATCATGGCCTCTCCGGTGATCAGACCCGACGCGAACAGCAACCCACGCCGACCGACCGACTCCGCATCGTCAGCGGCCAGTCCCCGCCGCGCGCGGTTTGCGATGACAGCGATGATCCCGCCTAAGAAAATCGGGACCGAAAGCTCGAACGGTAGGTACACGCCGACCGCCACCGCGAGGATCGGCAGCCGGAACGACGCCTTTCGCGCCTCCTGAATCTTGTCGAGGATGATGATCCCGATTCCACCGAGGACCCCGACCCAGATCATCGGCCACGGCAGGTCACCGCGGAAAACGCCGCGCGCCACCGACGCCATGAGCGTCGCCTGGGGCGCCGCGAGCGCGTCCGGATGCTCGGGAGTCGGCTCCCCGAACCCATAGGCCTTGAACAGCACCATCAAGATGGGCGCCATGACCATCGCCGACGAAACCGTTCCCACCCCCTGCATGACCTGCTGTTTCCACGGAGTGGACCCCACGATGCGCCCGGCCTTCAGATCCTGCATGTTGTCGCCGCCGATCGCCGCCGCGCAGCAAACGACGCCGCCGATGAGGATGGCCGCCGCCGGGCCGTTCGCCGCGCCGGAGCCCATCAGCGCGAGCAACAATAGGCTCGACGACAGAACCGTCGCGATCGTCATCCCGGAGATGGGGTTGTTGGACGATCCGACGAGCCCCGCCATATAGGACGCGACCGCGGCGAAGAGAAAGCCCGCGATCAACATCAACACGGACATGGGAAGCGACACCCCGACCGACCCGACGGCCGCCTGATAAAGCGCGAATACGGGGACGATCGCGACGACGAGCGCGATGAGCACCCACTTCATCGGGGTGTCATGGTCGGTGCGGACGATCTTGACTGGCGGACCCCCGGTTGCGCGGCGTGTAGCCGCGAGGCCAGAACGAATTCCGCTCAGAATCGAGCCGCGGAGATTGATGAGCGCCCAAAGACCGCCGACGACCATCGCGCCGACACCGATGTAGCGTGTCTGTGCCGACCAGATGTTTCCCGCGTGGTCGAGGGCGGATATCGGAGCACCATCGGCCATCGGCCACGGGTTCAGCGCCGCAACGATGGGAATCGCGACCAGCCAGTTGAGTGCCCCCCCGAGGAAGATGAGAATGGCGATATTGAGACCGACGATGTAGCCGACCGACACCAGCATCGGGGAGAGATTGGTGCCGAAATAGGCGATAGATCCGCCGACCCGGGTCGCCAGCTCCATCGCGCCGGGCCAGAGTCCGAGCCCCTGCTGGCCGATCTTGAAGATGGCCCCCACGACACCGGCCATCGCCAGATAGCGAACGTCGGACGCACCCTCTCGGGCCTGGCCCGTCTTCAGCACCTCCGCCGTCGCCACACCTTCCGGAAACGTGAGGTCCTCTTCGACGATGAGCGCCCGCCGCAACGGGATGGTGAAGAGGACGCCGACGAGGCCACCGACGCCGACGATCGCCGTCGTCCATCCAAACGGGAAGCCGTCCCAGTGCCCCATCATCACGAGCGCCGGAAGCGTGAAGATCGCGCCCGCGGCGAGCGACTCGCCCGCGGAAGCGGCCGTCTGCACGATGTTGTTCTCGAGGATGTTTGAGTTTCGGAAGAGCCTGAGGATCGCCATCGAGATGACGGCGGCGGGGATGGACGCGGAGACCGTCATGCCGGCGAAGAGACCGACGTAGGCATTGGCGCCCGCCAGCACCATGGCGAGCAGAACACCCAGGATGGCCGCCTTTACCGTAATCTCCGGCAGGTTGGTTGACGCCGGAACGACCGGTTGAGCGCCGGCTCCGTCAGCCGCCACGCCGCCCGAATGCTTGGGGCCACTTGTCATCCCACACCGCTCCCGTTTAGGTGTCTACTAGATATAACGTGACAATATGCCGATCCAAACCCGTACTACTCTCGAGTCGATGCGACCGGAATTCATTCTGAAAGAAGTGTATCTCGATCGGAAGTCTGACGTCTGACGAATGATGTGTCCAGCGCCGAGGATTCACCATCACGGACGCGAGCATTGCGCGCGCCAGCGCATGAGGTGGTCGGCAAGGACAAGCGCGATCATTGCCTCCCCGATGGGAACGAACCGGGGAAGGAGACACGGGTCGTGACGACCCTCGACCTTCACCGTTGTTTCCGTGTGATCGGTGGAGACAGTTCGCTGTTCCTTCGGAATGGACGACGTCGGTTTGAGCGGGGCACGCATGATGATCATCTCGCCGCTCGAAATGCCGCCCAACATTCCGCCGTGGCGATTGGTTTCGGTCGCGACCTTACCGTCGCGCATGACGAACGGATCGTTGTGTTCCGAGCCACGCATCTGGGCAGCCGCGAATCCGCTACCGTACTCGAAACCCGTCACTGCGGGGATGCTCAGAAACGCTTTCGCGAGATCCGCCTTGAGCTTGTCGAACACCGGCTCGCCGAGGCCCGGTGGGCATCCGCGGGCAATGAACTCGGCCGTGCCGCCGATGGAATCGCCCTCCTTGCGAACCTGAAGAATGAGTTCATTCATGGCTTTCGCCGCCAGCGCATCCGGGCAGCGCACGTCGTTCGCGTCGACATCCTCTACGCGGACGGACTGACGGTCGATCTCGCCGGCCATGATCGAGCCGACCTGAACCGTGTAGCCGACGATGTCGATTCCTTCAGCGGTGAGAAGTTTTTTGGCTACCACGCCGGCGGCAACGCGGGCAACGGTCTCGCGCGCGGAGAGACGTCCGCCGCCTCGGTGATCGCGAATTCCGTACTTGGCGTCGACGGTGTAATCGGCGTGTCCGGGGCGATAGAGCTTTGCGATGTCATCATAGTGACGTGAGCGAGCGTCTTTGTTTCGAAAGAGGATGCAGATGGGTGCGCCGGTCGATCTTCCCTCGAAGAGGCCGGACACGATCTCCGGATCGTCCGCCTCGGCACGCGGGGTCGTGACACGGCTTTGGCCCGGCCGCCTCCGCTCGAGATCGGGGCGCAGATCGTCTTCTGACAGCAAGAGCCCCGGCGGGCATCCGTCGATAACCACACCGATCATCGACCCGTGTGATTCGCCGAACGTCGTGATTCGAAAGATCTGTCCGAATGAATTCCCAGGCATGACACTCCTCTTCGTATCTAATCCGGCGAGTATAACACGCGACGTTGTGCACACGATGCGGACGGCAGTTCGAAGTCGCACGCTGTATGTTGCTCTGGATTCGTGCGAAGTCTCACCAGTTTGACCTCTCCGCGAAGCGCGGTGTATGCTCTTCGCCACTTCGTGGTTCACCATGAACCCGTCATGCAACGTCCATGTATTGGGGTGCAGGCAGCGGGGCAACCCGTCACCTGTGTAGCAAGAGAAGGCAAGCGAAGAGATAAGTGCTTCTCTCGGTCACGTTCGCGTATCTCTACATCTTAGGCGTACATCGGACCGAGAAACGCGCAAGGGCGAAATTGCGGGCTTTACGACTTTCTCCATCATTGCGTCGCATCAGTGCCGCATCGTAGCGTCTGGCTCTGCACCCCATTTTTCCTTCTTCCGTATTCGCGCAGCGCTACTTGGCCTGAATTACATCACTATCATGTCAATCATGTTATTGGTTCTTCTTAGCTCTCAATGTTACATGTCTTTGTCGATATGATATATGTGAAGCAGCCCATCTAATCATTGTCCCAACTGACGTTCTGTCGAAACAAATCGCTCATCACTTATCTATTATTCCAGCATAATCACTTGCGGCCGGAGAGACAAGTGTCCGTCTTCCACCCAGGAGGGCAGGCGCCTTAAAACATCACCTATGAGTTATCTATTGTCAACACATATCGACACCAAGGTCTACTGGCTCCACTAGTGAAGGTCCACCCCGACAACACATAACCAATATAGCATGATCCATCGCAAGCCCCCTACGACATCGCGCTCTCTCACTGATGCGGGTGACGGACATCACCATGGACATCGACAATCCAGAACTGGAGACGCATGAGTCAATGATCGCATGCTGGCCGGAGAATGGAACGATGTACAAGGACCCGACAAGTCGAACGATTGTTGGAGCTTCTGTGGATAATAGGGCAAGGCCGAGGCTGAGAAAGGGATAGACGGCTATATTTCACAGTAGGTTACGCGGTTTCCCACAATTTCGCGGAGTTATCCACAGTGTATGGTTTGCGCGTCATCGCTTTGTGCGCGGCGAGGCGGTGCCAAGGGTCGCGTCTGAGCCACTACCAACGGCTTGACCTTCGGAGCGGACGATGTTCATCGCCTTATCCATGATGCAACGGCCTGCAAAGATGGCACCTTCGTCGACAATGAGCCGGCGGGTCTCCACGCTTCCACGCAGGCGCGCGCCGGCGACCAAGCGAGTGATCTCCGCTGTCAGCACATTGCCGATGAGCTCGCCTGAGATGGTCACTTCACGAGCGGTCACTCCGCCCTCCACGACGCCTTTCGTTCCGATATCCACCCGCTCCTTCGCCTCAATGTTCCCCTTCAGGATCCCTTCGACGCGGATCGAGCCCTCAACCTTGATATCGCCCTCGAAACGCGCGTTTCGTCCAACCGTGGAATCGGCATCCGGTGGAGCGCCCTTCGCCTTGCTGACGCGGGGGGGGAGATCGTTGTCCGTACCGCTCTTTCCAAACATCACCACCACTCCCTGATCAGTTACAGCCCCGAGGTCACGCCCAGGATATCCAGCAATCTCTCGAGGTCTTCAGTACCATAGTACTCGATCTCGATCTTGCCGCCACGACGCTGTTGGACTATCCGGACCTGCGTTCCGAGCCGATGGCGGAGGCGATCCTCGAAGAACGCGACCTGAGGATCTTTCGATTGCGAGCGCTCTCTGCGTCTGGGCTTCTTCTCGGTGCCGGCGAGTCGTCGCGCGATTTCCTCCGCGGCACGAACCGAAAGGTGTTTCTTCTTGATCTTCGTCCAAAGTCGTTCTCGTGTCGGAACATCCGTCACGGATAGTATCGCACGGGCGTGTCCGGCCGTAATTGTTCCACGTGAAACATCATTGAGGATCGGCGCAGGAAGCTGCAATATCCGCAGCGCGTTGGCGACGGCGACTCGGCTCTTTGCCACGCGCTTCGCGACTTCTTCCTGGGTAAGCCCAAACTCGTCCTGCAGGCGTCGGTAGGCCAGCGCCTCGTCGACCGGATTGAGATCTTCTCGCTGAATGTTCTCGACGAGCGCGACCGAGAGCATTGCCTCCTGATCGCCATCTCGCAGCACAGCGGGGACCTTTTCGAGTCCGACGCTTCGCGCGGCCATCACGCGTCGCTCACCGGCCACCAACACATAGACATCTCCGTCTCGCTTCACCACGATCGGCTCGATCATGCCGTACTCGCGAATGGATTCGGCGAGGCCTTCAATCGCGGCCGTATCGACGTCGTGACGAGGTTGCTCAGGATTGCGTCTGATCTTGTCGAGCGGGATGTGCAGAATCTGATCGCCAGGAGTCCTCGCCTCCGGCTCTGTCTTCGGAATCAGGGCGTCCAGCCCGCGTCCGAGTACTCTCTTGCTCATCTCGTAGAACTTCCTCCGCTAGGTTCTTGAAGCTTATCGCCCCCGTGCAGTTCGGCTCATACGTCAAAACCGGTCGTCCGAAGCTCGGAGCCTCGCTGATTCTGACGTTGCGCGGGATCACGGATTCATACACTCGCTCTCCGAAGTACTGCCTTGCCTCGTCCGCGACCTGGCGGGCCAGATTCAAGCGACTGTCATACATGGTCAGTAGCACGCCCTCGATGAAGAGCGCCTTGTTCAGTCGATCCTGCACCAGTCGCACCGTATGCAGGAGGCTCCCAAGCCCCTCGAGCGCATAGTATTCGCACTGAATAGGAATCAAGATCGACTGCGTCGCCGTGAGCGCATTCAGGGTAAGCAATCCAAGAGAGGGCGGACAGTCAATGAAGATGAAGTCATACAACGAAAGGAGTGGCTGCAACCCATCCCGAAGCCGATGCTCTCGCCGATCAACGTTGGTCAGCTCGAGCTCGGCCCCAACAAGGCGACGGGTGGACGGAAGCAGTTCGAGATTATCGATCTCGGTCTTGATGATCGCGGTCGTCACCTCATCAGCCCCGAGCAAGACTTCGTAAACCGACAGAGGATATGCGTCGCCGTTCAGGCCAAGCCCGCTTGTCGCGTTCGCCTGTGGATCGAGATCGGCGAGCAGGACCTTCTTACCCGCAAGTGCGAGTGCCGCCGAGAGATTGATCGCGGTTGTTGTCTTGCCGACCCCACCTTTTTGATTGGCGAGTGTGATGACGCGTGCTTCACGCGCTGACGATCGCGATATCGTGTCGTGTCGTGATTCCACTTCCGGCCCCGACGCGAGGGAGTCTGCTGCATTCATCTCTTCGTGGGGTAAGCACATGGCAAGAAAGGGTACGTTGCGGCCGACCCAACCTCTCGGCCGTCGCCGATCGACGGCCGCTCGGCGGAGACGATACCGATGCGCTCACATCGGTGCAAGCCGTTTGTTTCACGTGAAACAATATGAGCGCTTAGAGGGCTTATCTACTCGGTGAGCTCGATGCGGTAGAGATCGCTGCTGGCTGACAAGGTCGGAACCTGGACGACCCATTTCAGGCGGCCCCCAGGTAGCACCATTCGCCTCAGCCTGTCCGGCATGACGACCGTAGTGTCTTTGGCTGACGCCCGCCAGACAAGCTCTCCAACCTCGTTGTTCAATAGCACCACGTAGCGACGGGCGCCACGGACTGCTCCCCAGCGAAATTCCATTCCGGGAAGATCCGAGACAGAAACCTTCGCACCGTCGAGCGGCGCATAGACAGGAATCTCGTAGGCCGCGGATCCGGGCATTCGCTTCACGACGACGAGCGAGCGGGGGCCATCGTGTTCTTTCTTGCCCCTGAGAAGCCGACCGCCGGCGGGCATGAACGCGAACACGACGATTATCACCAAGAGGGTTCCGGCGAGGATGATCCAGCGTACCTTCATCGTGTCCCTCTATTCCGTGGCCAGCGCCGGCCGATGGCCGATCTCCCGGCCCCTACTCAGGGGTTCTCCAGCATTGTCCTGGCCCGTTCTATGTTTGACCGCGCCGTCTCGTTGCGGGGATCCAGCGCGAGGACGCGTTCCCAAGCCGAGATTGCGTCTGCGAGGCGACCCAGAGCCGCGAGAGTATAGCCGTAGTTGATCCACCCGATCAACCGCGCTGAATCCAACTCCAGCCCACGCTCGAAGGCCGGAGCCGCCCGCTCGTAGGCTCCGGTCTTCATCAGGAAGCCAGCGTAGTTCAGATGCGCGTCGGCCAGTTCCGGCTCGATCGCAATCGCTTTGCTGTAAGCCGCGTCCGCCTCGTCGATCCTCCCCCCCTCGGACAGGAGACGCCCGAGAGCCAGCTGGCAGAACGCGAAATCGGGTCTCTCCTCAGCCAAATCCCGGTAGGCCAGGATGGCCTCATCGATACGACCACACCGCTCGAGGGCCCGGGCCCGTCCGTAAGTCGCCTCGATCATCTCTGGGGCCAGCGAGACGGCATCATCATAAGCCTTTATCGCTTCATCACATCGGCCAGCTTCCACGAGAACGACCGCTCGGTTCACGTGGTGGCCCGAGAGACCCCGCCGCTCATCGATTCCGAAGAGCCGGCTGTTCGAGACCAGGATCCCAACCACCAACACCAGTGATAGCCCGATGGCCTCTCGACTGCGCGACGTCCCCCTCGGCGCGACGCGGGATATCCCAAGCGGTCGTCCTTCCCGGATCTCAGGATCCAGGGACGTCCCGACTCCTCTGCTCACAACATCCTTCAATCGCCAGGCTCCGGACGAGGCAAATAGGAAAGCAATTGGGATCACCGGCAGTCTGAAGCGAGCATTCACGAAGAAGAGGATCACCGAGATGAGATAAATTAACATAAAAGAAACAATAAGCAGGCGACCCAAGTGCCTCCCGATCCCACCGGCCAAGCCGACCCACGCCAACGGTAGCACCCACAACAGATTAACCATCGCCACCCGAATCCATGGTGTCTCAGACAGAACTTCGCGCAGATCCTTGTTGTTGCTTATTTCAAAACCGTTACAAAAATAATAAATCTTCCGCAGAAGCCGAAATGCCGCTTCGGCGGGTGCGTCGGCGATCGACCGCCAGCTTCTCGAGAACCAATAGCGGGAGACCTCAGACGCCTTGAGCCTTCGCCCTTCCGCCTCCTCGGCCACCTGCCGACCGGCGAGCGTAACGTTGTCTCGATAGCGGGCCGCAACGTCGTCTCTCGTCATCGGTCCCATCGAGGCCGGCGCGGTGGCCGTCTTCCCGTCCGCTCCCGGCCCGTTGCCGATGAAGAAGTTGAGCCCCCCCTGCGAGGAGATCAGCACGAGATCATCGGCGACATTGATGTTTCGCAGTGTGATCGGCGCGATGGGGATGATGATCCCGGCGGCCACAAGCGCGCACGACACGAACGATGCGCGACATCGACGGGTAACGAGCGGCCAGATCGTTGCGATCGGCGCGAAGAAAAGAAAGTTCGGTCGCGCCGCGCATGCCAACCCCAGAAGAAGTCCACCGGCAAGCCAGCTCAGTGCCCGACCGCTCGGCTCCGATGCTTCCGTCGCCTTCACAAAGAGATAGAGAAACGCGACCGTCAGAAGAACGAGTAGGCTGACGATGAGAAGCTCGCCCTCGAAGTAGACCGCGAGCCAGTAGAACGCCAGGAAGAGCCCAGCGAGAAAACCGGTGCGCCGATCGAAGAGCAACCGCCCGAGCCGATAGAGCAGCACAACCGAGACCGCGCCCATGAGATGCTGGATCGGTTCCATGATCCATGCGCCGGCGCCGAACAACCGGTAGACCAGGGCGACGAAATACGGATAGAGGGGCGCTCGAAAGAACGCGTCACTGTCCGCAGCGGTCCCGGTCGCCAGCGCACTGGCCCACTGGTGAATCCAAAGCGAATCGAGTATGGGGCGGTTGAAGTAGATGCTCTTGGTGTGCGGAAGGAAGTAGACGACCCTCACGCCGAGGGCGACTGCAAAGAGGATGAGGTCATCGCCAGCCCGCCGCAGCAGGGACATGACACGAAGACTCCTCAGTATGGACGCTCCTGCTTCGAGAACGACAGCCCGAAGAGAACGCTGATGATGTCTTCCTTCAGGTCGCTATCCGCCTCGCGCCGGCTCGTGTACCGGAGCGCGATGTCGATCATCCCGCTCTCATCTCGAAACGGGATCCCGACGCCGGCCGTGAGCACCCGGTCGGTCACGCGGTGGCCGAGCGCGGGCCCGGCCATGTTCCACGGTATGTAACGGTATCCCGCGCGAAGCTGCATACGCGAGAACGATGATTCCGTACGCTCACCCGCCTGCGTCCACTGAAGGCCCGCTCCGAATTCGGTCGTGTTGAAGAAGGGCCGCGCCGCGCCGTCTCCACCTTCACCGGAGTCTTCAAGCTCAGCCGACGACCACGACTGACGCCGGATGTCGCCGACGACCGTGAGCCTCGGTGATACCGAGACGCGCGTTCCAGCACCGAAAGCCCCGGGAATGTCGAACGATCGACTGGAGGCGCTCTTGCCGCCCTCCCAGGTTCGCTCGGTCTCGAGCTCACCCTCGGTGGGTAACTGCACGAAACCGGCAAGAACGATCGGCTCGTACTCGAAGTGTCCGGCGAACGTCAAGAAGGTCGCGCCTTCGAGCGTCGTGTCCAGCTCTTCCTGTCGATCCTCATACTCATCGTCGTCGAACTCGCGTGTGAACTCTTCGTGAAGGCTCCCGAAGGGGAACATCACGCCCGCGCCGAGCGACAACCCACGATAGCGACGGGCCAATGCGAGCCCCCCTTGCGTCCACCCGCCCGTTCCTCGCGCGCGCAGCGTATACGTCGTCGTGGATTCGATCTCATGAGCGATGTCGTAGCGGCCATCCGACATCTCCGCCAGGCTAGCGGCGCCGACCAATCCCATGGGAAGGGGCGTGGCGGCGTGGAGGGTGACAATGCGGCCGTCGGTCCGTGTCTCGGTCCCGAGGCCCGCGTCAACCCGTGTGAAGTCGGTTCCGGCCGTCAGGTGAACGCCGGCCCCCGGAAGCCTTGCCAGGAGAGACGGATTCGTCGGCGAGAAGCTCCATCGTGACGGAGCCACGATGGTCACATCGCCCATCCCTCCGGCACGGGCATCGACGGCGCTGTGCCAGCGCCCGAGGCCTGTTGAAGCGAAGACGCTCTCGGCGAGCGCACTGCCCGGAAACGCCACAGGCGGCAGCGCGGCGAACAGCAGCGTTCCAGTCAAGGCCATGAGACGGGTTATCGAGTTCATGGGCGTCCTCCGTAGGAGGTCGTATAGATCACCTCCACCCACGGCCGCCGGGACGCCACACTGTCCGACGGCGACGCAAAGGCCACGGTGGTAAGACCTCTGTCCTCGGACGCCGCGCGTATGAGAAGACCGAGGTCATCGTAGATGTCATCACTCCACGTCTGGATCATGTTCGTGATCGAAACGGCGACCGACGCATCGCCGGGCGACAGCTCGGCCCGACTCCAAACGATCCCGCTCGTCTCGAGCAAAGAATCCGCGACCGGTCCTTCAGGCCAATCACCCGTTTCCGTCAGCCGAAAGACTTCGAGGTCGAGCGTCTCGTCAAACCGGGGGTGATCGAGAAGCGTCAAATGAAGTAGCGCCTGGTGGACGTTCGAGTGCTCGTCGAAGTCCGGAAGCTCCGGGCGAACAACGAGCCGGTGCGTAACTCCCCGCCCGACCTGTAGTCGCTCGGTGCCTTCATCCATGGCACCGTCCGGTGAAAAGATGTGCGTATCCTGCAGAAATTGATCCGCGGATACGACAACCGTCACATCTTCGCCCACCGTCGGCGTGGCCGTGAAACGGATGCGGGGCCCGGGCACATTCTCGATATTGCCGACCGTGCTTTCGTAGGCAAGGTTGTTTTCCGTCGACGCCAGCTGAACTACGGTCGAATCGCCGACGATGGCGAGTGAGAAACCGAAGTTCGAATCCGGGTTCGCGATCCAGCGCTCGATCATCGAGTTCGAGAGCGCGATCGTCCTTTCCGGAAAGAGCGTGTCCCCCGCACAACTCGCCATCGCGGACGGAATCGAGTCCGCCCCGAAAACGGGGCGTGTTTCCCACGCAATCTCGTCCTCCATCCAGGCGGCATCGATCGGAATCGTCATCAGGGTGAGATCGATCGTATCCCCCTGAATCCCCGCGCAGTTGAATGAAAGCTCGGCGCCGGAGATGGTCGCATCCGACAGCGAGTCCCCGGTCAGCTCGATCAGGAGATCCGGATCCACCTGCAGGAACGCCATCGCCGTGATCTGTCCCCATCTTCCGAATTGGACACGATCACTTTCCGTGATGTCTGAGGAATGAACGTACGACTCCGTGGAAAGCGAATCGATCCGGAGCGTCTGTAGCTCCGCCCCGCCCGGATCCCGAGGATTCATGGTGGTGCTGACCGGATTCGATGGAGGATCACAGCCGATCAACCCCGCCATGATCACCGCGGCGAGTGCCGCGGCCCGACTAAGCGTCCGACGTGTCGGTCGGAGCGCTCCCGTTGCCCGCCTCGCCATTCGTGGCGTCTCCCGTCTTCTGTTTGCCGTTTGCGTTGTTTCGCTCGGCCTTCGTCGTCTCCACCCTCGCCACATCGGTAACCTTGTATCCTTCGGTGACGTTGATCAGCCGAACGCCCTGCGTCGCCCGGCCTCTGACCTGCAGGTCCTTGACCGGCACGCGGATCACCAACCCTTGCGAGGTGATGAGCATGACTTGATCGTCCACCGCGACCTCACGAATGGCCACGACCGGACCGTTCTTCTCCGTGACGCGAACATTGATCACGCCTTTTCCACCCCGGCTCGTGAGCCGGTAGGCGGCGATGTCGCTCCGCTTGCCAAAGCCGTTCTCCGTCACGGTGAGGAGTGTCGCCGCTCGCTTCACTACCACCATGCCCACGACGCGATCCTCGGCGCCGCCCAGCGTGATGCCGCGCACGCCGCGTGCCGTCCGGCCCATCGGCCGGAGACGCATTTCGTTGAAGCGCACCGCACGGCCGTTTCGTGTCGCGAGCACGACGTCGTTCGTGCCGTCCGTCAGCGACGCTTCGATCAGCTTGTCGCCCGGAAGGAGGTCCACTGCGCGGATCCCCGCTCGCCGAGGATTACTGAACGCCGACAGCGGCACTTTCTTGATCACACCTTTCCGGGTCGCCATCACGAGGAAATGGTTGTCGTCAAACTCGGAAACGCGCGTGAAGGCCGTCACGCGTTCGTCCGGCTTGAGCTGCAGGCAGTTGACGATCGCCTTTCCTCTCGCGGCCCGGCCGGCCTGCGGGATTTCATAAACCTTGAGCCAGTAGCAGCGGCCCGCATCCGTGAAGAAGAGGATGTACGTGTGGGTCGAGGCGATGAAGAGATCCTCTACCCAGTCCTCTTCGCGGGTCGTCGCTCCGGTCTTGCCTCGCCCGCCACGTCGCTGCTGGCGATAGGTCGCCAGCGGAAGCCGCTTGATGTACCCGAGGTGGCTGATCGTCACGACCATGTCTTCCTCGGGAATCAAGTCCTCCGCATCGAACACTCCTGCCGCGGCCGCTACTATCTCTGTACGCCGCTCGTCCGCGAATTTCTCCCGAATATTCAGAATCTCGTCGCGAATGACGCCGCTCACCCTCGACTCGCTCCCGAGAATCGCCTTGAGCCCGGCGATCTCCTTGACCAGTTGCTCATACTCGTTGTCGAGCTTCTGGCGCTCGAGTCCCGTGAGGCGCTGCAGGCGCATCTCGAGAATTGCCGTCGCCTGCAGTTCGGTCAGGCCGAAACGGGTCATCAGCGCCTCGCGAGCGGTCGGAACGTCCTTCGACTCCCGTATCGTCGTGATGACGGCGTCGATCTCGTCGAGCGCTTTGCGTAGGCCTTCGATGATGTGCGCCCGCCGCTCGGCCTCATCCAGCTCGAACTTCGTTCGGCGCAGGATGATCTCCCGACGGTGGTCGAGGAACGTCGAGAGCATCTTTCGCAGGGGAAGCTGTTCGGGCTGAAGCGCGACGAGCGCGACCATGTTCGCCCCGAACGTAGACTGCATGGCCGTGTGCTTGAAGAGCCGGTTCAGGACGATCTGTGACGGTGCGTCTCTCTTGATCTCGATGACCGCCCTCATTCCGTCCCGGCCCGATTCGTCCCGGATGTCCTGAATGCCGGTGATCGTGCCCTGCTTGACGAGGTGGGCGATCTTCTCGAGAAGAGACGCTTTGTTGACCTGATAGGGAAGCTCGGTGATGAGAATGCGCTCTCGCCCGGTCCGATCGTTCACCTCGATCTCGGCCCTCGCCCTCACCGTGATGAGGCCGCGGCCCGTGGTGTAGGCGTCGCGGATGCCCTGGGTCCCGTAGATGATCCCGCCGGTCGGGAAATCGGGTCCCTTGACGATCGTCATAAGCTCTTCGTCTGGGGTGTCCGGGTTTTCGAGAAGCAGGCACAACCCGTCGGCAACCTCACCCAGGTTGTGCGGCGGAATATTCGTTGCCATCCCAACGGCGATACCGGTCGCCCCGTTCACCAAGAGATTTGGGAAGCGTGCCGGAAGAACGATTGGCTCCTCGCGCGTCTCATCGTAGTTCGGCCGGCGGTCCACCGTCTCCTTGTCGAGGTCGTCGAGCATTTGCTCGGATGCGATTGTGAGCCGCGCCTCGGTGTATCGCTCGGCCGCGGCTCCGTCACCATCGACCGAGCCGAAGTTCCCCTGACCGTCCACCAAGGGATAGCGGAGGGAAAAGTCCTGAGCCATGCGGACCATAGTCTCGTAGACCGCGGCGGTTCCGTGGGGATGGTAGTTACCGGTCACATCGCCGGTGATCTTGGCCGACTTCCTATAGGGGCGATTGTGTTGAAGGTTCAGCTCGCGCATCGCGACGAGGATGCGGCGCTGCACCGGCTTGAGCCCGTCCCGAGCATCCGGCAACGCTCGATTCACGATGACGCTCATGGAGTAGTCGAGATACGCGTTTCGTAGCTCTTCCTCCAACGACATCGGGACGATTCGCTCGGTTGTCTCCGCCACTGCGGGTTACTCCCTTCTCAAATGAAAAGCTGAGGAGGGCGAGAGAGACGGGGGTTAGCCTCGGACTCCACGCCCGCTCCGCTCGGCTACCCGCCCTCGGCGGGGGATCCTCGCGTCACTCTTCGCGAGTCACCGCGGCAAACCCCCGCCTCTCTCGTCTCGACTACAGCGTTTCCCTTCGACATGGGCTCCACGAATCACGTAAGCCCCAAGATGCTCCACACCGCCGTCAATCAACTGACGACGCTCACCCCTTTTCGCCCCTGACGGCACTTGGATGTGCCCGACTCGGCCGCGGCCGACCCGGCCTACACATCCAGGTTCCGCACCAGCAGCGCATTCTCCTCGATGAACTGTCGCCGCGGTTCGACCTCGTCCCCCATCAAAATGGTGAACAGCTCGTGCGCCTTCGCCGCGTCGTCGGGCGTGATCTGCGTAATCGTGCGCGTCTCGGGGTTCATCGCGGTTTCCCACAGCTGGTCCGGGTTCATTTCACCCAAACCTTTGTAGCGCTGAATGTGAACACCCTTGCCCCCACCGTACGCCTCGATGGCGGCGTCGCGCTCTTCATCGGTGTGGCAGTAGGTCACGTCTTTTCCCTTGCGAACGCCGTAGAGCGGTGGTTGCGCCACGAAGATATGGCCCAGATCCACAAGCCGCTGCATGTACCGATAGAAGAACGTGAGAAGCAGCGTCCGAATATGCGCCCCATCCACGTCGGCATCGGTCATCAGGATGACCTTGTGATATCGGAGCTTCGATAGGTCGAACTCGTCTCGGATCCCGGACCCGAGGGCGGTGACGAGAGTGCGGATCTCCTCGTTGCCGAGTGCCTTGTCCGGTCGCGCCTTTTCGACATTCAGGATCTTTCCCCGAAGTGGGAGGATCGCCTGCGTGCGCCGATCGCGCCCCATCTTGGCCGTACCGCCGGCCGAGTCACCCTCTACGATATAGACCTCACACTGCTCCGGATCGCGCTCCGAACAGTCGGCCAGCTTTCCGGGAAGGGATCCCGAATCCAACACGGACTTCCGCCGCGCGAGCTCGCGCGCCTTTCGGCTCGCTTCCCTCGCAACCGCCGCGTCGACGCATTTCGAGATCACCATCTTGGCGACCGCCGGTTTCTCCTCGAGAAAGATCGACAGCTGGTCACCGACAATCGCCTCGACCAGGCCGCGGATCTCGGAATTGCCGAGCTTGGTCTTCGTCTGTCCCTCGAACTGAGGCTGGGGAATCTTGAGACTCAGGATCGCGGTGAGTCCCTCACGCACGTCCTCACCCGAGAGCGGCGTACCCTTGAGTTTCTTCGTCAGCTCCGCCTTGTTGGCGTAGTTGTTCATCGATCGCGTCAACGCGGTCTTGAAACCGACGAGATGTGTTCCACCCTCGGTCGTGTAGATGTTGTTCACATACGAGAGAATATTATCCACATACGAGTCGTTGTACTGAATCGCCACGTCGACCGAAACGTCTCCCACCTGCCGATGGAAGGCGATAACCTCCTCATGGAGCATTTTGTGTCCGCGGTTGAGCTGCGTCACGAACGCGGAGATGCCCCCTTCATCGAAGAACTCATCTTCCCGTCCATCGCGTTCGTCTTTGAAACGGATACGGGTTCCGCCGTTTAGATACGCCAGTTCGCGGAGTCGGTCGGCAATGGCGTCGCCCTTGAACTCGATCGTCTCGAAGATCTGGTCGTCCGGCATGAAGCGAACCGTCGTTCCGCTCGCGTCGGTTTCGCCGACGACTCTGAGGTCTCCGCTTGGCTCGCCTCGTTCGTACCGTTGAGAATGACACTTGCCGTCGCGTGACACGTGGACGTCCAGCCACTCGGAAAGCGCGTTCACGCAGGAGACGCCGACACCGTGCAATCCGCCCGAAACCTTGTAGGTCGATCCGTCGAACTTGCCGCCGGCGTGCAGCGTGGTCATGACCACTTCGACCGCCGGTCGCCCCGTATCCTCATGGATGTCGACGGGAATCCCGCGGCCGTCGTCGGTGACGCTGCAGCTGCCGTCCTCGTGGATGACGACGTCGATTTCTTCGCAAGTCCCGGCCATCACCTCGTCGATCGCGTTGTCGACCACCTCGTTGACGAGATGATGTAGACCACGCGGCCCGACGGTACCGATGTACATCGCGGGTCGCATCCGGACCGCGGCAAGGCCCTTCAGGACCTTGATTTGACTGGCATCGTATTGATTTTCCAGTGATGCATCTCCCGGAGTCGATTCCACGACTTCCTACCTTTTCCCGTATCGCCGCCGGCCACCGCCGGAGAGGACGAAGTGAATGCCCGTGACCGCGTCGCGCTCCAGGGCCGCATTCAACTTGCCAACGATCTCTTTGCGCATGAACGACAGCTCATGCATCCATGTCGGGTGTGTAACCTCGACAATGAGTGTCCCATCGGAGAAACGCGACGCATTCGTGCGCCCGGCGATTTCTTCCCCGACGACCTCCGGCCACAACTCTACGGCACGCCATCCCGCAACGCCGTCCGCCAGGCCCTGGGCCACCATGAAATTGCGCAGCGGCTTCGCAATATGTTCCACACGGGCCCCCAGTCATGGTCTGGGCAAATCACGTAACAAACGGGGAACGTCGCTTATTTCAGACGAAGTGGCATCACCAAGCAGAGATGTTGGTCTTCGGTCGAATCAGTGATGGGTTTGACGATGACTCCCGAAAGAGGCTTATCGAACGCAAACTCAACCTCATCTGAGTCCATCGTCTTGAGGACGTTCATGAGGTACTTCGCATTGAACCCGACCTCGATCGGATCCGCGTCGTATTCCGCCTCGACTTGAACACTTGCGCGTCCGCCGCCGACAGTCTGTTGGGCCTCCATGACCAGAGATCCCTTGTCGACTTTCCAGACGACCTGGTGCGTGATGTTGTCAGCCACCACATCGACGCGTTTCAGCGATTGAATCACGTCACCCAGCCGGACGCGGAGTTTGTTCTCGTTCTTCGTCGGAATGACGGCTTCATAGTGCGGAAACTTAGCTTCGAGGAGTCGGGAATAGACGCACGTCGTCCCGATTTCGAACACGATCTGTGTTCGCGCGATCCCCACCGCCACTTCTTCCGTCGCTCCGATGCCGTGCATGACGTGCGAGAGCGCCGATGGAAGGACGACGACGTTGTCCCCTTTGGTGAATTCACCACTCACACTGGTAAGTGCCAGGAGATGACCGTTTGTCGCGACCATCCGAAGTTCTTTGCCACGAAACTCGACTAGTACACCATTGAGGTCGGGGCGATTATCTTCGAGTGAGACAAAATCCACGACTTTCCGCACGAGCGACGTGAAGGTGGACGCCGGAATCGAGAGCGTGCGATCCCGCTCGACCGACGGTAACTGTGGGTAGTCATCCGGATCCGCCGTCGGTAGGTAAAACTCACCGCCACGTGATTTGATCCGAACGGTCTCCCCTTCCGATTCGATCGTCACGAGGTCGGCCGGCAACATCTTTACGAGGTCACCGAAGATCCGCGCGGGAACAAGCACCTTTCCGTCGGTCGCTTCTTCGCACGCCAATGTGAGTGTGACGGATGTATCGAGGTCGGTCGCCGTGAGATGCAGCCCGTCGCCTTTGACTTCCATGTGCACGTTGGTCAGTGCAGGTAGTGTGCTTCGGGTTGGCACCGCCTGTAGGACCGTCTGCGCCCCCCGGGATAGATCACTTTGCGGAATAGTGAATTTGATCGCCATGGGTTCCTCATTTCGGGGGACTAGTCTCGTAACCCCCTGATTTTTCAATCTCAAAGCGGACAGGGGCTAGAGCCCTGCGTATTGTATGGGCCGCTTTCAGGCGACGCAAGCAAAAATCCACCATTCCACAGCCCATAACTCTTTAAGAATCAATATATTAGGAGTAGTAGTCGTAGTAGGGCACGTGGAAATGTTAGTAACTCGGCGCTCAGTGAGTAAATCCTTTAATAGAAATAAGTTACACTTTGATTTTGGGCGCGCAGGCCGTCAATAGGTGTGTCGATAAGTTTGGTTAACTTGAACTTCATCTCGGCGCGCTCCACGACCAGCCCACGGGCTGTGAATTAGTGTGAGTATCTTTGCTCGTTGCGGTCGACTTCCAGCTCACCTCGTAGATGTGTGAGGTCGCCTTCGAGTTCCATATCCGTCTCTCTGCGCGTCTCTATTTTGTCGCACGCGTAGAGCACGGTGCTGTGATCCCGTCCACCAAACTGCTTGCCGATCTCAACGAGAGACGCCGGCGTGAGCTGTTTGCTCAGATACATACCGACCTGGCGTGGAAATGCGATCCGATTCGTGCGCCGCTTCCCCTTCAAGAGCTCCAGGGAAATGTCGTAATGCTTCGAAACCGCCTTTTGAATGTCCGCGATCTCGACGCGCCGCGCTTTGCGTTCACGGATCAGATCTTTCAGAACATCATCCGCCAGGTCAGGGGTGATCGCACTACCCGTAAGGGATGCGAGCGCCGACAGACGGATGAGGGATCCTTCTAACTCTCTAATATTATTAGAGATGCGATCGGCAATCCGGTGCAGAACGTCATCGGAGATCTGGAACTGCTCGCTCTCCGCCTTTCTCCGCAGGATCGCGACTCGGGTCTCGAAATCCGGTGGGAGCACATCCGTGACGAGTCCCCAACTGAATCGCGACACGAGTCGCTCCTCGAGCTCACGCAGCTCACGCGGGGGTCGGTCGCACGTGATGATGATCTGCTTGTGCGCGTCGTAGAGCGTGTTGAACGTGTGGAAGAATTCTTCCTGAGTCGATTCCTTCCCCATCAAGAACTGAATGTCATCGATGAGAAGAAGGTCCGTCGAGCGATAGGTCTGCTTGAACTCGAACGTCGTGCCCTTCTGAATCGATTGAATCATCTCGTTCATGAACTTCTCTGAAGAAACGTAACGCACGCTCGCGTTCGGTTGCGTGTGACACACGTGGTTTCCGATCGCCTGCATGATGTGCGTCTTGCCGAGTCCGACCCCACCGTAGATGAAGAGCGGGTTGTAGACATGCCCGGGATTCTTCGCGACCGCCTTGCACGCCGCGTGACAGAACTCGCAGGATTTCCCGACCACGAAATTCTCAAATGTGAACCGCGGGTTCAGTCCCTGACGGGAGCCGTTTCGCCGCGCCTGAGGGGGTGGCTGAGTTTGCAGATCGAGCGGCGAGGCGGGGCTCGATGGCAGCGCCTCGTCGGCGTAATCGCCGCTGACGAGGAAACGGATGGCGATGTCGTCATTGAGCGCCGAACAGGCCGCCTGCGTCAGCAGATCGGAATGATGCTCTTCGAGCCAATCGATGTAGAACGGATTGGGCACCTCGACGGAGAGCTTGCTTTCCGCCAGGGCCTGAGGGCGAATGGGCGCAAACCATGTCCGGTATGTCTGTTCACTGACCTGGTCCCGAACCACGGACAGGATCTTCGACCAGGCCTCGTGGGGAGAGGAGTGGGCCTGCAACTGAACCTCCTGCATCCAGAGTCGACAATGAATCGGCGGATGCCGGTCTGATAACGTGTCTCTCTTCTCGTTTTGTTACAATGACTTACAGGTTGTCCGCATTTTCCACAAGTTATCCACAGCTAGCCGTTGACAAGTCACCCTTGTATCTTCTTTGAACTTAATGAGTTGGGCGATTGTTAGTAGTTGTCCACAATAACTCACAAGTTCCCATATATCCACACACAAGAGCCAAAAAAACCTCGCCCCAGAGTGGTAGTCTTTGGCGAAACCCCTTTCATCACAACCACTTAAGGCAGGGTGACTGTTCATGCTATGGTGTTAAACCTTGAAGCACGGGGAGTCTATCACGGAGGGTCTTTTCTCTCAAGAGAAATTGACGCCTCTTTTGGGTGTGAATAACTCTGTAACATATTGTTAATATTCAAGATCTGACATAAACGATGTTTTGGTTTCGAGCGAAAGCGCGTTCCCTCGGCCGGAGGGCCAGAAACGTCCGCTGCACCAGACAGATAGCTCCGACGATGTCCGTCCACCTTGAACAATGTCCCGTAATTCCCCACCCGATGCCGGATTGCGTCCGCGTGTCCGGGCGAGGAGCGGACTTGACAGAAGGGTGGTCTCTGATAGACTCCTTCGGTACGATTCAGACCGTGTAACCTGTTTCGCGGGGGCTGTTGGTCCGGCATCGCGGCACGACAGGCAACTCCGCCGGCCGCACCCCTGAGAGGACTGCAGAGATGAAACGAACGTATCAGCCGCACAATCGGCGGCGCCACAAAAAGCACGGATTTCGGAAGCGGATGTCGTCATCCGTCGGGCGCCGCGTCTTGAAGCGACGTCGCGCAAAGGGAAGGAAGAGACTGACGGTCTGATCCTGTCGATGCTTCGGAGGACGCCGTCCCAACCAATCGTCTTGAGAATGCGGTTCGTGTCATCCGGCCAGGGCCTGTAGCGTAGGCCCCACATGAGTGACGCGTGACGACGTGCCGGATGGAGATGAGGGGCGGCATGATAATGACGGCGCGGAATGAACGACTCCCCGCGCGGGAAAAGCTCCGAGGCCGTGCACTCTTTCGCAGGGTATACCAGGAGGGGCAGGCATTTCGTGGCCGGCTCCTCGTTATGATCGTATACCGGGCGCCAGACCTGGAGCGCCGTGCCGGCTTCGTGAGTAGTCGAAAGGTCGGCAATGCCGTCCGGCGAAACCGAGCGCGTCGTCTCTTGAGGGAATGTTACCGGCGCCTGAAGGCGAATATGCTTGAAGGTGGGCGCCGCGCACACTATGTGTTCATTGCGCGATCCGCGCTGCCGAGGGCCGAGCTAGAATCGGTCTTCGCCGAGATGCGTGATCTCATGGTGCGTGCCGGAGTACTTGGTGTCAGCAGCGAGAACAGCAGCGATCCGTGAGCGGTCGAACTCTCACGGCTTCGTCGCGAAACTGCTTATTCGATTCGTCATCGCATACCAACGAATCGTTTCACCCTACCTTCCCGGCGGTTGCCGATTCACTCCCAGTTGCTCTCAATACGCACACGACGCCCTGGAGGCGTACGGCGCCCGACAAGGCGCGTGGATGGCCGTCCGGCGCATTTGCCGTTGCCATCCGCTCGGCGGAAGCGGATTCGATCCGGTGAGGAAACCCCATGGATAGGCGAACACTCCTGGCAATTGCCTTGAGCTTTCTGGTCATCACAATCTGGTCGCGTGTGTACGGCCCCAAGCCGCGGCCGACCGAGGAAACACCGCCCGGCACGGAGGAGCCGGTCGCGGAAGAACGATTCGTCGAGCCATCCCCAGCGGCGACAACCGACGACGCGCCTCGCGAGGAGATCGTCTTCTCGGCGCCCACGGTGGCGGCGGCCGAGGAGTTCGACGTCGAGACACCTCTCTATACCGCCACCTTCAGCAGCCGGGGCGGCGGTATTGCCGCGCTGGTTCTTCACGAATTCGTCGGACCGGACGGTGAACCGCTGCAACTCGTGGCCGGTCAAGACCCCGAGCCTATTCTATCGATTTCCCGAGGAGAAGCGGCCGGGCAACGCGGGACGGATTTCTCCGATACGATTTTCGAGATCACTCGGGCGCCGGCGAACGGGCTTTCCACGGGATCGATCACCTTCACGGCCGCCAGTGAAGAGGGTGCGCGAATCTCCCGAACCTTCACGCTTCATCCGGACACGTATCTCATGGAGATGACGGTGAACGTGATGGGTGTACCCGTCAGTGACGGCTCGTTCGACGTGGCGTGGGCGGGGGGCCTTCCCGTCACGGAGAAGCAGCGCAAGACCGACCTGGGTGAATTCAAAACACTCGTTCGGGTCGGAGAGAACATCGAGGACCGAAAGCTTGGCAGCTTCAAGAACGATCGCACGAGCGAGTGGCTCGACGGTCGAGTGATGTGGGCGGCAACGCGATCGAAGTACTTCATTTCCGCGCTATTTCTGGATTCCGGTGAGGCCACGAGCGCGGAACTGTTCGGTGAGGCGAGCGCCAATCGCCTCGGCTACCGGTTGGTCTCGCCCATCCGCGACGGATCGGCGAGCGGGACCTACCGGCTTTACGTGGGCCCGATCCTACAGTCGGAACTGGCCGCTCTCGGAGAAGGGATCGACAAGAAGGTCGGCATGGGGTCGGCCGGCGGCGGTCTTCTGGGCGGGTTCGCGAAGGGTATCTACCGGTTGATGAACGCGTGCTATGGGGTGATCCCCAACTACGGGGTCGTGATCCTCATCCTCGCGTTGGCGACCAAGATCATTTTCCATCCGTTGACGCGCTGGAGCACGCGCAAGATGAGGGAGATGCAATCCGCGATGGCGGAGCTCAAGCCGCGCGCGGACGAGATCCAGAAGAAATACAAAGACGATCCCATGCGCGGCTATCGGGAAGTGCAGGCCTTGCACAAGAAGCACGGTGTGAGCCAGACGGCCGGCTGCCTCCCTATGTTGTTACAGATGCCCATTCAGATCCCGATTTTCTGGTCGCTCTACAACGTGCTGCGAAGCGCGATCGAGCTCCGGCAGGCGCCCTTTGTGTTGTGGATCAACGACCTCTCAGCGCCCGACACGCTCCTGACGATCGGGCCCCTGGCGCTACACGTGCTGCCGATTCTGATGGCGGGCACGACCATTCTCATGCAGAAGAAGACGATGACGGCCGGCCCGCGCCAGCCGGCCGCGATGACCACCATTCTTCCGATCATGATGCTGGTCATCTTCTACACTCTTCCCTCCGGACTAAACCTGTACTGGACGGCACAGAATGTCCTGAGCTGGGGTGAGCAAGCCATCATCCCCGGAGGGAAACAGACGACGCAGGCCAAGAAGGCCGCGTAACCGATGAAGCCCGCGGGCAAGCGATCCGCGAGGCGGGAAGGAGACATGACGTCCATGCGACAGTCCGACACGCACATCGAAATGAGCGGACGCTCCGTCGATGAAGCGATCGAGGCCGCACTGAAGAAGCTACAGGCCGATCGCGACCAGGTGGATGTGAAGGTCATCGACGAGGGGAAACAGGGTTTTCTCGGAATGTTCGGGTCACGTAAGGTCAAGGTCTTCGTGAGCCTCAAGGGCCGTAAAGGGAGCGACGGGCGCAACGGGCGCGA
>CAZAMP010000026.1:0-24259 GCA_964486455.1 uncultured bacterium | reverse complement strand
ACGGGCGCGAGCCCCGAGGTGGGGCCAGGAGAAGCGCGCCGCAGAAGACCACGAACGGAAACGACGCAGCATCAGGCGCCGCCGCGGAGAACGCGCGACGCATACTCGAGACGATTCTCGGTCAGATGGGTTTCGAGGCGACGGTCAACGAACGAAGGTCGAACGGAAGCATCGCGCTCGAGATCGACTGTAAGGAGCGCGAAGGTCTCCTGATCGGGCGTCGAGGCGAAACGCTGCAGGCGCTTCAGCACTTGGTTACCCGCATCGCGAGCAAGCAGTCGCGATCGAAGTTCAATATCTCTGTCGACATCAGCGGCTATCGCGCGCGTCGTGACGAGTCGCTGCAGGATCGCGCCCAAGAAATGGGCGCGCAAGTCCTCCGGACCGGTCGCGAGATGACGACCGAGCCGTTCCGCGCGGCCGAACGACGCACCATTCATCGCACGCTGGCGAAGATGGACGGTGTCGACACGGAGGCCATCGGCGATGGACCGACAAAGAGGATCGTGATCAGCCCGTCCGGTGAAGGCGCGGCGCCTTCGAGGGGCCGGCCTGAGGACGGTGAGCGCCGCGGTTCGCGCCGGCGACGCCCCGAAGGACGGGAAGAATCGTCCGAGCGACGGGACCGTGGGCGATCGCGCGACGACGGCCATGGCCGCGATCGCGATGGGGACAGGGATAGAGGCCGTGGCCGCGACCGGGACGGAGACAGAGAGAGAGGCCGTGGCCGCGATCGTGATGGAGACAGAGAGAGAGGTCGTGGACGCGGCCGGGACCGGGACAGAGACCGGGACCGGGGTCGCGATCGGGATCGGCGTCCTCCGGTAGCGGACGAGGTGCCGACGGTCGCGGGAGAGCCGCTCGACCTGGCCGACCCGTTCAAGTCGTCGCGGGGCGCCGGCGACGACAAGACGGATTCCAATTCTCAGGATGAGCGAGTGGGGGTGCGCGGGCGCCGCCGCCGCCCATACAACAAACGCCTCTAAGCACGATAGCGTCCGGCGCATGGCCGAGATGTCGCGACCGTGGTGGAATATCAGAACGATACGATCGTCGCACTGAGCAGCGCTCCGGGCCGCTCGGCGCTGGCGACGGTGAGGTTGAGCGGCCCCGATGCCATCGGGGCCGTGGCCGCCCGGTTTCGAGGACCCCATTCGCTCGTTGACGCTCCCCCCAACACGCTTCATGTCGGCCGCTTGATCTCCGTAGGCGGCGATCTCATTGACGAGGTCGTCGTGGGAATCTTCCGAGAGCCACACTCCTACACGGCCGAAGACGTCGTCGAAATAAGCTGCCACGGAAACCCCATCATCGTTTCGCGCGTTCTCGACATCTTTGTCGCGGCGGGTATCCGACCCGCCGAGCCCGGCGAGTTCACGCGCCGCGCGTTCGTGAATGGACGGATCGACCTATCGCAGGCGGAGTCGGTCAGTGCCCTGATCGGAGCCAGAAGCGAGGCGGCGGCCCGAGCCGCCCTGAGACAGCTTGGCGGCGAGGCCACGCGTATCCTCGGTGGGCCGCGTCGTGACCTCTTGAGTGTTCTGGCGTCGGTCGAGGCGCACATCGACTTTCCGGAGGATGATCTCTCGCCGTTCGATCGCCCACACGCGGTCCAGGTCGTCGCGACGGTAGAAACCGAGCTGGAAGCGATCTGCGAGTCGGTCCGGCGTGGCCGACCGCTGGCGAGATCTACGACGGTTGTGATCGCCGGGCGCCCAAACGTCGGGAAGTCGTCCATCTTCAACGCACTACTCCGGCGCGACCGCTCGATCGTGCACGACACGCCGGGCACGACACGGGACGTCGTGGACGCGGAACTCGTGCTGGGCGAGCTTCCGATCCGGTTGGTGGACACCGCAGGGCTGGCGGAATCGCGCAATCAGGTCGAAGCGGAAGGCGTCCGGCGAAGTCACGGGGAACTAAAGGCCGGTGATCGGATTCTCTTGGTAGTGGACGCGCGGGAGGTCGGCCTCGGACCGGATGAGCGCGACCTCATCGAGTCGATCGGCGTGTCGCGCGCGCTTCTCATTGCCAACAAGATCGATCTCGGTAGGAGACTCGTCGAGACCGGACCGCTCACGCCCCACTTCGTCTCCGCGCTTCACGGCGACGGTGTCGAGGCACTCGGCCGGTCGATCGTAGAGGCCATCTCCGGCGGGGAAGGGTCTCCGGCGGACGTATTCGTCGTCGGGATGCGCCAGGAACGGCTTCTCGACGCCGCCCGCGAAGGCGTCAGGGAGAGCCGAAAGCTGCTCGAAGGGAAACTCGGGCTCGAGTTGGTCGGCGAGGAGCTTCGGCGCGCGGCGAACGCGCTCGGTGAGATCACGGGTGAAAACGTTGGTGAGGACATTCTGAACGTCATATTCTCCGAGTTCTGCATCGGCAAGTAGATCGCTGTAACGGGTGCGGGAGACCGGGCCCTTCTGAACGCATACTCATGGGGAGGAAGATTTCATGAGCTTCAGTCGTTTCGGCCGACATGCGCTCACGTGCGTCCCGGTCGTCATCGCGTTGATGGGGATCGGTGCGTCGCCGGCGGTATCTCAAGATGACGCCACGCCGGTCGAGTTCACGTCGCCGTTCATCTCCAATGTCCGGCTTCTGACAAAGGACTTCGTGCGTGCCGGTGAGGGCTATTTCTCCCCTGACGGCAAGAAGATGGTCTTTCAGGCCGAGCGTGATCCGGAGAATCCGTTCTTCCAGATCTTCGTCATGGATATGGAGAGCGGCGCGATCCACCAGGTGTCACCGGGGGCGGGCAAGACGACGTGCGCGTTCTATCGCGCGAACACGGGCGAAGTGGAATTCGCGTCATCGCATCTCGATCCGGACGCGGTGAAGAAACAGAAGGAAGAAATTGAATTCCGCGCGTCCGGCGGCAAGCGGCACGGGGCGTGGGACTATGACCCAACGATGGACATCTTCACGTGCAAGGACGACGGATCCGATCTGGTGCAACTGACGGATGTCTACGGCTACGACGCTGAGGGCGCCTACTCGCCCGATGGCTCCAAAATCGTGTTCTGCTCCACCCGCGACGGCTATCCCGTGGAGTCATTGAGCGAAGAGGAGCGCGACTGGGCGGAGAACGACGCGTCCTACTTCGGCGAGATCTACATCATGGATGCGGACGGTTCGAACGAGACGCGTCTCACGAATTGGTCGGGATACGATGGGGGTCCGTTCTTCTCGCCCGACGGCGAGCGGATCATCTGGCGTCACTTCCATCCGAGCGGGCGAAAGGCCGACATCTACACGATGAAGATCGACGGCACCGATCGGCGCCGCCTCACGGACTTCGGTGCCATGTCGTGGGCGCCGTACTACCATCCGTCCGGCGAGTACGTGATCTTCACCACGAACAAGCACGGTTTCGCGAACTTCGAGCTCTATCTGGTCGATGTCGCCGGGATGAAGGAGCCGGTGCGGGTGACCGAGGTCGACGGGTTCGACGGCCTTCCCGTGTTCATGCCGCCGGGTGACACGATTGTCTGGACGTCCAACCGAACGATGAACAAGAAGGGGCAGATCTTCACCGCCGACTGGGATCATAGCGGCGCGCTCGAGGCGCTTGCCGGGGCCCCGGTGCGCGAGGGTGCCGAACGATAGGGGTCGAACACAACGCAACGTCAAACGGGCGGCCCCATGTCGGGACCGCCCGTATTCTTGTGCGTTTGATCGGCGCTCTTTGCCCTAGCTCGCCTCACCTTCGGTCGCCGGGGCTTCTTCCAGCTCCACCGAGTCCATGGTAAGCATCCAGATCGGCTGCGGGCACTTGTGCGGCTCGCCGCCCTCTTCATGATCGTGATGCTCTTCCTCTACGTGCTCCGCGGCTTCTTGGGTGGTTGCGCCCATGTTCAGGAACGTTCCCTGAACGACGACCGGCCAGCTCTCGCAATTCTTCGGTACCTGGACGGAGTGATCCGGACTCTTGGCGATGATCGACGATCCGTCGGTGGCCATCACCTCGACCCAGCAGCCCGAGCCCTTGCAGACACCGGTGACCTTTCCTTCGACGCGGATGATCGTGTCGGCGAACTCCGTCGGCTTCGCATTGAGATCAGTGATCGACGTCGCTTCCGCGAGCGTGATCGGGGCACCATACGCGGTCCAACCTTCGGGAGTATCCCAGGCCGACGCCGTCTCACCGGTGGCCTCCGGGGCCGCGCCCTCGCCGGCATCCGTCTTGTCGGTTTCCTGCTGGGGGCAACCGGCCAGGATTAGCGTCGCCAGGATGAGCAGCGGGGCAAAGCGTAGACGATCCATCATCATCTCTCCGTGTTTGAGGCTTCTACTTACGCTGAATGGCGGCCGGTGATGCGGCCGCCATCCGATTGTCATACCATTGAGCGGCTAGGATGATACACCCAAAGCAGGAATGTCGACAACCCGGTCAACTATACTGTCGGGCGCTTTCCCCCCGCGGGTGAGCCGCGTATCATGCGGTGCTAGGGAAGGATGGACCACCGCGAGGAGGCGCTCTTGGCAGCAATGGTCGCCCCGAAAGGGGTGCTTTTCGATCTCGACATGACGCTCGTGGAAACGCGCGAAGACATCGCCATGTCCACGAACGCCGTTCGGCTCGAATTCGGCCTGGACCCGCTTCCCGTGGAGACACTCGTCGGATACGTCGGTGATGGTGTGAAGAAGCTGCTGGCCCGCGCGCTCGGGCCGGACTATGCGGGCCGCGAAGACGAGTCACTGCAATGCTTTCGCGAGCACTACGCGGACCACTGCCTCGACCGAAGCCTTCCGTACGACGGGATTTCCGAGCTTCTCGCGTCTCTCGCCCCGCGCGAGCTCGGCGTGGTCAGCAACAAGCCGGAGAGATTCTGTATCCAGGTGCTCAAAGGCCTGGGGCTCCACGATCTCTTTCGGGTCGTGTTTGGGGGAGACAGTGTCGATACGCTCAAGCCGGACCCCAAGCCGCTGATCTCGGCGTGCGAGGAGGTGGGCCTCAGACCCGAAGAGTGCGTGATGGTGGGGGACACATGGCGCGACGTCCGTGCCGGCCGCGCCGCCGGCTGCCGGACGATCGGTGTCACGTATGGTCTTGGCACGGACGAGGAGCTGTCGGCCGAAAACGCGGACGCCATCGCCGAGACGCCGGCCGACATCGGTCTGTGGATCGAGAGGTGGTCTTAGAGATGGATGCCGTGAGCTTCTATCGCTGGAACATGTCGCTCCGCGAAGCGTTCTTCAGCGACCTCGATGACGTGGATTCCGAGGACCTCACCAAGGAGCCGTCGGGTGGTCAGTCGATACTCTCCTCCGTTCGTGTCATGGTGGAGACGGAGTGGCTGTGGCTCCACTGCGCCAGCCGCGGCCGGGAGATCACGTTTCTTGACGACGAAGACTTCGTGGACCTCGCGCACGCGGTGAAGAAGGCGGACGAGATCGAGGAAGAGACTGTCGAATGGTTCCGGCGGCTGGCCGCCGAGGATTGGGAGCGCACGTTGGAGCATCGATGGGAAGTCGACGGCCCCGCGCTCCGCTTCACACGTGAGCAGGCGGTCTTTCATGTGGTCACCCACGAGTTTCACCGGCGTGGGGAGTGCGGGCTCATACTTCGCGCGCTCGGGTACGAACCGGCGTATGTGAATATGTTCTGATTGCTACGTTGCCGCGCGCCGGGACGCGATCTCGGCAAGGCTCTTTCGTGTATAATCGGGTGTCCAACCCAGCAGCATGGAATTGCCGTCTTCCCAACTCACGAAGCCGGCGCCCGTCTCGGGTCGACCAAGTGAGGAGCAACGCGATGCGACGCTTTCCGGATCACCTCCCGATCTCCGTTTCGAAACCGTCCCGGGGCGCTTCTATCGGACTACTCACGTTGATCATGGCGGCGGCCGTTCTCGGCCCAGTCTGGCCGGCGACCGCCGAGGAGTCGGTGCCGCGACGCAGTGGCGTCGTGGAGATCCCGCCGCCGTCTGAGGAAGCGGTCGATGAGGCCGGCGCGCGACGTCCTGAGGACAACGTCAATGCCACCCAGAACGGCGGAGCCCAGAACGAGACCTCGATCGCCGCCGATCCTGAGAACCCGATGAACCTTGTCGGTGGAACCAACGACTACCGCTACGGCGATTCCGGTGCGGGCGTCGCCTACTCGTTCGACGGCGGGGCAACCTGGACGGCCAACACTCTCGACGGGATCGACACCAGCCTGGGGAAGTACAGCACGCAAGGCGATCCGGCCGTGGTCGCGCACAGGGACGGGGTTTTCTACTACGCGTTCATCGATTTCAATCGAAACGACGATCAGAACCGCCTAGGAGTGGCCAAGAGTTTTGACGGTGGCGTCACGTGGCCCCAGCTCGGTGTCATCATCGACCACACGGGCGGGGGTAGCCATGATTTCGAGGACAAGGAATACATCGCGGTCGACAACACGGGCGGCCCGTTCGATGGAAACGTCTACGTGTCGTGGACGCGTTTTCCTGTCTCGGGTGATTCCCGGATCTTCTTCTCACGCTCCACCGACGGCGGTCTCACCTATTCGACACCGGTCGCGATCAGCGACGGCGTGGGTGTTCAGGGATCCGTGCCGGTGGTGGGCGCGGCGGGTGAGGTCTACGTGGCCTGGAAGCAATCGAACTATATCCGCATCGACCGGTCGACCGACGGAGGCGTGACCTGGGGGTCTGACGTCATCGTCTCTGTGATCGATCCCATCCCGTCCCCGCTGCCCGGTGCCAGCTTCCGCGCGAACAGCTTTCCGACCCTCGCCACCTATCGGCCACCCGGCCACCTCGTTTCGCACGTCTACGTGGCCTGGGCGGACGAATCGCGGGGAGGCCAGGGTCCGGACGTTCTCTTCACGCGCTCCACGAACATGGGGCAGACGTGGAGTGACCCGATCCGCGTGAGCGACGATACGAACCAGTCCTTTCAGTGGTTCCCGTGGATGGCGGTGGCCCCTAGTGGCGAGATCGACATCGTCTTCTTCGATCGGCGGGAGACCCCGAACACCACGCGTTACCACACCTACATCGCACGATCCACCGACGATGGCTTGACGTTCCTTCCGAACGAGAGGGTGTCGGAGACGATTTCCGACGCCGTCCACGATGGCTTCGGCGGTGCGTTCATCGGGGATTACAACGGACTCGTGTCCACCGACATCGGCGTCCGACCGTTTTGGACGGATACGCGATCCGCGAACGGCAATGCCGAGGGGTACACGGACGTGACTGCCGTCGTCTCGGCCGATCCGGCAGTAGACGTGCCGAGCCTGTTCCGACTTCACGCCAGCCCAAACCCGTTCGGAACCCGGACCGAGATTCGGTTCGAGCTTCCCGATGCGGGAGCGGCACGGGTGGCGGTGTTCGACGTGTCTGGACGGAAGGTCTGGGAGCTGACCAGCCCGGCGTGGCGTATCGGCCCGCACACCGTAGTCTGGGACGGATGCGATGCCTCGGGTGCCGTGCTGCCCTCCGGAGTCTACCTCTATCGAATCGAGTCGGATGCCGCTCGCGAGGAGCGGAAGGTTATGCGGATCCGATAGGTCGAGACCGGATGGCCCTTCCTCGGTTCGGGAGTTCGGATGCCTCACCACGTCTCGTCGCGAGGGTGCGAAGGCGCGGGCATCGCTGTTGGTGTTCGCGACCAGTGCCGATGCAATAAGAGCGAGCGTCGCCAATCCACAGGACATCATTCCCGGAGCGGTCCTCGATGTTCGGGAGTATGTCGAATTGGGAGCCGCCCGGCCTGCGGCGCACACCGGTAGTCTACACATGGAGCATCGACGGAGTTTCAGCGCATGGAAAGGAAAGCGCCGCGCATCACGAGTGGATGATCATGAAGTCATTCGGAGGTTTCAGCCGTACTAGATAAGCCCGCCATCCCACAGCATCGTGCAGAACTCCGGCCACGGCATCATTTCGATTTCGTCCTCCGTTGTTCGCGGACGATCTTCTCTCGATACGACAATGCTTCGCCTCACGGTGTGCTCCTCGCGCAGCGTGCGCATTCCCCTTAAGTCGCGGTCGCGCACCCGCTTTGATGACTTGAACTCAATGGCAGAATCGAGATTGCCAACGATGAGGTCGACCTCATGGCCCGACGATGTTCGCCAGAAGGTCACGGGGACTTCAGGCCGCTGATAGGCGATGAAGGCACGGACCTCGTTAAGCAGGAAATGCTCGAACGCGCGGCCGAAAAGGTCGGAGCCCTCGACGATGATGGAGGACTCGGGGTTCAAGCTATTCGCGACACCGATGTCGAAGAGATAGAATTTTGCGGTCTCGACCAGTCGTCTGTTGTTCCTCTTGCGCCAAGGCTGAAGCGTGAATCCCAGCAGTGTGTCTTCGAGAATCTGGAAGTAGCTTCGCACTGTGGATGCTGACACGCCGGCCTCGCGCGCGACGTTCGAGTAGTTGAGCTGTTGCCCGTGTGTAAGTCCTACAACCTGCAGGAAACGCGAGAAGGCCGGCACGTTGCGCGTGACGGATTCATCGATGATCTCCTCTTTGATATACGCGTTGACGTAGGCTCGTAACAACGGGGCCGGCTCGTCGACTAGGTAGTGGGCGGGTAGGGCACCGTGGTTGAAGATCCTCATGAGGTCGATGTCGGGGACCTCCTTCGTCGTGAGCGGAAGGAGATGGAACTCGACCGCCCTGCCTCCGAGGAGGTTCCTGGCGACCCGGCGCAGCTTGCGGGCGCTCGATCCGCAGAGCACAAAGCGGCACGAGCTGTTCTCGAGCAGCCAGTGGATCTCCTCGAGGAGCGCCGGGACGTTTTGGATTTCATCAACCACGACGATCTCAGGTTTGCCGGCGAGGACTTCCTCGCGGAGAAGGCGGGGGCGGATGCTCAACTCCGCGCTCAAGTTCGTATCCAGAAGGTCGTAGAACGTGGCTTTCGGGAAGCGCTGGTGAAGCAGTGTGGTCTTTCCCGTCTGCCGCGGACCCCACAGAAAGGCTGCCGCCGACCCGGTCACCGGGTTCGGTGTCCAGGTTATCTCTAGTGTTCGATTGAACTTGGAAAATCGTTGGCTCATGTGTGGATTTTCGTGAAAATCCGCGACTATGTCAACGATTTTCACGAAGGTAGGGCTCGCCGCTGTCCGTCAGTTCTCCGCCCCGGTCGCGCATTTGTCTCCCCGGGGAGATAAATCACGTGTAAGGCGTTGAATTTCAACAGACTACAAATCGCTCCCCGCCGCCTGCCACTGGCTGGCACCCTTGTAGCCCTGCTATTCCTCGAGAATCCACTCCGTGTGTTTCCGCATCATCTGTTTGAGATCGTCCATGTGGTACTCCGCGAGCGGGTAGAGCGGGAGACCGATCCATACGACCTTTCCCTGATGGGAATACGGCTTCTCGTAGCGGACGATCACCGGTTTCTTGTGAAGCGGTGGATGGAAGCTCGAGCCACATGCCGCCGCGAGGTCATCTTCCCACGCGAACGAGTTCGCTGTGTAGGTGTAGAGCGTGTCCATTCCACCGATGTGTAGCGGAGGATCCCCGATCATCGCGTTGCCGCCGGACCATCCGTGCGGGTTCATGTGTCCGCTCCAATCGTCAACCCAGATCGCTCGCTCCGACGAGTAGCCTGTCGGATCGATCAAGCCCGCCGGGAAGCCGAACGCCTGGCCCGTCTGGGTTGCCTGGATCCCGATGAGACCACTGCACGTCAGCGCCATCTGCTGCGAGCCTGGTCCGTCGCCGCGGCCGGCGCGGTCGAACCTCGTCCGGAAGTTGAGAACGTCCCAGAGAAACGTGCCGGGCCCGAAGTTGTGATCCTGGAACTGCGGAAGATCGGGGATGTAGCGATCGGCGGGGTAGTAGCCGCCAAGCAGCCCCGCGATTGTGTAGTGGCCCCAGATGATGAGATTGCCGCCCGCTCGGACATAGGCGGACAGGTAGTGGCTGCTTTCTTCTTGGTACCCGGATGGATGCCAGGTCGTTTGTGCCAGTGACGAATGGTGGCCTGCGTGGTTCCAGAAGAGCAGCTTGTATCGTCCCATCTGCTCGAGCTGAAGCACACGAGCGTTGTTGCCTTCATAGCAATCACCGATCTGGGAACGCGATTGCCACTCCGGCAACTCCTGCCCTCCGGAGAGATAGGGGTCGATTGCGTAGTCCAGTATCTCCTCGATGATCGCGTCGTGTTCGCAATCACCAATACCGGACGCCTTGAAATCGTCGATCCAGAGCGCCGGGTCGCTGAAGGTGAAGGTGTTCACGACGTTCATGATGATCACAGCCCTCAGTCGCTGATCGGGGTCACCCGATGCATCACGCACCTCGACATACAAGGTATGGCTCTCGTTCGCATCCTCTGGGTCGAATTCGATGGGGAACGGAATGCGGGTCCAGTCCCCCCACGGAGTCCAGCCGCCAATGCCGTCCGGCACTTCACACTCTTCGCAGTTCGGGTCTGGGGGATCGATGGCGTATCTGAAATCACCGACGCTACCGCCATACCATTCCGCGAAGGCCTCCCACTCGAAGTAGAGCGGAACCTCGGGTGGGACCTCGACCCGCCACTCCCTCCCATACGCAGAAAAGAAGTTGCTGCCGAGGAAGGTCCGCTCCGTGACGCTGAGATACGGATAGGCCTGAAGTGCTGGGATGACGTCCATCTTGAGGATGTTACCGCGACGTGCAGTGTCTTCACCCGCGGTGTTGAACGCGGCGGCGGGCATCACCGCCCTCGCTTCGTCGATCGCCCGGACGGCGAACACGTAGTTCCCCTGCGGCAGGGAATCGAAAGTCATGAGATCGTCCGGCAGCGGCGCATCGACCTTCGTATACCAGTCCGACGCGAGGTAGGTCTCGTCGGTGAGAGAGTCCGGATCACCGACAACGAGGGAATCGGGGATGAGCAAGTTCGGCGCCGCGTCGGGCTGGTCCGGTGAAGGAAGCAGGAAGGGCTCGATGACGGCGAGAAACTCGTCACGTGACAGATAGAAGATCTGTTCCCGTATTTCCACCAGCTTCAACTGATAGCCAACGGGCAGTTGATTATCTTGGCTCGCATCCTCGTCGCGGCCCATCCATCGCACGGTAAACGGCCGCCCGACGGCGGCGATCCCTTCCGTACCCAGGCCGCGCGGCGACACGATCCACGCGGAAGGAGCGAAGGTGATGGCATTGAAGTGACGGACGTCCGGGGCCGATTCGGCTCCATCGTCGTCAACCGCTTTCAGATGGAAGCTGTGCCACTCGTGACTTTGATTCCACTCCGCTCCCTCCACCGGGTCCTGCGCGCTGAACAGGAAGTCTCCCGAGGTCTCCTCGGTGCGATTCCAAACATCATCGATCGCGTAGAGGAAGTGGTCGACGTAGCCGTCGGAATCGGATCCCGCCCAGAGGATTTCGACGCGGTAATGCGTCTCGCCGCCGTCCGTGACGCCGCCCGTTATCTCCGCGGTCGGGCGTTTGTTCGGCTCTGGGTCGTCGGACGGATTGAGCCAATCACAGCCGACGAGAGCGAGGAGGGCCACCGTTAGGAATTGTGCCTTACGCATCGCGATGCTCCTTTTCCCGGGAGGGGCAGAGACGCGACGGGATAGATGAGCGGGAGAACTTCCAGCCACGGTACAGGTGAGGGGCGACCGGCGGTTATGCCGAAGCACCCGCCTGTCTTGAGTTCAGATTAGACTATGTCCGCGATCTTGTCTAGTTGAGAGACGGGACATGCAGGCGCTAGGGCTTTCGGAACGAGACCAACGCCACCACCAAAAAGATCACGATGACCACGAGCGCGATCCACGACTGCGCCTCGCCGAGAAGACTGCCCGGGATGATCTCTTTGTACAGGAGAAACGCGATCACGATCGCCGCCCCGATCCCGACGGCGACCCACTTGCCGTTACGTATGACGGCGAGAAGAACCCCGCCCAAGAACGCGGCGACAGCAAAGGTCGTCAACACGCCGGGAAGGTCTGCGCCCATGAGGTACTTGGCCGCGAGCAGTGTCGTGGAAATCGCCAGAAGCCCGACATTGACGGCGAGTGTTGTTCGGGACCTCCGGCTGAGGTCCCTCGTGAACGCATAGAAGAACAGAATGGGGAGCCAGATGGTATTGAACAACGCACGCAGCACTCCGAGGCCGGAATCGCCCTTCGCAGTCGCGACGGTGATGGCGACGGCCTTGCTGACGGTTTCGGTGAAGCGATCACCGCCCACTTCCCCATCAAGCCGTTCACTGCCGACGCGGTACTCACCAAAAAGGGCGGAGGCTTGTTCGGGACTGGGCTGGGTCGATGACAGGAGAATAGACAGGTTCTTGTCATCCTCCTTTTTCTTCCACGGGGGAAGAACATCCGGGAACAGCGACTGATACCTCTTCAAGAAGTCCGCGCCCGGACCCTCGTGCTTGGGATAGGCGGCCCGTTCTTCAGCGAGCGTCGAAGCGACACAGGGCAGCTCCTCGCACAGGATGTGGATGTGGAGAATCTCGGTCACGAATCTCGTGCTCGCCACGAGAAACTCGGGAGCAACACCACCTTCCCGTCCCAGAAACGCGAGTTCCGCCTGGACCGCGTCTTTCGCACGTGACCAGCGTCTACTGAGAAATTCGCATGACGGGGCGTTCTTCTCTATGTAGTCCTTCGTCATACTCTCCAGCGCGCTCACGACCTCGTCGGGGTTCTTGCCGAGTCTCCGAAGGCGTTCGGGATTCATCAAGGCCCGAGCCATACGTTCCGCCCCGTCGAGCCTGCCGAACATCCAGTCATTGGCACGCCAGGACGCCTTGTAGAACGCGCCGAAGTGGCCGAGCTGAACTCCGGCGAGCTTCCTGCTCGCTCGGGATTCACCACCGAACGGCGATGCCTGATCTCCGCTGACCTGAAGGAGCTCGACGGTCTGGTCGGGGTCGTTTCCGCGCGCGCGGAATGCGGTGTGAACCACGTGAAATGTCAGCAGCCGTCCGACGATCTCGCTGAGAGAGGCATCGGGTTTCGGTACGAAGAAGGCCAGGTGTCGTCGAAGCTCGAGATCGCAGGATGATTGTGACTCTTGGCCGTCTCGAGCCGCCTTGGGCGTCGAGGCCGCCCAGATGCCTCCGCTCTGGTCCTGGAGCTGTTGCGCCAAACGTTTGAGGATGTGCGCGATTGCGCGCGCCAAGATCGGCGCGCATTCGCGAATGTTGATCTTCCCCGGCTCCGGATTTCGATCCCGGTCCGCGCCGCCGAGCCACCCATACGAGTGACGCAGCTCGATCTCGTTCTTGCTCCAGCGATCGATCGCCCGCGTGATCCATTTGTCCAACGCTCGTTCGACGTTCGCTCCGTTGGTGTCGCTCAGATCCGCAAGCAACGCCCTGGCGTCCTTGGCAACGGCTTTCCAAACTCGTCTCTCTTGCTTTCTCAAGAGACGAATCTCGCCCACGGTATCAAACGCGTGCTTCCATAGATTCGTGATGCCGCGGGGAGCTTCGGCCGGATCCAGCTCCATCTGGGCTCGGCGAAGAACATCGATAAGGACGTCGCATGCATGCTCGATGGGGCGGGCGCCCCACGACCAGGGCGCGGGACCAAGGCACGTCTTGATGGCCTCGGGCCATTCTGCTTTCGGGATGAACGGGAGATCTCGTCTACTCAGACGTTCGACGAGATCCTCGGCCCGACTGGCATAGCCGAGGCCGTTCTGAAAACGATTTGCCTCGCCGGTTCCGGCGACGCGGTCTTTGTCCGAGACCAGGGCATCGTTGATCTCACCAATGGCATACCGCAGCGCCGACTGTGTACGTCGCTCCCGGTAGATCGGAAATAGTTGGGCCGCCAATCCCTCGATGCGCTCGGGAGCGAGCTGATTGGTCAACATGAGTCGCGAGCGACGCAGCTCCATCGTCCGGCGGTTGTGGTTTCGGATTCGCTTGAGTTCATCGGAGATCGATTCGACCCGAGGAAGGTTGACCAGGCTGGCCAGCACGACTTCGGCGGCGGTGGGTGGCTTTAGGGGATCGGCCGGCTTGATGTCCGGCGGGGCGCCCGGATCCGGGACCACGTAGACTAGAACCCGCCGCACACTCCGGTCGGCCCGTTGCTCGAAGATCGCGTCGAGAGCGGGGTGCAGCGGCTTGTTCATGAGAACGCCGCCGTCCACCACAAACGCGTCCTGGTCGAGACCCTCGGCAAAGCCCGAAAGATTGGGTCGATCGGGACGATTCGGTACGCGGGTGGATGCTTCCGTCGCCGGACAATAGCTCGGCTCGAACGCGCCGGGGAACGACGCCGTCGATCGGGCGGCCAGAGCGAGCCGGTCCGCAATACCCTTTTTGACGAACGGATCATCCTCGGGGCCCGGTTTCACATCGGGACCGCGCCGAAAGCGAAACAGTATCCGGTGATCCACGTCGTGGACCCGAGATCCGAAATCATCCGCCTGTGTCGTGGGCCGGCCGGCCAGTGACGTTCCCGTCATCATGAGATCGATCGGTCGCTCGCTGACGCTCTTCTGCTTGGCGGGGTCGTCATCGAAGAGCTCCCCGATGGCCCGGCGTAGCTCCGCCAGGAAGTAGTCGTCGCCGCGGAGCAATGAGGGCGGCGTTCCCTTCGCGGGGTTTCGCATCAGCTTGCTGAAGTCACCCTTGTTGATCCAGAGGGAGTGGAGGCCGGAGAGGTCCTTGTCGTGGACTTGGGCCATTGCCAGAAAGGCGCCGTTGAGACCCCCGGCGCTCGAGCCGCTGATGACGTCCACGCGCGCACGGGTTTCGGTGAGCTTCAAAAGGTCGCCGTAGACACCTTCGCCTCGGACGACGCGATTGATCTCGTGGCTGACACCACCGATCCAAACGGAAAGACTGACGCCGCCGTTCATGACAACGGCGAATCGCAGTTCTTGACACCTGTCGTGGGAAACTCGCTGGCACATGATCGACCACCTTCGCGTAGCGAGCCGCGGCGCCTAGCAGCCCGGTGCAAAACTACAGTGGGTCGCGCGCCGAACTGCTAGGCGGTCAGTCTCTGAATGGCAAGTTCGTAGGCCTTGTAGGTCGGCAGGATCGTGTCGACCGCGATGCGCTCGTCGGCAGCATGAATGCCTTCGTAGCGAACACCGTATCCCGCGGTTGCCTCGATGCCAAGGGTTGATAAGAAGTTGCCGATGTTCGAGGGTCCAACGACTTCCAGCGGAGGGGTCACACCTAGAATGTCGGTCACGGCGGCCTGCAACGTCGTGGCGAGGAGTGATCCCGCCGGGAGGCTGTACGGCGGTGAGCTTTCGAGCGCGACGACATTGCCCGGGCGATCATTCGGGAACGCCACGTCCAGCTTGCGCACCGCCTTGGTGATGAGCCGGGTGGCTTGGTCCACGTCGAAGATCGGCGTCAAGCGTACGTCGATGTCAATCTCCGCCCGGTTGGGGATGGCGGAGAAATCGCCCCCTCCCGAGATCCGTGTGACGGTGAGCTTCGGTCGCAGCGGAAAGTCGGGTGTGGCATCGCCGACGTGCATTTCGGTAAGTCGCGTCGCCAGCTGGGTTGCCTTTGTGAGTGCGTTGGAGCCTTCCTTCGACGAAGAGCCCGAATGGACCATGTCTCCGTGGACCTCGATCGTGAACCGCGCGAAGCCGCGCCCGCCGATCACGATTCGCCGTTCACCCGGATAGCCGATCATGACGCCGGCCACCGTCTCGTCGGGGTATCGATCGAGATAGCTGCGGATCCCCCCGAAACCACCCGTGTGTTCGTCGGCGTCCAAGAGGATTCCAAAACCAATTCGCGGCTTGGCACGTTGTCGGGTCATCTCCGCGAGGATGTGGCAAGAGATCGCGACGCCGACCTTGCTGTCCGCGCTCCCACGCCCGTAAAGCCAGCCGTCTTCAACGACCCCCGCGGTCGGTGGGTGGGTCCATTGCGCCTCGTCGCCGTACGATGCGGTGTCCACGGTCGCATCTAGGAGATAGATGGAACCGGGCTCCTTCCCCGGGATCCGTCCGTGTAGCCCGACGTCATCGCCCGCTTCGTCACGAAGCATCTCGTGATCGGTGCCGTGTTTCGTCAACCAACGGCGGATGGTGTCGAAGATCGGTTTGGTGGAATCCACGCCGGCGCGACTCGGAATGCGGACGAGCGCCTGCGTAAGCTCGAGTATCGATTTGGTCGTCTGATCCATCATGTCGGGATTGTAGCGTCTGGTGACATGTCGTTCACCATGAGCTTGTCAGTGAGCGGACACGCGTGGAGGGCGCAGCCGCTGCGTGATGTAGCCGCCATCGGGATGACGGCTACTGGGGGGGCTGGGCCGGCGGTGTCCTCGGCGTCTCGTTGCCGCGCGACCGTCGTCCCAATCGTCCCACGATATAGCCGATCGCGAGCCCCAACAGTGCCGTGACCAACAGCACGGCCAAGAGCGAGATGTTCGTGTCCCACGCGAGAAACCGCAGGGTGATGGTGTCGGAGTTCTGCACGATCACGATCAAGACGACCACGATCAACAGCATCAAAACGAGGATCTTGAGACGTGTCATCATATCTCACCTGCCTTTCGATCGGCCCACCTGCACCATACCGAACGTTCAACCACCGAAACAACTATGGAACGGTGCCGCGCCGCGCCGGTAGAGTATCCAGGGAGGAGGGGCGTCATGTGGCGAACGATCGGTAACACGACACTCGAGGTTGTCGAAGGCGACATCACACGCCAGTCGGTGGACGCGATCGTGAATGCGGCGAACTCCGGCCTGCTGGGTGGGGGCGGCGTGGACGGCGCGATCCATCGGGCCGGCGGCCCCGCGATCCTCGAGCAGTGCCGGCGGATCCGTGATGAGCGGGGGCGGCTTCCGACCGGGCAGGCGGTCATCACGACGGGCGGTGAGCTTGTGGCCCGACACGTGATTCATACGGTCGGCCCGATCTACGGATCAAACGAGGACGACGCGGCGCTCCTTGCGGCATGTCACACGAACAGTCTCGCGATCGCGATGGCTGACGGACTTCGAAGCGTCGCCTTTCCGGCGATCAGCACGGGGGCGTACGGCTATCCGCTGAGCGAGGCGGCCGACGTCGCGTTATCGGCGGTGGCCTCGATCCTCCAGGAGGATCCGCCGCTCGACACCGTTCGGTTCGTGCTGTTTGGTAGCGAATCGTATCGTGCGTATGAGTCCGCGCTCGAGCGGATCACGGAACCGGAAGATCCAGCGCGATCGTAAGATCGGCCGACGACCACGTCGTGTCTCCCACAATATCGAAACGAGGCTGGCGGATCCCGATCGAGAAGAGGGCGTCGATCGGGCCGGCAAGCAGACCGATACCTCCCGACGCCACCAGCGTCGTGCTCTCCTCGCGCCCGGTGGCGGTCGCCCCGTCGTCGAACGTTACGTCGTCACTGTAGCGCGCGTACAAGAGCCCGAGGCCGCCCGTGAGATAGAGGGTCGTTTCGCCGCTTCCCGCGGGAATGTAGTCTATCCATGCTCCCAGACCCGCGACCATTGCCTGTCGCGTGAGCTTCGCACCAATGGTGTCGATCGACGCTCCCGATCCCCGAATGGCGGTGAACCCTATATCACCGGCCCCGAAGCGGTGCATGGAGATCTCCGGGCGAATAGCCACGGTTGCGGTGAGCGGAATCCGCACACCGGCGCTCAGCGTGAACCCCACACCCTGATTTCCCGTCCATCCCGTCGTTTCCAAATCGTTGGCGAGGTCGCCGAGCGGCAGCGTCAGGCCGCCACCGATGCGGACGCTGAAGGGTCGCAGCTCGAGGGCATGGCTGTCACTCTCATCGAGCCCTTCATCAGTCGTCTGCGCCGCTACGGATACGACCACATTCGTGATGAGAAGAAGGACGATGAGAGGGACGATGATCTTCGATCTCGATTGTAGACACGTTTTCACGTCGCGGCTCCATGCGGTAGACTTTCAGTGCAGGGGGATAGAGTCCGAGCGTTGTCCCCTCCCGAGGAGTTTACACCATGCGAGCGAATCGATCCCGGTGGGTCCTTTTCCTTGGGATGTGCGCGATCTGTTCGGGACTTGCCTGCAGTGGGACCAGCACCGGACCGGACATCATGCCTGTGATTCATACCCCCTATCCGCCCCACAACGCGCACTCGACGCCCGTGTTTCCCGTCTTCGCTTGGCTCGCGCCCGAGGCGGCGGTCTACTTCGACCTTCTCGCGGGCTCGTCGCAGGGCGAGCTATCCGCATGGGCCGAGAGCCTCGAAACGAACCGTTTCATTCCCGCTAGCCAGCTCCGTCCGAACCGGGAGTACTTCTGGAAAATCGTGGCCTACAACGACTCCGAGAGCTGGGAGAGTCAGACCTGGCGCTTTGTGACCGTCAACCCGCAGTACGTGGATCCCATCACACCGACGTCGGTGCTCACCAACCTGGAGAAGGCGTGGCAGGCGCGCGACGTCACGAAATACGATTCCTTGCTGGCGCCGCGTTTTCGCTACATCCCGAGCGTGGACGAGCCCTACCTGAACACGCTGAGCCGCGCGGAGGATCTCGACGCCACGCGCAAGCTCTTCCGTTCGTCGCCCGTGCTGGAAACCTCCGGCGGGCTGCCGTCGTTCATGTGGACGGTCAGCATGTCCAGGTATCCCAGCTATCCCGCCGAGCAGGGCTATCGGCAGGCGGACCTCCAGGGGATGACGCTTGGGCTGGTGTGGGAGTCGGCGGACGGTGTGCGGACCCGCTTCCGCCTGCCGCACCCGGATGAAGCGCAGTCGATGGATGGCGCAACGGGCGTGACGTTCTATCTTGAGCCGTCATGGCACACCACGGCGGGTGACACCGTTTGGAAGGTCGTGGAGGTGCTCGACTACTACGTGCCCCCTCATGGCTCGCCGGGCAATGATGATGACGACTCGGGTCACGGCGAAGACCCGGGGGAAGGTCACTGGCCGATCGAACGGACAGTGTTTGCGTCGTGGGGGTTCCTTAAGAAGATGGGCTCGCTGATCGAGGAGTAGGTGAGAGCCCTCACAGTCTCGAGTCGTTTTGCTAGTTCACGTACCCTAGCGATCGAAGCCGCTCACGAGTTCCATGATCCAGTCCTTTGACAGGTGGCGAACAGAAAACCACTGTTTTGACCCACTCCACGAGCATTGCGGTCATTCTTCTTGTGGCTTCCTGTGCGGACTCATCCTCGCGACCCTGGAGATTCTCCTGTTCGATCCGATCGGAAGCGAGATCGTACAGCTCCATCTCTCCGGAAGGTCCCACAATCAGTTTCCAATGATCGGAGACCAGAGCACGATGCCAGTCTTGCGAGTGGGGTACGACCGGGCTGGGGAATGACTCACTGACGGCAAAGTCGGGACCTTGAAGATTCGAGAGACTACGACCGTGAAGGCTGTCGGGGATCGCCGTGCCGATCGCATCCAGGATTGTAGGGAGAATGTCTACTTGGCTGACGATTGCTTCGCATGCCCGTCCAGTCTTCTGCCCGGGTTGGCGGACAAGGAGCGGAACGAAGATCTGATGTTGATATAAAGTCCTGCCATGGCCGACTACGCTGTGCTCGCCAAAAGCCTCGCCGTGATCGCCGACCACGACAATCATGGTGTTGTCGTATGTCGATGTCTCCTCGAGCCGTGCCAACAGTCGCGCGATCTGAGAATCGATGTATGCGATAGCTCCGTCGTACTGCGAAATCATGTGGTCGCGGTCGTTTGCCGTCAACTGCATGCCGGGTTCAACGTGCAAGAAGCGGAGTCTCCGGCGGCGTTCATCGGTGAACGATGGGTCTTTGCCTGGGAATAGCGTGTCATACGGTGGTGGGGGTAGATAGGGGTTGTGTGTGTCCATGTAGTTGACGAACAAGAAGAAGGGGCTGTCTGCGCCTCGAGCCTTCTCAAGCAGCGCAATGGCGTGGTCTGTGATCTCCTCGGCGGTCCGCGTCTGGCGATCCATCTTCGCTGTGGAAACCCATTTCTGCATCAGCCTTCGTATCCCTACCCGCAGATAGGAGGAACCCAGATCACGGAAGGGGGCCAGCGGGATCCGCGCATCGTAGTAGTGAAATCCTTGCGCCAGCCCGAGTCCAGGATTCAAATAGCCGAAGTTGGCCACAGCACCCAGATTCCAATATCCGCGGTCCGCAAGAAACTCCGCGAGCGTGTGGAAGTGTTCCGCAAGCGGCATACCGATAGGATTCAGGTCCGGTGAAGGGTACGCGCCGTGACTTCTCGAGTAGAGACCCGTGAAGATCGAGGCATGGGTGGAAAGCGTCTGGTTGGATGATGCAACAGCCTGTCGATACACGGTCGCCGTTTCGCTCAGACTCACCAGATTGGGAGTTGTGTTTCGCTCGTAACCGTACAGGGAAGTGTGATCGGCTCTAACGGTGTCCAGCGAGAGCAACAGCAGGTTTGGCGGCGGCGTTGAGCCCCTTGGCGATACGGGGGGGCGCCTGCATTCAACATCCCGCTCCAGCGCGAGTATTGCCACAACCAGACCGATGCCGAGGAGCAGAACACTGACGCCCTGTCGAACTGGCAATGCGGAGCCAGGACTGGGACGCAGCCAGCGGCGGCTGATCGCGCCAATGGCGCAAGCACCGGCGAGGATCAGAGCGACATAGAGGACAAGTCTGAGGATGTTCCGCTCTAGAATGGCAAAGATCACGACCGAGACGGTTGCCGGAAGGATGAATGCGATGACCCAGGGTTGACTAATGAAGACCATCCAACGGAATCGGAAGCCAGAGGCAATCGCAGCGATGAGTGCAATCGTCCACGGAACACAGGCTGCGGCCACTAGAGGCCCAGAGGAGTCGGGATCTGTGATCATGTGAATCGCGTAGGCGCACAGAACGACGAGCAGTGCGATTCCTTGGAGAAGGCGACCGGGATCCCCGGACGTGTCTGGTCGATGCTTGCGCCGCACCACGGAGAATACCGCGCCGGTGAGAGCGCCGGTGAACAGTCCGAGAACAGCATAGCCAACAGCCAGTAGGATCATGGAAGGCCATCGCCAGTCGGGAACATATAGCATGCTGCCCCGAAGCATGGGCACTAGGGAACATATCGCCTCTTCAGCCACCATGAAGGTCATCCAGATGACGAGGCCGTTGGCGGCGCCTCGTAGTATGTAGCGCATCATGGCAGTCGACACCTTGGAGATTGAGGTCCCCCGTCATCCTGTTCGGGAAGCGATGAGAGGGTCGGGGGTGATGTTCGTGAATCGGAGCTTATCACGAGGTTTCACTCCCACTGCTGAGAGTAGCTGGGGACAGACAGAAGCTCTCTACCGAGAGTAAAGCCCGCTTTCGCGGAGTTCTGTTCGAGCCCCACAGTACTCACCGATCGTCGTCGTTCAGGAGTATCTCGCGGAGCTGCTGGATTCGTCTCTGAATCCGTTCTTCATCCGGGGCGTTTGACTCTCGCCGCAGGTAAGCCTCGTAGTCGATGATCGCCTGCAGTGTCTCGTCCATGCGGTCATAGAAGTAGGCGCGCGCGCGATACGGCTCGCCCACGTTCGGGTTGAGCACGCAGAGCATCCGTGCCGCCAGGAGCCCGAGCTCATCATCCTCGAGATCCCAGTAGATCATCTGAAGATTGCGAAGCATTCGGGAAACGATTGTCTTCGCAGGCGCCGGCCGGAGGTGGGGCGCGGCGGTCTCCACCCGGCCGCCGCTGACCTGCTTCACGATGCGATCGCAGTCTTGTTGTGTGACCGGCTTGCCACCACGGAACGGGTCCAGGAAGAGCGGTGGCGTCAGGTCGAATCGGCCGACGAGAAAACGGCCCGGCAGTGCGACACCGTCCAGTGTGATTCCGGCCGCGCGCCCGACGGCCATGTAGAGAACCGACAGCGTAATGGGCAGGCCGCGACGGCGCACGAGCGCCCTCTGGAGGAAGGCGCCCTCGGGCTTGCTGAAGGAGGCGGGATCGCCGCGAAAACGCATCTCGTCGCCCATGTAGCGGCCGAGGTGCTCGAAACGGGTCGGCTCGTCATCGACGTTCGCGACGCGCTCGACGAATGCCTGCGCGAGGGCGTTCAGCTGGGAGCGGCAGATGTCGGAATCGAAATCATCCTGGAAGACGTCCTCCAGGAGCATGCTGATCTCAACGACGTCGGCGCCATCAGGCTCGCGGGCGAAGTCACGGAAGTCTTTCGGTATTTGCGGGATCAGCTTCATTCGACGCTCCGCTGCAATTAGCCTCAATCCGACAGCAATCTTCGGCGAAGAGCGCTCTCTCCCGCGTTTTCTCTCGAGGATTTCTGTCTGATTGAGGCGGGTTCCCCGAGCTGCCGCCACGATCTTCGCCCGCGAGGGGGGTGGGCTGTCAAGGGCCGCGCGGCCAGTTTCCGAGGGGGGGAATATGAATAGAAGACACGCGGGTATGGTACATTCCGGCAACAGCACACACTGCGAGGAGGTGACGAGATGACGGCAGGAGGAGGAGCCGCCGCGGGAGCGGCCGCCGCAGCCGCCGCGATCGCGCAGGCCATCAAAGCGTCGGGCGCGATCGTAAAGGTCGAGCCGGAAGATTTCGTGAAGCTGATGAACCGCGCCGAAGCTCCGCTCGTCGTCTTCGCGGAAGCCGGAGTGTTCAAGAAGAGCTATCAGTACCTGATGTCGTACAAAGGGCTCGCCTTCTTCACCAAGACCCCCAAGCCGCTCATGCTCGACAGCCGAACGGAGATCGTCCGGGCGGGGAAGATCTGGATTCCCTGATCGGCGATCCACCGCGGAGCATTGTCGGGCCCGACCGGTGCGGTTAGAATCCCGCCTCGATCGTTTCGCATACACGAATTCCATCAGGGGATGCACGGATGGGACAAACGTTCGTTCAGAAGATCATGTCACGGAAGGCCGGTCGTGACCTGCAGGTCGGCGAGATCGTCGAGCTGGAGCCGGACGTGGCCATGAGCCACGACAATACGGCGGCGATCAGCAAGACGTTCTACAAGATCGGCGTCGATCGGGTCTATGACCCGAAGAAGCACGTCATCGTTCTCGACCACTGCGTGCCTGCGGCCAACGCCACGTTCGCCTTGAACCACAAGGAAATACGTGAGTTCGTCCGAAAACAGGGCATCGAGAACTTCTTCGACATCGAGACCGGGATCTGCCACCAGGTGATGATAGAGAAGGGTTTCGCGCTTCCCGGAAGGCTCGTCGTGGGTGCCGATTCACATTCGACCACGTATGGGGCGGTGGGGGCCTTCGGCGCGGGGATCGGCCGGAGCGAGATGGCGGTCATCATGGCCACCGGACGCATCTGGCTCCGTGTGCCGGACACGCTCAAGATCGTTGTCGACGGCGAGTTCGCCCCGGGCGTCGGATCGAAAGACCTGATGCTGAAGGTCATCGGTACCCTGGGGGCGGACGGGGGGCTCTACAAGGCCGTCGAGTTCACCGGACCCACCATGCACGCGATGAGCATCGCGTCGCGCACGGTCCTACCCAACATGGGGGCGGAGTTCGGCGTGAAGATCGCGTACATCCCACCGGACGATATCGTGTTCGACTATCTCGAGGGCCGGGCGCAGGCGCCCTACGACCCCGTCTATTCGGATGACGACGCCGATTTCGAAGCGGTGCACCAATTCGACGCCGGCTCGCTCGCGCCCCAGATCGCTAAGCCTCACACCATCGACCGTGACACGGTCGTCGATGTGACGGAGGTGAAGGGTACGCGCCTCGATCAAATCATGTTCGGATCGTGCACCAACGCCCGCCTGGAGGATTTCGAGGCCGTGGCGGAGGTCTTGAAGGGGAAGAGGGTTCACCCCGACATCCGCATGCTCGTCTTTCCGGCGAGCCGCGAGGTCTTCTTGGAGGCCATGCGTCTCGGCTACATTCAGACGCTCGCCGAGGCCGGCGCTGTTCTCAACGCCACCGGCTGTGGTCCCTGCATGGGGAATCACCTCGGCGTGCCGGCCGACGGGGAGGTCGTGCTTTCGACATCGAACCGGAATTTCCGTGGTCGGATGGGCAATCGCGAGTCCGAAGTCTACCTTGCGAGCCCGCGTACGGTGGCATGGAGCGCGCTCACCGGACGCATCGAGGATGTCCGCGACCACGAGGCCTGAACCCATTGTAAATAAAGGAGTTGTGCCATAAGCAACACACACGCAGACGACCACGAATTCTAATGATTAAATCACCGTTAATTTGATATGATACCCGCCGTGGTTCGATAACTAAGGTAATACCTGAGGACCTGTGTTGGGTGGATGACGAGGAGAGGGAGACGGTCGGTGTGGACCGGGTGAGTCCAAAGGTGGGTCGTGCCAGCCGCGACGTGACCCACTGGCGGCCCGTGTGGTGAGCGTCTCTCGGTGTCGGTTCTCGGTATAGCCCCCTCTGCTCCGGGCAAGAGGGGGCTCCTTTTTTTTTGGCTAG
>CAZAMP010000025.1:0-66722 GCA_964486455.1 uncultured bacterium | reverse complement strand
CCGCACTTTTCGACCGGCGAAAGGGGTGCCGCGGTTTTCAGCCGGCGTTTACACGACAAAGAACCCATAGAACCCGTTGTCGCCACCGATCTCCGCCTTCGGCTTGACGATCTTTCCGCCGAGGGACTCCGCCATGTCGAGCGTGGCGGTCAGGTCCTCGACCTGGATGTAGACTTGGATGCCTTCGGTCTTCACGTTATCGGTCATCATGAAGCCACCGCCGACGCCGCCCTCGATCATGAAGAGCGCATAGTTCATTTCCGGCATCAGCTGCACCTTCCAGCCGAAGAGCCCTTCATAGAATGTCTTGGATTTCTCGAAGTCCGTCGTCGGGATGTCGTAGTGGCATATCGAGTTATTCGTGGCCATGGTCGGTCTCCTTCTTTCGGCCCGGTCTCGGTGTGGGCCGACGAGTCTATCGAACCCTATTCGGGCCCGCAAGCCGCTGAAATCCGCGGGATTGCGCTTCCGGCCGTGTGGCAGATTGTGCTAAGCTTTCTGCCGTTTAATCCGACCGATTCTTCTGCGGCAGTTGTCCGTGCCGCGCTCACTCAACGGAGGGAACATGGGGAATCACCAGACTGCCAAGATCACGGCAAAGACTGCTGAGCTGATCCAACTCGCCGAGACGTACAGCGCTCACAACTACCATCCGTTGCCGGTCGTGCTCGCCCGCGGCGAGGGTGTCTGGGTGTGGGACGTCGACGGCAAGAAATATATGGATTGCCTGTCGTCCTACTCTGCCCTCAATCAGGGCCACTGCCATCCCCGGCTCGTCGAGGCGATGACCAGGCAGATCTCGCAGCTCACCCTCACGTCGCGCGCATTCCACAATGATCAGATGGGTCCGTTCCTGAAAGACCTGTGCGCGATCACGCGGATGGAGATGGCGCTTCCCATGAACACGGGCGCCGAGGCCGTTGAGACGGCGATCAAGGCCGCACGCAAGTGGGGCTACACCAAGAAGGGCGTCGAGGCGGACAAGGCCGAGATCATCGCCTTCGAGGACAACTTTCACGGCCGCACGACGACGATCGTCGGCTTCTCCACGGAGGAAGCGTACAAGGTCGGCTTCGGTCCGTTCGCGCCGGGCTTCCGCGCTGTTCCGTACGGTGACATTGCGGCGCTCAAGGCGGCCATCACGCCGAACACGGTCGGCGTTCTCGTCGAGCCGATCCAGGGCGAGAGCGGTGTGCGCGTCCCACCGGACGGCTACCTCAAGGAGATGCGTGACCTCTGCTCGGCGGAGAACGTGCTTATGATGGCGGACGAGATCCAGGTTGGTCTGGGTCGGACGGGACGCATGTTCTGCTGCGACCACGAAGACGTCCACCCTGACATGTATGTCCTCGGCAAAGCGCTTGGCGGTGGCTTCTATCCGGTCTCCGCGGTGACGGCGTCGAAGGACGTCCTCGGCGTCTTCCGCCCGGGCGATCATGGCTCGACATTCGGCGGCAATCCGGTCGCCGGCGCCGTTGCGCGCGAGGCGCTCGCGATCCTCGTCGAGGACAAGCTCGTTGAGCACGCGGCCGAGATGGGCAGTCTTTTCATCGACCAGGTCCGCGCGATGAACTCACCCAAGGTGAAAGAGGTGAGAGGAAAGGGGCTTCTCGTCGGTGTGGAGCTTACCGCCGAGGCGGGGGACGCGCGTCCTTACTGCGAGGCGCTGATGGAGCGGGGTCTTCTCTGCAAGGAGACGCACGCGACCGTGATCCGCTTCGCGCCGCCGCTCGTGATCTCGCGCGAAGAGATCGACTGGGCGATCGGACACATCCGGGAAGTGCTCGCGTAGGAACAACACGCCAAACAGGCTCAAGGCCGCGCCTCGGGATCATCCCGGAGGGGCGGCCTTTTCGCTGGCGTATGTCTCGAGGTCACGAAGCTGCTTGCGAATTCCTTCCGACACCCAGACGCCGTCAGCGAGCTCTTGCGCACGTTTCAGGAGCTGCAACGCCCGCGGGCGATCGTCGTTCCGAAACGCCGCCACGCTTCCCTTGAGCGCGACGCGCGGGTAGGCCGAGAGCAGGCGATGGCACTCCGACCGCACGGTGGGATGCGCGCCTCGCGGCCAGCGTGCGCCGCGATCGTTCAGGCTCTTTGTTTTGTACTCGTCCAATGCCCCGATGATCTCCGCCGGAGACGCTCCACCCGTGCCGGGCTCCTCGAGACGCATCAGCAAGCCTGTCAGGCTCAACCGGTCGGTTCGGGCGTAGGCGGCTGGGTGCGTGGCGGTCGACGTGAAGTAGACCGGATACACTCGCCGATCGGCGCGCGTGTTGGTCTCGATGATGCGGTCGACCACCTGTTCGCTCACCGTCACGGTTCTCTTCCGGGTCGACGACCAGTACGGCGCCAGCCTGTTGACGTCGGAATCCGACATGTCGAGCGGCAGGCCGATATCGTTCAGATAGCGCACGTACCACGGCCGCTCGCTCATGGTGAGGTCGACGATGAAGATGTCCCGCGGGCGATGGCGAGTGGCGGCCAGGCAGAGGTCGGTCTCGAGGCCGCCGGACGTGAAGATAATACCGCCGTCACGGGCTCCCTCGATGATGTTGCGTCCGTAGTCACGGGCCGCTTGGGGATAGTGATCGGAGATCGAGAGCCGATAGATGGTCTCCTCGGCGGCGTCGGTGTCACCTTTCTGGATCTGAAGTCGCCACAAAAGCTCCAACGCCGGTCCGGAGCCCGGGTCACATCCCAGCGCGCGGTGTAACGACTCCTCCACGCCCAAGAGTGGGGGCGTGATGCCGCCGACCAGCGGCCGACGGAGCCGAGCGCTTCCGAGCCAGGCGTCGATCGCGCAGGCGTCAAGCTCGAGGGCGCGCGTGTAGGCGGCGCGCGCAGCCTCCCTGCGGTCGGCCGCGAGGAGCGCGTCGCCGTGGCGCGTGTGGAGCAGGGCGCAGTCGTAGTAGACCTCGAGGAGCGACTCGTAACGCGAGGACGCCTTTAGCGCCGCGCGGGCGGCGAGGAGTGAATCCGCCATGCGCATCGATTCGCCCTGCGCGCGCAGGAGTTCGCGGCAGCTCGGTGAGAGGGGGCGGGTATCGAGGTCGGTGTCGCTCGGTGGGCGGGCGCAGCCTGTCATGACGAGGACCAGCGTGAACACGAGTGCACACGTCAAGTAGCATCCCCTCTGCGACCGCTTCATCACGTCACCCCGTTCCTTCAGTCGATCGATTTCCAGATCCTCCGAGAACATGACAATGATTTGCTCTGAGATGATGATGTGCGCTGACGCGGCGTCGGTAAAGGCCCACTTCCGAGCGGAAGCCGTGTCTGCTACATTAGACGTCCTCGACTGGCGTGCCAGCGTCGGTGATGTCGTGTCTTGAAGGAGGCCGAATCATGCGCTCCACTCCGCTTTTTCTAGTAGCACTGTGTGTTCTCCAGCTTTCAATTGTCCAATCGGCAACCTATCTCGTCGATCCGGACGGCACGGGCGATTTCCCCACCATTCAGGCGGCCGTCAACGCGGCGGTGGAGGACGACGTCATTCAGCTCAGCGATGGGACGTTTCGAGGCGACGGCAATCGGGATATCGACATGCCCGCGTTTCCGATCAAGATCGAATCACTGAATGGTGATCCGGCGCTCTGTACGATCGACTGCGAAGGGACTGCGAAGGCACACTATCGCGCATTCGTTTTCGATGCGGGTGGAGTGAATGGCTCGTGGGTCTATCGGATCACGATCCAGAACGGCTATGCGGATCTTGGGGGCGCCGTCCTCCTGGAAAACGACTCCCAGGCGAGCTTCGGGACCTGCGTCTTCTCGGACAATTACGGCGTTCAGGACGGCGGGGCGATCCTGTGCAAGCAGTACTCTTCGGTGGGCTTGAGCTTCTGCACGTTCTCGGACAATGAGACCGCCGGGGACGGCGGCGCGCTGGCCCTGTCGGGCCTGGCAACCTCCGATGTCGGTGCCAGTCGCTTCGAAGGGAACGTAGCCGGGGGAGGGGGGGGGAGCCATCTCCGCGGCCGATTCGCATCTCAGCTTCGAGAGCACGGATTTCATCACGAATACGGCGGGAGGAAGCGGTGGCGCGATCGACGTCTACGACTCGTACTTCGATGGGGGTAACAGCACCTTCAGGGAAAACAGTGCCACTGTCCTCGGTGGTGCCATCTACGCGTTCGAATCGAGCGGGGCGGCCATCGACAACAGCGATTTCATCGCGAACTCCGCGGCCTGGGGCGGCGCGATTGCCCTGGAGCGCTCGAACAGGGACCTCATGGGATTGACGTTCTCGCGGAACAGTGCCACAGATGGGGGAGGCGCACTTCTAAGCAACGCGTCATACTTCGATGTCTACTCGTGCGTCTTCACGGGCAACTCAACCGACGGCGCCGGGGCGGCGATCATGGCCAACAGCAGTTCCGAGCTTTCGGTCGAGGATGTCATCATCGCGTTCAGCACGGCCGGCGAGGCCATCGTCTGCAACGAGCTCAGCTCGGCCACGCTTTCATGCTGTGACGTGTTCGGGAACGCCGGCGGCGACTACGTCGACTGCGTCGCGGGGCAGGAGGGAGTCGACGGTAACATCAACGCCGATCCCGAGTTTTGCTCCTCCACCCCGGACGACGACGAGAACTGGTCGCTCCAGAGCGATTCCCCCTGCGTCACAGCCGGCGAGTGCGGCGTGATCGGCAACCACGGCGTGAGCTGCGGGACGACGCTGGTCATTGAGACGAGCTGGAGCGCCATCAAGGCGCGATTCGACTAACCGCTTGCCACGCGGGGCTCGCCTGTCTGAAGATACCCGTCGGTCACTCTGACGGCGTTTCCATTCGCCGGACAGGGCATCTCTTAAGTATCTGCCTTTTAAGAAGTTGGGTAGGTATGGCCGCAACGCGTCTGACGAAGCTCCGCCCCCGGCGGATGCTCGGCAAGTATCGGATTGAACGCCACATCGCGGGCGGTGGTTTCGCGGACGTCTATCGCGCGTTCGATACCATCGAGGGCATTCACGTCGCGCTCAAGGTGCCCCGCCTCCGCGAGGCGACGAAGGAAGAGCTGGATGACTTCCGCAAGGAGGTCCGGCTCAACTCTCGGCTGAATCATCCGAACATCCTTCCGATCAAGAACGCCGATTTCATCACCGACATCTTCGTGATCGTCTATCCGCTCGGGGGGCGAACACTCGAGGAGCGTCTCAAGACGAGGCTCTCCGTCAAGACGGCCTTGGAGTACTCGGAGCAGATCCTCGACGCGGTCGCGCATGCGCACGAGCATCGCGTCATACACTGCGACATCAAACCGGCGAACCTGGTCTTCTTCGATGACGGGCGGCTCCTGAGGCTGACCGACTTCGGTATCGGCCGTCTCGGCGTGCGCACGATGATCCAGGGATCGGGATCGGGAACTGTCGGCTATCTGGCGCCCGAGCAGGCGATGGGAAAGCTCTCGTTTCGCTCGGACGTGTTTTCGACGGGGCTCGTTCTCTATCGCATGCTCGCGGGACGCCTGCCGGAGTGGCCGTTCGAGTGGCCACCGCCCGGGCACCTGAACCTGCGCCGGCGTGTGCCGGCCGAAATGATCGCGCTCCTGCGCCGCTCCATCGAGATCGATGCCCGAAGACGCTTCGCCAACGGTCGGGTGATGCGCGACGCGTTCGTTCGTCTCAAAGCGCGGACCCTCAAACACGGCGCGCGCCGCCGTCGCCGCCGGGCCCTGGTCAGACCCGTGAAGGATTGGCAAGAGGTGCGGGTGCGCGAGTTCAAGCGTCGCTACGGACGCGTGCTTCAGACACGCTTCGAGTGCGAGCGGTGCGGCGACCCGGTGTCCGAGGCCATGCAGGTGTGTCCGTGGTGCGGGAAAGAGCGGAAACGTCATCGCGCGGACACACGATTCCCGGCGACCTGTCCCCGGTGCCACCGAGGCGTGAAGCTCGACTGGAAGTTCTGCCCGTGGTGCTACGGACCCGGGGTCGGACCGCTCTCGGACCAGGAGTACTCGGACCGCCACTACGACGGCCGCTGCGCCAATCCCGGCTGCTCCCGAAAGGTGCTGATGCCGTTCATGCGCTACTGCCCCTGGTGCCACAGAAAAGTGCGCCGCGCCTGGAAGTTCCAGGGCGCGACGCGCACCTGCCATAGCTGTGGCTGGGGAGTGCCCGGCAACTACTGGGACCACTGCGCCTGGTGCGGGACCAGTCTCAGGGACTAGTCGCCACTACGCTCCCAGCTTCGCGATCACCGCGTCCGTCATCTGCTGTGTCGTCGCCGCGCCCTGGCCGATCGCGTCCGGCCCGCCACGGAGCTTCAGCATGTCGTAGGTCCGCACCTTCTGCTCGGCGATCACGGTCGCGATGGCGCTCCGGATCTTCTCCGCCCTCTCCGTCTCGTCGATGTGGTCGAGCATCATGCAGGCGGAGAGCATCATGGCGATCGGGTTCACGATCGAGGGATCCAGATCGGCGTACTTCGGCGCCGAGCCGTGGGTGGGTTCGAATACGGCGACTTCGCGACCGATGTTCGCGCTACACGCGAAGCCGAGGCCACCCACGAGTCCGGCAAAGCCGTCGGAGACGATATCGCCGAACATGTTTCCGGCGACGATGACGCCGTAATCTTCGGGGTTCTTGGTGAGCCACATCATTTGCGCGTCGATGTTGGTTTCCCAGAGATCGATCCCCGGGTAGTCGGCCTGTGTCTCCTTGCCGGCTTCTCTCATCATGCCGCTGGTCTCGCGGATCACATTCGGCTTCTCGCAGATCGTCACCGACTTGTATCCGAACTTCTTCGCGTAGTCGAATGCGGCCGTGACGATGCGCCGGCACGCCGTGCGCGTGAAGATCCGCGTGGAGATCGCCAGGTCCTCGCTCGGGGTGTTGGCGAACGTCTTCATCTTCGGATGGGTCTCGAGCGCCGTGCGCACCTGGACCGGCGGATTGGTCCACTCGACGCCACCGTAGAGCCCTTCGGTGTTCTGCCGGAATATCACCGTGTTGACCGACGGCTCTTCGATGGAGTCGCCTTGTCCGCGCCGCACGAAGTTGAGCGGGTTGCCGAGGAACGAGAGACACGGACGGATGCAGACATCGAGATCGAAGTGCTGCCGGAGTCCCACGATCGGGCTGTAGTACACGAGGCCCTTGTCGCGAAGCGCGGGCGACAGCTCGGCGTCGGCGGCGTCCTTCGGCTTGGACGTGATCGCGCCGAAGAGCGCCGTCTTGTGCTCGGCGATCAGATCGATCGTCCGCTGCGGAAGCGGATTGCCCTCGCTGATCCAGAATTCCCAGCCGATGTCGGCGTGAATGTATTCGGCGTCGAATCCGACGGCGTCCAGAACGCGGATGGTTTCGTCAAGGACAGGCTTTCCAATCCCGTCGCCGGGCATCGAGACGATCGTGTGCTTGGCCATCTTGTCATCCTCATTCTTGGGGCTCATTCTTCAGGTCTTGCGACCGCTCTGGGATGCGTTTTGCGAGCGAAAACAGTAGCACAGGCGGTGGGGTGGAAGGCAAGGGTCGAGCGAGGGATCCGGTCGCTTAGCGGCCGAACTCCACGAGGAAGGCCGACCGCCAGAGCGCGTTCCACGCATGGAGGCGGGCCACGAGAGCGCCAACCTCGCGATCGAACGTGGCGGGCGGCAGGTCATCGGACCCCGGCGCGTCCTCCGCCTCCCGGTTTCGGAGCAGCAGATTGTCGCGGATCTCGAACGCCTCCGGAACGGCATGGCGCGCGATCGCGGTCTGGAAGCAGTACGGTTCGCCCGAGTCGTAGCGGGGATCCTGGCCGCTACGCACGATGGCGTTTCCCACGAGCTCCCCGGGATCCGGCGGCTCGTCCGATTCGCGGATCAGTGCGACTCCGCACGCTCCGGTCCGATAGACGGCGTTGTTTCGAATAATCCCGGACGGGCGTCCTTTTCCCGCGTCCCAGAGCGAGATCCCCCAGGTCAAAATGTCTTCGACGATGTTCTCCTCGACGGTCGCCTGCGCATCGACGAAGAGGCCGATCCCTTTCCAGTAGTTCCTCACGAGATTGCCCCGCACGGTCGCACGCGCGTTCCACGTGATGCCGATCCCGACGCCGCGACCGCCGCCGACGGTCTCGCCGCGCGCGCGATCGACACCGTCGATGACGTTGTTCATGATCACGGCCGACGCGTCGCGATAGAGGGCGATCCCATCCCAGGAGTTGCGAATGATTCGGTTGCTCTCGGCGGTGATCTCAGCGCCTTCGCGGCCGGCAATTCCCATGACGCCGACGACGACGTCGCCGACGATGTCCGGGTCGCCGATGTTGTTTTCGATCCGGCAATCGCGGATAGAGACGCGCGATCCTTTCACGACGATGGCGGCGTCGGTCGCGTGCCCGTCGCGATCACGCGCGCCGTCGGTGATCGTGACGCCTTCGAGCGCGCAATCGCGGCAGCCGTCGAAGAGAATTCCGTAACCCGCGTGTGTGTGAATCCGTGTCGAATCGGCGCCGGCGCCGATGATCCGAATGCCGCGCCCGGAGACGATGAGCCCGACGGTGGCGCGGACGCGCGTGAACGGGTCCTCGCAGTTTCCACACGTCGCTTCTTCGTAGGGGAACGGGCTGAGCGTGTAGTCACCGGCCGCGAGGCGGATCGTCGTGCGGGGAGGGGATGCGCTGAGCGAGCGGACGAGACCATCAACCGACGTGACGGTGATGTCGCTATCCGCCGACACGTGCGGAACGATCAACACGAGCGCGATCAGGGTCTTCATCATGACCCCAAGTGATGCCCCAGCGCCGGGGCCGCGTCCAGCAGATTATTCCGGAGAGGAAAAAGCGGCCTCCTCCCGAGCGGAGTTGCCAGGCGGTGGTGATTCGGGAGGAGGCCAGGGCGCTTCGGGCAATGGTGGAGTGGCATGGTGTAAAGCGCCCCAATTCAGATTGTTTTGTTAGAGTGCCTTGTTTGAAACGGGCGTGGCGACGATCAGGCCTCCGGCAACTTGAATTCGAAGCCGGGGTTAATCTCCCTGAGATCGTCCGCCACCTTCTGCATTTCCCTCCATGTCTCCTGGCTGCGTGTTTCCTGCCACAGGTTGAAGAGATCGAGCAGCTCGTTCTGCTTGGCTTTGATCTCTTCGCTACGGGCCGTCTCATCGACGGATCGCTCGAGGTGGAAGACCTCACCCGCCGACAGACGATCCATGAGATCGAGATACTCGCCACGCATGTGCGCGAGAATCTTCAGATAGCTGTCAAAACCTACCGAGAGCTTCTCCAATACCTCGCTGATTCCGGCGTTCTTCTTGTAGAGCTGTTGCGAGTAGGTGTACGCGAACCGGTAGTAAGTCTTTCCGCGCCCGATGTACGCTTCCTCGGACGGTTGGGTCTGAGGAGCACGTCGCCGGCGCTTCCGCCGTTCGGGCGCGATCGCCTGGGGATCGTCGAAGATCCCCATCGACACGAGAAGGAAGTCGGCGTTGGCTTTGTAGATCGTGTACTTGAGTCGCGCGTCCATCGATCGGCCCAGACTCTTGAAGACATCGGTGTCGTACTGGGATAGGTAGGGCCGTGCGCGCTCGACGTAATCCGGATTGATGAACGACTGCAGCAGGTGAGCCATGTAGACGTTGACGTCCTCATCATAGAACTCGCGGTTCGAAACCAATCCGGTCTGAAGACGCGAATAGAGGAGGCACTTCAGCATGAAGTGAAACGTCGGCGTCGTTCCTCGATCACTGGGTGGCTGGCTTTCCTGTCCCAAACGGTATTCGTCCATCTCCTGCCAACTCCTGGGTGGGGATTTACGGACCGGAGGCGCAAGGCTTGTGCCACGTTCGTTGTCGAAAAGGATCGATTCGGGTCGTTCGCGGGATCGGCCGTATCCCCTTGATTTGGCGCGGCATATTCCGGATGCTGGTGCGGTTGCCCGACGACGTGGCGCGGGAGAATCGGCGCGGGAGGTGCCCCGTGCCCCCATGCATCCTGCACGGAGTAGTTGCACGATGAGAGAACGTGAAGAGAGATCACCGGTTGGAGGCGGGCCGCTTCTGGCGAAGCTTGCGGGCTTCTCGCTGCTGCCTACGCTCATCACGGCCGGGGCGCTGACGGGGTTCTTCTTCATCTGGCGTGAGCCCGGCCCGCTCCACAACGAACCCACGCTTCTCATCGGTTGCGCGGTGATCGTCGGTGTCGGGCTGTTGAGTCAGTTCGTCTGGCTGCGCCGGGTCGCCCGTTCTCTTACCGATCCCGTGGAGGAGTTGGTTCGCGCCCTAGACTCCGGCGATTCCCCGAGCGTGAGCGCTCGCGCGGACTGGGAGATTCGTCTTCTCTACAATCGGATCGACGTGATGCTCAGGCAACAGCGGACGGGTCGCAAGAGTCTGGAGGGCTACGAAGCCACGCGTGCGTCGGCGGAAGAAGTCGTCACGTGCATCGATCGGATCGCGACCGACGTGCCGCCCGGGGACGCGGCCACGTGCACGGGGCTGCTCGCGCCGATCGGCGAAGCGCTTCGCGCGCTGATGGAACGCCTCGACCGACGCGAGACCGAGCTGACCGTCCTGTTCGATCAGCTCGGGAAGTCGATGACGGCGCTCGGCGAAGACGTGAACGCGGCGGCCGGCGGACACGAAAACGAGTTCATGATGCTGCTCGAAGCGATCGCCAAGACGAAGGAAGTCCGACAATCCATCGACACAATCATTCGGGAGGTCGAGGGTGCGCCCGAGGCGGCTGACCTATCTGTACATCTGGATCGCGTTGCCGGCATGGTGCAGCTACTCGGGACGCGTCTCGACGAATCGCTCGACGTACTCGGGCACTTGAGTTCCCGGCTCGAAAGCGAAGCGTCGAAGAGCCGCGAGCTTGCGAGGCGAGGGCGCGGTATCGGTTTGGAGGTGGAAGGAGTGCGCCGCCGCGTCGAGCGGGGGGCGGAACATCGCAAATCCTCTAACCTTTGACACAGTAATGAGTTTCGGGTATAGTGCCTGTAGATCATTCGGATGCATCCGGCTGACTCAGAGGGGCCATGGGACAGCAACCCGGAGCGCTTCCTTGGCGGCCGGCCTTCCATACGGAGGGCCGGCCATTGTCTTGCCGGCGCGCCCCGCCCGCTGGTTCGACGGTTAGCGCCGGAGTATACTCGCCACCCTACGCGGCCATCATGATCGCCATCACGATCGAAGGAGTTGACGGATGCGGCGGCACGGACTTGGCTCACTTCTCTCTCTCCTTATGCTTCTCGCCATCGCGGGGCCGCTGCTCGCCGACGTCGTTCTCGAGGCCGACTACATTCTGATCCAGCGCGCGGAGCAAACGCACGTAGGCGAGCGTCCGGTGGTCGACACCTTCTGGAAGCTCGGGGGTGGCGGCTGCATGAGCCTCGTGGGACCCGGCTTCAATGGCGGTCTCGAGTCCCGCTGGACCGAGGACATGGACGCAATGGGGTATCACCGCGGCCCCAACGGAATCGCGGAGCACGGCGGGGGAGACGATATCGAACTCGGCACGGTCCGGGCGACCTGGTCGATCTCCGACACGGCCTACGACGCTCACTCGGGCATGTTCAGCCTTACCGACAGCCCCGACGGGCCCTACGATCGCGACTGGGACTACGCCGCGACGATCGCGCAGGCGTTCGACTTTGCCGGGGCCGACTCCATCGAGCTGAGCTTCTGGCATCACTGGAACTTCAGGTACAACTCCCAGTCCGACTACGGCCGTGTAGAGGTTAGCTACGATGGACTCGATGGCTGGGAAACGGTCGTCACCTACAACTACGCCGGCGGTTTCCACGGCGTGTTCTTCGAGGAGCGGGTCGATCTCTCCGCATACGCGGACAGCGGCGACGTCATGATTCGCTTCTTCATCCACTCCGGTCCGTCGAGTCACGCCGACGGTTGGTTCATCGATGATCTGCTCCTGATGGCCGACGGTGAGATCGTCTTCTCGGATGACTTCGAGAGCGGCACTGACAGCTGGACGCTCGACGGCGAGTGGGGCCTGAAGGGCGCGACCACCGAGGTTGTCTACCTCGATCGAACCGGTGATCCGCTCTACTTCCCGGTAAGTCGGGATATCTACGGCGTTCCTCTCGCCACGATCGACGCCGAAACGGGCGCGATGATCGCTAATCCCGTGGGGCTGCCCACTTTGCTCTTCGAGGGCGAAGGCTACACCTGGGTTGTCGCCCGCTACAACGGGGCCCAGGACGCGGTCATGGTCTACCACAGCGCCCAGTGTTGGGTGCCCGAGTAGCCGACCGGCCCGATTCTCCGACTCCGCACCTCATTATCCGGCAAAAGGTTCCGCCGCCGTCTGTCGATGATTCCACCAACGGAAACTACCCCCAGACGCTTCTTTGGGAGCATCCTGCCGGGAGACGCATGCATGAGAGAGAAGAAGAGCGCTACCCCGCGGACGACGACCGCCGGCGGGGATGAACGTATTCTCGTCGTCGATGATGACGCGCGGGTTCTGGATCTGCTTCGAATTACCCTGACGGGGCGTGGGTTCGACGTCACGATCGCGAAAGACGGCGCGGACGCGCTGCGACGGGCACAGAGCACGCAGCCGGATCTGGTCGTGATGAATACCCGGCTTCCGGGACGCGACGGGCTCAAGGTCCTGGAAGAGATACGCGCGACGTCGAGCATGGAGGCGCTTCCGGTCATTCTGATCTCGTCCGATGCCTCGAGCGGTGCCAAGCTCCAGGGGTTTCGCCGGGGCGCGGATGACTACGTATCGAAGCCGTTCTCGCCGCGAGAACTCATCCTTCGCATTCGGAAGATTCTCGACCGCGTGGGGAAGTCCCGGAATCTCGAGCAACGCATTCGCGAGCTCGAGGCGGCACTGTCGCGGGGCGAGAAGGCGCTCGACGAGACGCGTGCGGAGCTTCGCGGGCGTCTCTTCCGCGTGGGCGGCGTGGTGGGTGAGCTTCAGACCATGGGGCACACCACGGGGACCGACGATCTCCTCCGCCGCTTCGCGAAGGTCGCGATCAGCCATCTGAACCTGGACGTCGCGGCGCTGTTCCTCATGGACGATGCGGGGGAGGAGTACGTCTGCCGGATCATTCGTGGATGGGAGCATGAATCGACCGACGCGCTCACGGTCGCGGGGGACGGTCCGCTCGCGGCTGAGGTCGGGGATGCCACACGGCTACTCAGCCTGCAGAGCGTCGGATCGATTCCCGAGATGTCGGCGGAGGCGGCTCGGCTCATGGGTGCCGGCCTTCGCTACGCGTATCCGGTGCGCGTCCAGGGCGAGCCCGAAGGCATGATCTGCATCGGTACGATCGAGGGGACGGGTGAGCTGGACCCGATCGATGTCGATCTATTGAAAGCCCTGGCGGACGCGGTGGGTGACGCCGTCGCGAGCCAGCGGTCACAGAGCCATCTGCATCACTCCTTCCTCAACACGGCGGGGCTTCTCATCCAGAGCCTCGAGAAGTGCTACACGGGGTTCGAGGGGCATTCGCAGCGTGTCGCCGGATACGCGGTTTCGATTGCCGAGGCCATCGGCATTCCCGCGCAGGAAGTGGAGGCCGTCCGGCTCGGGGCGGAGCTGCATGATCTGGGGCTGGTCGAAATCTATGACCGCCTGGGTGAGCAGACCTACCCGCTGCCACAGGAGGATCGTATCCGTCTCGTGGAGGCGCCGCTCAAGGCGGCCGAGGCCATCAGCGGCGCGGGACTGCTCGACGCCGTCGCGGAGATCGTCCGACACCACCACGAGAGTTGGGACGGGTCGGGCTATCCGGAAGGTCTCGGGGCCGAGTCGATTCCGATCGGGGCGCGGATCGTCGCGATCGCGAACAGCTTCGACGCGCTCACGCACGACCGGCCTCACCGTGACGCGCACAGCGTCGACGACGCGGTGGCGACGCTGGTGGGTGAAGCGGGGCGCAGTTTCGATCCCGACCTCGTTGACACGTTCGTCGGGATACTCGCGAAACAGGAGTCGCCCGCGGCCTAGCGTCATTCCACAAACGTCATCGAGAGGTTGTTGCCGGCATCGGGGAGAATCTCGTCGATCCCCACCCAGAATCCCTTGTCGTTGTAGTAGCTGTCTATCGGTGTCGACTCAAAGAAGCTATCGATTTCTTCCCCTACGACGGAATACGTGTGCTCACCCGTACGGGGCAATGGATGCGTGTAGCACCTCTGAAACACGGCGCATTCGTCCGCCGTGGTTCCAAGTTGGTTCTCATAGGATAGCGTGGCGGTGCTCCCGTCGATATTGATACTGGACGTCAGCAAACCATGCGTCGGTTGGCACGGATCTTCAGGGTACTCCCAGCTCCCGCGGAAGATGCTGGGGGTCCCGCTTTCGTTGTCCACGGTTCGATCGAGTGTGAAGACATCATCGAAGTAGTGCACTTCGTAGTTGTCGTCCGTGAAATACCTGCGGACGTTGAGTCGCATCTCGAGACGGACCTGCGCGTACCCGGTTGGTTCCTCCTCTTCCAACGTGATCGCCAGATCGACTTCGCCCGTTCCCGTGTAGGGTGGTGCACCGTAGCTGTTCACCACGACGGCCAGGAGCAGGTAGACCCCCTCATCGTATAAGTCTTTCAGGCCGGTCAGCGGGAAATCGTTACCCTCATCGTAGTAGGTAAATTTGCCGGTGCCGCTAGTGAAGTCGTATCCGAAGACTAGCGTCGTGAGGTTCTCGGTGGAGATCTGACTGCTGCTGAGCGTGAACCGAAGTGTGGCGCTGGGGTCGAGATCAGCGCGCCTGAGAGCCATACGGAATATCCTGGCCGAGAGATCTGGATAGTGTTCGCTGAAGAGCACCTCCGTGTCCTCAGGGCCGTCAATGATCCACGAATCCGTGACGTTTTCGCCTTCGTAGAAAGCTTCGCTCCCGACCCCGTAGATATCACTGGCGACGAAACGTCTGAAGAAATCCGGCCACCAGGTGGTGAGTGGCAACGAGACTTCCGCCAGCAGTGCGTCGGTCTCTGACATTCGACCGTGGATACGATCATAGATGGCCCCAATGCCACCCGGCGTCAGAAAGCCTTCATCCATCATATGCTTGATGAGTGCGGCCATTCCGACGCCATGTGCTGCCCTCGCCCCGTAGGAGCTTCCCGCACCTGGTTGCAGGCCTCGAAACGGCGCCGCGACACTGCTCGCTGCGTAGTCCCCTGGGACATACTGCTCCGGAGAGTCAGTGAACTTCTCTTCCGCCCAGCTCAGGATGGCCTGGGCAAGCCAGCCCCGGTCTGGAATTGGGGTCTGGTAGTAGCTATTCAAGCATAGTGAGGTCAGCCAGGTTCCCGTTGGAACCTGTAGCTCCGTCAGGCCCTGTTGGATCAGGAAGTCCTCATCGATGATGATCCCGGGTCGGTGTGTATTGATGGCAATCCACCCTGGCCCGTCTGACGCCAAGGCCTCGATAGTCACGTATAGCGGCCATCTCCACCGATGTTGAAGAAACGTCAGGCCAAGCTGTTCCTCAATCGTTGTGCGCGCGTCGTGTAGGATACGGAGGAGTCCAACCCTCAAGGAGAGGAGTCAACGCGGTCGAGCAGTTGATCCGGAAGTTGAGGTCCGACCGGTAGTAGGTCTTCCTCTTCGTACCGTCGAGCCCAGCGACCTGGACACCGCGATTCTGGCCGGCCTTGGTTGAGGTAGCACGTCGATCTGACACATGAGTCGATCGCGTGACCGGCGGGATCACGGAAATCAGCCGACCGTCAGAGAGGCTGGCCTCAGGGAAGCTGTACGTGACAAGTGTCGAGTCTTCTTCATAGGGCTCTTGGGTGGGCCAACCAACAGCGATTTCCCCACCCTCAGCCAGATCGCCTTCGTACGCAATGCTCACGTCGAGAGTGTCGGACCAGTCATCCGGCAACCCTTCGATTCGAAACACCCGCGTGACCTCTGAGTCTCCGAACGGGAGGTCGGTCGTTGAGGCGTGAAGAGATAGATCGTATCCGGCATCGAACGCGCCGGGACGAACGGTCAGCGTGAAGTCGTCGGCCTCGAGCGTGCCGCCACCGGCGCCGATGGTGGCTTCTTCCTCGAGCGTGTACCCGTCTCCATTGTCACCGCCGCCGCCATCGTCGGGGGCGGTGCTGTCCTTCTTCGAACATCCGCCGGCGATCATCAGGGCGGCCAGCATGAAGGTGAGAAAGCGGCTCGGCATGAGTTCCCCCCGACTGTGAGATCAGCATATATGGCAATGCATTATGATTACTGATTATATCATAGCAAATTCTCATGTCGGGGTAAGGCGAGTAGGCTCGGCAGGACCGCGACGACGATGTACACTTTGGGGTCGAGGCCGCAACATGACCGATCAGCGCCCCGAATGCGGCGCGGGATAGATGGGAGACGATGTGGAATTCAGTCAAGAAATCGTCCCGAAGGAGATCTCGGCCGGCAAGGAAACCCTGCGTATCACGTGGCACGATGGTCGGGTGAGCGACTTTCGATATCCCGATCTGCGGCGCGCGTGCCACTGCGCCGGCTGTGTGGATGAGTTGACGGGTCATCCCATCTTGGATCCGAACACGGTGCCGGAGGATATCAAGCCGCTCGATATCAAGCCTGTTGGAACCTACGCCGTGAAAATCACTTGGAGCGACGGACACGATACGGGGATCTTCGCGTTCGATCGGCTCCATCGTCTCGCGGCGAAAGAAGGCTCACCATCGGGTCAAGAAAGCGGTTGACGGTTCTGACGCGTTTCCATATCCTTCCCGTCTTGCGTTTTGGGATCGCGCTCGACTCCGATGGTAGGGCTCTCTTGGTGGGAAGATGAAGGAACGCGACCGAGAGAAGCTCAAAGGCATGCGGAGCATCGGACTCTACACGATGATTCCGATGATGCTCCTCGCCGCACCCCTCGTGGGATTCGGCATCGGATGGGCACTGGTTCGCTGGCTCCACGTCGGCGAGTGGGTGAAGGTCGTCATGACGGCCTTGGGGATGATCGCCGGTGGGCGTGAGGTTTACCTTCTGTTGAAGAAGGCCGAATAGAACGGCACGGCAGTGACAACGGAAGGGTTGGGTGGTGATGTTGGGAACGATTGGTCGTCTCCAGCTGTCGGCCGGGACGCTCGGAGTCATCGCGGCAGCCATTTTGATGTCCTTGGGACATACCGAGCTGGTTTTGCCCATGCTCGGCGGTGTGCTCTGGGGTATGGCAAACATCTATATCCTCCGCCGACTGACCGAGCACATCCGCCCGGACCGTCCTCGCAGGCCCGCACTCATCGCGCTCGATATCATATTGAAGCTGGCCATGCTGGCGCTCGGTTTCGCCCTGCTCTACGGGCGCCCGGTGCCGCAGATCCTCACGGCCGCGATCGGTTTCACGATCATTCTCTTCGTCATGTTTCTCAGATCACTGGGACAGGTTTTCGCCAAGCAGCCGGAGAACTCCGGCACCGTCGGGGGTGAGTGAGTTGCGTAAGAGGATTGCCAAGCAGGCGTTGGTGGTGCTTCTGGTCGGTTGGGCCGTCTCGTTGGTGATTCTCGCGAACGCGTCAGAAGTGGACCACGCCGAAGACGCGCACGGGTCGTCGCATGCTGTCGTCGAGGAAGTCGTCGACTCACACGACGACGGACACGCGGTCGAGGCCGCGCACGGGGCCGCCGGCGAGCACGATGCGCATCACGAGCCGCACTATCACATTCTCTCGATCCTGGACATCATCGTCAAACAGCTCCCGGCCAAGTCGCAGGCGACGGTCGGCAAGACGTTGGAGATGTTCCAGCCGACGATTTTCGGTCTGATCCTCACCATCGCTTTCGCGATCGTCATGCGGACCGCGACGAGGAACATGACGCTCGTTCCGGGCAAGCTGCAGAACGTAGTCGAGCTGATCGTGGGAGGGTTATACGATTTCCTTGCGGCCATCGTGGGAGAGCGCGGAAAGCATCTCGTGCCGTTCCTCGGCACACTCTTCCTCTACATATGGCTCATGAACTTCATGGGGCTCGTTCCGTTCTTGATGAGCCCGACGTCGCACTTCCGGATGACGGTGGCGTTGGCGATCACCGTCTTCCTATACGTGCAGTGGACCGGAGTGAAGCAGAACGGGATCGGCGGGTTCATCCATCACCTGTGCGGCTCGCCCAGAGACGCGATCGGTTGGTCGCTCACCCCGCTGATGCTGCCGCTTCACATCATCGGTGAGCTGGCGCGACCGCTGTCGCTTTCGCTCCGGCTCTTCGGCAACGTCTTCGGCGAGGACAAGCTGATCGCCGTGTTCGCGACGCTCGGGGCGATGGCCCTGGCGTTCAGTCACATTCCTATCGGGATTCCGTTCCAAGTGCCGTTCGTCTTCCTGGCGCTTCTGACCGGGACGATACAGGCACTGGTATTTACGTTGTTGAGTACTATCTACTTCGCCCTGGCGCTCCCGCACGAAGAACATTGAGGAGTATCGGGGCAAGTACTGAAGGAGGATCGCACTCATGAATCTGCTGGGCATTGGACTTCCGCTCGGTGTCGGACTTGCGGCGTTGGGATCGGGTCTGGGCCTTGGCCGCGCAGTGGGCGGCGCAATGGAAGCGATGGGGCGTCAGCCGGAAGCGATCGCAAAGATCCAAACGGCAATGGTTATCGGTGCCGCGTTTATCGAGGCGCTGACGATCTATGCGCTGCTGACCGTCATCCTGCTCATGGGCAAGGTGTGATAGGAGGCTCCACTACGAGCCGGAGAAGCCAACGATGCAAGTGACCCAGCAAGACATCGCTGTCATCGTCACGAACATTTTCGGATTTCTGATCGTCCTGTGGGTCCTGCGGAAATTCGCGTGGGGTCCCCTGATGCAGTTCCTCGAGGACCGCAGAAGGCGCATCGCCGATGAGTTCGCGACGATAGACCGCGACAAGTCGCAAGCGGGCAGGTTGCGTGGCGAGTACGAAGAGAAGCTCAAGGAAATCGAGGCCGTCAAGCGGGCACGGATCCAAGAAGGGGTCTCGGAAGCCCAACAGATCGCGGAAACGATCAAGGCCGAGTCCCGGCGTGAGGCGGATGAGATTCGCGACCGCGCCCGGGACAGCGCCCAGCGCGAGCTGGACAAGGCCCGGATCGAGCTGCGTGACGAGATCGTCGAAATGACGATCCGATCGACGGAGAAGATCATCCAGGAGCGACTCGACGACGCCAAGCACCGAGAGTTGATCGCAAAGACGATCGACGGAGTAGGCAAGGCCTAGATGAGGGAATCCGGACTCTCGAGAAGATACGCGCAGGCGGCATTCAAGGTCGCCAAAGAGCGCGGTGTGACACCGGCCGTGGGCAATCAGCTCACCGCGCTGGTTGCGCTTCTCAAGGATGATCGCTCTTTTATGGACCTGCTTGGCTCGCCCAAAGTTTCCCCCGAACGAAAAGAAGCGTTTCTGAGGGCCACCCTGGAGGGGCAGGTTGATCCGACGTTGCTCGAATTCCTGCTTCTCATTCGCCGTAAAGGCCGTTTCGGCCTCCTCGAGGATATCGCCTCCGAATACACGAAGCTCCTCGAGAAAGACCAGGGAATCCTCAAGGCCAACGTGATGACGGCGGTAAAGCTCGATGGGGGAGAGCGTGACCGCCTGACTCGGGCGCTGGAGGCGCGCACGGGCCTGGAAATTGTCCTAGAGGAGGAGATGGATCCGTCTGTGATCGGCGGCGTGGTCGTCATCCTTGGCGGCCAGATCATCGATGACAGCATCCGTCACCACCTCCAGGTCCTTCGGAACGAGCTCAGGGCGATATCGCTCCGTGAGAGCGCCAAAGAGGTGTAGGGATGAGTCCCAGTCAGGAAAGCATCAGACCAGAAGAGGTGAGCTCCGTCATTCGAAAGGAGCTCGAGAAGTACGAGACGGAAATCGACACGCACTCCGTGGGGAGCGTGCTCCAGGTCGGTGATGGGATCGCCCGTGTCTGGGGCCTCGACGACGCCATGGCCGGTGAGCTTCTCGAGTTCCCGGGTGATGTACATGGGGTGGTGCTGAACCTGGAAGAGGACAACATCGGTGTCGCGCTCTTCGGCGACGTGGAGAACGTCAAGGAAGGCGATCCGGTCAAGCGTACCGAACGCATTCTCTCCGTGCCGGTCGGCGAGGGCATGGTCGGCCGCGTCATCAACGCGCTCGGCGAGCCGGTCGACGGGAAGGGCCCGATCGTGTCCGAAGGATACGGTGCGATCGAAGGGCTTGCCCCGAACGTCATCCAGCGCCAGCCGGTGAAGGAGCCTCTCCAGACCGGCATCAAGGCCATCGACTCGATGATCCCGATCGGTCGCGGCCAGCGCGAGCTTATCATCGGCGACCGCCAGACCGGAAAGACCGCAGTCGCCATAGACACGATCATCAATCAGCGTGGCCGCTCCGGCTCGGAGAAGGCCTACTGCATCTATGTTGCGATCGGGCAGAAGGAATCGACGGTTGCCCGTGTCATCGCCTCTCTCGAGAAAGAAGGGGCGATGGAGTACACGACGGTCGTGGTCGCGAGCGCGTCCGACCGTGCCCCCATGCTCTACATCGCGCCCTACTGCGGGTGCGCAATCGGGGAGCACTTCCGGGACAAGGGCATGCACGCCGTCTGCGTGTACGACGATCTCTCGAAGCACGCGGTGGCGTATCGCCAGCTGTCACTCTTGCTCAGACGCCCGCCCGGACGCGAGGCATATCCCGGCGACGTCTTCTATCTCCATAGCCGTCTTCTCGAGCGCGCGGCCAAGCTCTCCGATGAGCTGGGCGGCGGATCTCTCACGGCGCTCCCGATCATCGAGACGCAGGCGGGAGACGTTTCGGCGTACATCCCGACCAACGTGATCTCGATCACGGACGGACAGATCTACCTCGAGCCCGACCTCTTCTACGCCGGTGTTCGTCCGGCCATCAACGTCGGGATCTCGGTCAGCCGAGTGGGGGGTAACGCCCAGGTGCGCGCCATGCGCCAGGTGGCGGGACGCCTCCGGCTCGACCTCGCCCAGTACCGCGAGCTTGCCGCCTTCGCCCAGTTCGGAAGCGACCTGGACAAGGCGACGCAGGATCAGCTCACGCGTGGCGAACGGATGGTCGAGCTGCTCAAGCAGGGACAGTATGTGCCGATCCCCGTCGAGAAACAGGTCATCGGGCTCTTCGCCGGGGTGAACGGCTATCTAGACGATGTGGAGATCCCGGCCGTCGCCGCGTTCGAAGAAGCGTTAATCGCCTACATGGAGAAGGAATACCCGGACGTCGTCCACAACATCGAAGAGAAGAAGATCATCGAGGAAGACGACGAGAAGAAGCTTCACGAAGCGGTGAAGAAGTTCAAGGTCGAGTTCGCGGCCGAGAAGGGATAGATAGGTGGCCACACTTCGTGATCTGAAGCGGCGAATCCGCTCGATCAAGAGTACGCAGCAGATCACCAAAGCGATGGAGATGGTGGCGGCCGCGAAGCTGCGGCGCGCGCAGGAGAAGCTGGGTGCGGCGAGGCCATACGCGGAGAAGCTCAGCGCAGTTCTCCAGATGCTGGCGAAGTCCACTGCGGCCGAGGAACACCCGTTCTTCCAGAAACGGGAAGGGGACCGTGAGGCCCTGCTTCTCGTGACATCCGACCGCGGTCTGTGCGGTGGCTACAACACGAATCTCGGACGTGCCGCGGGGGATTTCCTGCGCGACAAGGATCCCGACAAGCTCCAGTTGACCGTGGTGGGACGCAAGGGCGTCGGCTATCTCAAGCATCGGGGCTGGCCGGCGACGACGCCGTTCATCGGCATCGGCGATCAGGTCGACTTCGAGATGGTCCGGAAGATCGCGCACGCTGCGGTGGATCCGTTCACGCGCGGTGAGGTCGATCGGGTCACTCTCATCTCGACGCAGTTCATCTCGGCGACGCGGCGAAACATCGTCGTGACCCCGTTTCTCCCGATTGAAGACGTTGAGGGGGGCGACGAAGGCGGCGGAGGCGGCAACTACATCTTCGAGCCGTCCGAGGCCGAGATCTTCGACCAGCTCGTCCCGCGCTACACCACCGCTCAGATTTATTCCATGTTGGCGGAGAGCTTTGCCGCGGAGCATGCCACGCGCATGATCGCCATGGGCAACGCCACGCGTAACGCGGAAGAGTTCATAGACGCACTCATCCTGAAACGAAATCGACTCCGGCAGGCGGCTATCACATCCGAGCTCGCCGACATCGTCGGAACCGCCGAGGCCGTGACCTAGGAGGATAGAAGAGATGGCAGAGAACTGGGGGAAGGTCATACAGGTGATCGGTCCCACGGTGGACTTCGAGTTCCCGTCGGAGAACCTGCCCGAAATGATGAACGCCATCACCGTCAAGGATGAGGAGCGAAAGATCGACCTCGTTTGCGAGGTGGCGTTGCACATCGGGAACAACATCGTGCGAACGGTGGCCATGGCCTCGACGGATGGGCTCGTCCGCGGGATGAAGGCGCTGGATACCGGAGAGCCGATCAGCGTGCCGGTCGGCGAGCAGACGCTCGGACGGATCTTCAGCCTCACCGGCAAGGTGATCGACGGCCTGGGGGACATCGCCGAGCCTGAGAAGCGCAGTCCCATTCATGCGTCTCCGCCGCCTCTAATGGATCAGGACACGAAGACGGAAATCCTCGAGACCGGTGTGAAGGTCATCGATCTGCTGACGCCGTATCCGAAGGGCGGAAAGATCGGGCTCTTCGGCGGCGCGGGTCTCGGCAAGACCGTCATCGTGAAAGAGCTGATCAATAACATCGCGACGTTCCACGGCGGCTACTCGGTTTTCGCGGGTGTCGGTGAGCGGACACGTGAAGGAAACGACCTCTGGCTCGAGATGAACGAGCCCCAGCCGGATGGCTCGAAGGTCGTTGACAAGGCCGCCCTCGTCTTCGGTCAGATGAACGAGCCACCAGGCGCGCGGCTCCGCGTGGGGCTGAGCGGTGTGACGATCGCCGAGCACTTCCGCGAAGAGATGCACCAGGACGTGCTGCTGTTCATCGATAACATCTTCCGGTTTGTCCAGGCGGGCTCTGAGGTGTCGGCGCTTCTCGGACGCATGCCAAGCGCGGTCGGATACCAGCCGACGCTTGCCACCGAGATGGGTGAGTTGCAGGAGCGGATTACCTCGACGACGAACGGGTCGATCACATCGGTGCAGGCCATCTACGTGCCCGCGGACGACCTCACCGACCCGGCGCCCGCCACGGCGTTTACGCACCTCGATGCCACGACGGTCTTGAGCCGCCAGATCTCGGAGCTCGGGATCTATCCGGCGGTGGACCCGCTCGACTCCACGAGTCGGATCCTTGATCCGCAGGTTGTGGGTGAGGAGCATTATGCGACCGCCCGGCGGGTGCAGACGATCCTGCAGCGCTACAAAGACCTCCAGGACATCATCGCCATCCTCGGCATGGATGAGCTGTCTGAGGAGGACAAGGTGCTCGTGACGCGCGCCCGCAAGCTCCAGAAGTTCTTGAGCCAGCCGTTCTTCGTGGCGGAGGTGTTCACGGGATCCAAGGGCAAATACGTGAAGGTGGAGGACTCCATCCGGAGCTTCCAGGAAATCTGCGACGGCAAGCACGATGATCTGCCGGAGCAGGCGTTCTACATGTGCGGCGCGATCGAGGATGCCGTCGAGAAGGCCGAGCAGATGCGCGCCGGTGCGGCGTAGACACAGGCAACCGGAAGTAATCGTATGGCAAGCACATTCCATCTGAGCGTTCTGACGCCGGAGAAGACGGTTTTCGAGGAGGATGTTTCCTACGTCCTCCTCCCGGGTCTCATGGGTTACTTTGGCGTGCTCTCGAACCACGCGCCGCTCATTTCGGCGCTCGCTCCCGGCAAGTTCATCGTGAGGGACCCCGGGGGACAGGAGACCGTCTACTCGTTGAGCGGCGGCTTCTTCGAGGTCTCGGGCAATAGTGCGGTGGTTCTGGCCGACGCGATCGAGCGTCCCGATGAAATCGACGCCGACCGGGCCAAGAAGGCCGAAGAGCGCGCGCGGGGCCGCCTCAAGCAGGCGATCGGCGACTCGACGATCGACGTGGCGAGAGCGGAAGTGGCGCTGAAACGGGCGCTCGCCCGCCAGCGAATGGTGGGGCTGTAGACCGTCTGCGACAGCCTGTCGGCGCGGCGCCGATTCAATCCGCTTCATCCTTGCCGTTAGCCCTGAGCCAGTGAGACAACTCGACCCATTTCACGATGGGAGATAGCCGCGTGGCGTCCGCCGCGGCCTCATGTGAAATCACATCGCCCGCAGCGGATGACTAGCTGTCCGCACCGTTCACGACGATGTCTGCTGTTAGGTCCGGCCTATGCTCGCGAATGTACCGGTCTTCGGCGGGCATCCAGTCGTTCTCCCACAGGTCACGGAATGCTTCACCGTCGCGATCGACTCCCCGCCGCAGTCGCGTCTTGCGAGGGGCGTCCACCCAGATCCGAAGGTCATAGAGATCGAAGAGCCCTCGGTGGCTGCAGGAGACGCCCTCCACGATGAGCACCCCACCGGGTGGGACTTCGTGAGTCTCCTCGAGTCTGTCGCTGACCCAATCGTATCGCGCGTAGCGTGCCTGCCGCGCCAAGCGGAACGGAACGAGAACCTCGTCCCGCAGGCGTTCCCAGTCGAAGTCGCCCCAGATCGATTTCTCCGCACCCACGCCCGGTTGCCGGCGCGCGCTCGGCAGGTAGAAGTCATCGTAGTGGACCACACTCACGCGACGCCCGGAATCCTCGAGTTCTCGGGCGACGTTGGCGGCGAGCGTGGTCTTTCCCGCGCCGCCACGACCGTCGATCGCGACGACGATCACGAGGCCGTCAGTGGGAAGAGCGAGTATGCGTTCGAGGATCTCGGTCACTAGTCGGCCAGATCCCGCCAGCAGTCCCACGCCCGCCAGAGCTTTCGGGTCTTCTTCGTGAAGCCGCCGAGATGCTCCCGGTTGAAGACGTCCTCTCTGGACACCCGGACGAACCCGAGACTGGCGTGGCTGTTGTAGGAAAGCTTGTCCACGATTGTCGGAGGTAGCGAGAGTGAGAAGATGTAGTGTGAGACGCCTTCGACGATGACTTCATCAAACGGCTGTTCGTCCTCGACGAGGCTGGCCAGTGCTTCGCTTGTTTCCTCTTCCCGAAGCTCGCGGCGAAGCGTTTGCCACGGCTCCTCGTCTTGCTCGATCCGCCCTCCGAGCATTTCCAGCCTGCCGTGCTTCTTCTTTCCGGGAGCGTTCTTACGAGCGAACAAGAACTGGTCGTCGCCTTCGATCTCAATGAACGCCTTCGCGGTGGACGCCGTTGGTACCAGCACTCGTTCTCTCCTCCTAGCGGTAGGCGACTCGCTATGGTCACGTGGTGCACTATTCGAAATACTCGCCGAACGTCACCAGGTAGTGCTCGACCTTCATGGCTTCCTCCATCCGGCCCGTCTCGGCAAGCGTCGCGACCGCGGGCATGTATCCGGTAAGGTACACGTGCAATTGGTCGTGAGCTGCACCGGTCATCGTGCAACCTCGGATCAGTTCGTGGAGCTTGGCTTGCAGATCAGCCCCCGTCTTCTTCAGGCCTTCCTCGCCCAATGATCGGTGATCAGCTCCAAGAAAGATCTCCTTCATCTCGGCGAAGACGGAGCGCGTGTGATCATCCACCTTCCACTTGTGTCCGTCGTCGAGCTCGAGCGCGACGATTGCCATCCCCGAGGTGGGAGGTTCTGAGTGGGTCGAGGGGGCGTCACTTTCGTGGGATTCCGAGTCGGTGCGTTCTTCACCGCATGACACGAGAAGCGCCGATGCGAGAAGTACGCTGAGGGCGACCCAGATGTCTTTCGATGTTGATGTGCGTGAGGCATCGTGGCGACAGCTGTGCATATGCTCTCCTAGTTCATAACGTTCGGCACGGCGAGGCCGAATTCGCCGATGTCCGCGTCGAACGTCTCTCCGTCGTCTCTTTCCATCCGGTACGTGCCGTGCATTGTGCCGGTGAGCGTTCCGAGCGGGCAGGCGCTCGTGTACTCGAAGGTTTCCCCGGGCTCGAGGCGGGGCTGCTTGCCGACCACGCCCGGATCCTTCACTTCCTCCACCATCCCGAAGGCGTCGGTGATGATCCAGTGACGGTCGGTGAGCTTCGCGGCAAACGTCCCCTCATTGGATATCCGAATTCGATAGACGAAGAAGTACGCGCCGACCTCGGGGGAGGAGCGCTCGGGAACGTATGTGCTCCGCACCTCGACGCGGATCCCATTGGTTGCAGTGTCGGAGTGTCCCACGGCTACCGGTCCTCCACTCACGCGGGTGAGTTCAGGCTTGGCGCCCAAGCGGCATGCGGTTATGTTTCGAGGTCGCTCAAGGCGGAGATGATTTCTTCATCCTCGGGAAAACGGCCGACGGCCAGCTTCGAGAAGACGAGCTCATCGTTGGCCGTTACCTCGAATGCGCCTCCGCCCGATTTGATTAACGTCGGCGTCACGCCGAATTTCTTCTCAATGACCCCCGCCAAACTGGCGGCGTTCGGAAGGTAGTTTCACTGAACGCAATACTCGATGGAGACGTCCATTTCTCCTCCTCGGATATCCGATATGGGTAGGGGCACAAAAGTGGCCCAGGCAGGTAATCTCGAATTGCCAACTATAGCAATGGCTTTCGGAATTGCGCAAGTCAGGGCGATGGTGCTGGTGGTGGTGGCGGTTCTTGCCATGACGGCAATCTCCGCGCCCCTGGCCGAGACCGCGGAACCGCCCACCCGCGATCACGTTGATCGGCTTTGCCGCTCGGTTCGTGGGGCCGTGCTCCTGGATGCCGAGACCGGCCAACCGCTCTACACGCACCTCCCGAGAGCCGCCCAGCCTCCGGCGTCGACCGTGAAGCTCATGCTGCTTCTTCTTGCGGCGGAGGAGTTCAAGTCGGGTCGCCGGGACCCCGACGATCCCGTGGTCATTTCACGCCGCGCGGACGACACGGGAGGGCAACAGCTCTATCTCGCCGAAGGAGACGTCCGGACGCTCGACGAGCTCGCGCTCTACGTCGCCGTGCACTCGGCGAACGACGCGGCGGTCGCCCTGGCGGAGGGCCTCTTCGGCAGCTACGAGCGATCGGTCACGATGATGAACGCACGCGCGAAAGACCTCGGCCTGACCGAGACGCGTTTTCGGACCCCCCACGGGCTTCCGGCAAGCTGGGGACAGCAGGGAGATCGGGCGAGCGCCATGGATCTCGCCGTTCTCGGTTGCGAGGCGGTTCGCCATCAGCGACTCATGGAGTGGTGCGCAACCGAGCGAACGCCCGTCAACGATCGCGACCTGATCATCGTCAACGCAAACGAAATGCTGGGGAAGATCGAAGGCGTGGACGGGCTCAAGACCGGCTTCACACAGCGCGCCCGCTGGTGTCTCATCGCGACGGCGAAGCGGGACGGCCGGCGGCTCGTTTGCTCCATCCTCGGCGCACCCTCGAGCGACGAGCGATTTCGCTTGGCGCGCGCGCTTCTCGACTACGGTTTCGGGCGCTTCGAGAAGCTACCCGTCCTCGATGTCGGAGACATCGTTGCGACACGATCGGTCATGGACGCGGAGGATTCGGAAGAGATCCGCATCGCCTCGGGTGCCGGGCTCTTCATCTGGTCGGAGATCGACCACCCCGCCGATCCCGCCGTGACGCTGGCGCTCACCGAAGACCTCGTCGCGCCAATAAGGGTCGGACAGGAGATCGGAAATCTGTTCGTCCATGTCGACGGCTGGTGTCTCGGTCGCGTGCCCGCGATCTCGATCGATGAGGCCAAGCCCGCGGGAGGCCTTCGCAGATGGATCGAGCAGCTCGCGGGACGGGGGCGGCGTCCGAGTTCCGCGAGCAAGATGTGACGGCCACTGCCGAGAAACTCACCGGCTTCGCGCTCTTCGCCATCATCTTCTGTGTCTATCTCACGACCCTGTCGCCGTCGATATCGATCGGAGACAGCGGTGAGCTGATCACCGCCGCCGCGACGCTCGGTGTTCCTCATCCACCCGGTTACCCGCTCTGGTGCTTGTGCCTTCACCCCTTCTCGTGGCTTCCGTTCGGGTCACCCGCGGTCGGTGTAAATCTCGGCGTGGCGTTCTTCTCCGCGTTGGCCTCATGGATTTTCTTTCGTCTGGCGGTGGGGCCGTGCGGACTCCGGTTGTGGATCGGGGCCCCGCTCACGCTCGTCCATGGTCTCGGGCCGACCCTCTGGGGGCAATCGGTCGTTGCCGAGGTCTACAGTCTCAATCTCGTCATCGTGTTGTGGCTTGCTTTGCTGCACCTTCGTTCGGACCGGAAGTCGCTTCTGGCCTACGTGTCCGGGCTCTCGCTCATCTCGCACGGCGGAAACCTCGCACTGCTTTTACCCGTGGTATGGGGACGGCTTCGCCGATCTCTGGCGGAGGGGGTTCGACCGAGCGGGTGGGTGCGAACGATCGGATGGGTCCTTCTCGGCATGACTCCGCTGCTCTATCTCCCCATTCGTTCAGCAACGTCGCCGCCGCTGGATTGGGGACATCCCGCCGACCTCGAGCGCCTTCTCGCGCACATCACACGCGGCCAGTACGGCGGGTTTCGTTGGCCCGGAGTGGATGTCGTCTTACAGCAATTGGCGAAGTGGATCTCGGCCTCGACGCACGTCGCATCGGGGGTCGCGTGGGGGCTTGCGGCCGTGGCGATCATTCGGCTCCGGCGCGATCACGTGACACAAACGCTCATCGCATGGCTGTTGCTCGCGGGCCCCGTCTCTGCGGTTGTTCTTTCGGGACTACTCCGAGGTGAACAACTCATCGAGTCGGAGGTCTTTCTCCTTCCGTCGTTTTCGTTCCTGCTACTACTCGCGGCACAGGGACTACAATCCCTCGCCGCTCGTATCGCGGGTATCACGGGGGTCGCGGTTGCAGCGTGGGCGGTATGGCTCTTCATCGTCGTGAGGCCGGTCTGCGACAAGTCTGACAACTACATCGCCGGCGACTACGGGCGCGCGCTCCTGGCCCCGCTCCCGGCGGACGCGGTTCTGTTCGTGAGCGCTGATCACGAGGCGTTCCCGCTCATCTACCTTCAAGCGGTCGAGAGGATGCGGACCGACGTATCGCTCCGCGTGATCGGGGCGCCGGATTCGGCGGATGCTTACGGGCGTCCAGCCGAGTCTGCCACGCGTGTCGTTGAGCGACGGGAGCGACCCATCTTCGTGACGTTGCCCAAGCCGCCCTTCGATCCGGGCGCGTGCACTCCCAACGGCCTTGCGTTTAGATACGGCCCGCCGGAAGCTGCGCCTCCGCGCTGGCGGGACAACGCGCTCCGCCATCGCGCGTCGGCGAAGCTCGGCTACTTCGAGCGGGGGACGCTAGCCGCCGTGAGTTTTCATCATGCCGCCTACCTCTTCGCGGTCGGGCGAACGGATCTCGCCCTGAGCTTGGTAGAGGCGACGTCAGGCCGTGTGCCGGACAACGCCCGAATGCTGAACGACCTGGCCACGCTCCTCGCGGGTGCGGGGCAAATCGAGCGGGCCGAACGCCTGTGGCTGAGGGCGGTAGAGGCGGACGTCCACTACGTGCTGGCGTGGGAGAATCTGGTCCGCGCGCGCCTGGCGTTGGGGAACCCCACCGGGGCCCGCGACGCGGTTCGGACCGGTCTCTCGGAGAACCCGTCCGCCCGCTCGTTGGCGGACCTGGCCCGCCGGATCGATCAGACGGAACCCTAGCCCGTCAAACGGGTTACTGCCATGGAAGGTCTTGTCTTGGTGGTGGGTCTGGGATAGCGTCCGGACCGGATGTGGAGATCACCTTCAATGCGACGACTCGCTGTTCGCGTCGGCCTCGTTTCGGTCCTGCTCGTGATCGGCGTTTCCTGCGCCGTAGCGCCGCCGGTCCACCGGCTCGGTGTCCACGAGGACGACGAACACGCCCAACACATTCCCCGGAGCGACTTCGACCTGGGGCTACGCATCACCATGGAAGTCGGCGAACACATCGGATTCGTGGATGTGGATTCCCTCCGTCGCCGAGTGAACGACATCGGCTACCGAGTGGCCTCCATGGTTCCGCGTCCCGCTCTCTTCACGTTCCACGTGATCGACATGCCCGACCCGAACGCGTTCGCGCTCCCCGGCGGGTTCATCTTCGTGACGCGCGGAATGATGGAGCTGAACCTCACCGACGGCGAGCTCGCGGCCCTTCTCGGACACGAGGTCGGTCACGTCATCCACAATCACTTCTCGCGATCACAACGATTGTCGAGCGTTCTCTCGCTCGCCCAGCTCGCGTTGCTCGTCGGCGTCTTTCTAGCGGCCGATGACGTGGCCGCGAGCGGACCGCGCTACGAGGTCATGGGCGATCAAGTGACGCGCGGAAGTACCGGGCGGGACGCGCTCATCGAGGGGGTGCCGCTCTTCGGTGGACTGTTCCGGACGCTTCTCGAACGAAAGTACGGACGAGGCCTCGAGTACGAAGCCGATGAGACGGGCGTGCGCCTTTCGACGAAGGTGGGCTATCCGTCCGGCTCCACCGCGGACTTACTCGACAAGCTGCGCGAACGCGTGCATGAAGACGCCACCTACGGCTTCTGGCTCACACACCCGTTCTTCAAGGAGCGCGCGCCGCGGGCCGCCGCGCAGGGAAGGAGTATTCAGCCCGCCACCGAGCCGCCGCCCGTGTACGCGTTTCGCCGCGCGGTTCAGGCCGAGCTGTTTCGTATCGCCTCTCTCCGCGATGAAGACGACGAGGCGTCGTTTCTCTACGAGATGGCGCTTCGGGCCGAGCCGAGGGGCATGACCGCGCTTGAAGCCGGCCACGAGCTGCTCCGCTTCCGCACGAGTCGCGACGTGACCCGGCGTGAGCTCGAGCGGGAACTCTGGCCGATCATCGCCGACTACGATTCGCTCATCACGCGCGCCAGGCGGATCGATCCGAACGGCGAGCTGGCCGAAGCGATGTCGGTCGAGCGTGACAGCCTCGACCGCGACCGCGGGCGGATCCGCGAACGCTACGGGGAGGAGTTCGAGAAGGAGCTTCAGGCGACGAGCGTGCTCGAAGGGTTCATCGTGAACTTCCCCGACGATCCCCAATTCCCTGGAGTGCTTTACTTGCTCTCGGAGAACTACCGTCGCTCCGGTAGATGGGAGCTGGCGGCGAAGAGTTCGCTCCGGCTCCGCCGCGACCACCCCGAAGAGCCGTGGCCTGCGAAAGCCGAGAGCACGCTGTCGGCGGTCGTGCCGCGGCTCAAGGATCCGTGCGTCATGCAGTCGGTGCTCGAAAGCCCGATCCCCGACGTTCTGATGGCCGAGGCATCGGCCCAGATGGATTCGCTCATCGTGTCGCTCGAATCGATGGAGGAGCCCGCGGCGTTTCTCGAGCGCTATCCTGCAAGCTCTTACGCCGATCCGATGCGCCGCCGGCTGGAGGAGCAGGCGGGAAAGGCCTATCTCGAAGCGAAGCTCCTGGAAGGGGTTGGGCGCTCCCAGAGAGCACTCGACGCCTACCACCGGATCCTCTTTCTCGCCCCCGATTCCGATGCGGCGGCGCAGGCGCGGGAACGCATCGATTTTCTCGTCAGATCGGGCTGATTCCCCAATGCCGCCTCGATTCGGGTTGGATTACTCGATTCCGGGCCCAAATTCGGCTTGACCCCTCCGCCCGTTCCAGAGACGATCTACCGCTCAAGTCCGGGGTAATGGGTGGGGAGGACCATGGGATCAATATCTGACGCCGCATCATTCCTGAACGAGCACTCCGTCGTCGGTATCCCGCTGGATCGGCTTGCGCTGGCGTTTCTGGCGATCCTCGTCGCGGTCGCGCTGAGGAAGATCCTGCATTCCGTGCTGGCGGTTTGGTTCAGGCGACTCACGCAGCGAACCGCCACGGAGCTGGACGACAAGCTACTCGAGGCCATGGAGAAGCCCGTCGGCTTCGGGCTCATCATCATCGGTCTGTTCGCGGCGATCGTCATCCTGCAGCTTCCGACGGAACCGACGAACGTTCGTCGATTCTGCTATACGCTCCTGAAGGTCCTCGTGACCGTCGACATCGCCTGGCTCTTCATGCGTCTGATCGACGTGCTCGCGGAATACATGATGACCCTCGCCGGCAAGACGGACTCGAAGCTCGACGACCAGCTCATACCCATCGTCCGGAAGTCGATGAAGCTCTTCGTGGGCGTGATCGTCTTTGTCCTCATCATTCAGAACATGGGCTACTCGGTGGGAAGCCTGCTCGCGGGTCTCGGGATCGGCGGGCTCGCGCTGGCGCTCGCCGCGCAGGACACGCTTTCGAACTTCTTCGGATCGGTGACGATCCTCCTCGATCGCCCGTTTGCGATCGGGGACTGGATCGAAGGTGACGACTTCGAGGGTGTCGTCGAGGAGATCGGCATTCGCTCGACGCGCATACGCACGTTCGGAAAGACCGTCATATCGATCCCGAACAGCGTCCTGGCGAACTCCGTCGTGAACAACTGGTCGCGCATGCCGATCCGGCGCGTGAAGATGACGGTCGGCGTCACGTACGACACGAAAGCGGACCAGATGGAGAAAGCGGTGGAAGGGATCCGCGAGCTGCTCAAGATGCATCCCGCGGTCCATCAAGGCTTCTTCCTCGTGAACTTCACTGATTACGGGGCAAGCTCCCTGGATATCTTCATCTACTATTTCACCAAAACGACCGTGTGGGCGGACTACCTCGATGCGAGGCAGGACGTCAATCTGAGGATCATGCGGCTCCTGGAGGACCATGGTCTCGAGGTGGCGTTCCCCACGCGGACGATCTACATGAAGCACGACAGCAGTGAGAAAGTCGAGGCACAAACATGATCGCAGAACGCATCGGCCGCGTCGGCATGTCCGCCACGCTACACATGAGCACGGCCGCGAAACGCATGCGGGCCGACGGCATCGATATCGTCGACTTGAGCGTCGGGGAGCCGGACTTCGCGACTCCATCGCACATCGGTGAAGCGGCAAAGAAGGCGATCGATGACGGTCACACGACCTACACGATGAATCCGGGCATTCAACAGCTCCGGGAGGCGATCTGCCAGAAATACCGGACCGAAAACGGTCTGGAGTACGAACCGTCGGAAATCATCGTCTCCACCGGCGCCAAGCAGTGTCTCTTCAACGCGTGCATGGCGCTTCTGGCCGCCGGAGACGAGGCGATCATTCCGGCCCCGTACTGGGTGTCGTATCCCGCGATGGTGAACCTGGCCGGCGCCAAGCCCGTGTACGTATCGGCGGGTGAGGAGAGCGGCTTTCGGCTCTCCGCGGACGCGCTCCGCACGGCCCTGACCCCCAAGAGCAAGATGCTCTTCATCAACAACCCGTGCAATCCCACCGGCGCCTCCTATTCACGCGATGAGCTGGAAGCGATCGCGCAGGTTGCGGTCGAGGCCGATCTGGTCGTCGTCACCGACGAGATCTACGAGAAGCTCGTCTACGACGGTCACGAGTTCGTTTCCTTCGCTTCGCTCGGTGACGAAGTCCGCAACCGCACCGTCGTGATCAGTGGCGTCTCCAAGGCGTACTCGATGACCGGTTGGCGGATCGGGTATGCCGCCGCGCCCAAGGAGGTGATCAAGGCGATGAGCGTCGTGCAGAGCCACAGCACGTCGAACGCGTCCTCGATCTCGCAATGGGCGAGCCTAGCGGGTCTCACGGGCCCGCAGGACGGCATCGATGCGATGGTCGACGAGTTCTGGAAGCGGCGCGCTTTCGTGCTCAAGGCGCTTACCGAGATCCCGGGATGGAGCTGCGTGAAGCCGCAGGGCGCGTTCTACACGTTTCCGAACGTCGGCGCCTCGCTCGGAACGCGCCTAGGCGATCGCGAGATCGGCAGCGACATGGATCTCTCACAGTATCTCCTCGAGGAAGGCCACGTCGCGACGGTGCCCGGCGGGGCCTTCGGAGCGCCGGGTTTCATCCGGATCTCGTACGCGGCCTCGCTCGATCGGTTGGAAGAGGGGCTCAAGCGGATCAAGGCCGCGGTGGCGGGGCTCAAGCGGTAGCGGGTCAGTGCCCGTCGGCCGCGTCTTTGTGCCCCACGTGCCGGTGGGCGTGGTAGGAACTCCGAACGAACGGGCCGCTCTCGACGTGCCGGAAGCCGAGGGCAATCCCCTCGTCGCGAAGCGCATCGAACTCCTCCGGCGTCACCCATCGGCGGACCGGGAGGTGCTTGAGCGACGGCGAGAGATACTGCCCGATCGTGAGGACGTCGCATTCGATGGCGCGTAGGTCGCGCATGACCTGCGAGATCTCCTCCATCGTCTCTCCCAGGCCGACCATGAGGCCGCTCTTGGTCACCATCTCGACGCCGTTCCCTCGGCGGAAGCGGTCCGCGCGGGAGAGAAGCCCGAGACTCGTGGCGTAGCGCGCCTGCGGCCGCACGGTCCGGTAGAGACTCGGCACCGTCTCGACGTTGTGATTGAGCACGTCCGGCCGGGCCGCCAGCACCGTATCGATGGCGTCACCACTTCCCTCGAAATCAGGCACCAGAACCTCGACACTGCATCCCGGATTCAGGTCTCGGATCGCCGCGATCGTCTCCGCGAAGTGGGCGGCGCCCCCGTCCGAAAGATCGTCACGGTTGACTGACGTCACCACGGCGTGGCGGAGCCCCAGCGACTTCACCGCCTCGCCGACGTGTCGCGGTTCCTCCGGATCGACCGGACGGGGCGTGAGCTTGCTCACGGCGCAGAAACCGCAACGACGCGTGCAGTTATCGCCCAGGATCATGAACGTCGCCGTTCCGCTCTCCCAGCACTCGGTGATGTTCGGGCAGCGTGCTTCCTGACAGACCGTGTGGAGTTTGAGATCGTTCACAAGCCCGCGAAGGCTGTAGTAGTGCGGCTTGGAGCTGAGCCGAACACGTATCCACTCGGGACGTTCACCCAATCCGGCATGTCGCTCGCTGAGCCGCCCTCGATGCGGATCGGTTGCCCGGGGACGGAAGCGGACGCGCGCGCGAGTGGTGTCCGCCGGCGCGTGGCCCGCCGTGCGGTCTAGTGTGTCGTCGGAACGGCTGTTGTCCATTTCATCCTTCGTGAGAAAACCTCACCGAACGACTCGGCGACGGCGGTCAGGAAGTCGGCCACCTCCACCGAACGGCCCAGAGCCCGGCTCATCGATGTCACCCCGGCGTCGCGGATCCCGCACGGCACGATGAGATCGAAGTAGCTCAAATCCGTTGAGACGTTCAGGGCGAAGCCGTGAGATGTGATACCGCTGGAGATCTGGACGCCGATCGCGGCGATCTTCTCAGATCCGATCCAAACGCCGGTTTTGCCTTCGCGCCGGTCGGCGGCGAGCCCGAAGCCGGCGAGCGCCCTGATGAGCGCTTCTTCCAAATCGTGCACGTAGCGGCGCGCCCCACGCCGCTCCTCACGGATGCTCACGATCGGGTAGCCCACGAGCTGCCCGGGACCGTGGTAGGTGACATCACCGCCCCGCCCGGTTCGATGAACGGTCACGCCGCGACGGCGCAGGAGCTCCTCGTCCGCGACCAGGTTCGCGAAGCTGCCGCGTTTCCCCGTCGTGATGACGTGCGGGTGCTCCAGAAGCAGGAGCGTGTCGGGTGACGCGCCGCGTTGGCGTGCCGCGACCCGTTCCTCCTGGATGGCGATCCCATCGGCGTACGCGATGCGGCCCAGCCAGCCGACCTCGCACGCGCGCGTGGTCAAAGACGAATCGATCACGAGTCTGTCACTCCGATTGCAGGGAAGAGTGTATCCAGCTCGGCCATCACATCGGCCGGTATCTCGACCCCACTCCCGTTGACGTTTTCTTCCACGTGCTCGACGCGCGTGGCGCCCGCGATCACGCTGGCCACGTCGTCGTCACGCAGGCACCACGCCAGGGCGAGCGCCGCGGGTGTGAGCCCCAGGCCTCCGGCGATCTCGCCGAGGCGCTCGACTCTCTCGAACGTCTCATCGTTCAGATGGGGCTCCATGAACTGCCGCGTCTTCGGATCGTCCGCCCGCGACCCCTTGGGTACCTTTCCGCCCGCGTACTTTCCGGTGAGCACGCCTTCCGCCAACGGGCTGAACACCACCTGACCCAGACCCACCCGCTTGGAGGTCGGAATGACCTCCGCCTCGATCTCCCGCTGAAGCAGGTTGTACGGGGGTTGGTTCGATATGGGTCGATAGGCCAGGAAGCGGTCGGCGATTCCTACCGCGTGTTCGATCTGCTGGGCGGACCATACGCTGACCCCCCAGTAGAGCACTTTCCCGTCACGGATGAGCTGGTCCATCGCGCGGACGACCTCATCGAGCGGGACGTGCGGATCGAAGCGGTGGCATTGGTAGAGGTCGAAATAGTCGACCCCACAGCGCTTGAGGCTCGCCTCGCACGACTCGATGATGTGCTTTCTCGAGAGCCCGGCGTCGTTCGGGTTCTCCGACATCGGCCAAAACACCTTCGTGGCGAGCACATAGTCCGAGCGGCGGAAGTCCTTGAGCGCCCGCCCCATGGCGGTCTCGCCGCGCCCCCGGGCATAGATGTCGGCGGTATCGAAGAAAATCACCCCCAAATCGAATGCCCTGTGAACGCAGGCGGTCGTCGTCTTCTGGTCGACGGACCGTCCGAAGGTCAGCCACGAACCGAGACCGACCTCGCTCACCTTCAGTCCGCTATGGCCCAGATTTCGGTAGCGCACGGGTCAATCCTCCGGGTGGCGGCCTTCACAACCTATGTTCATGGAAAGAGATGCAGAGAGAACGCGGGCAGTATACCATTCACCAGATTTCCACGAAACGCTGCGGCGGTGGTATGAGATACCGTAAAGCACTAATTATCAAGAACCCGCTTGCCGGACGAGGCAAGGGGCAGGTGGTTGGCGACGCCGTCGCGGGCCTGCTCGACGAGCGCGGCATCGAGACGCGCCACTTCCTCGTGGACGGGGACCGGCCAACCGATCTCGCGGTGCGCGAAGCGCTTGCGGACGGGTGCGACCTGGTCGTGATCGTCGGCGGCGACGGTACCCTCCGCTCCGCACTCGGCCCGCTCGTCGGGGGCGACGTTCCCGTGCTTCTGGCCCATGCCGGCACGGGCAATCTCATCGCGACCTACTGGCGGATCCCGACTCGGCCCCGCCCGCTGGTCAAGCTCCTCGACGAGGGAGACACGCGCCGGATGGACATCGCGCTCATCGATGGCGAGCCGTTCGCGCTCTCGGCGGGATTCGGTATCGCGACCGACGCGATGCGAGACACGGACCGCGAGCTCAAGCGGTTCCTCGGGCCGATCGCCTACCTCTGGTCGCTGATCCGCAACCTTGCCCGCTCCGGCGTGCAGGTGGAGATGCGTCTCGACGACGGCCGGACCGTGCTTCATCGGGCGAAGGGCGTCGTCTTCGCCAACTGCGGTGAGACGCTGGGGCAGGTCGATATCGTTCCGGATTCCTCAGTGGACGACGGCTGGCTCGACGTGGCCGTTCTGCAGTTCGCGAACCTCTGGGAATTCCTGAAGCTCGTCGGATTCGCGGCCACAGCCCGCTGGCGGCGCACGCGAAACGCGGTCTTCTACCGAACGCGCAAGGTGGAAGTCTGGATTCAGCCGCCGATGTCGGTCCAGATCGACGGCGACGTGTTCGACGCTCGATCCTATTTCAAGATCGAGTTACTTCCCGGCGCGCTTCCGCTGGTTGTGCCGAAGCATAAACCGCTGCTTCTCCCGAAAGACTGGCTCGCCGAGGCCGAACGCCGCTTGGAGCAGCTCCGCACGGGTTCGAACCAGGCGCCGGCGGAGATCCTGCGGACCTTCTGGGAGGAGAACGTTCGAAAGTTCTCGAAGCACCGAAACGGCGAGAAATCGGAAGAGAAGACCGAGGCGAAGTCCAAGAGCGGAGATGCGGTATAGGGGGGGGCGGTGCGCTCGAGCGTCCAAAACAGACTGATCCTCACGTTCGGCCTTTTCGCGCTGGCCGTATTCGGACTCGGCGGTGTCCTCTTCTATGAAGAGATGCGGACGGCGATGGAGGAAGAGCTGGGTGAGAAGCTCCTGGCCACCGGATCGATCGTCGCGTCGCGGATCTCCGAAGACCAGCGGAAGCTGATCGTCGCGCTGGGAGGCGAAGGACGGGCCGCACGCACCGTGAGCCAGATGCTCGATCAGGCCCGAACGGCGTCCGGCCTGCATCGACTTTACGTGTTTGACAGGAGCCGCGCGTCCCTCGCGGACGCCGATCAGAAGACGGCCGGGGAGGTCTACCCCGAGCTGGAATTCGAGCAGGAGGCCGTCGACAAGGTGCTCGCGGGTGAACGCGTCGTCGGTCACCTCTTCACAGGGCGCGGCGGTCACATCTACAAGGCGGCCTACATCCCGCTCCCGGCCGAGTCCCGCGTTGACGCTGCGCTCGCCATCGTGGCGAGCGCGAGTTTCCTCGATGCGATCTCCCGCATGAAGAACGGCCTTCTCTTCGCCGGCGCCATCGGACTCGCCGGATCGATCGCTCTGTCTCTCTTCATGGCGCGGACCATCGTCGGTCCGATCCGAAAGCTGGTCGCTTCGGCCGACCGGATCAGCGCTGGAAACCTGGAAACATCCGTGCCGGATGCCGGCCACGATGAAATCGGCTACCTCGGCCGGACACTGGAGCGGATGCGCGAGGCGGTCCACGCACGTGAGCGAAGTCTGCGCGCCATGCTGGGCGGTGTCGCGCACGAGGTGCGAAATCCGCTGGGCGGCATCGAGCTCTTCGCGGGGTTGCTCAAGAGGGAGGTCGCGCCCGACTCCAAGGCGGAGGAACGCGTCGACCGCATACTCCAGGAGGTTCATAATCTCGAGGGGATCATCAAGGATTTCCTGGAGTACGCCCGTCCCACCGAAGAGCCCAACCGCCGGGAGTTTCTGGTGGAGGAGATCGCTGTGGAAGTCGGGCAGGTGCTCGACGCCGCGATCAGCCGCGCCGGCGTTCGCCTCGAAATGAACTGTGACGACGTTCGTCTCACGGCCGACCCCGGGCAGATCAGGCAGGTGCTCATCAATCTCGTCCAAAACGCGGTCCAGGCGCTGGAGCAGGGTGGACGCGTGGCAGTGCACGCGGAGCGCACGGATGGTCGAGTCCGGATTCGCGTGGAGGACGATGGTCCCGGAATCGCCGACGACATACGATCGCGTGTGTTCGAGCCGTTCTTCAGCACGAAGCAGCAGGGCTCCGGCCTCGGTTTGTCCATCGCTCAGAAGCTTGTCGAACGAAACGGCGGAACACTTACGATCGAGGCCGGTCCATCGGGCGGCACGGTCGTGACGCTGAATTGGCTTAGCGCTGGAGATGAAGCATGACGACGATTTTGATTGTTGAAGACAATGAAACGCTTCGGCTCGGCATGAAAGCCACCCTTGAAGATGCGGGCTTCCACGTCCTGGACGCGGCGGACGGTGCGACAGCGCTCGAGCTGCTGGTCGCGAACGACGTTGGAATCGTGGTAACGGACCTGAAGATGTCTCCCGTCGACGGACTGGAGGTCCTCAAACGCGCCAAAACGCACCGCGCCGACATCGAGGTTCTCATGGTCACCGGCTATGGGACCGTCGAGTCGGCGGTCGAAGCCATGAAGGCGGGCGCGGCCGACTACATGACGAAGCCGTTCAGTCCGGACGCGCTCGAGCTGAAGGTCAGACGTCTCGCGGACATGCTCGACGAGCGCGGCCGGCGGGAGCGCGCGGAGGACGAAGCCGAGTATCTGCGAGAGGTCGTCGAGAGCAAATTCAACGTGGACGAGATCGTCGGATCTTCGTCGGCGATGACGGCGATCTTCAAGCAGATACGAAAGGTGGCACCGTCGGATGCCGCCGTGCTCATCACGGGGGAGAGCGGTACCGGGAAGGAGCTCGTGGCCCGTGCCATTCATCGCAATGGCAACCGCCCGTCGGGGCCGTTCGTCACGGTCAACTGCGGCGCGCTGGCCGAGGGCGTGCTTGAGAGCGAGCTTTTCGGTCACGAGAAGGGGGCGTTCACGGGTGCCGTGCGCCGTCGCAAGGGGCGCTTCGAGCTGGCCCACGGCGGGACGTTGCTGCTCGACGAGGTCGGGGAAGTCCCGGCCGGGACACAGGTCAAGCTCCTGCGGGTTCTACAGGAGAAGACCTTCGAGCGCGTCGGTGGCGAGGAGACGATCAAGGTGGACGTCAGGATCATCACGTCCACGAACCGGGATCTCCAGCAGGAGGTCGCGGCGGGGCGGTTCCGAGAGGATCTTTACTATCGCCTCCACGTCATTCCGATTCAGATGCCGCCGCTTCGCGAGAGACCGGAGGACATTCCCGAGTTGGCACGTTTCTTCCTAAACCGTCTCTGTGAGCAGAAGTCGCGGCCCGAGCTGGAGCTTTCCACGGCGGCCGAGGAAGTGCTGCTGTCGTACCACTGGCCGGGCAACGTTCGGGAGCTTGAAAACGTGATGGAGCGGGCAATGGTCCTTACGGACGGATCGGAGATCGGTCCGGATGATTTGCCGGTTCTGGCTTCACCCGAGGCAACGCGCTACCTGTCGGTGCCGGATGGGGATCCTCCGCTCAACCAGACGCTTCAGGCACTCGAACGACAGCTCATTCTGCGCGCCCTCGCGCGCGCCGAGGGGGTGAAGGCGGAGGCCGCCCGTCGGCTCGGAATCAAGGAAAGCGCGCTCTACTACAAGCTCGAGAAGTATGGGATTACGTAATACACAGATTCGCGGCTTTCCGGGATGGCTCATCGTCTCGGGAGCGCTGTGTCTTCTCGCGTTGTTCCCCCGGTGCGGGTACGCGCGGAGCTACGCGCAGGCCGATAGCTTCCGTACCCGGCTCGCCGACATCGATGCGGAGATGCGTTCGATCGATACGGAGTGGGACCACGTCGACGCCCAGGCCGTGGAGGTCAAAGAAGAGATCTCGCGGCTCGACCGACAAAGCTCGCTGGGTCCGCTCGATCGGCAGCGGTATTCGGAGCTCCGCAGGCAGTCGGAGCAGCATTCCGGGCGGTTGGATTTCCTGCAGGCCCGGCGCGGGCGCCTGTCGGAGGAGTACGGATTCTACGCGCTCAAGCTCCTTCGGGCGCTGGGTCCCGAGATCGACCTCCGGCGCGAGGCCTACGAGCGCGAGCCGGCGGATTCGCAGGCACGTGTGACGCGTTTTCAAGAGTTCGAGACGCTCGTTCTCGAGCGCCAGAAGATACGTGCCCGCCTTGCGCGGCGAGGTCGCCTGCTCTACCTGGAGCTCGACATCGAGCCCGACGACACCCCCGAAAGTCTGAGGGAAAAGGCCGATCTGATGGCCGACAATCGGGATCTCCTCGGCAGGCTATTCGAGGCACTGAATAGCTGGAAGCGTGAGCTCATCGAGGACCGTGAGATCCTTGAGGAAGTCCGCCGACTCGAGGCCGAGAACGATTTCTTCAGCAGCCCTGATCCGATGGGCGGTCAATGGGACGCGGGATGGTCGACGGGAAGTGAAGGACCCATCTCGCTACCGCCCTCGCTCGCGGATCTGGCGCCTCATCTCGAACTGTCGGAAAGCGGGGAGACTCGGTGGGAAGATTTGGATAGTCTGATTGTGCGAATCGAGCGGGTCGAACACGAACTGGGGGATGACATCCGGGCCATGGACGGCAAGCACAGGCTCATGCTGGAGGAAGCGGCGCGAAGAGAGGGGGACGGATGATGGGCCGTGGATGGGCGATCGGAATCGTTTCGTCTATGTGGACCCTTGCGCTGTTGGCAGGGCCGGCTCGGGTCGCCGCCATCGCGCAGCACGTCGAGGGGCACGTGCAGATCGGTCTGCTCGATGACAGCAACGTTCGCGAAAGTCTCGAGGACGAAACATCGGACCAGGCGCTCCAGGTCTTCGGCAGCCTCCGTCACCGCGCGGCCCTCGCGCAGCGCCTGCGTCTCGCATCGGTGTGGCGACTCGGGATGCATCGCTATCGAAATATCAAGGACGACAGCCGTGTCATGGGTGAGGCGGGCTTCGATCTCTCCTACACGGCACGCAATCGAACCGCGGCCGGCGTGCGGCTGCAGCTCGAGACACGCGACTACGCCGACTCCGCCGCCACGCGCGGCTTCGGCTCTCTGGTTATCGAGTCGTTTCTTCGCGTCCCGATCGGTTCCGTGATGAGTGAGGTCAAGGCCGCCCGCACGCTTCTGGACTATAGGGTCACTACGGGGCGGGAGCAGGCCGGCTTCCGTGGGGACGGCGCGCTGAGCAAGCAGCTCTCCCGCCGCTTCCTCGCGCGCCTTCAGGGGGGCGCGGGCACGCTCGACTTCAACCGGCGGGCGGTGCGCGTGACCAACGGACAGGTGTCCGTTCTTCCCAGCGAACAAGAGGATTCGTTCTGGCACATCGGTGCCGAGCTGCAGTATCTGCGCGGGTTCTATCTGGAGTTCGGTTACCGGTATCTTCAGAACGACTCGAACACGTTCGGATGGGATTTCGCGTCACACCGTTTTGACGCGACGTTCGGGGACCGCCTTACGCGGACGACATCGATTCGACTCTTGGCCCGCTTGGATCTCAGGGACTATGAGGGAGATCTCGACGCGTTCGGCGTGGTGAACTTCGACTCCGAGCGTGAGGACAACGACGCGATCGTCGCGGAGGTGGGGCACACGATCCAGCCCGATCTGTTGCTCAAGCTCAGGCTGGGTTGGCATCACAACGAGTCCGTCTTCCGGGATCGGCGCTACACAAAGCTCGTCACCGAGACGCATCTCGAGTGGCGATTCTGATCCCGAAAGCCTCAGAATTCTGAGTACGCTTGCATGGGTTTCTGAGGGTTATCTCGATCCGGGGCCGTGGCGGTATCGGCTCCGCCGGATGGATTTTGAGGATTTCAGGAAGTACCGGCGCATAGTCTGTTGTAGGCAAGTATGTTGCCGTGGTGGGGGCGAGGACGCATCCGGCGGACCTCCGATCGCGCAAGTCCGCGCAAACAGGTAAGATCGAGCGAATCGACGGCCTGGTTCTTGCATTAAGTCCTGAGTGGAATAGACCCGGACGCCGCTTCGGCGTTTGGAGATCTGGCCGTCTGGGCTTGAAAGCCGTCGCGTTTCCGCTCCGATCGTCGTCGATCAGCGGTCAGCCTCCGCCACGATACCGGTGATCGGAGGGAAGCGCGGCGGTCGCCGCTAGAACTGCCGGCCTCTCGGAATTGACCCCTTCGGGAGGTTGGGTTTAGGCAGGGTGGCGAACGGCGCCGCGATCAGACTCCAGCTGGAGACAACGAGTTTAGCCGCTGACAACCACTTCGATAGAACACAGCATCTGGGGGCAGAGACGGCGGGGCGGCGTCAGGTGGTTTATCTTCTTCGGAGGCTCCATGTTGTCCATTCGACGGGCATCCGTTCCACTCTCCATTCTCGTGCTCATCTTCGTCATGGGTTGCACGGGACAGGTCTTTCTCACGCCTGAAGAAGAAGTGACGCCGGGTGAGGCGCTGGGTTTCGATTTCATACACTACTTCCAGCGTACGACTGACGATCCGAGCGACATCAACGAAACGCTCAGCGTTTTCACTGACGGTGACATGCACTACACCGTCTTTGACGTCGAGCAGGAATCGACGCTCACGAGCACCAAAGGGTTCCTTTCGGACATCGAGTTGATTCAGCTCCTGCAGCGTTTCAATGAGTCGGGATTCTTCCAACAACCCGGAAGTTTCGGAGAGGGGACTCTGGACAAGCAGTCGATCTCGTATCAAGTCGCGGGCACCAACCATCAGATCGTCCGCTATGGCGATGCGGAGGTCCCGCTCGAGATCGAAGATCTCTTCGCGCGGCTCCAGATGCTCATGGAGTGGTACGGCGAGGGCCTGCCTCTGCCCGTGTCTCCCTTCGTGGACGGAACGTCGACCCGCATCAACGAGGGCAGCTACTTCGCGGTCAAGAGCGAGGATGCGCTTCTCGACCTTCTCTGGCGGATAGGCTCCGTGGAGATCTCGGTGCTCCCGCCGATCGACTTCTCGAGCGAGATGCTGGTCTGCGCCTTCATCGGCGACAACCTCGTGCAGGACTTATGGCCGGGCACCACAGTCTCCATCTCGTTCGACGACGTCGCCTACGAGCGAAACGGCTCGCTCAAGGCCAGATATACCCGCCACAACGTGCCGCTTGAGTGCGCGCGTGACGTGCGACCGTTCGCGATCGCAAAGCTCCCGCGCTCGGATATGCCCGTGCAGTTCTTCGAAGAGACGGTCTACGACTCGACGGCCACCTGCCGCTAACCCTCGCCCTTCATCACGGCCCCGAACCAGCGATCCCCGTCGGTCATGATCCGCTCGAACGCCGATGGATCAGGATCGAGCGCCGCGCTGCGGAGATGATCCAGCGCGTTCTCCATCACATCGAAAACCATGGGGGAGAGCGGGTTCATGTTCTGGATGTCGAAGTACAAACGAGGGTTCTCCGAGCACACTTCCCGTGACGCGCGGAGCTGCTTCTCGAACGTGGTGCTGGACACGCCGACGATTTCCTCGGGGCTTCGCCCGCTGTCACAGAGACAACGCGCAAAGAGCAGGTTGATCGCGTGACCCAGGCCGAGAACGTAGGCGATGATCTCATCGTGTCTCGCGAGCGGAACATCCATCAGCGTCAGCGCCGTCCCCTCGAACAGGTCGCGAATGAAGTGGGCCGTGCCCGCGCTTCCGCAGTCGCAAATCAACAGAGTACGGCCGCTCAAGAGATAGACGTCAGGACCGAACATCGGGTGTAGCGAGACGATTCGTCGACCGTCCCGAACCCCCCGCTCGATCAGAGGCGTCACCTGGCTTTTCACGGAGAACACATCCGCGATCACACCGGTCGGCTCGAGATGCAGGATCTCCTCGTAGACGGCCTCGCTCGATTCGAGCGGGGTGGCCAGCACGATGAGCTTCGCGCCCCGCGCACCCTCCGCCAGAGTCGTCGCCTGCTCGAAGTCGGACGCTGCCGGTGACGGATCGAAGACGGTCACCCGATGGCCTTGAGCGTGAAGAATGTTCGCGAGCCAGCGTCCCATCTTGCCCGCGCCGCCGACGATCAAGATGCGATGGAGCTCACCCTCGTAGCGGCTCTGATGAATGTGCTCCTGCGCGCGCACGGCGCCCGATATGAGGATCGTCGCGATCTGTTCCCCGATCTCGCGATCGACGCCGCTCTCGTCGCAGAATCGTCGCGCCCGATCGATGACCCGCTTCTCCATGCGGTAGTCCCGAATGGGAGATCCATTCTCAGTCTTGGTCAGGCCGATGTTCTTGGCTATTCGCACCCGTTCGGAGATGAGACGAATGACCTCGCGATCGATCTCCTCCAGGCGGGCGCGGTATTCCGTGAGGCGCTCGTCAGACACAGTGGCTCCCGTTCTTTGGTGAGACCGGTCAGCGTCCGAGATAGTGGTCCGCGAGCGAGTTCAGGCAACGCATCGCACGCTCGGCCGTCGAGTACGTCGGGATCCCGCCCTTTTCCAGGAAGTCCACCAGCGCGTTGTACATCGTCCCCGCGTTGACCGAGACGACGATCGGCTTATTGTGCCGCTCGTGCTGTCGGATGATGCGGCTCGCGATGTTGTCGGTGTCCTTCTCGATCTCTTCGACGGTGGTGTGAAGCATGGGTGTGTGCGGCACGATCGAGATGAAGACCGAGTCGACATTCGGATCGTCCAAGGCGAGTTCGACGCAGCGCTCGAAGAGCGCATCGTCAGCCATGGGTGTGAGATCGAGAAACGGATTGATGCCCACGATGGGCGGCAGAATCTCCTTGAGGGTCTGCACCGTCTCGTCGGAATAGTCCGCGGTCTCGAGACGATCCAGTGAGTCCGCCGCGTATGTGCTCTCGAATCCCGCGTTCACGATCCCGGCCACGCGACGCCCTCGCGGATGGCGTCCGCTCAGAAGCGCGAACGTCTTCACCAGGTCTTTCAGATCGAGAAGCGTGTCCGCCACGATCGCGCCCGCCTGCTCCAACGCGGCCTTCGCGACCGCGTAGTCGCCGGCCATCGCGGCGGTGTGCGACGCCGCGGCCCGCGCGCCCGCGTCCGTCCGCCCGGCCTTGTAGACGATGACGGGTGTGATCACGCTCTTGGCCGTGTCGAAAAACTTGCGACCATCACAAACCTTGAACCCTTCGATGTAGGCGGCGATCACGTTGATGGCCGGCTCGCGATCGAAGTAGGCGACGAGGTCGGCAGGATCAACGTCCATCTGGTTTCCGTAGCTCACGATGGAGTGGGGGTAGATCGCGTGACGGAGCTTGTCGAGAATCGTGATGCTGGCGGCGCCGCTCTGCGACACCAGCGCGACGCCCGCATCCTCCTGCGGGATCATCTGCAGCTTCTCTTCCGGGATGAAGATCGTGTTCACGCCAGGCAGGTTCTTCTCGGCGGCATGGAACACGCCGAGGCAGTTCGGCCCGACGACGCGGATGTCCGTATCGCGAACGATGTCGGCGATCTGTTTTTCGAGAGTCGCTTCGCCGTGGACCTCGCTGAAACCTCCGGGGATCAGCACGATAGCGCGGGCCCCCTTCTCCTTCGCCTCCGCGACGACGGCCGGGGTGCGCGGCGCCGGGACGGTCACCACAACCAGGTCGACCGGGTCCGGGATCTTCGTTACCGAGCTGAAGAGCTTGTAAGTATCGCCGTTGACCGCGGCCTCACCGCCCTTCGGGTTTACGAGATAGAGATCCTTCCGGCCGAGGCTATGGAGGAGCGTTGCGATGATGTTTCCGGCCTTGCCGGAATCGCTGCTGGACACGCCGATGACCGCGACGCCCTCAGGACGGAAGAAGCCCTCCAGATTCGATACGTTGGGTGCCGGGCAGTCGCCTACGGTGTGGTCGGCCGGCGCGACGCTTCCGAGACCGTCCAGCGCAATCAGCCTACCGGTCACGTCGAACACGAACGGATTGATCTCCAGCTCGGTCAGAATGAACCGGGGCCGCAGCGTGCTGAAGCTCGAATAGTGGGTCGCCAGCTGGCTGAACTTGAACAAAATCTCCGCGAGCTGACCGACGTACTCCTCGTGTCCCTCTTCGCTGTACTTCTGGCTGATCATGGTGCCTTCGAGAAGCGCGCGGCACTGCTCGTAAGGAATCGGGGCCAAGGCGAGGTTGGGTGGGGAGTAGTGCTTGGCGAAGTGCTCGGCGTCCGATCCCCCCTTCGTGAACGAGAGCACCGGGCCGAACGCGAGGTTCTCGCGGGTCGCGATCAACAGCTCGTTGCCGAGGTCGCGGGTGTACTCGACGTACTCCGCGATCAGCAGACCGGCGATCTTTGGCGGTGTCTTGAACGCGGGATGATTGGGGACTTCCTCGATCATCCGGCCGGCCATGTAGCGCGCGAAGCTCGTATTCTTGACGATCGTCCGGACCCCACCCACCTTTGCCTTGTGGGGAATTCCATCCGAGATGATTTTCATGATGAGGTTCTGCGATCGGAATTGTCGGAGCAGCTCGTCGTCGATCTCGTCGGGGCACCTCACGAACCGATACATCGGCGTGCGGATCCCCAGGACACGAATGATCTCGTAGATTTCGTGCTCGTAGAGCTGCTTTCGGCCCTCGACCACCGCGAGGGACAGAAACGCGTCGATCTTCAGAACGGCTTCGTTCGAAAGGGTCCAGGCGAAGTCCATCAGACTACATCCCCATTATGTTGTATCCGCCGTCTACGTGCAGAACCTCTCCGGTCACTCCGCTGGAGAGATCGCTGCAGAGAAACACCCCCGCCTTGCCGATGTCGGTCTGCGTTATGTTTCGCCTGAGCGGCGCCTTGGCGCGGTGGTGCTTCAGCATGTCTGGAAAACCCTTCACGCCGCGTGCGCTCAGCGTGCTGACGGGGCCCGCCGATATCGCGTTGACGCGAATGTGGTGAGGTCCGAGCTCGGCCGCGAGCTGCCGTACGTGATGTTCGAGCGAGGCCTTGGCCCCGCCCATCACGTTGTACGCCGGGACGACGCGTTGCGAGGCGCCGTACGTCATGGCCACGATCGATCCGCCCTCATCCCTCATCAGCGGGTAGGCGGCGTGCGCCACCCTGATCAACGAGAACGCGCTGATCTCCATCGCCATTCGATAGCCGTCGCGAGTCGTGTTGATGAATCGTCCGCCCAGCTCCTCTCGCGGTGAGAAGGCGATGCTGTGGACGAGAATGTCGATTTGTCCCAGCTCGTGCCCGATCTTCTCGAAGGTGTCGCTGATCTGATCGTCATTCATCACGTTGCACTCATAGAAGCGCGCGCCCCGGAAGCTCGATCCCAGCTGGCGTACGTTGGATCCGAACTTGTGCCCGATGTACGTGAACGCGATCCGTGCGCCCGCTTCATGGAGCCCGTCCGCGATGCCCCACGCGAGGCTCCGCTTGTTCGCGACGCCCATGATGACGGCGATCTTGTCGTGCATAGTGATTCGATACATAGAGCGATTTCCCCTCGATTAGTACAGGAACATCGGTTTGCCCCGGATCACGGAGATCTTCGGCCTGTAGGTCGCGGTGTCATAGAAGGCCGGGACGTTCACCTGGCGCTTGCCGTTCGTGGCGGTCTTGACCCGCACCGTCGTGTAGCATCCGTTTTGCAGCGCTACCATCTCTCCCTTCCGGCCGTCGGTGATCAGTTCGTAGGCGAGATTGCCGTAGTTGTACGACACGAGGCGGTCGAGTGAGTCGGGTGGGCCGCTTCGCATGAGGTAAGCGAGGCGCTGGACCAGAACATGGTGTCCGGTCAGCCGCTTGATCTCGGCGCCGACCCGGTCCCCGATGCCGCCCAGCTTCTGATGTCCGAACGCGTCTTGTTCGCCGCCGATTACCATCTCGCCGCCCTCGATCTTGGCGCCCTCGCTCATGACGAGTATGGCGTAGCGGCTCGGGTTGCTCATCTTGTCGCTTACCAGCATGTCGGCGAGCTTGTGCATGTCGAACGGCACTTCCGCGATGAGCGTTCTGTCGACGCTGGCGAGGTAGCCGGTGACCAGAGCGGTCTCACCGCAGTAGCGTCCGAACAGCTCGACAACCGCGATCCGCTCATGCGATCCGGCCGGTGTCCGGAGGTCGGTGATGAAGTTGACGCTTCGCGTGACGGCGGTCGAGAAGCCGATGCAGTAGTCGGTGCCGTTCACGTCGTTGTCCATGGTCTTCGGCACCGAAACGATGGGAAAGCCTTCCCAATCGAGACGAACGGCCACCGATAGCGTGTCGTCGCCGCCGATCACGACGAGAAAATCGAGCTCGAGGGCTTCCAGAGTCCGCAGCACGTCGTTCGTCACGTCCACGGTTTCCGATGGGTCCCCTCCCGCGTGATGGCTCTTCAGGTGATCGGGCAGATCACTCCGCTTGACTCGAATGGGGTTGGTCCGGGAGGTATGAAGGAAGGTGCCGCCGAATCGATCGACCGTTCTGACCTTCTCCTTGCTAACGGGTTGCAGCCATTCCTTCTCCGATTCGGGATCGCCGGGCTGGAGGCGCACGAGCCCTTCCCATCCCTGGCGGATGCCGATGATCTCGTGGCCGTCATCGATGGCCCGATACGTGAGCGCACGTATACACGAATTGAGACCGGGAACATCCCCGCCACCCGTTAATACGCCGATGCGGAGCTTAGTGCCCATCGCGCCCATCCTCCCCGTTCGGTGGGTTTCTTACCGTGCCCGCAGGTTGAACAGCGGGCGCATGACGGTAGCAGACCGGTCCGCCGGGTGACAAGCCGCCACGACGCCGGGCTGCCGGGAACGGTGAGGGGCCGCCGACCGGGCTCCCTCTGATCAGCGATCGCTGAACCCGAATTAATCTATTGTAATAAAACGCGTTAGCTTTTGCGACGCTGAAAGACACGCTGCATCCGGATCGAACCCCCCGCCTGACCGTCACCGTGACCTTGTGTATGCTTGCAGTGACTGCGCGCTCGACACCGATCTTCACTTGGATCCTGGTCGGCGGCGTGCCGGACGTAGACGGGGAGCACGGCGGTATTGGCGGGCTTCAGTTCGGTATTCAGTACGAGCCGACGGTGGAAGTTTGGGTCTGGACCCTCTGTACGGGAGGTTCTGAGATCCCGCAGGACGACGTCGACGGTGTCTGGCCCGAGTCCGGGACCGGGAACGCCGTGACGTGGTACGACGGCTGCTACACGGTGACCGAGAACTATGACGGTCTCACGAGAGTAGGCTTCTTCACCATGTATCCAGGCAGTCATGGTGGAATCAGGATCATGAACGACCCGCGGATCGGCCAAGGGGAGGCCTTGGATTGCGCCGGGCACGAAATCCGCCTCTGCAGGTCGCTATACGGGAAGGCCGTGCTGCATCCGGACGACGGGCTGTGCTATCAGTACAACTACGGCCCGTACTGGCAGAATTGCCTTCCGTGCGGACACAAATGCGCCATTCCGGTTCTGAAAAGCAGGCATCATTCGAAAGACACGTCCGCATAGCCTCCGGTTGGTCCGTCGGCCGAGGCTGACGCGGATATTGCGGTCTCCTCCGAAAGGGAGATGCTCGGGGTTCGAGCAGTCCTGAGTCCCCACCCTAACGAAGGAGGACCGCAATGGAACGATACCTTGGCGCCGATATTCACGCCACTAGCTGCACGTTCAGCGTTCTGAACGTGGCTGGCAAGCAGCTTCGGCGCGACGTCATTGAAACGAATGGCGAGGCACTGGTCGAGTACGTGCGCCAGATCGCGGGGAATCGTCATTTGTGCATCGAGGAGGGGGAGTGGAGCCAATGGTTGTATGAGATTCTCTCTCCTCACGTGTCCGAGATGGTGGTGTTTCGGGCTGAATGGAAGCCGGGTTCGAAGAACGACGCGATTGATGCGCATGGCCTCGCTGATCGTATCCGTACGGGAAAGGTTGGTCGAGGGGTCTACAAAGACCCCGGACGGTTCCGCGCTCTACGGGAGTTGGCTCGAACCTATACGATGGTGACGCGCGATGTCGTGCGTACCAAGAATCGTCTCAAGAGTTTCTACCGATCTCGTGGCGTACCAAGCACAGGTCAGGCGACGTACTCGCCTCATCAGAGATCGAAGCGGGTCTGTCTACTTCCCCTGGCCACTCGTCGAGCGGTGGAGCTACTGAATCGAGAGCTGGATGTTCTGACGGAACTCAAGGCTGAGGCGAAGGAGGCCATGGTCCGCGAGTCGCAACGGCACAAGGTTACGCGCACACTTAGGACCGCCCCCGGGTTCGGACCGGTTCGGGTGGCGCAGATGTTGCCGATCGTGATCACGCCTCACCGGTTCCGAACGAAACGTCAGTTTTGGAGCTACTGCGGCTTTGGAATCGTCACGCGCTCCTCCGCCGACTGGGTTCGTGAAGACGGGAGATGGGTGAAAGGTCGAGTGGTTCAGACGCGGGGTCTGAACACGAGCCACAATCGCATGCTGAAGATGATCTTCAAGGGTGCAGCGACGAACGTGGTGGGCGTTGCTGGACCAAGTCCGCTCCGGGATGATTACGATCGCTTGTTAGAGAATGGCACGAAGCCGAACCTTGCCAAGCTGACGATTGCCCGGAAGATCGCGGCGATCGTGCTGGCGATGTGGAAGGCAAAGGAGAAGTACAGCCCGGAGAAGTATCGTATTTAGCGGAGTTCCCCGGTGATGGGGGGAAGCGAACTCACTGTCGACGATCCGAATGTCCGACGATCTTTTCCGGGAGAGTGTTCGAGGGGAAGCATCCGGCGCCCCGCTGGCCCCAAGTTCAACTGGAGGCCCGATAAGCAGAATATGCCCCCTCACAGAACCGAACGAAGCAATGGCCCCTGAGGCCCAGATGGAAGCGTGGTTCACCGCATCGAGGTGAAGACCCAGGTGCTTGAGAACCGAAAAGCTCGAGGACACTGGAATCGGATGGTCGGAGCAGTTGGCGGCCTCGCGCATTGGGAGGACTGAAATCTCGGTGGGGCGGGCGTTCGATGTGCGCGACATTGGGCGAATGGGGGAGTCTAGTCTTGACACCGCTTTCTATGGAAGCTGGGGGGCGATCAAGGCGACGTATCGGTAGGAGGACTGCACCAGCTCCTGCGATAGAAGCCGATACGCTCGATGTTCCCTTCGCGGCAGAGACGCTTGGGTTGTGGCGTTCACACAGTCCATCCACTGTTGTGCCTCGATGGCAAGAGGTTGAACGGCTGCACCTGATCCGCTGACGCGGGCGCATATCCAGCCCAACCCTGGAATCCGTGCATACGATACAGAGATCTTGATGAGTGTCGATTATTAGGGTATCTTAATTTAGAATATTATTTATAATGTATTGAGGCATCCATTTGCGTCAACCGCTGCGGGCAAGTCCCGGCAACGAGGGGGCCTCCCATGTCTGAATTGAGCTGCCATCGTTTCCGTTACGGTACTCAGGTCGTCGCCCTCGCCACGTGTTTCGTGTGGACACAACGTCTCCCTGCCAACGACTACTCATTCGAGTGGACCAACCCGACACCACAAGGAAACGGCCTCTACGGCATGGCATTCGAGGATGCGCTCACCGGCTACGCCGTCGGAGACAAGGGGACGGTCCTGCGGACCGATGACGGCGGTCAGACCTGGATCGATTTGACCTCCTTCCCCGCATTCACAACCGGTCTCCGGGATGTGCGTTCCATGGGTCCCGGACAGCTGCTGGCCGTCGGAGATCCCCCCGGGATCTTCCGGTCCGACGACGGTGGTGTGAGCTGGTCCGCCGTGTCCAACCCATCAACGGGACCACTCTTCAACATCGAGGAGATTCCGGGCGGCACCCTCTCTGTCGTGGGGCGGCACGGAGCCGTTCTGCACTCCATTGACGGCGGACTCACGTGGACGCTTCTTCCGCCACCGTTTGACAGAGAAATCTACGACCAGTTCTGGTGGGATGAACTGCACGGATATGTCGTCGGTTCGCACGTGGCGCGACAGACCGATGACGGCGGCCAGACGTGGCAGCCGATCCCGGATGTGCAGGAGTCGGGGGCATTCACCGACATACAATTCCTCGATTCACAGAACGGGTGGCTGCTCGAACACTTCACCACGTATCGGACCACGGATGGTGGTGCCTCCTGGTTCGAAAAGCACGGCGACTTCTTCGAGAGCCCCATCTACCAAGAGGAAGCACTCTTCATCGATGCGTCGCGCCGCTTCGTCATTACGCATCTCGAGGGCGCCGAGATATGGGAAACGCAGAACGATGGACCGGACTGGGACATTCTCTATCGGAGGATTAGAACCGTGGGCTACACGGACATCCACATGCTTTCCGACGGAGCGCTCGTCGTATGCAGTTCCGATGGAGATCTTCTGCGAAGCGTGGACATGGGGCAGAGTTGGACGAACTTCACGCGCAGCCCTGAGGACGGGGAACGGAGCTATCTCCGTGCGATGACGCTTTTGCCGAGTGGAAAGGCGTTCGCCGGCGGGCGCGATCAGAGCTGGCTCAGGAGCGACGATGGTGGGGAGACATGGGAGATCCCCGCGGCAACGCCTGGTGTCAACTTGGTCTACTGCATCGAATTCCTGAACGACGACTTCGGTTTGGCCGGTGGGTACATGACGCCGGGCCACAGCAACATCGTACGAACGACCGACGGAGGAGAGAGCTGGATCTCCCATGAGTTGGCACCGGGCTACATGGGCTACGCCAAGGCCATTGCAGTTCCCGAAGAAACCGCATGCTTCGTGGTGACGACGGGGGACGAGGTGCTCGAGCACTTCATCTTCTACTCCACCGACGGCGGGGAAACCTGGGAAGAGCGGGGAACGGGAATTCCCGGCGCCGACGACGTGGAGGCGATCTGTTTTCTCGACACGAACGTCGGTTTCGCCGGTGGAGGAAGTTCATCGGGGAGTCCGCGAATCTGGAAGACGGTCGACGGTGGAGCGCTCTGGACATCCGTTTCCACGACGGGGTTGCCGGATCCCTCGCACGTGCGCGATATGCACTGGATGAGCGAGACAACGGCCGTAGTTGTCGGGCGCAACGGCATCTACCGTACGACGAACGGCGGCGATCTCTGGACGGAGTCCATTCCGGATGAAGGTTGGTATCTTGATTTCTACGACTCGCTTCACGGCGTTACCGCGAATCCGTTCGATGAATGGGTCTGGGTGACTGCAGACGGTGGACTAACCTGGGAGCAGGTCGAGTACCCGTGGGCGGATGGACCCCGCGATGTCGCGTCGACGGGCGATGGGTTTCTCGTCTGCGGTGAGAGCAGCGTCATTCTCTTGGGTCGTGGAGACGACACCAACTCGGTGGACGGCCAGGGTCCCGGAGATCTCATCGATTCGTCACACAAGCAGCTCGTTCGGGTGTCACCAAACCCAACCGGCGGCCGGCTTGAATTCAGCTATCAGAGCGCAACGCAGGGGCGAGCGCGATTCGAGATCTTCGACGTGAACGGCCGAAGGGTACTCGCCTTCACCGAGTCGATCGGCGTGGGACCCGTGACGATCCGCTGGGATGGCACGCGGCTGTCCGCCGGGATCTACTTCGTGCAGGTTGTGCCCGAAGCGGGTCCGATCGCAAGCGGCCGCTTCACCGTTCTGAGCGGCCGCTAGTCACGAATCGGACGCCGCGTGGCTCTGACTACGGGCGTCTCACAGTGCCATTCAGAAGAATGACCCTTCGGACGGCAGTGAACCGGTCTGCCTCCACCCGAACGAAATAGACACCCGGTACGATCGAACCTCGGCTATCGGCACCGTCCCAAACCAGGCGATACTGCCCTGCCGGTCTTCGGTCGTCGGCCACCGTGCGGACGAGACGGCCGCTGACGTCGAAGACCCGACACGTCACAGTCGCTGGTTCCGGCAGATCGAGCGAGAGGGTGGTCGATGCGCTGAACGGATTGGGCCGACACGGCCCGAGGGCGATCACGCGTGGAACAAGCGCGTCCGGTACGGCCACGGTGGTCGCGACGGTCGCGGCACCTCCCTCGTTCCCGTTCATGTCGGTGGCCGTCACGTGATAGAACAGATGGATCGTTTCCGACACGTCCATGTTCGTTCCTACGGTGTACCGAATCAGCTCCGCGTCCTCGCCGAACTCCGCACTCGCCGAGCCGTAGACCGAGAAGTAGTCGAAGTCTTCTTCCTCCGCCTCATCCCACGCGAGGATGGCCTCGGTTTCCCATCTCAGGTTCTGGGGGGGACCCGGTTCGAGGTTGTCGATCGAGTAGCCGCTATCGGGTGGCGAGTCGAAGTAGACGAGCGGATCGGGCGTCATCGCGCTCACGAAGAAGGCCGACCAACAGATACCGCTGGCGGTGGAGTCGCAGAGCGTCGGAGCGACGAACTGGTAGAGCGAATCGCCGCGGGCGGGGGCGGTGTCGATATAGTCCCAGCCCTCCGCACGCCCATTCCCCGGCCGCCCGGCCTGATTCTGTCGCCGGTAGATCCCGTAGCCGGTGACCTCGACAGTATCTCCGCCGGCGTCGTAGCGTGAGCGCTGCCACGAGAGACGCACGGCCCGGCCCTGATCGTTATCGACGTCGAGGATACTCATTATCCGAGGTGCCTCGCCCAGGCATCCCTGTACGAAGGCCCCGATCTGACCACACGAATCGTAGAGACAGGGAGAGGTCGATGACAGATACAGATCGCCCCCGGCAGCGTCGCAGAACTGGGGATCCGCGGAGATGTTGCCGTCGACGCCGTATTGTCCCGGCAAACCGCCGCCTACCCAGTCACCGCCGACGTTGCCGAAGATGTCGGAGCACGCGAAAGTAACGTCGGTTCTGTAGTTCTCGCCGAATCCCACGGCCTCACCCTCCGGACAGAACGCGATGATCGTGTTGTCGAGGTGAAGCAACGAGCTGCCTTCCAGCATGATGCCGCCGCCTGTCGGTGAGGAGTTGGCGAAGAACGTGCAGTGGGTGAATGAGCCCTGGACCTCGAACTCGCCGAAGACGCCACCGCCGCTTGTCGCCGCCGAGTTTCCCACGAAGGAACAGTGATTGATGCTGGGCCATGTAAATCCCCACAGATAGACACCGCCGCCTCGTGCGGCCGAGTTGTTCGTGAAGAGGCACCCGTTGAGTGAAAGCGTGGCCTCTTGGTTGGCGATTCCACCACCGATCGAGGCGGTGTTGTCGGAGAAGACGCAGTCGATGAACGTAACTCCGCCCGTGGACCACATACCGCCCCCGCCCCACGCCGAGTTATCGGTGAATACGCAATTCGAGACGGTGATCTCATAGCTCGTGCAATAGAACCCGCCGCCGATATTCGCATCGCCGCCTGTGAGGGTCAGTCCTTCTAAGGTCGTTGGCCCCGAGTAGTACGTGGACCGAAGAACACTACCCAGCTGCTGAGCATCGATCGTCACGCAATCCGCCTGCCCCGTCTCGCTTCGTAGACACACCTGTGACTTCGTTTCGATGTCATGCTCGTAGTACGTCCCGCACGCGACGAGCACGGTGTCGCCGGCCGACGCGGAATCGATCCCCGCCTGGATCGTGGGGGCGTTACCGGGAACGTGCCACGTGCGTGCGCCCGCGGATGCGGCGAATATGACGGCGGAAAGGCAGAGGAGCACGGAGAGGATACGCATCGCCTGGCCTCCTTGTCGGGAGCGGGCGGCCCGCCGGCGGAGATGTGGCGCAGGGAGTTACGCGTGACCGGGGGGGAGCGGAGCAGCTGCTTGGCGAACCGCCCACCGCCATGTGAGCTGTGCGGTTGCCTGGTCGCCTCGATGATCGATTCTACCTCCGGAGACTCCGAACGGGAAGCACGGGACGCAATCCAAGCGAGGGCAGGGGATTGCGGTGCGGGTGGCGGAAACGTGTCGCGCCGGACTAGCCTGAAAGCCCCCGGCGGCGCATGTCGCGCCGTCTGGCTTTCCGCGCCTGCACGGCGACGACAGGCCCGTCCGACGCCACGAGCTGGAAGAGCCCTTCCGGTTCCTTCACCGTATCGCTGCCACCTTGTGTGTCCGAGAGAAAGCCGAAGTGTTCGGGTATGAAGAGCATGCGGCGCGGGGAGCGGTCGGTGAGCCACACGCGCGCGGTGAGTCTACCGGTCTCCGACTCGAGCGTAACCCATTCTCCGTCGGGAATCCCAAGCTCGCTGCCGTCGGCCGGATTCATCTCGATGCGTGCGACGGGGGCTTCGTAGTGAAGCTCATCACAGCGCCCGGTGCGCATGCGCGATCGGAAGTGCTCACGAATGGGCCCGCCCACGAGAAGAAACGGACGCACGTCGTCGGCGCGGGGCAGGTCGGTGGGGACTGACGTCTCCACGAACGGTTTAGCCGAGGCGATGGTCGGGGGTGCCAGCACCGAGCCGTCGGCCGCCGCGCGGACCGCCATGCCGGATTCGGGTCCGATGCGTTCCAGCCCGGGGTCGTTCTCCGCCGGACACGGCCACTTGATTCCCAGGGTCTCGCGAAGGCGCGTGATCGTGATCCCGCTCGCGTCGCACTCCGTGCCCCGAGACAGCGCTTGCCACTCGCCCCACGCGACGTGCGGCCCGGCCTGGTATCGCCCGAGGATCTGGTCGTGGGACGTTGCGTCGAGGTTTCCGCGCGCGAGCGCCACGAGAACCTCGGAAGCCGATCGGGCTTCACCGGGCGGATCGGCAGCTCGCTCGAGGAGCTGGCAACGCCTTTCGAGCGTCATCATCGTTCCGTCCGATTCTCCTGTGACCAGCGCGAGCGGAAGCACGACGTCCGCGTAGACTCCGGTCTCGCTCGGGGAGTGCGTCGCGGCCGAGACGACGAAGGCGCTCCGTAGCGCCTCGCGCCAGGCCGACGCGTTTGGCATCTCGACCGCCGGGTTGGCCCGGAGCACGATCATGGCGCCGATGTCGCCGTTCTCGATCGCGCGCGGCCAAGATGTGGCCGGAAGACCCACGCTCCTCGGCATGCGCTCGGGCTCGACATCCCACCAGGTGGCCACGCGCTCACGCTCGTCCGCATCGGTCAGTGATCGCAGGCCCGGGAGCCGACCGGGGGCGATTCCGAGCGTCACCACGCCCGAGGCGTTTGCGCCCTTCGGCAGGAAGAGACATCCGGTGCCGGGACGACCCCACTGGCCGGTGGCCCGATGGAGCTGTGCCACGGCGCGCGCGAACACAGAGCCGGAGCGCGACGCGAGAACGGTCGGCCCCACGATGGTGGTCACCGAGCGTGCCTCGTTCCAGAGAGCCTCCAGCGGCTCGATCTGATGCCGAATGCGGTCGGTGGCCCGAAGCCGCTCGATCCGCGCTTCGGCGAGCAGCGCGCGGGCCAGCGCGTTCACGATTGCTAGCTCGCCGCCCGGCATCGGGCGCAGGTGAAGGTCCGCCGCACCGGCCGCGAGGGTCTTCCGTGCGTCGATCACGACGACGTTTGCCCGGCCGTTTCGGCGCGCATCCAGCACACGGGTGAAGAGCGCCGGGTGGCTGTCGGCCACGTCGCCGCCGACGAGGATGATCAGCGATGCCGCATCGACATCCTCCAGAGATGCGGCGTTGCCGGGAACGCCGAACACGTCGAGACACGCATCAGCGGCACCGAACGCGTCGAGGCGGGCGGGCGTGTCGACGTGATCGGTCCCGAACACTCCCCGCGCGACCTTCGACAGAAGGTGATACGTCTCGTTCGTTTCCCCGTCGGAAGCGAAGAACGCCAGGCCGCTCGGGCCGAGGCGCTCGCGAACGCGCGCGAGCCCCCCCGCCGCGGCCTGGAGCGCTTCGTCCCAGGTCGCCGGCATGAGGCCTTCCAGCGTTCCTTTGGTGGCGGGGTCGCGCCGGATCAGCGGCTGAAGCGCGCGCTGCTCGCCGAGTCCGCCCGACCAAAGCGCTTGTGAGCGCGGGCAGAGTCGGCCGAATCCGATCGTCGAATTCGGGATTCCTTTCACCGCCGCGGGTTTGCCCTCTCGGGTTCCGATGAAGACCGGCTCGCCCAGACCGCAGAGATCGCAGACGCTGCGGGTCCACTCGTCGACGGGCGCCGCTCGAACACCGGAATGATGCAGCCCGTCGATCGCGATCGCCGCCGCGCATCCGGCACAGCATTTCAGGAAATCGCGCCGTTCGATCATTGGGCCGCCTTCCGTCGCGTCGCCTCATCCATTCCGAGCGGTGTCCAGTGTCGGAGCAGCGTGTCGGAGTTCTCTAGCCGATGGCGGGCATTGCGTTCGCTGTGGCACGTCACGCACTGCGGCAGCAGGAACTCGATTGCCGCGTCCGATAGGCGACTCGGGTCTTTGGCGTGTTTTTCGACCGTGATGGCCGGGTCGTGTAGCGTCACCCGGTCGGTTCGAAAGTCGCCGGTTTCGTCCATGATCGGATCGGGCGGCATGTGGCAATAGACACAATCGGGAGCCCTCAGGTCTCCGTTCTCGTCATAACCTTCCTGAAGGAAGATCACACCCATCCGCGATTCCGCGTAACCGGTCACGTGCTCCGATTCGATATGACAACCGGTACATAGCGTCGTGCTCATCGCCAGTTTCCGATCGGTGGCGTGAACCTCATGACACGAGACGCAACGCATGCCCGGGGCCCGCTCGGGTCCGTGGCCCGACGCGAGAAACGCTTCAACCTGTCGGGAGTGACATCTGCGGCAATCCTCCGCGGTTGGCTGGGGAGCAAACGTTCCCTCGTGGGAGCCGTGGCACGCCGCGCACGTCACACCGGCCCGCGCGTGAAGACTCTGCACCCATGCTTCCGTGGCGAACGACGTCTGGCTCACCGCGTGGCAGTTCAGGCAGAGACTTCGGAAGGCCGGCGCGGATTCCGGATCGTGCGCGTCGCCGGTGGGAATCACGCGGACGAACTGGCTAGGCGGAAGCTCCATCTCGCGAAACGCCTCGCTGTCACCTTGAATCATCGGCGGCGTTACCCGATCTACGGCGCTTGATGTCTGTGCCGCCGGGTCGGGAAGCTCCGGCTCCTCTCCCGGGCAGCCCATCAGAACGAGCAACAGGATGCCGCACGTGCAGATGCTAGACGCCTGTCTCACTCGCCCTCCTCGATCGAATCCGCGTCCGCGCCGACACGCTCGAGGAACCCGGGTCCTCCTTCCGCGTGCCTCCGCGGGTGATGACATTCCACACACACATTGATCGGACCGTAATCGCCTTCCACGAGCCGCCGGCTGATGGCGTCGCGCGAGAGGCGGGACGATAGGTCCAGGAGCGCGTTTCCCCTAGCGGTATCGCCACGACCGGTCAGCTCTTTCCCGACGAACATCATCTCGCTGTACCGCTCTCCCGGTCCATGACAGGCCTCGCACGTGACACCCGGCTCGGCGAACGTGCCGGTCTCCGGCTCGTATCCGGTTGCGTGGCAGGGATAGCACTTTTCGGGGTCGGGTTCATCCTTGAGTCGCTCCAGGCTGCTGGATTTCGTCGCCACCCACCGTTCACAATGCTCCCGGTGAAGCGTTTCGTGGCAGCTCAAACACTCCTGTGAGCCGACGTACTGAAGCGGTCGCCCCTCGGTGGAGACGAGCCAGGGATCGAGTCCCATCGCAATGAGCCGGTCCGGGTCGTCCCCCTCGGTGGATCCCTCGCCCGTCTCGAAATAGCGGCGCGCGTCGGTCCACCAGTCGAGCCACGCCGCCGCCCGCGCGCTGTCTGCGTTACCCCCGGGCGTGATGACCGCGCCGGGATCGATCCCGGTGATCAAGCGAAGCTCGTCGAGCGTTTCGCGGCGGACGTCCGGGTCGGCATCCGCGAGACGATCGATGCGACCCTGAAGTGAGAACGGTCCGGCGCCCTGACCCGCCGCGGTGAGCAGGCCGCGGTGCGCGCGCTCGGTGTCGAGTGCCCTTCCATCGCCGCGATGGCAGGCTGTGCACACGACATCGACGAGATCGCCGCCCGTGTCGAGAACGGGATGCGCGCCCGGCGGATGGATGAGATCGCCGTGACAGGTCGGGCATCGGGCTTTCTCATTGCCGTCGGGAGACGCGATCTCACGAATTCCCGGCCGGTGGTTCCGCACGCGATCGAGCGATACCTCCAGCGAACGTACGGGGCGAAGGATGCGGCGCTTCTCCGCCCGGAGGCTCTCTTCCTCGGCCGTGATGAGCGCGGCCTGCAGCCGAAGCGCGCGCTCCTCTTCGCGCGCGTGCTCCAGCTCTTGTCGAAACGTCTCCATCCGGAGGACGAATCGCCCCGACAGTTCCGCCAGTGAATCGACCCGCGCCTTGAGGCTGTCAACCTCCGCCGCGTCCCGTGGCCATCTGCCGCTCGCATCGCTGTAGGCGTTTTGAGCGGCGGCGAGGAGCGACAGCGCGGCCCGATAGGGGCGCGCGACCTCCGGTGTCCAGAGGCGTGTCTCCTCGTGACGAAGACGCGATCGAAGGCGTGCCGTCTCGGTCCGAATCTCGGCCAGGCGGCTCTGGATCTCGGTGCGCCGCGTCGCCGTCTCGGTCGTGTCTGCCGCGATTTTCGACAGCCGTCGGTCGATGGTCGCAAGTCGATCCTGCACCTCCGGCCGCTCGAAGGTCTGACGCGCTTGGTCGAGTTCGGCTTCGAGACGTTCTTCGGCCCGTGCGAAGAGCGTCTCCTGGTGACGCCGCCACTCGGGCCGTAGCTCGGCCCACACGGCCCAGATCGACACCGCCAGGAGAAGACCGACCGATATCGCAAAGCCGAGTCGCATATCGACGCCTCAGATGTTGAAACCGATGCTCGGGAAGCTCACGACGTACTTGATCCCGAACACGAGCCGCATGACGATTTTGAGACCGACGCCCGTCATCGCGAGCGTGAGGAGCGCGAAATTCCATCGGCGCCCGGGCGTGAAGCGTTCCCATCGTCCGGTTCGGTGAACGATCCAGGCTCCAAGGCCGATGAAGTAGAGCGTGAGAAGCGGGATTCCCACCGTGTTCGGCAACGAAGTCGACACCTCGACGGGCGCGCTCCCCAATGTCTCTTTCCACGGCCAGACCCATGCCCAACCCGGCCCGCGGAACCAGCTTCCGATGGCGATCAGGATGAACCAGCCCGCCAAACCCGCCGTGAAGATGATGAATGCGCGCCGCCGCTCCCGGAAGCTGTAGACGCCGCCGCCGCGGCGCGACGGATCGATGTACGGCATCGCGCAGAGCCCGTAGATGATGACGAGCGGAATGACGACGCCGGCCATCCACGGGTCGAAGTAGACGAGGAGTTCCTGCAGACCCACGAAGTACCATGGCGCCTTCGCCGGGTTCGGTGTGTGGGTCGGGTTGGCCGGTTCCTCGAGTGGCGCGTTCCACACGAGCGACGCCACGATCAGGATCGCGATCCAGACGATGGCGTAGATGAGCTCCGGGTAAAGAAGGTGCGGCCAGACCGTCACCAACCGCTTCGGTGTCTCGCGCATCGGCATGGAAGCTGACGACTTCACTTGGCCGAGACTCCTGGGGTCACGTTTGCTCATCGTGACCCTCTTTCTCGCGCGCCAATACCCCGCCGTCCTTCCGCACACGATAGAAGTGAATCGCCGACAGAACGGCCACGACGAACGGGAGGATCACACAGTGAAGCACATAGAAACGGAGCAGCGCCGCCTCGCTCACCGTCGTGTCGCCCAGGAGCAAAAAGCGGACGTCGTTGTCCGGCCCCACGATAGCGAACGGCCCCGCGTGCCCGAGTATCGGCGTGGCCCCGGCCATGTTCGTCCCCACGGTGATTGCCCAGTAGGCCAGCTGGTCCCACGGCAGCAGGTAGCCCGTAAAGCTCAGGAACAGCGTCAGGACGAGCAGAAGGACACCGACTACCCAGTTAAACTCGCGCGGCGGGCGATACGCACCGGCATAGAACACGCGCGCCATGTGACCGATTACGGCCAGCACCATCGCGTGCGCCGACCAGCGATGCAGGTTGCGCATGAGCCGCCCGAACGGAATGGTGGCGTCGATCTCTTGAATGTCGTTGTAGGCCATCTCCGCCGTGGGCCGGTAGTAGAGCATCAGGAGAAGTCCGGTGACCGTCAGGATGATGAAGAGCAGAAACGATAGACCTCCTAGGCCGAATGTCCTCCGGAACACGATCGCTGCCGCCGGGATACGGGGTGGATGTAGGTGCAGGAAGACGGTGGAGAGCATGACGGCCACGCGGCTCTTTTGATCGTCCGGGACGCCCGTGCGAAAGAGCGACCGCCAGAACTGGCTGTTGCGAAGCCCGGCGAATCGCTTCTTCGTGTCATGGGGCACTGGGTCTATCCCTTTCGCCGGTGGTCACTTGTGCCCCGATCGAGCCGAATCTCTCAACCGGGGCACTAGAGATGAATGACATAGTCATCCTTCAGCTCGGCCTCTTCCAGAGTGGCTTTCTTTGACGGATCGATGACCACGCGATCGCCGTCCGACCAGATCGCGAACCGGTAGAGCGGCTCGACGGCCGGACCGTTGAGCGGGACGCCCTGTGGGGTGAAGAGGCTGCCGTGGCACGGGCAGTTGAATACGCCGGCGGTGGAGTCCCATCGCGGTGTACAGCCGAGGTGCGTGCAGCGGGCCTCCACGGCGAAGAGCGTGTCCCGGTCATGGACCACCCACAGCCGATGGCGCTTGAGCCAGCGCGTGCTGACGATCACCGATCTCAGGTCATCGATCGATCCGGCATCGAACGCGCCCTTGGACGTTCCCGTCACGCGCGGTTTCAGGAAACGGATGAGCCCGGGGATGCCGGCCAGCCCGAGGATCGTGATCCCCAGCCAGCCAAGCCGCTCGAAGAAGAGCTTTCGGCTCAGGCCACGTTGTTCTTCCGTGCCACCCACGTTTTGTTCTCTCTCGTCCATGGCTTCCAGCTGAGCGCGCCCGAGGGGCAGACGTCCACGCAGTCACCGCATCTCGCGCAGATGGAGTCGTCGATCTCGAGCCGCCACGAACCGGTCCCGACGTCCGCCTCCCAGGAGAGACAGGCCTCGAGGCAACGTTCCGCGCACTGGCCACAGAGAATACAGCGATCTCGGCTCAGGGAAAGAACTTGATCGCATCCCACGCAGCGGGCGGCCTCCGACATTGCGGACCGGCGGGACAGGTGAAGGATCGACCGATCGCATACCCAGGTCGACGGAGTCGAGGGCGCACCGCTCCCCGGACGGACATCCGCAAGATGTTGCGTAAAGGCTTCTTCCGGCGTGCTCCATCGTCCCGCCGCGCTGAGCGATTTCCAGATCGCCGCCGCGGTCCTTCGACCCGACGCGATGGCGCCGACGACCGTGCCGGGCCCGGTCGTGAAGTCGCCGCAACTGAACAACCATGACGCTTGCTCGCTGTCGCGCGCCCGGTGGAGCGGATGCCGCTGGCCGATCGCGCTGATCACGGCGTCGGCGGCGTGAAGCGCTTCGGTACCCGCCACGGCGGTCGGGCGCTGCTCTCCATCCGCGATCGCATCGCCCGGACGCGTGCGGACCATGATCGCGCCTCGCAGACGATCTCCGTCCCACGCAAGCTCGACCGGGGTGACGCGCGTGTGAAGCGTGATGCCCTCCGACGTCGTCTCGTCGATGTCCGATTCGCCGGCGGGCATCTCCGACCTGTCCCGCCGGTAGAGAATTCGAATCTCGCGACCGCCGGTGCGGAGCGCCGCCCGGGCCGCATCGATGGCGGAGAGTCCGCCGCCGATGACGAGGACTTTCGGGCCCGCGAGCTCCGCCTCGCCTCGCCGAAAAGCTTCCAGAAACTCGATCGAGGTCCAGCACGCGGGGGGGGACCTCCAGCCGGGAAACTCCGGCACGTGGTCGTCGCCGGCACCCAACGCCAGGACGACCGCGTCGAAGCCCTCGTCGTGTAGCGTCGTCAGCGAGTCGGTCGAGCGAAACTCGCGCCCGGCTTCGAAGCGAATGCCGAGCGCCAAGATCCTCTCGACGTCCTCCCGGACGGTTTCCTCCGGAAGGCGGAAGGTTGGGATGCAGGAGAGCATGAGACCGCCGGGTTCGTCCGCCCGGTCGAAGAGGGTGACGTTCGCTCCCCGTACGGCGAGATCGTGGGCGGTCGCGAGACCGGCCGGTCCAGCGCCCATAACCGCGATCGAGGGGCCATCGCCTCGCGCGGCGGTCGGCGGGCCGTGAAGCGTTCCCTCGCGTTCACTGACCCAGCGCTTGAGCCTACAGACGGGCACCGGATCGTCGTGTCGGCTCAGCACACAGGCGGGCTCGCATGGTCTCGGACAGATCCGGCCCAGAACTCCTGGAAACAGGGTGTCTCGGTAGGCGATCCGCCACGCTTCTGTGGAGTCGCCCAGCGCGATCGCGCGTAGGAAACCGGGTATGTCTTTGTCGACGGGACAGGCGAGTCTGCAAGCGGGGGTGGGCTCGGCCGAACCGTTCACGGCTCTACCCTCCCTCCACGGTGTCGGACGTGTCCTCGATGATCGCCTCGATCTTCAGGCGATCCAGTGCGGGGTAGCGGTCGGGATTCCATTCGTCGATAGCGTCCCCGTCCGCCGCCTTGAGATGAACGTGCGTGATGTCGGCAGGGAATTGACCGAGATAGGGGTCGATCGGCACCCACCCGTCAAGCCACACCTCCGCCCACGCATGAAAGTGAAACGACGTTCGTCGCGCGACGAGGCCGATCCGGGAGCGGGCCGGGAGCCCTGCGCTCCTCGCCATCTCGCAAAAGAGACGGGTGAACTCCGTGGCATCGCCTTCGCGTATTTCGAGCACGCCCGCCGCCGTTGCCGATCCCGGCTGGTAGGTCCGCTCGATCTCTTCATCCAACCAGTCCAGGATCAGCTCGACCTGCTCTTCCGTGTCGCTTTCGGTTCCGATCGCTTCGGATGCGGCCAGCCGGACCGCGCTGTCGGCGGGGGAGCGGGCCGGTGGATCGGGCGCGTCTCCGTCGCGCGTATCCACGGACGTGAGCACCAGCTCGCCGCGCCCCGGATCACGCTGTGACCAGCGGACGAGCTTCTGTCCCGAACCGCTCTCGAAGAGCGTGTTCAGATTCAGCCGACGATCGCCTCGTACGCGCAGGCGAAGCTCTTCGGCCTCGGTCGGGATGTTCTTGTTCGCGGCCGGAAATCGTCTGGCACCGCTGAGCTCGCGGCTCACCTCGAGAAACGGCAGCAGCTCGGGATCGACGGCCGTGGCGCTTCGTTGGCGCGCCTGAGAGTCATACGCGAGAAACTCGAAGACGCGTTCCGCGTCGCGCGGGCTGATTCCGGATCCCGGCTTCCGGCTCATGCGGCTCACATACGCGAGCCACTCGTCGCCGAGCTTGGACGAGTTGATTGGCCTCGCGAGCGTGTGACACTTGCTGCACTTCCGAGCGAAGAGTGGGTATAGCGACTGGAACTCGGGCGGATAGCCGCTCACATCGATCGACGCGGGTCCGAGATCGGTATCGAACATCTTGACCTCGTCGCCGTCATCCTGTCCCCATGCCGTTTCCACGGTCGATACAGCCAGAAGCGCGCCCGCGGCAAGAAGGATGAGGCTGTTGACGACACGACGCATGCGTTCGGTTCTCCCAGTCCGCCGGGGGAAGCGCATCTAGTAAGTGATGACGGTCCCGAGGCGGAGAACATTGACATCCGTGAAATCGGTGAAGCGCCAATGCTCGACGGCGGTTCGAATGCCGACATCCACAGTCGGCATGATGTTCAATCCCAGAGTGGCGCGGACGATGCCGGACGATTCGTCGAGTACGCCGACGGCCGGGCCCTCTCGCAGGAGGCCGTCGAGCCGCGCGACGCCCATGAAACGGGCTCCGAGCGGTAGCTCGGCCTGCGCATAGAACCCTTTCTTCCACATATCCATGCGCCCGCCATTCGCGCCGGCCACGTCCGTTCTTCGCTGGAGGTACTCGGATCGTAGGCGGACCCCCATGACGGTTACGGCCGCATCGACACCCCACGCATGAAAGTCGAAGCGCGACGCGGAATCGTAGGCACCGCGCAGGTAGGAGCCGCCGAGTGAGAACGATCCCCGGGCAAAGCTCATCCTGGCGCCCGTTGCGAGATCGTTGTTGTTGTCGTTGAACCCTTCGGTACTTGTCTGCTCCTTGAAGGCGAAGTCCTTCGGTTCGCTGGAGCCGCTTCGGAATCCGTTCACGAA
>CAZAMP010000024.1:0-67999 GCA_964486455.1 uncultured bacterium | reverse complement strand
ATCGTCACTAAACTCGAAGGGGAGGTGTCTCAGAATCGTTGACACGTTCCGGATGGCAGAGCAACGGCGACGTTGAACAGATCACCTGATGGGTTAGGCATCACGGTAACTGCGAATCGGTCTGGAACCAGAAGAATGTCGGCCGGCTGTTCCTCGGGGTCGGTTGGCGTGGGTTCGACGCACTCCTCGCAGTCCTGGACTACGGAGTCCGGCGGACACGTCCCCTCTGGGATCCTGCGACAGTCATGTGTCACGGGGTCGATACAGCAGTTCTCCCCCCCGCAGGCGAACGGACGCGGCACGAAGCCGCTGGCAAGGTCGCGGGTGTGGGGATTCCCGCCAGGATCACTATGGAGGTCAATGGTGCTGATTTCACCAGTCTCTATGTCTATCACCGTAACAAGGTCGATCGAGTCCAGGTGGTGGCACACGTAGACGAACCGACCATCGGGCGTCACCGTGACGCCCCATGGTCTCTCTGTGGGCAGGTTGATCGTCCTCACCTCTTGGTTAGCAAGCGTCGAGATCACAGTGATGGTTGCGTCTAGAGAATTCGCGACGTAGAGAGAATCCCCATTCGGCGTGATTGCGATCCCATAGGGCTCATTGCCAACCCCGATGTAGCCACGCACTGAGGCCGCCTCGGTATCCACGATAGCGACACTGTCGGGCAGTGGTGGGTCTTCACGCACCGATACTGTGACGTATACCAAAGCACTATCTGGATCTGGGTGAACTGCAAGGCGCTGTGCGCTAACCGGAAGCGGAAGACCTGTAATGACGGTGTCTGCGAAGGCGTCAATGATAACTAATCCCGGACCGATCCCCTGGTTGGTCTTAGTGACATAGGCGAACTCGCCGCTAGAGGAGAATTCGACAGCCTCCGGCACCGCAGCGCCGTGTCCTTCTGGCAGTGGGATAGTAGATGTAACCGTGTTCGTTGCGGTCGCGATCACAGAAACCGTGGTTGTGGAACCCCCTACCTCCTGGTTTATTACGTAGACTTCATCCCCGTTCGGACTGGCCGCGAGTTGCCACGGAGTCTTGCCCACGGCAATCGTTGTAATGACTTCGTTTATGTCCGTAGCAATCACGTGGACTGTGTCGACGGGCCCATCCTCCCACTCTGACACATAGGCGAATCTCCCATCGGGGGTGAGGGCAACGTCAGAAACATGAAAAGTGGAGATTGGGATATTGCAGAAAGAGCTCATACTCTCTGAGTTGACGACGGAAACGTCATGAGAGTTCTCATTTGCCGTGTAGACTAGAATGGTGGAATCGGGCTGAGCCGAAAGGTCCGCGACGTTCATCAAACCACTGGCAGCCCAGCACAAAGCAAAGCTCGCGAGACACCTGGCACTTGAACGAGCCACCTTGAAGAAAGTCGTGGAACGCATCCCGCACCTCCTTGACGATCCTCACCGCTCACCGGCAAGCCCAGGATTTTCGTTGTCGGGCAGGGGTGAGGGAGCCTTGGTTGAACGCCTGGGTGCCCCCATAAGGGATCATACACTTCTCGAACAGAGCATTCCAGAAATGTCCTTGAAAGGAATGACACTGCACATTGGCATTCCAGCTCAAAGGCACTGATGACGATAGAGTCCCGCAAGGATTGTAGGATAGCTTTCTATGAGAAGCTCTCGTTGATCCCCTGTCCCCCACTCCTAAGACCCAGCACCCTTCCCGGATGGCACACTTAGGATAGAATGTGCCATCCAGAGCCTTGACGCTCCCCTCCAGCCGGGGCAAAGGGCACTTAGAGTGTCATCGATGGCACGCTACCGAGGATCCGAGCTATCGCAAGAGCACCATCGTCCGGTTCGCCGTCCGCCCGCCGCTCACAAGGCGGGAGTAGTATCGTCCGGAAGCGACCGAGGCGCCCGCGTCGTTGCGTCCCCACCACCGCGTGCGGTACCACCCCGGCTCGACCAGACCGTCGGCGAGTGTCTGCACGAGGCGACCACTCACGTCGTAGATCCGGAGGCTCACCGGTCCCTTTACGTCCACGCCGTAGCGGATGACCGTGACGGGATTGAACGGGTTCGGCGTGTTTTGTGCGAGGTTGAACACTGCCGGGGGGGCTGCGTGCGCCGGCGCGTCGGTCACGTACGTGTACCCACAGGCCGGCATGAACGGTAGCCCTTCAAAAGCGATTGACCGCACCGACTCACAGAGGTTCTCGTCGTGGCTGTACTCGGTGAGAACCTCCCTCAGTGCCGCGAGGTAGTGCGTTCCCCGCGGGGTATCGGGATCTTCCACAAGACGCGGCACGTACGCGAGTCCGAACTCCCGGTTCCCGCGTTGCATCGAACCGACGTCCGGTGCGACCCAGGACTTCGCTCCCCACTGGCACGCGAGGAATCGCGTCGGGACACCCTCCTCGTACCCTGGGTGGAAGGTCCTCACCTGCCCTCCGTCACACGAGAGGTGCACGACGTCGGGACAGTGCGTCCCGTGAGGGTCGAGCATATCCATGGTCCAGCCGCCTACAGGTAGGGTCTGATCGTACATCTTCGCCGGGTAGCTTCGGTTCGACGCAGAACCCACCAGCACGATGAGATCGGGTCGCCAGCCGTTGAAGACGTCCGCGGTCGCATCGTTCCGATCCGCATCATCCGGCCAGTCCGTCTCAAGGAGGAACTCGACGTCCACACCGCCGGGCAGTGCAGCGGCGACCTCCTCGGCCACATCGAGGGCGTACCGGCCGTCCCCAGGATCCATGAAATCCCGGTTGCCCACCATGAAGAGCACCCGCTCGACCACCCGGGGACCGTCGAGCCCGTACTGGCAGTGATCCACGAGCGCGTAGACCTGCGCCGGTGTGGTGAACGGAAGCCGCGCGACCGTCGCATCCGGGATCCAGTCCTGGTCGAAATCGACGTACCACTGATCCCACGCATGGTACGGCGTGTACCATGTCACGCCGGTCTCGTGATAGCGCGGATCCGCGAAGAACGGGGCAGGGAGAAGATCGCGCCAGGGCTCTCCCTCATACCCCCAGAAGTTGATCAAGTCATCGCGCCAGGAACGCCACGGTCCCTCCGGCCACCACTGCTCCCAGTCCGGGCCGTCGAAGATCCGCCAGTCCGACGCCGATCCGCCGAGGAGGAACATCGTCACGCCAGACGCATCCCACCAGGCCTCCATGTCGTCTCTCATCGCGAACGCGAGAGAAACGGGATCGCCGATCCCCCAGTCATCGACGTTCACCATGTTGACCTGATTGCCGAGGTATTCCGCGAGACCACCGACACCCCACTCGTTCGCGTCGTACAGCTCGTCGGTGGTGTAGATCACGATCCCGCCCTCGACGACGCACTCTGCAGGGCCGCCTCCTTGATCCCACGCCGATCGCGTCGCGCCGATCGACTGGCGAAGCACCTCCTCATCCGGAAGCATGTACTCGGTGGTCGCTTCCCACGGCCGATTCGTGCTGTTCCCGTGGAAGAGCTCACCGCCATCCAGCTCGTCCTCGACTAGGCGATAGTGGGATCCGCCGCCGACGGCCACCTCGTAATGCCCGTCCTCGGTGAGCGGAACGTCTATGAGATCGGTCCACGGACCGTGGGCGGTCTCACCCTGCTGGATGCGGAACTGCAGCGTGTTGCGTGGGATCGCATCCCAGGAAGCCATCCCGTCCACGACGCCGAACCCGTTGACGTACGCCGCGGGCGGGCTGTCTTTGTGCACCTCGACGTACCAATTGTGCTGGAGTGGAAGGTCGGGGCAGTTTGCGCTCACCACGTGCGACCGGTTCGACCAGACCTTGCCCTCACCGACACCGGTCGCGCGCACTTGGCCGCGGAGCCGGTTCCCATCCCAGTGCTGGGACGCGATCTCGATCACTCCTTCGCTCGTGAGCGCGAGGTGAGCGGGCTGGTTCGTGTCGACGAATGTGTCGAAGTCCCACCAGAAGTCCTCCCAGCTCTCGCTGACTTGGTCTCCGTACGTGTGTGAGCAATCCGACACCGCCGGACAGACCGTCGTGTTCCCGTCGCCGGAGACGAGTCGGAAATGCGCGCAGTCACCGACCGCCTCGGTCACGGTCCGTTTCTCGCTGCCATTGTCACCGCGGAGGTTCGCCGCGAGTGCGTCGAAGTCATCGCCGAGTGCGTGGTCCGCATCCTCCGCAATGAAGCACCGTTGGCCGGAGAGTCCCGTGAAGGACGACCCCCAGCACGAGCCGCTCACGACCAGCGCGTCGGACGTGGACGTATCCTCAGTCTGGAGGCCGGAGTAGAAGATCGTCACGTAGTAGGCCACGTTCTCTTTGTTGGTAATGCTCACGCGGCCGGCGAATCTGTCGTCCAAAAGGTAGTATGCGAACGCGGAGTCACGCTTCCCCTCACCGATTCCAACATCGTCCCACTTGTACTCTTCCATCGCGACGTGCTGCGTATTGCCGTGAGCCGACCACGAGACGAAGCCCTTGCCCTGCGTCCACTCTCCGTTCGGACCGATTGCATCGACGATGCGAACGTCCGGAGTGTAATCATTGTCCAGATTGAACTTCGGGTCCATAGCGACATCCATATCGAAGAGTGCGTTGAGGTAGTCCGCCTCCGGGATGCCGAGGTGCCACGTGCTCGGGGACAGGTGCGAGCCGGTGCGGCTACTCGGTGTCTGCGCAGGTTGCGCGACCGCGAGCCCGCTCGGAAGGAGCGCTGCCGTGAGCGTGATGAGTATGATTTGGAATCGCACGACGCACCTCCCTAGCGTTCATGCGCATCCGACTGCGCCTCAAGAAGCTCGCGGCGGAAGTCCGCAGGGTACTCCGAAAGTTCCGAGTTCCCCGATACTTCACCGGTGGCGACGTATGAGGCGACCCACCGCTTGAGAGTCGGCCCCTGATCACCGCCAGCCCAAACCATGTAATCGTCGCCGAACACGATGAATCCGTCATTCTCTACGACACAGCGTTCGATGACACGGACGAGGAACTCATGGTGCTGCTCGCGTGTCCACCCGGCCCCTTCGACATCCCGAGACACCTCAACTGGGATGTAGCGCTCGGGCCAATAGGCCCAGCGCACGTCAGCGCCATACGGCTTATCAACGACATCGAGTGCGATCTTCGGGTGCTGCCGCAGAATATCATTGAATATCCGCACCTGCTCCTCGTAGGAGTCGGCGTGCGTGCGTGCGTACTTGCCCGCGTAGGTACTTAGCTGGTGCTGTTCACTCGGACCTGTGAAGACGATCGGCGGCGGCGCGTTGTCCGGAACCCTACGTACCTTGCGGAGCGGCTCATACGGGTAGCCGTTGACAAACAGCGTGTCGCCACCAATGCCCTCGTACTCGAAGGGCGGGCTGAGCTCAACCCCGTACGCGTAGATGACGCCCTCCGGTGCGTCCGTTCCGGTGCTGTCTTGTGCGAAGAGAGCGGATGGCAAAAGCAACATCCCGCAGAGTGCTACTAGTCGCAGTTTGATGAACATGGCCTCGACCCTCCGTACGCTGTCCGAGCGGAGTCGCCCCTCGTCACGCCACGACACAGGAAACCTACCCGTTTCCGCCCTTGTCCCGGTAGATGTCCTTGATCTTGCCCCATGACACGTTCCGGAGCGCCCGCGCCATCGGGACCAGCCGAGACTGGACCAGCCCGTAGAAGGCGTCGTTGAAGTCGCGGTCGGTCGAGATGCCGCTTCTGAACGACGGGTGGTGTTCTAGAAACCAGGCGTTCAGCTCGCCGTCATGGCTCAGGATCCGAAACGGCCTGGCAGGCGTGCCATCGTCGAACGTCCCTTCAAGAAAATCTACCGTGAGTTCCGTCCCGCTTACGGTGCCGATCACGATCGTCTCAAGCTCGTCCTCGGATCTTGTTACCGTGCCATCTGTCACGGTTTCCGTCGAGGACGGAGCCTCACAACCGAATGAACCGAGGGTTAGCACCAAAGCGAAGAGTGCAAGAAGCGTGCGGTACCGTGCCATCGCCTACCTCCTTGTCAGGACCGATTTGCCTGAAACCAAGATAAGGCAACACTCGTGCCAGCGCGTGACACTGCGGACACCAGACTATATCACTAGGATACTTCTCATTGCCGCTTGCTGTTAGCGAGATCTGAACATACCACAGACGAGGCCTTGACGGTGTGATTTCTGTCCGCGTGAGACGCTGATGTGACACTGCGGACACACCGAGCGCAGGGTGTCTGCAAAACTGATGTTTACCAGACGCTGCTCACGGCATCTCCCGATAGCAGCCGCTGGGGCGCAGTTGCGTGACGGTTGATGATTCGGCGTTCTTCCCGCAAGCTGTTGGACCATTGGCTCCCCGGCCCGCCTCCTGCTGGCGGGCCAGAATGTCTCGTCCGATGCGTCAATTGTAGTGACTAGGAGGCTTGTCTACGATTCCGCGGCCCAATGACGTGACACATCACGCTCTTCTTCGGCGCGATCACACTGCGACATCCGGTGCTTGAACGGTCAGAACAAGTCTCGACAAGTCCATCGCGGCCGTCGCCAGAGAGACCCTGTGAGCTTCTTGTAGGCTCTCCTACTTCACTTCGCTAACACGACCTTGAACGTCCGCTCTTCCCCGCCGGCCTCGAGCCTGGCGACGTAGGTTCCGGACGCAACGGGCGTGCCGTCGTCGCGTCTGCCGTCCCAGCTCGCGGTGTGCTCGCCGGCCACCAGTGGCCCATCGACCAATGTGGCAATGTGCCGCCCGGCGACATCGTAGACCGCCAGTCGTGCCTCCCCGTCGATCGGAAGCGAGAAGCTCAGCGTCGTCTGCGGGTTGAACGGATTGGGGCGGTTCGGATCGAGGCGCAGCGCGCCGTCGGCCGCCGGCGCCAGTCGGACCGGCCCGTGCCACGCGTATTCCCCGTCGGTGTCCAACGCTCGGAGCCAGTAGTCCGCCGGGCCGCGCGGAGCGGATCGATCGACGAACGTGTAGAAACGCTCGCCAGCGAGAAGATCATCGGTGATTTGAAAACGAGGCCATCCCTCGATCTGACGGTGGATGTGGAAGCCGGCGTGGTACGTCTGAGACGCCACTCCCCATCGAATCAGTCCATCGGCCCCGATGCGCTCGGCCGTCAAGTACGACAGGACGACGGGAACGGTGAACTCGCCCCAACGGGCGATATTGTGCGATGTTTCCTGTCCGGCGAGGTCGAACGCGCCTCCGACGAAGATGGCGCCGCCATGGCTCACCAGCACATCGACGGACGCTTCGAACGCATCGTCGATGCCTGAGCCCAAGGGGCTCCAGGAGACACCGTTCCACAAGGCAATATTCAGCGCGGGCTCGCCGCCCGCTTCCGTGAACCGTCCCCCCGCGATGAGCTTTCCTTCGTGGATGGTGAGAGACATCACGTGGCCGTTCAGACCCTCCCCGAGGGGATGCCACTCTCCGTTGAACCACTTCGCGACGTAGTTGACGGGAACCCCACCTGCCTCCGTGAACTGTCCCCCGACGTAGAGATTGTCGCCCTGGGCGGCGAGCGCGTACGCGTAGGTGCTGGTCCCGCCGCCGAGGGGAAGCCATTCTATCCCGTCCCATACGCCGACGAACGGAACCACTTCCCCTCCACCCTCGCGATTGAAGCGGCCGGCCGCAACGAGGTTGCTCCCGAACTTCTCCACCGCGTAGACGGTCCCGGGGCCTGTGTAAAGGGGGCGCGTGAGACCATTGCCGACGCTGCTCCATTCGATCCCGTTCCACCGAATAACGTTCGGCGAGCTGAGGAATTCGGCACCGGGAAATCGTCCGCAGACGTACAGGGAATCGCCGAGCACCGTCATATCGTGCACTTCGCTCGTACGTTCGCCCTGTCCTTGCGAGTCCGCGATCCCGGATTCGACCCGGCGCCAGTTCACGCCGTCCCATCGGGCGATGTAGTTGGCTAGAACCTCTCCGGCGGACCCGAACGTGCCGCCCGCGAAGAGCGTATCCCGATAGACGCCGAGCGCGAGAACCGGCGCGTCCATCCCTCCGGCCATGGAGTGCCACTGCGATCCGTCCCAACGGGCGATGTACGCCACGTACGTGCCGCCGGCTTCCTCAAAGCCGCCGCCGACGATCAGATCGCCGCGGTACACCGTCATGGCCGAGACAGCGCCGAGGCTGTCTACGCCGTTGGCGTCGAACCCATCCCACCAGTTCTTGTCGCCCTCCTCGGCGAAGGTTCCAGTCGAAAAGACCGCGGAAACGACTGCAACGATTGCGAAAGCGATCCCGACAGATCGCTTGACGAGACGTTTGAAGACGTCAATTCCGAGTAGCATGCTTGTCCCCTCCCGGGCGAAACCACGGTAGTTTCCAACCCCGGCATAGTCACTCTAGCACAGGCCGATGGGAAGCCGCACGGATGGGCTGGGCCACCAAAACGAGCGCCGCGCGCGGAATCGAGGGTCGAGAGAATCCTACATATGATATGTGTCGCTAGGGCCACGAAAGGTTGCACCGCGACGAAGGGGTGTGTCGATCACACACGCTCAGTCATGACCGGTGCGCGTGGAACACGCGCCGGAGCCGCTGCGAATTCGAGACGACGTTGACCGAACTCATCGCCATGGCGGCCTCCGCGATGAGTGGGTGAAGAAGGCCCAGCATCGCGATCGGGATCGCGAGCACGTTGTAGAAGAACGCCCAGAATAGATTCTGTCGGATCTTACGAAACGTCGCCCGTGACAAATGGACGGCGCGGACAACCGCATCGAGCTCTCCGGCCACGAGCACGATATCTCCCGATTCGATCGCGATGTCGGTGCCGGTCCCGATCGCTATTCCGACATCGGCCTGGGTGAGCGCGGGGGCATCGTTAATCCCATCGCCGACCATGGCAACGACCTCACCCGCCTCTTGGAGCGTCCTGATCTCGCGTGCCTTGCCGTCCGGCATGACCGACGCGATCACCCGATCGATCCCGACCTCTCTCCCGATGGCCCGCGCGATCTCCTCGTTGTCACCCGTCATCATGAGCGGTTCGAAACCGGCCCGCCGGAGCTCGGCGATCGCGACGGCCGATTGCGGTTTCACGGGGTCGCTGACCGCGATGCGCCCGACCAACAGACCATCGCGCGCAACCCACACTTTGGTTGCCGCGCCCGCGCGCGATTCCCGATCCATCCCGGCAAGCGCCTTGGCGCCCACGCCGTGCTCGGCCATCAACTCCGCGCTCCCCACGACGACCGTCCCGTGCTCCGTGGTCGCGACCACACCGCGTCCGGGAAGGTCATGCAGGCACGCGGGGGGCAGAGCCGAGACACCGCGCTCGGCCGCGTACGCGACGATGGCCTTCGCGATCGGATGCTCGCTTCCGCTTTCCGCGGCGGCGCCGAGTTCGACGACGTCGCCGGGATCACATCCCGGCGAGGCGGTGACATCCACGACCGCCGGCCGGCCCGCCGTGATGGTCCCCGTTTTGTCGAAGACCACCGTCGTGACGTCCTTCATGCGCTGGATGGCCTCGCCCCGGCGGATGAGGATTCCGTTCGCGGCTCCGACCCCGCTCCCGACCATGAGCGCGGTCGGCGTTGCGAGCCCGAGGGCGCACGGACACGCGATGACGAGCGTGGCGATCCCCGCGAAGAGCGCGAGCGAGAGGCTGCCGAGATCGGGATTCACCCAGGGCAAGAAGCCGCCTGCCCAGGCGATGACACTACGCAGCGGTTCGGGAAACACGAGCCATGCGACGAATGCGAGGCCGGCAAGTCCCAGAATGGCCGGCACGAAGACGGCCGTGACCCGATCCGCGAAGACCTGAATGGGAACCGTGCTCGTCTGCGCCTCTTCCACCATGCGAATGACCTGAGACAAGAACGTATCCGCTCCGACACCGAGGGCGCGAACGCGAATGAGCCCGGTCGTGTTGACCGTGGCGCCGATCACCGAGTCGCCCACGCGTTTGGTTACAGGCATCGACTCGCCGGTCGCGATCGATTCATCGACGGCGGTCTCACCACGGATGACGACGCCGTCGGTCGGGATCTTCTCCCCCGGCCGAACGATCATCATGTCGCCGACCTTCAACTCATCGATCGGAATGGTGACCTCGGTCTTGTCCCGCACGACACGAGCGGTCTTGGCCTCGAGCGTGAGAAGCGCCCGAATGGCCTGCGAGGCCCGCCCACGCGCGCGCGTTTCGATATAGCGACCGGTGAGGTGGAAGGCCATGATCATCGCCGCGATCCCGGAATAGTCGAGGAGATGCGGCGCGAGGTGAAGCGTGGAGAGTGCCGCGATGATGCCAGTGGCCAGCGCGGAGAACGATCCCATCACGATGAGAACGTCCATGTTCGGCGTCCGGTTGCGCGCCGACGTCACAGCGCTTTTGATCGTCTCCCATCCCGCGATGAAAACCGCCGGCGTCGACAGGGCGACCATCCCGATATGGAAAAAGAGCGGCGACGGCCACATGATCCCGAAGATCATCTCCGGAATCATCCAGAGCATGATCGGGGCCACGAGCGCCCACGCGATCCACATACGGCGGCGGGCGGCGGCGAGCTTGGCGAGATCCTCGGCGACCGGATCCCGGTCGTCGGACGCGGCATCCGCGCGCGGTGCGCCGAGCGTGAACCCCGCCTTGGAGACGGCGCTCACGAGGCGCGAACGCTCGATCTCTCCTGTCGTCTCGACCCTGGCCGTCTCGGTCGCGAGACTCACCTTTGCCGACCGGACCCCATCGACCGACAGGAGCGCCTTTTCGACGGACCGCACGCAGGCCGCGCAGTGCATCCCGTCCACGGGATAGTGATTTCGAACGCTGACTGGTTGACTCACCGGCATCACGGCACCTGACATGTCTGGCCCGAGCTTTTCACCAGGTCTCTGCTGCGGTCACGAAAGCGCGTGCATTTTCAAGACGTACTCGTTTCGGTCTCCTCGACATACCTTCTGGTATGCCTACGTCGCCCTCCACTCCGTGCGCCTTGAATCTGAACGCGCTTTCGCACCCTCGCGACGAGACCTGGTGAAGAGTGCGGACTCGTGACGAAGTGCCGCAAGTATCGCATCTCGTCCGGATGCGTCAAAGAGCCGGCGGGAACGAGACGCTGACGTCACCATGTGACCGCCCGACCCCTCCGGGTCGGGCGGTTTGCCGTTACCAGATCCGCTGCGCCATCGCTATCGCGAAGCCGGTGGCGAGGAGCAGCGCGCCCCCCACGATGAAGACGGGTCCCGGGGGACGGTAGTCTCGCAGGCGATGCCGATGGAAACCGAATCGAACAGTCGGCTTCCGAAACGCCAGAGACGCCAGGATCAGTCCCGCGCCCAGCAGGCCCAAGATGTGTACGGTCGTTTCCATGAGAGCCCTTAGCCTCCGAACAGCGCGTTGAGGAGCATGACGGCATGACAGCCCGCCGATGCTCCGGTGCAGAATGCGCAAAGGGCATTCGCCGGCCCGCCTCCGAGCACGCATTTCGTGAGCGTGCACAGATCGGCGGCGTGGCAAAAGGCTATATACCACTTGGGTATCTTCTGCGCGGACAGTGCGCAACTGGAGTTCTCCAGCCTAACGCTGACCTCATCGAGAAGATTGACGAAGCCCGCGTTGTGATAGATCTCCATGCACGTGACCGCGTTGGGATTGTCCCAGGAGAGCTCGGAATCGACCGGGAACCACGCACGGTACTCCTCGTGGAAGCCCGGAGGCGCTTGGCTTTCGGATGGACGGATCCAGAAGCGCTCACCGGCCGAGCTGTGCTCATAGCGCTCCTCGACACGTCCATCCCACAAGACGCGCCGGTGAATGGTCATCGATTCGTCGGCGGTTTCTTCCGTGATCACCTCGATGTCATTGTCTTGAACCTGGTGCGAGTACGAGAAGTACCTCTCAATCTCTCCCCGCGGGTCGTAGATGGTCCAGCGAATCCCGTGAAAGATGCTCCGCGCCAGGAGCTGATACGGAACACCGTCGGCCGTGATGTCGAACGTGATGGTCGCGTCCTCGCCGGACTTCATCGAGAGAATCTCGTACTCCGTGCCGGTTACCTGCCCTCGGAAACTCGCCAGCGGCCCGTCGTCGCGACCGTCCCCGCCGAAGTCGATCTCCAGCGGCCCGCGAACCGCGTCGTCACCCGTTTCCTTGTCGTCATCACGCGATTCATAGATGAACGGGTCGCGGGATTGCGGCCCCGTCGGCGATGATCCTCCCGGTCCGAGGTCGCAGCCGACAAACGGCACGAGCGCGACAAGGGTGACCAGCACCACAACCGGACTCAGGTGGAATACCTCATCCAGAACACGTCTCATCTCACACTCCTTTCTCGCACACTTCACCCAACGTTCACCAATACACACGTTTCACGTATCTCGATCGTCCTACGCGGCGGCGCGCCACGCCTCGCACCGATCTCCTCTGCAAGTATCCGACCGACCCGCTCCACGCGTTGGGCTCGCCGAAACCGTTCCTACGGCGGGAGATTCGAGGTTCGGGCGGGTGTGTTCACGGGGCGGCGTGTCGACGATCCGACGCCGACACGAAGTCATCTACGGATGCTCACCCCGATGAGATGGGACCGGCGCTGCAGTCCGTGCGCGTGGCAGAATCACGACACCCGGTCACGAGACGGACGCAGTCGAGTGGACAGGCGACCGGTGGCGTCACGCCGCCGTGTAGATGAGGTATGCGCCGCCGAGCAGGATGAGAACACCGCACGTCCGCCGGAGGATTCGCGCGGCCGGAGAGTCGACGTTCCAGTTCATCCAGCGCTGTGCACGGGCCGTAGACGTCCCGGCCACCACGATCACCGCACAGTGGCCGACGGCGTAGGCGAGAAGCAGAGCGACACCGTACACCCAATCGGATGTGGCGACTTTGAAGGTGACACCCAACATGGGGGCCATGAAGGCAAAGGTGCAGGGCCCGACGCCGATGCCGAAGACCAGGCCGAGAACGAGCGCGCCGAGAAGTCCCTTTCGCGAGGCCCCGCTTCCCCCCGGGCCGGACCACGGGAAGGGGATGACGTCGAGAAAATGAAGTCCGAGAATGAGGAAGACGAAGGCCACGCCGTAGCTCACGGCCGGCCCGACGTCGCCGAGCATCCGGCCCAAAACGGCGGTGATTCCTCCGATCGCCCCGATGGTGATCAGGATGCCGACCGAGAACGTGAGCGAGATGCGGAGCGCCCGTCCACCGGAGGCCGGTCCCTGCTTGCTGATGAAGGCGACGACGAGCGGGATGCTCGCCAGGTGACACGGGCTCAAGACGATGCTGAGCACTCCCCAGAGAAACGCGGCCGGTATCGCCGCCGATGCCGATCCTTCGACCGCGCCCGAGAGGGTTTCGAAGAAGCCGCTCATCGGTTACGACCCGCCCTGGGCGCTATCGCCCGGGGCAAGACGCACATCGAGTTCCGCCCACTTCGCCAGGATGGCGGCCTTCGACATGAAACCTTCGTGGCGAAAACGCTCCTCTCCTTCGGCATCGAAGAAGATCTGCGTGGGAATGACGCGAATTCCATACTTGGGCGCTGCGGCACGATCCTTCCGCACGTCGATGACCTCGACGACGATTTCTTCGGCATACTCCCGCGCAAGCTCATCCAGGATGGGGGCCATCTTCTTGCAGGGAATGCACGTCGTGGAACCGAGATCCACCAACCTCGGCAGGCCCGGCTCGACCTGAACGGGTCGGGCTTCCGACGCCTGCGGCGCGGAGGCGACCGCTCCCGCAGCCATGGTGTCGGCCCCGGTGGCCATGACCCCGGCGGTCGTCGCATCGGGTTCTCGAGCGTCGTCGTGCCGGGAGCGCCCCATTTCCTTCACGATCACCGCCCCGACGAAGATCGCGACCGCGACAACCACGATCACCAGCCTTTTCCCTCCGCTCACCTCGCCCTCCGATCCTCAGCCGAGCATTTCCTTGATCTCATCCACCGAAAGGACCTTCCCGGTCGTCTTCACGTCTCCGTCGAGGACGAAGCCCGGGGTGACCATGACACCCATCGCGGCGATCTTCGCGATATCGGTGACCTTCTCGACATTGCAGGCAAGTCCGAGCTCGCTGACCGCCGCCATGGCGTGCTCCGCGAGCTGGTTGCAGCGCGGGCAGCCCGGACCGAGAATCTGAATCGTCTGCATCGACCCTCCTATCCCATGATCGCGCCGTAGATCATTCCGCTCGACGTCGCCATCACGACCACCAGCGCGACGTACACGATTGTCTTCGTCGTACCCAACACGCTCCGAAGGACGAGCATGTTCGGTAGGCTCAGGGCGGGTCCGGCCAGGAGCAGCGCGAGTGCGGGCCCTTTCCCCATTCCGCTGCCGAGGAGCCCCTGCAGGATCGGCACCTCCGTGAGCGTCGCGAAGTACATGAAGGCGCCGGCGACCGAGGCGATCAGCGTTGCGCCCAGCGAGTTGCCGCCGACGGCCGCGCTCACCCAGGCCGACGGGATGAGCCCTTCCTCGTTCGGACGACCGAGAAGCGCTCCTGCGATCAACACGCCGACGAGAAGTAGCGGCAGCATCTGCTTGGCGTATCCCCAGGACGATGACAGCCACTCGCCAAGCCCGCCGTGACGCCGGGCACGGGACAGGGCCAGCACGAGAGCCGTCGCCGAGACCGCCGTCAGAATCCACTTGGCCGACGCGATCCAGCTCCACACGCTGTTCGGCGGGCCTGCCGAGCTCCAGTTCGCGAAGACCAGGATGCCGACCAACGACACGAAGATGACGCCGTGTGAGCGGTGGGATTTGTCGGCGTCTTCGTCAGTGGGCGCGAACGATAGATCCCGACGTTCCTCTTCCCCGCGCCGGAAGATGAGCTGCATGAGAAGACCGATGATGATGCTGAACGCGATGGCGCCGATCGCCCGAGCGATCCCGAGTTCGAAGCCAAGCACTCTCGCGGTGAAGATGATCGCGAGCACGTTGATGGCAGGTCCCGCGTAGAGGAACGCGGAGGCCGGGCCGATCCCCGCGCCGCGCGCGGTGATCCCCGCGAAGAGCGGCAGGACGGTGCATGAGCAGACGGCGAGAACGCTTCCGGATATGGATGCGACGCCGTATGCCACGAAACGATTGGCCCCGGCGCCGAGGTATTTCAGAACGGCAGCCTTGCTCGTGAAGACCGCGATGGCGCCGGCGATCAGGAACGCGGGAACGAGGCAGAGGACCACGTGCTCGCGGGCGTACCATTTCGCGAGATGAAGCGATTCCAGAACGGCGTGATCGAAACGAGTGGAGCCGAGCGGAAGGAGATAGATCGCCGCGAAGACGACCCCGATCAGGCCCGCCGCTTTCAATTCCCGCTTCCACCCCATCGTTCCACTCCACCGCCCGACGGGACCCGGCCGATTGGATCCTGTCGCGTCTCCCCGACGATACGCCCGGCGCCCGCATTCGACTCAGCGAATGAGATTGAGTTGATCCTTCGCGGACGACTCGAGGACGCTCTCCACACAGCTGAAGAAGTTCAGAACGCACGGAACCTGGAGGTGGTAGAAGACCATCGACCCGCGCCGTTCGTTCCGGATGATCCCGGCGTTTCTGAGAACGGACAGGTGCTTCGAGACCGTCGAGACGTCGGCTCCGATCATCTCGGTCAGGTCACGCACGCAGCGTTCCTCTTTCGAGAGCTCCTCGACAATGAAGAGGCGGGTCGGATGGGCCATCGCCTTGATGATCTTCGCACGGGCCTCTAAGCGGGCCCGGCTCTTCGTGTCCATGCGGCAAACCTCATTCCTTGATCTATTTGGCAATTATGCCAAATCGCCAAACTGAGCACAAGCCATCCCGACCGTCTCTTCGAGAAGGGGGAACCGGGACCCAAATCGCGTTATTCTCGGTTACCGCGTCAGTCGCGGGATGTTCCCGCGGCCATTGGCCTTTGCCGGAGATAGACACGAACATGTCGGACACGAACAGCCGAGATACCGCCGCCGCCTCGCGTGCCCCGTTCGGGTCGCTGCGGCGGAAGATCCTCATCTGGTCGCTCGCGATCGCGCTCGTTCCGTTGGTCGTGATGGCCTATCAGGGTTACCACTGCGCGCGGCAGGCCATCATCGAGTCGGCGGAGGAGCGGCTCATGGCGGTCGCCGCATCGCGTCGCGCGTGGACCGAAACGTGGATCCAGGAACGCCTCACCGACATGGCGATCGTCGGACAAAGCCGGGATTGCGCCGCGCTCGTGACCGCGGAGAGCGGGCATCCGTCCCATCATCGAGTCTGCAGCTATCTCGACACCTTCCGGCAGAGGGCCGAGGCGTACGAAGCCATCGCCCTCTTCGACATGGATTGGAACCGGATCGCCGGTGCGGGATCGCTACCGGGAACCGGCGATTCATCCATCGCTCCCGACGGCGCGCCCCATCCCGTCCTCCGGGAGAGGTTGCTCACGAGCGATGGGCCGGTCATCGGCGATATCCACCGGCACACCGGCGGACCGCTCCAGCTCTGCCTCGCGAACGACCTGAGCAATCCCGGCGGAGATGCGGTCGGCTACGTGGTCTCGACGCTTCGCCTCGAGGAGACACTCGCACCCATTCTCAACGAACGAACCGGCCTCGGGGAAAGTGGCACCGTCTTCCTGATCGCGAACGACGGCTCGGTGCTGACCGTTTCGCCGACCGCCGGTGAAGGCCGCGAACCCACTTTCCCGAGCGGGGAGCGCGCTACGCCGTTCGCTCCCGGCGGTGACGGCGCGGGGATCTACCGGAGCGCGTTCGGAGGCGAGGTCGTCGGCGGGCAGGCCTGGATGACGGATCGCGACTGGGGGATCGTCGCGGAGATCTCGTCGACCGAAGCGCTCGGCTGGTTGGGGACACTTCGAACCCGGGCATTCGTGGTCGGGGCGCTCACGCTCATGCTCGTCATCGTCTTCTCCCGCTCGGTTGCGGGCCAGCTCTCGTATCCGCTCCGCGCGCTGGCCTCGGCGGCACAACGCATCGCCGGCGGCCGTCATCGCGAGCGCGTCGACATTCGCGAAGGCACCGAGGTGCGGGAGGTCGGAAACGCGTTCAATCAGATGCTCGACGCGCTGGAAGACTCCCATCGCAAACGCCTGCACTCCGAGTCGCTCGCCGCGATCGGCCGCCTCAGCTCCAGCATCGTTCATGAGATGAGAAACCCGCTCTCGTCGATCAAGGTAAACGTGCAGGCATTGGCCCGCTTCGCCCGAGAGGACGCCGCCCACGCCGAGCTCGCGGAGATCGCGGGCGGTCAGGTCGAGCGCGTGGAGCGCATGCTGGGCGAGCTCTTGAACTACGGCAAACCGTTCGAGATGCACCTCGAGGAAATACCGGTGCGGCATCTCATCGACGAGATCCTCCGCGCGTCCGGGCCGCGCGCACAATCGCGCGGGATCCGAATCACCGTTGACGATCAGACCGCCAGCCGCGCCGCCAAGGTCGATCGTGAGCGAATACACCAGGCGCTCGCGAACCTCATCGAAAACGGCGCGCAGGCCGCGGGCGACGGGGGAACCGTCTCCATCTCGGCGGCGTTTGAGGACCATGACGGAGGCAACGCCTGCGTCTTCCGTGTCTCCGACAGCGGCGCGGGTATCGCGGAGGGGTCGATGGATCGTCTCTTTCATCCGTTCTTCACCACGCGCACCGACGGCGTCGGACTGGGACTGGCAAACGTGAAGAAGATCGTCGAGTATCACGGTGGAACGGTATCCGCGTCGAACCGGGCGGCCGGCGGCGCGGAGTTCACCATCGTCCTGCCGATCGACAAGTCTCGAGGAGAAGCATGAGTCGCATTCTCATCGTCGATGATGATCAGGCGCTGGCGCGCTCGCTGGAGATCCAGCTCGGAACGCTACGCCACGAGGTGCGCACCGCCTACACGGCAGCGGACGGGATCGGGACCTTCGGTGATTTCGATCCGTCGATCGTCTTCCTCGACCTGAACCTCCCCGATCGCAGCGGCCTCGACGTGCTCAAGGAGATGCTGGCCCGTGCGCCGCACTCCGCGATCCTCATGATCACCGGCACGCAGGACATGGCGGCAACGATCGAGGCGATCCGCGCGGGCGCCTTCGACTACATTCGAAAGCCGCTCGATATCGACGACATCACTATCGCCATCGAGAAGGCGGACCGACACGTCCGTTCGCTACGGTCGAGCTCCACGGCGGCGCCGGCGACACCCGACGTCCCGCCCTTGCGGCCCCGGGAGATCGTGGGTCGTAGCGGCGCCATCATGAACGTGATCAAATCCGTCGGACTCGTCTCGCGAAGCCGCGTCACGGTGCTCATCGAAGGCGAGAGCGGTACGGGCAAGGAGCTCGTCGCGCGGGCGATCCACGATGCGGGCACGTCGGGCGATCCGTTCGTGGCGATCAACTGCTCGGCCATCGTTCCGACGCTCCTCGAAAGCGAGCTCTTCGGACACGAGAAAGGCGCCTTCACCGGCGCGGACGCGACGAAGATCGGAAAGCTCGAGCTGGCGGGGAGCGGCACCGTATTCCTGGACGAGGTCGGCGACCTGGCCATCGATGTTCAGGGGAAGCTGCTCCGCGCGATTCAGGAGCGGGAGTTCGAACGCGTGGGCGGGGTGAACGCGATCCCGCTCGGTGCGCGCATCGTCGCGGCCACGCACCGTGACCTCGAGGCGCTCGTCCGGGACGGCGCGTTTCGGGAAGACCTCTACTTCCGTCTCGCCGTCACGCGCATTCCCATCCCGCCGCTCCGTGAGCGGCGCGAAGACATCGCTCTGATCACCGACACCCTTCTCGGTCGGATCGTCGGCGATCTCGAAACCGCGGCTTCCGGAAAGACGGCGCACACGCTCTCGGAGGGCGCGAGAGAGAAGCTTCAGTCGCACGACTGGCCCGGAAACGTGCGCGAGCTGGAGAACGCGCTCACCCGAGCGATCGCCATGTCGCGCGCGACAACGATCGAGGCGGAGGCAATCTCGTTCGACGCGCCGGCGAGGTCCGGCGTGGTGGGACCTCTCCACGAGGCGGAGCGCGAGCACGTTCGGCGCGCCCTCGAGTCGATGGGGTGGAACATCACGCGCACCGCGAAGCGCCTCGAGATTTCTCAGACGACCCTCCGGAAAAAGATCTCGGACTATGGGCTCGAGCGGTAGACGCGGTTTGTCGGCGGCGAAAGCGTCTCTCCCGGCGTCTTCCCCATCGCTGATTCCCCTGCTGGTTTTGTCGCTTCTCGTCGTGACACCGGCAATCGTGTCGGCGTATGAGATCCGGATCAACTGTGCGGGGGAGTTTGTCGCGGGACGCGACGGCGACTTCATGGCCGACCAGGCCTGGACCCCGGAAGACCCAATCGGCTTCACGGAAAGCGACATCGTTCGTGAAGCAAACGCCCCGGTTGGCGGCACGCTCGACCCGGAGCTTCACGCGGAGGCGCGCGGGAACTGGACCTACCGATTCGACGGCCTCGAACCCGGTCCCGTCATCATCGAGCTTCTCTTCAGCGAGATCCGCTACAACGGTCCGGGCGAGGCCATCTTCGACGTCGTCGCGGGCGACGAGACGCTCATCGGAGGTTTGGACATCTTCGCAGAGGCGGGGATGAAAGGATACGCCATCCGCTATCGCGTACCGCTGAACATCTCCGGGACGCAGTTCCTCGTCCAGTCGCAGCGGCAGCGACGCACGTCAGCACTTGCCGCGATCTCAGTCTGGAGCCGGGAGGCGGACGACATTGCTCCGGCGGCGCCTGAGTCGGTGACCGCGCTCGACGGCTTCGAGGAAGTCCTACTTCACTGGACCGACGTGACGGAGGATGACGTGGCCGGCTACCGCCTATACCGCCGGCCGACGACGGGTGGCGAGGCGATTCGTGTCGGGCCCGAAACGATCCGACGGGTGCGCCACATCGACACCGATGTGACGATCGGTGAAACCTACGACTACTGGGTGACGGCCGTGGATGTGTTCGGCAACGAAGGCTCACCGAGCGCGACGGTTCGCGCCACGGCGTTGCCGCGCGATGACTCGCGGCTTCCGATCTACGAGATCACGATCTCCGACATCGCGTGGCTCGAGCTGAACGTGAATATCCTCCAGGACATCCGTGTGCCGGCCACGTTCACGGCGGAGGGCGAGAACCACGCCGCGGAGGTCGGGTATCGTGGCGCCATCACGCGCAAGATGCCCAAGAAGTCGTGGAAGGTCGCCGCCCCCGGTGTCGGGCTCGCGCACGGACGTGACGTGCTGAACCTCAACGCGATGATGGTGGACCGGACGCTCATTCGCGAACCGCTCGCCTACGACTTTCTGGCACGATGCGGCGTCCACGCGCCGGACGCGGAACCGATCCAGCTCTTCGTGAACGGGCGCTACTTCGGCGTCTACGCGAGCGTCGAGGACGTGAACCGGGACTTCCTCGAGCGCGTGGAGCTGGATTCGGACGGAAACCTCTACCGCGCGTTCGACTCGCTCGAACGGCTGCCGGACACCGCGACCTACATGGAGGCGTACGACAAGAAGACGAACGAGGACGACGGGTACGACGACATCATCACGCTGATCGAGCTCATCGACGATACACCTGACTCCGCGCTCTACGAAACCCTGCTGCCCATCTTCGACTTTGAGCGTCTCTACGACTACTACGCGGCCAACGTTGTCCTGTCGAACATCGACTTCGGGCGCGACGACTACTATCTGCACCACGATCTCGACACGGGCATCTGGACCTGGCTCCCGTGGGACTACAACGAAGCACTCGGAGTCCTGGTCTTCTGGTCGCCCTGGCTTCATGCCTCCACCCCCGTCTTCCCCGGGTTGGAGAATCGTCTGATCGCGAAGCTCCACGACAACGTCCACTTCAACCGGCGCCACCTTGACCGCGTCCGGCAGCTGATGGATACCGTCTTCACCGAGTCGGCGATGGGAGAAGCGAGCCACGCGGCGCACGAACGGATCGCGGAAAGCGGTCGGGTCGACTGGCGGAAATGGGGCTGGGAAGACAACAGCGGGTTCGACCAGGGCGCGGATGAAATCGGGCGCTTCGTCACACTCCGGCGGGCCTTTTTGGAGGGTGAAATTCCGCGCATGCTCGAGCGCTTCACCGAGCCGTCGCTCGTCATCAACGAGATACTTGCGGTGAACGATACGACGATCGCCGATGCGTACGGCGAGCACGACGATTGGGTCGAGCTCTACAACGCAACCGACGACGCGCTGGACCTGTCGGGATTTCATCTCACCGATGACGAGGCGAACCAGACCAAATGGTCGCTCCCGGACACGACGATCGCGCCGGGCGCGCATCTTCTCGTCTGGTGTGAGGGCGATACACTGCAGGGCCCGCTCCACGCCAACTTCCGCCTCGGAGCGGCCGGCGAATTCGTCGGAATCTTCGGCCCCGCGGCGGAAGGGAATCGCGTCGTGGACACGAAGACGTTTCCGGCGGCGATCAGTGACGTCGCGTTCGGTCGAGAGCCGGATGGAAGCTACGCGTGGCGCCATCTCCCGACGCCGACGCCCGGAGCGCCCAACGTTCCGTGGGGGAACATCGTCCCTCAGTTCATCGAAACCGTGCGTGATCCGCTGGCACCGACGGTCGGCGATACGATCTGGGTGGCGACCGAGGTCTGGGACGACACGGGGATCGTCGACGTAACGCTGTGGGCTGACGCCGGAAGCGGCTTCACGGACACCGCGATGGAAGATGACGGATCTCACCACGACAGGGCGGCCGGCGACGGGCGTTACGGCGCCGGCATCGTGACGCCGCCGGGCACGACCGTCATTCATTACTATGTGGCGGCGCGGGACGATTCGGGTGGTGTGGCGACCGACCCGCGCGACTCGCCGGAAGATGCCTACGTGGCTCCCGTGGGCTACGCGCTCCCCCCGCTCGTCGTGAACGAGTTCTTGGCCATCAACGACAACGTGAACGCGGACGAGGCGGGTGAGTACGATGACTGGATCGAGCTCTACAACTCGGGAGATGATTCGATCACCGTGGGCGGCATGCACCTCACCGATGATCTCACGCGGCCGACCGCGTGGAGGTTGCCCGATACGACGATCGCGCCGGGCGCGCATCTTCTCGTCTGGTGCGACAACCGGCCCGAGCAGGGTGCTTTGCACGCCACCTTCCGGCTGTCGGGGAGCGGTGAGGCGATCGGCCTCTTCGAGACCGAGGCGAACGGGCACGTTCCCATCGACACCCTGAGCTATGGACCGCAAGCGGCGAACCGTTCAGCCGGTCGGACCGAAGACGGCGGCGATACGTGGGTGGTGTTCTCGACACCGACGCCCGGCGGTCCGAACGATCCGTCCGGAAGTGTGCCTGAACGCATCCGGCTCGCGCAGTCCTTTCCCAACCCCGCGAAGCAGATCGTCACGATACCGTTCGGACTTTCGCGACGGGCACACGTCCGCCTCGACATTTATGATGTGGCCGGCCGGCGCGTGCGACGACTCGTGGATCGCGCCCTCGAAGAAGGAAACCACAACGCGCCCTGGAACGGCCGGGACGAGCGTGGCCGGAGGATGGCGGCCGGCGTCTACTTCTATCGCCTGAATGCGGAGGGCCGGGTCTTGACCAGCAAGATGCTCATTACCCGGTAGTGTCAAATGACCCCAGGATAAGGTCTGGAGATCTGAGTGATGCGCAACCGCCTTTCGGGAAGCCGGGGTGAAACGGCGTTGGCGCGGCGACAACAATTGGCGACACTCGTTCGAGTGTAAAATGCGTAAACCTTTTGATTACAATCACTTTCGGGTTTGTACCCGGGTACAAAATGTAGGGGAAAGGTCGCCCTCTCGGCTAGGGCTGCTCCTCCTCGCCCTGACCGCCGCCTGCCTCACCGGGGCCGCCGCGCCTGCTCGGGCTGCAACCATCGTCTGGACCGCCGCCGAGAGCCCGGTCGTCCTCACCTCGGACTTCGTCGTGGAGGGTGGCGACGTTCTGCGCATCGAGCCCGGCGTCGAGGTTCGACTGGACCCGGGTGTGTCACTGCGAATCCTTGGCGGACGTCTCGACGCCGTCGGGTCCGAGACGGACAGCATCCGCTTCGTGCCGAACCAGAGCGATACGCACTGGGGGGCACTGCGATTCGAGCAGTCGGCGGACAACGTTCTGTCGTACGCGCGTCTTTGCGCAGGTGATCACTTCGACACGACGCGTGCCGCACCGGGAGGCATGGTGGAGCTCATCACGGAGTCGGCGCTCGACATGAGCCGCTGCGTCTTGGAGAGCTGCCTGCGAAACGGACTCTGGTGTCGCTACGGCTCTCGCTTCATCGTCAGCGACTGTCTCATTCGAAACACGGGCGGCGAGGGTATCAACGCCGAGCACCGATCGACCGGCTCCGTCTACCGGTGTGAGATCTACTCGACGGACGGCGACGCGATGGAAATCCACGGGGATCCGAATGATCCCGTCCACGTGATCATTGCGGAGAACGTCCTCCACGACACCACCGATGACGCCATCGACACCGACTCGTGGTTCTTGGGGACCGTCACGGGTAACCTGATCTACGCGTGCGAGGACAACGGCCTCAGCCTGGCCACGGAATCGACCGTCGAGGTCACGAACAACATCATCACCGACTGTGGCGGCGGGATGTCGATTTACGCGGGCGCGCACGCCGACATCGCCAACTGCACGATCAACGAATGCGCATCGGGGCTCCGTGTCTGGCGGCGGGAGGACGGCTGGCCGTCGGCCACGGCGACCGCCGTGAACACCATCGTCTGGGATTGTGACGAATCGATCTTCGTCGAAGCCGGAAGCTCACTCGAGATCACGTACAGCGACATCGGGGAACTACACCCCGGCGCCGGGAACATCTCGGAGGACCCGAAGTTCCGGCACGCCGCGGCCCGCGACTTCCGTCTCTCGCCACGCTCCCCGTGCATCGACGCGGGATCCGGCGAATGGCCCGCCCCAACCAAGGATATTGAAGGGCGGCCGCGTTTCGACGATCTACAAACGGACGACACGGGCATCGGTCCCGTCTCCTACATCGACATCGGCGCACATGAATACACGGCTTCCGGACCCGTGACTGGGGCCATCGCCGCGCTTCAGGTCCGCCCGAACCCGGCGGACGAGGAGTTCGGCGTCATGTTGTCGTTGACCGTTCCATCAACGGTGAGAGTCCGACTCTACGACGTGGCCGGACAACTCGTTCACGAGCTGCGCACGGGCGAGCTCGGCGTGGGCGACCAGCTCGTGCCGTTTCTCTCGCGCGGTCGATCACGCATTCCGCGGGCGGGAGTCTATTTCATCGAGGCAGAAACGGCCCACACACGGGCGCGCGGTACGGTCGTTCTTCGATGACACGTCGCGATACGAAAACACAACACACGAGGGGGGCACGATGACGGTCGCCGTGCGGATCGGACGCGGGATCACAATGCTGCTCGCGGGGCTCGTCGCCTGCGTCTCGATGACCGCCGCGGCGGGTGGCGGAGGCACGTTCTACACGGGCACAGGGATGAGCTTCGGCTACGGGGGCGCGATCGACGGGACCTTCGACGCGGAAGGGTCGGTGCTGGACGTATCCGGATTTCCTCCGGAGATCGGAGAAGCCACCGTCGGCCTCGTGACCGACCGGGGAGACTCAACGATCTTCGTGGTCACCGCCGCGATCAAGAACGTCGATGAGACATTCGACTGGGTCGTCGCGGTCCTGGGCGTCGAGGGGGAACTCGCGCCGGGCACGTACACGATCGGGAACGCGGTCGTCGTGATCGCCCTCTTCGATGACGCGGAGGACGTCGTCCTTGTCGAGGATGATCAGATACCCATTCAGATCGTCGCGGCGAACCGGTTTCTCGGATCCGGGACGGTGACGATTGACACGGTCGGTGAAACGATGACCGGCAGCTTCAGCGGCATTCTCACCGATCCGGAGAACATCCTGCGGATCGTTCAAATCAGCGACGGAGAGTTCGACCTGAGCGGCCCGGTGGTGCCGATCGAAGAAACGAGCTGGGGACGACTCAAGGCTGTATTCTAGAATTACCGACGACTGTGACCTGGCCGGATTGCGACCGCGCGTTCAACCACGATCACGACGGCAGGAGGCGCCCGATTGCCTCTACGGCAGCCCCGGCGGCCAGGTGTGTTTCCCCGTGTTGATCCACGACCAAAACGACAACCCGATGCCGAACACGACCGTTCGTCTGATCTTCGGACCTCAGGCCGAGGAGTCGCTCTACTGGTGCCCCGGCCAATCTCATCCCGTCGTCGAGGAAATGACGGACGAGTCCAGTGTCGCACATTTCTGCATCCACCTGGGTGGATGCTACCGCGGCGATGTCGATGACATCGTTCTCTTCGCGCGTTGCTTTCTGAACGGCTGTCCGTAGAGGCCGCCGGAAACGGGACGATGAGGGCGCGGCCGTGCGTGCCGCGCCTTCCCTGTCGACCGAGAGCGACCGCATACACGGCCATCCCCGCACCGGCACCCGCCAGAAGCTGACGCCCCCCCATCAGATCCTGATGATTCCCGCTCCGCCCCCACCGGACCGAATACTCCCTAACGCACCATAGAGAAGTAAGTTGCGCGTTGCACGCAGACTGGCAAGCCGGTTGCGTAAGGACGTCGTGACGACCGGACGGAGAAGCGTTCATGACGATCACGATCATCGACAACGACGCGGCGCTGCTGAGGAGCCTGGAGCTGGTCCTTTCCTCGCGCGGACACATCGTCACCACCTTCGACGAGCCAGCGGCGGCCTGCACAGAGATCGAGGCCGAGGGCTGTCCCGATGTTCTCGTCGTGGACTACGCGATGCCGGGGCTGACCGGGCGGGACGTCTTGACGCGGTTGCGGGAACGGATCGCTTCGTCGTGCACGGTCATCCTGATCAGCGGGCACACCGATCTCGTCGCGCCGTTGCCTCTCGACGCGCTGGGCGTGACGGCGTTTCTCCCGAAACCGTTGGATATCGACGCGCTGACGGCGCTCATCACGGAGACATCATGCGAGTAACTCTCTTGAGCGCACGCCCCTCACCCACACCCAACCGGAGCCGACGGTGATGAGCCCATCTCGCAACACGATCACATTGCTCGCCCTAGCCGCGCTCGTCGCGACAGGGTGCGCTTCGACCACCGAGCGCCGCGGGCTCGCGGATTGGAATGATCTGGCCGCCGCGCGCGAGGCTCCGAAAGCCTCGATGCGCCACGATGCAACCGCGAATGGGCAAGGCGCTGTCGACTGGGACGGCTCGACACCTCCCGTCCTCAAGGCTGACGCAACTCTCGACGACTACCTCGCCTACGCGGCGATCCACAACGCCGGTCTCGAGGCAGCCTTCTATCGCTGGAAGGCCGCGCTGGAAGAGATTCCGCAGGCCCGCGCGATGCCACAGCCTCGCGTCACCTACGCGGAGTTCATTCGCGAGGTCGAGACGCGCGTCGGACCCCAGCGGAGGAAGCTCAGCGTCACTCAACGATTCCCACTCTTCGGCCGCCTGGGGCTCCAAGGTGGGGTCGCCGCCGAGGCGGCCGAGCTGCAACGCGCCCGCTACGAGTCAGTCAAGCTCTCGCTCTTCCACCGGGTCAAGCGCGCCTACGCGGACCTCTACTATCTCGCCCGCTCGATCCGAATCACCGAGGAGAACGTGCAGCTTCTCACTTATCTGGAGAGCGTGGCGCGTAAGAGCTACTCGGCGGGCGGCGTATCGCATGGAGCGGTCATCAAGGCACAGGTCGAGCTGGGTCGCCTAGAGGATCGCCTTCGTGCGCTCCGAGACATGGGGCGCCCGCGCGTCGCGGCGCTCAATGCCGCTCTCGGTCGTTCGAGTACGACGCCGATTCCCTTTCCGAGCGACCTCCCCGCCGACCCGCGTGAGATCTCCATCGAGGAACTCCACGCGGAACTCCTCACGAATAGCCCCGACCTCAAAGCGATCGACGCGCGGGTCTCGCGTGAGGAAGCGGCGGCGGCGTTGGCCAGGCGAAAGTGGCTTCCCGACGTGACGATCGGCGCCGATTTCATCGACACAGGAGAGGCGCGTATGCCCGGCGTCGCGGACAGCGGAAAGGACCCCATCATGGCGATGGTGTCGATCGATCTCCCGCTCTGGAGCGGCTCGCTTCGGGCCGAAGCGAGGGAGGCCGATGCGCGGAGCCGTGCGGCGCTTCGCGAGAGAGCGGACCGCGAGAACGGGCTGCTGGCCGATCTGGAGATGACATTCTTCCAGTTTGAGGACGCGGAGAGAAGGATCGATCTCTACCGAAACACGCTGATCCCCAAGGCTGAACAGTCGCTGGGCGTCGCCGAGCAGGCGTTCGCCGCGGGAGACGCCGGTTTTCTCGACCTCATCGACGCGCAACGCACGCTCCTCGAGTTCGATCTGGCGCTCGAGCGCGCGCGCTGCGATCGCCTCGTGGGGTTCGCAAAGCTGGAGTTGCTCGTCGGGAAGGAGATATCGCAGAGATGACCATGAACGAGAGCAAGCGCGGCGGACGCTCGCGGTGGCTGCCGCTCGTCGTTGTCGCGATCCTCGCGCTCGCGGCCGGATACATCATTCGCGGAGGTGGCTCCGGTCGAGTCGAGCACGCTCATGACGGGGAAGAAACCGCTACGGAGTGGACGTGCTCAATGCATCCTCAGATCCGCCAGCCCGAGTTCGGTTCATGTCCCATCTGCGGGATGGACCTGATCCCGGCCACGAGTGGCGACGCGGGAGACGCGGGCGCGAGAGAGATCACGCTCTCGGCGACCGCCCGGAAGCTCGCGTCGATCGAGACCGCGGCCGTCGAGCGACAATACGTCTCCGTGGACGTCCGGATGGTCGGAAAGGTCGTCTATGACGAGTCGCGCGTGAAGCACATCACCGCCTGGGTGCCGGGAAGGCTCGATCGGCTCTTCGTGGACTATACGGGCATGACGGTCCGCGAAGGCGATCACATGGTCGATCTCTACAGCCCCGCGCTTCTTGCCGCGCAGGAAGAACTCATTCAAGCCCGCAAGGCCGCCGGCGACCTGGAGAAGAGCCGGATCGTCAGCATGCGGCAGACGTCGCGCGCCACGGTTGACGCCGCGAGGGAGAAGCTCCGGCTTTGGGGCCTCAACGACGATCAGGTGCGCGCGATCGAGGAGAGCGGCTCGGCGTCGGACCGTCTCACGATTCACGCGCCGATGAGCGGCATCGTGATCGAGAAGCACGCCGCGGAGGGCATGTACGTCGAGACCGGCAGTCACATCTACACCATCGCTGACCTCTCCCAGCTATGGGTGAAGCTCGATGCGTACGAGTCGGACCTACCGTGGCTCCGCTACGGACAGGACGTGGAGTTTCGGACCGAGGCGTATCCCGGTGAGCCATTCACGGGCACGATCGCCTTCATCGAGCCGGTGCTCGACCCGAAGACGCGCACCGTCAAGGTGCGGGTCAACGTCTCGAACCCCGATGCAAAGCTCAAGCCGGGGATGTTCGTGCGCGGGCTCGTTCGTGCCGGGGTCGCCAAGGGAGGCCGTGTCATGGATCCCGACCTCGCCGGCAAGTGGATCTGCCCGATGCACCCGGAGATCGTGGCCGACGAGGAGACCGCCGAGTGTGACATCTGCGGCATGCCGCTCGTGACCACCGAATCGCTTGGATACGAACCGGTCGATCCCGACGAGGAGGAAGCGCCGCTCGTCATCCCGGCCTCCGCCCCGCTCATCACAGGCACTCGCGCGATCGTCTACGTCGAGCGACCCGGAGGTGAAGGGACGTACGAAGGTCGCGAGATTCAGCTCGGTCCGCGTGCCGGAGACTCGTACATCGTCATGGGCGGCCTCGAAGAAGGCGAGCGCGTGGTCACCCGCGGCAACTTCAAGATCGACAGCGCGAACCAGATTCTCGCCAAACCGAGCATGATGAGCCCGCCCGATGGTGCATCCGACGATCACGCCGCGCATGAGCCAGTAGCTATCGAAACGTACGACACGCCCGACGCGTTCAAGCTACAGATCGACGACGTCCTGAACGCGTACTTCGCGATTCACGAGGGCTTGAGCGGCGACTCGCTCATGGCCGCGCGCGCGGGAGCCAAGACGATGATCATGGCGCTCGATTCGGTCGACATGACGCTTCTCGACGGCGACGCGCACGACGCATGGATGACACAGCTCGAGAAGCTCCACACGTCCGCGGACGCCATCGCAGCAACCGACAATATCGAGAAGGCCCGCATTCACTTCGAACCGCTCGCGGGCTCGATGACGACCACCGTCCGCCTATTCGGAACGACGGGGGCCCTACCGGTCATTCGCTTCCACTGTCCCATGGCGTTCAACTGGGTCGGCGCGGATTGGATTCAGAACCGAAAGGGCGTCGAGAATCCCTACTTCGGCGCGCAAATGTACCGCTGCGGCACCGAGGAAGAGACGATCGTTGCCGGTGTGGCTGACGGCGTCACGGAGGACGTGAATGACTAGCACGCCCAACGCGCCGAGCGACGGACGGCGGACGTGGCTCGACGGTGCCATCCGTTTCTTCCTCGAGCGAAAGCTCGTTGCGGCGCTCCTGGTCGTTCTCGCAATCGGCTGGGGCCTTCTCGTGGCCCCCTTCGACTGGGATCTCGGCGGCGCGCCGCGCGATCCGGTTCCGGTTGACGCCATCCCGGACATCGGCGAGAACCAACAGATCGTTTTCACCGAGTGGATGGGTCGCTCTCCGCAGGACGTCGAAGACCAGGTCACCTACCCGCTGACCGTCTCGCTTCTCGGCGTGCCCGGCGTGAAGACGATCCGAAGCTTCTCGATGCTCGGCTTCTCGACGATCTACGTGATCTTCAAAGAGGAAATCGATTTCTACTGGGGGCGCTCACGCATTCTCGAAAAACTCAACAGCCTCGCCCCCGGCACGCTGCCGGACGGAATCCGGCCCTCGCTCGGCCCTGACGCCACCGCGCTGGGACAGGTGTTCTGGTACACCCTCGAAGGCCGTGACGCGGACGGACGACCGACGGGCGGTTGGGACCTTCACGAGCTACGAACGATCCAGGACTGGTACGTACGCTACGCGCTGATGGCGGCCGAGGGCGTGAGCGAGGTCGCCTCGATCGGCGGCTACGTCCAGGAGTATCAGATCGACGTCGATCCCGACGCGATGCGGGCGCACGGCGTGACTCTGGATCAGGTCTTCAGCGCCGTGAAGATGTCGAACGCCGACGTCGGAGCGCGCACGATCGAGGTGAACAGCGTCGAGTACGTGATCCGCGGCATCGGATTCATCAAGAGCCTCGCGGACATCGAAAACGCCGTCATCACCGTGAACGACAACGTCCCGATCTACGTGAAGAACGTCGCGCACGTGGCCCTCGGACCGGCCCTTCGCCGGGGCGCCCTGGACAAGGAAGGCGCCGAGGCGGTCGGCGGCGTCGTGGTCGCTCGATACGGCTCCAATCCACTCGAGGTCATCAAGAACCTCAAGGCGAAGGTCGAGGAGATCTCCCCCGGGCTCGCCAAGAAGACCTTGCCGGACGGTACCGAGAGCCAAGTCACGATCGTTCCATTCTACGATCGAACAGAGCTCATTCACGAGACGCTGGGAACGCTCAAGACCGCGCTCACGGACGAGATCCTCGTTACGATCGTCGTCGTGCTCATCATGCTGCTACATTTCCGCAGCTCGATCCTGATCTCGAGCGTGCTCCCCCTTGCTGTGCTGATGTCCTTCATCGCCATGAAGACGTTCGGCGTCGACGCCAACGTGGTGGCGCTGTCGGGGATCGCGATCGCGATCGGCACGATCGTCGACATGGGGATCGTCGTCACCGAAAACATCCTCAAACATCTCGCAGCCGCGCGGCCGGACGAGGACCGGCTGGAGGTCGTCTTCCGCGGCGCCCGCGAGGTGGGAAGCGCGGTCTTCACCGCCGTGGCGACGACGATCGTGAGCTTTCTCCCCGTCTTCACCATGGTCGCGGCCGAAGGAAAGCTCTTCCGCCCGCTCGCGTTCACGAAGACGTTCGCACTCCTCGCGTCGGTGATCATCGCGCTCTTCGTGATCCCGGCGTTCGCGCAGCTTCTCTTCGCGTCGCGATCCCGCGGGGCGGCCGGTCGGCGGGTGCTGGGAGTCGCGCTCATCGCGGGCGGCATCGTCGCGTGGAGCATCGCGTCGTGGTGGATCGGCCTCATCCACATCGTCGTGGGTGTCTACACGCTCGCGCGCTCACGCATCCCGAAGCGCCTGGCGTCCCGTGCATCCGCGATCGCGACGATGATCGCCGTACTCGTCGTCAGCATCCTGCTCTCACAGCACTGGCTTCCGCTCGGTCCCGAGAAGGGAGCGCTTGGCAACTTTCTGTTCGTCGCCTTCCTCATCGGCGGGCTGCTGACGTTATTCTACGTACTCTATCGCCTGTACCCTCGCACGCTCCGCTGGTGCCTCGATCACAAGGCGGCGTTTCTCACCCTTCCGGTCGTGGCGGTCTTCTTCGGGCTACTCATCTGGCTCGGGTTCGATGCGGTATTCGGGTGGGCACCGAACAGCGTAACGCGCGTCCGTCCCGTTTCGGCGCTCGCGCACGCCTTTCCGGGGCTCGGCAAAGAGTTCATGCCGCCGCTCGATGAAGGCTCATATCTCTACATGCCGACGACGATGCCGCACGCGTCCATCGCGGAGGTCCTCGACGTCCTGCAGAAACAGGACATTGCCATGGGGGCGCTACCCGAGGTCGAGTCTGTCGTCGGCAAGCTCGGGCGCGCGGAGACGCCGCTCGACCCGGCGCCCGTGTCGATGATCGAGACGATCATCACCTACCGACCGGAGTACCTGACCGATGGCAACGGCAAGCGCCTCCGTTTTCGATTCGATTCCGACAGCACCGACTACGCGCGCGCGGAAGACGGCACGCCCGTACTCGCCCGCGACGGCGAGCCGTACGTCGTCGAGGGCGCGTTCATTCGCGATGCCGCAGGAAGCCTGATCCCCGACCGGCGCGGCAAACCGTTTCGCCTCTGGCGCCCGGCGCTCGATCCGGACCTCAACGACGGACGAACCGCCTGGGTGGGGATCACGAAGCCGGATGACATCTGGGACGCCATCGTCGATGTCGCGCAGATTCCGGGCACCACGTCGGCGCCGAAGCTCCAGCCGATCTCGACGCGCATCGTCATGCTCCAGAGCGGCATGCGGGCACCAATGGGTGTCAAGGTGCAGGGTCCTGACCTGGAAACCATCGAGGCGGTCGGTCTCGAGATCGAGCGTTTGCTGAAAGAAGTCCCTTCGGTCGAGCCGGCAACCGTCTTCGCCGACCGGATCGTCGGGAAGCCCTATCTCGAGATCGAGATCGATCGGGAAGCGATCGCCCGCCATGGGATCAAGCTTCGTCAGGTCCAGGACGTCATCGAGGTCGCGGTCGGCGGGCGTCCCGTCACGACCACCGTCGAGGGGCGGGAGCGTTACCCAGTCCGAGTGCGATACATGCGGGAGCTTCGCGACAATATCGAGTCGTTGGGGCGCATCCTCGTACCGGCGCCGGGCGGCGCACAGATTCCGATCACGCAGCTCTCCGAGATCCGCTATGTGCGCGGCCCCCAGATGATCCGAAGCGAGGACACCTTCCTCACCGGCTACGTGCTCTTCGACAAGAAACCGGGCAACGCCGAGGTGGATGTCGTCGAACGGTCCCGCGACCATCTCAACGCGAAGATCGACAGCGGTGAGCTCGTCATCCCCGCGGGCGTGAGTTTCTCGTTCGCCGGAAGCTACGAAAACCAGGTGCGCGCGGAGAAGACACTCACGATCATTTTACCGCTTTCGCTGCTACTGATCTTTCTCATCCTCTATTTTCAGTTCAACTCGGTCTCCACGACGTCGCTCGTCTTCTCGGGGATCGCGGTGGCATGGTCGGGCGGGTTCATCCTGCTCTGGCTCTACGGTCAACCTTGGTTCCTGGACTTCTCGCTCTTCGGCATCGAGATGCGCGAGCTCTTCCAGGTGCGCGCGATGAACCTCAGCGTGGCGGTCTGGGTGGGCTTCCTCGCCCTCTTCGGGATCGCGTCCGACGACGGCGTGCTCATCGCGACGTATCTCGATCAGTCGTTCGCGCGACGAAAGCCGACGTCGATCCGTGAGATCCGCGACGCCGCGATAGAGGCGGGAAAGCGGCGCATTCGGCCCGCGCTGATGACGAGTGCCACGACGATGCTGGCGCTTCTCCCCGTGCTGACGTCCACCGGCCGCGGCGCCGACATCATGGTGCCGATGGCGATCCCATCGTTCGGCGGCATGCTGATGGCGCTAATCACCGTGTTCGTGGTGCCGGTTCTCTACTGCGCGGTGAAGGAAGGCGGACTGAGGCCGACGAGATCGTGATGGTTCTTCAAACGACACTTCGAACGCCACCTCGGTGTCTACGAGGAACGCATTGAGCCTCGTTACGACCCGCTTCGCCCGGTCATTTGCCGTAACGGCGACGCGTCTCTCGGCCGCGGGCGACTTGTCATCAGGTTCACCGACATAGGTGGAGCTGATTTGGGATGAACGCGCTACTGTCAAAATGGCCTATGATCCTGACAAATCTCATTCGCGCCGGAGGTCCGATGCCAAGGAGAGCTACGCGCCCAGGAACGATTCGGGGGGAGCACCCCGGCGACCCGCCCATTGTCTGGCGGCTCGACGCCCCCGAGGCCGATCCCACGTTGCCTCTCGTCGTCGGTCTCCACGGTCAGGGGATGGACGAGGATTTCTTCGCGCGCTTGCTCCGGGGGCTTCTCGATCAGCCGGTCCGCGTTCTGCTGCCCCGTGCCCCGTTTCCGATCGAGGGACGTTCCGCAGGGCGCAACGGGGCAAGCTGGTATGACTACGATGGCGACCAGGAGCGCTTCCGCACCGAGCTGCAGCGCACGGAGGCGCTCGTGCTCGACCTCATCAGCGCGGTCGAGCGCGAGCAGGGACTGACGCCGCGCCGTCGCTGGCTGATGGGATTCTCTCAGGGTGGGTACTGTGGATCGTGGATCGCCGTGAGAAACACGGGCTTGTTCCACGGCATGGCCATCGTGAGCGCGCGTGTGAAGACAGAGTTCCTTGCCGACGAGATGAGGCGTGCCGCCGCGAGCAGATTCGAGGTGCTGCTGTGTCATGGCCGGCAGGACGTTTCGGTCCATCCCGATGCGGCGGAGCGAAGCCGCGCAGGGCTGGCAGAGGCCGGCGTGCCGGTCGAGCTTCGCTGGTTCGACTCCGGGCACTCGCTCGGGAAACGGCAGGTCGAGGCGATCGCCGAGTGGCTGAAGACCAAATCGCTGTAGATCCGGTCAGCGAATCTGTCCCGCCGTAGCAGGGGGCCTACGCCGACCGGGGAGACCGTATCGATTGCATTCGGTGCCGGTCGTCGTCATTGACAGCAAGCTAGCCGACCTCGGCGATGCCTCCGAGACATCCGCGAAGGTCATCTTTTGAAGTCGTCCATCGGAACAGCGGCTGCGAACCGGATCGGCGGGCTCGTCACCTCAGATACACCGCCTGGCGAGTGAGGCGACCCTCCCCTGACCTGAGCTGGTAGTTGTAGACGCCTGATCCGACCGCCTGTCCCCACGCGTCGCGGCCATCCCAGATGACGGCATGGGTTCCGGGGCTTTGTCGTCCCTCCACGAACCTCCTGATCAGCCGCCCCCGCACGTCGTAGATCTCCAGGACAACGTCGCTGTCACATCGGAGTGAGTACTCGATCGTCGTGCGCGGGTTGAACGGGTTGGGTCGGTTTTGGGCAAGCTGGTGTGGCGGGAACGTGATCACTGCTCCGGCGTCACTGGACCCGGTGACAACAATGTAGCCGGCCTTCGTCTCGGTGGATGGATCGCCACCATGGTCCGCGGTCAGGCTGACCGTGTACGTGCCTTCCTCCTCGTAGGTCCAAACCGGATCGCGATCCTGACTGTCGATCTGCTCATCGCCGTCCAGATCCCAACTCCACGCTAGGGGGGTGCCGCTCGACAGATCCGTGAAACGCACCGCCAGCGGAGCCTCACCCGCGGTGATATCGGCGGTGAAATCCACCGCAGGGGGGATGTCGGCTACGGTGAATACGCCGTCCGCAGACCACTCGCTCCACTGCAGATTCTGGTCACGGTAGCAGACGCGCCACCAGTAGGTTTGGCCGAGCTGCAGCGATCCCTCGGGCACCTCTGCGCGCGTCAGGTCGATTCCGGCGTTGAGATCGATCGGCTCGTAATCGGGAGGGCCCGTGTCGCCGTAGATGTTCTCCCAATCGCGTGGCACGTCGACGATCGGCGCCGACCAATCCCCCTCCGTGTCGGTCACCTGAAACCGCGAAGTCATCACCGGCATCTCGCCGGTGAAGGGCGAGGGGCACAGCGTCACCGGCAATGGCCACTGACCCGACGGAGCGAGCGCCGCGGGCTGCTGGGGTGGCGCCGCGCCGTGCACACGACTGAAACTCTCGAGCAACTCATTCGACAGCGGAAGATCCGTGTGACCGAGGGTGTAGGTCTCGGCCGTATAGCTGCCATTGGCGCAGTCTACATCGAAGATCGTGTAGTTGTAATGATCGTGGGCGCGATGAATCTCACGGTAGTCTTCCTGGTTCCCATACATCCCCCAGCGGTCCAGAGCCGAGCCGCCCCCTCCGCTCAACAGCAGCCGAAGGTTACCCTCCTTCCAGGCGCCGCGCTCATAGTTGTGGGAGTGCCCATACATCAGCGCTTCGGCCTTGGTGTACTGAGCCACCGTGGGGATCACGTCATCCTGGACCCACGCCGTGTTGCCGTCCGGCCAGATTTCGCTGCGCCCGGGATGATGCAGGAAGATGAAGACCCAATCGATCCCCTCGTCAGCCTCGGCCGCGGTGAGTTGGTCTTCCAACCAGCTCAGTTGTGTTGCGCCCTGTGTGTTGCTGTTGAGCGCGACGAAAAAGATCGGTCCGATGCGAAAAGAGTAGTAGAGCTCGCCCTCGTCCCCACCCACGTCCTCGTACTTCATGTACTGGTAGTAGTACGGGGACTCGCCCTCGTGATTGCCAATGCTGACCATGAAAGGCACCGCTCCGGATAAGCTCTCGATCGGGGTGAAGTACTCATCCTGATACTGGGAGAGAACGGAACCGGTGGTCACGATGTCACCGACGTTGAGCACCACGTTGAGGTGCTCGTGCAGATCCTCCCCGTACAGTTCCTGCACCTTGTCGCGGATCGCTTCCACCACCTGGGTGTGCATGGCGCTGTCGGTCCGGGTGTCTCCGTAGACCGCGAAACGCACATGCGTGCTGGTGTCATCATCCGCGGGTTGGGTGTGAAACGCGCGGATCGGCGAGGCGGCCGTATCGATGACGCAGCGGTAGTAGTAGGTCGTCTTCGGCTCCAGGCCGGTGAGCTGGGCCCAGTGCCAGACCGTGCTGGAATCGAAGGTGATGGTGCTCGCCGAAACGTTTTGACCCAGCGTATCCGTGAGCCCGTACTCCACGATGGGTTCGCCTGCCATGGACGAGTGCCAGCATGCGTAGATCGATGTGGGTGTGGGTGTCTGCAAGTACGTAAGCCAGTCGCCGCTCCCCGGGCCCTCGATTTCATGCCCGTATCCACCCAAATCGGCCAACTCCTCGGCGCTGAGATCGCGGTCGAAGAGCGCGATCATCGCCACGTCGATGGGTCCGTCCTCCCCATTCTCGTCGGCGAAGAAGAGTACTTGATTGGCGTCGCCGGCCGGATAGAGCGCGAAGCGGCCTTCGAAGACCTGCGCCCCCCCATTGTGCAGCAGCTGGCCATCGAGGTAGTAGTCGTAGTGCTCGCCGAGGTGTACCGAGATCGCCAGGCGATACCACTCCTCGGGCACCATGACATAGGAAGAGTACCCGGTTTCGCCAACCCCCACTTGGCCACTGGGATTGATGAACCAATCTCCGTCATTGCTGTTGTTCCAGTTTGTCTGGTAGAAGCAATACCACTGGCTAAGCTGGGGGATGCGCACGTCCATGATAATGGTGAAGCAGTTGACCCACTCGGCGCCCTCACCGCCGTTCGCGGGGATATCATGGAAGCAGCGGTAGAAGCTGCCGATTCCGATATTGACAGCGCCATCTTCGGGAGTGGGGCCTTCGATCGGCGTGTGGCTACCCTCGAGTACGAGATCATTGCCGATCGTTGCCTGGGTGAGACTGTCGGGACTATCGAAGGTCCAGTGGCCGACGATCCCATCGGGGAACTCACGGTCGGAGGAGGTGGCCGCACTGGCGGAATAGAAACCGACCGCCAGCGCAAGCAGGGCGAGGAGTCCCATGGTCAGGGCCGGCGCCTGCGCACCTCGGTTGCTACGAGCTGAGAGTCGCCGCGGATCCTGCATGATATCTCCCGTTGTCGTTCGGTGATGTACCGGCGCGACTCCCCCTAGACGGTCTGCTCCCTTCACAACCTCCCAATTGTACCATGCGGGGACCCCTCCGCTGGAAGGCGGCTGGGCATCGGCGCTCTCGGTAGCGAAAGGGGCGGTCTTCACGACATCGCTTGTCTTCTCGGCATGGTGCCGATGGCGATCCCGTCGTTCGGCGGGATACTGACGGCGCCCCTCTCCTTGTGCGTCGTGCCGGTGCTCTACTGCGGGATCAGAGAGATGCGGTGGCGGGGAAACGGCGCGCATCCACTCTCGAGGGCATAGGCTTCTACGTCTGATCGTTCGCAACCGAACGCGCGCAGCCCGCGTCCGAACTCCTCCGTACGCTCCATCACCGCAAGTGACTGCTCCACCGCGCCCTTCACCTGGCGTGCTCCTTGCTCTTCAGGGATCCGGACCACCCCACCACAACTGACACGGGAGGTTTCAATGCGACACGGGTATCGAGTACTCGGAGTGCTTTCACTCATCGCGCTCGCTGTCATCGCGACGGATGCGAGCGCACAGATCTGGACACTCCACGGCCCGACGGACTGCGGCGAAATTGAGGGGGGATGCGCAGGCCGGTTCCGCTGGATCGAGGTGAACCCGCACCACTCCGGCACGATCTACGCGGGACACTCGTCCGGCGGACTCTGGAGATCGACCGACGACGGCGATTCGTGGGAGCATTTGCGGGACGGCTCGATCGGCGCGGTCGTCTATCGCAAGAGGCAGAACGTTCTGGGAGACATGGACCGGCTCATTATCGCAACCGGAACAAATTCGATGCCCGGCGATGGGATCTGGTACTCAACGGCCCGAGGCCAAATCTGGACGCCCGCATTAGCCCTCGATCCCGCCGACGACATCACCTTTGAAGCGCTGGCAGTTGATGAATCATCCGACCGCATCTACGCGGCGAGCAGCAAGGGACTGTACTGGTCCGAGGACGGCGGTCTCACCTGGGATGGTCCACACGCTGACATCCCACTACATAAGATCAGCGATGTTGCCACCCATCAGGAGTTCCCGGGGCGCGCCTTCGCCAACGTCAGCAGGCTTGGGAGTGAACCCGGGGGACTCTATCGCACCGATGACAGCGGCCAGAGCTGGGTCCCTGTCATCGACACGTCACTCGACTACGTTTTGCCGGAAGACTGGGGGACCGGCCACATTGCGTGGAGCTCCGGCAGCAGCGACGTCATGTATGTCTCGATATCGACCATCCTCATGCCTGAATTCAAAGATCGCGTCGCGATGGTAGCCCGATCCGACGCGGGCGGGATTGACGGCAGCTGGTCGAGGGTATGGGATCGCGATATCTGCCCGGATTCTGATCTCTGTCAATCGTCGACGTACAGCTCACACAGTTCGTTCGCTGTGAGCGCAACGGATCCTGACTATCTCTACCTGGGAGACGTGTTCCTATATCGATCACGGGATGGGGGTGAGAGCTGGCAGAAGTTGTTCCCGTACGGCTGTGAAGGTGAGTGGACCCTCGCTGACGGTTACCACGTGGACGTCCATCACATTGCACCTCGAGGTGACGAGTTCATCCTCGCCACCGACGGGGGCGTCTATCAGCACGACGTGTGGGACGACCCCGACTGCGGCACGATTCCGATGAGGCACCTGAACACGGGACTCCCCACCCTGCAATTCAAGGACATCGCCGCCCATCCCGACCCCACACGGGAGGGCGTGATTTTCGACGGTACGCAAGACCAGGGTGTATGGGGATGGACATCCGTCGGATGGAAGCATCCGGATGGCGGTGACGTGTACGAGCTGGAGCTTTCCGAGATCTGTCCGGACTGTGAGGGGCTGGTCGAGGGAACCGACACACCCGCGACACTTGTGTACTACATCGCTAGCACAGAGCACATCAAGATCGGCTGCGACTGGGACGAGCCCAATCGCACGATGGTGAATCTTCTTCCCGGTGAATCGGGCAACAAAGGGGTGATCCTGCGAGACCCGACCATGGTCGGTCGGTTGCTCATCTTCAAGGGCAGCAAGCTCTACCGCGTGTGGCCGGACTGCAGCTATGAGGAACTTGAGGATGTCGGTTCCGGCACGTTTAAAACCGCGGACGTGTGGGTAGACTACTCCGGTTCCGCACGCGTACTCGCAATACAGACCAATGACGTATACCGCTTCGACATTCTCCCGTCTGGGACCACGTTCACCAAGCTCTACACGGACAACGCGCCCTGGAACGGAGGCCCGGGCTCCCCCAGCTTGTCGGACATCACGGTGGAGAAGTACGGCGAGATCGGCGACGTGTTCGTGTCGGTCGGTTCGCGTGGCGGCGTGGGATACGACATGCTCGATGGCAACATCTACAGGTACGATGAGGGGTTTGGCGGGGCTTGCCCGTGGACACCCGTGGGAACGGATCTTCCGCGGGAACCCATGTTGTCCGTGCTCTGTCACCCGAACACACCCGGCACGATCTTCGCCGGCGGGGTGACCGGTATCTGGTGGACGCAGGACGGCGGCACGACCTGGTCATCCCTCAAAGACAATCTGCCGGCGGTGCCGATCGAAGGATTGGAGATGAACGCGGGCTCGGGTCGGTTGTACGCGGGAACCTATGGACGGAGCATCTGGCACGCCTACCCATCTCCCCCCGAGAAGGCACGCGCGGTGACCAAGTTCGACACTCGGATCGCGCGGATCGGCGCGTCGCGGTTCCAGGTGTCGCTCACCTCCCCGGCCCGGCTCGATATTGACATCTTTGACGTAGGAGGACGTCTAGTCGGCAGCGCATACAGCGCTCAGCTGCACGCGGGGCAGAATGAGGTGACCGCTACTGTGTCTTCGATCCAGCCCGGAGTGTACTTCGCGCGGTTCGCCATCGATGGGGTTCAGGTGGATGCGCACAAGCTGCACATCATCGCGCCTGGGCAATAGTACTCATCCGGCTATTGGGAGCGCCTCTCGATGGCGCTCCCATCGGCCGGAAGCTCGGATTTGCCTGACTCTGAGTCGCACGCTCGGAGTTGCGGAATCGCAAAGCGCCCTGGACGTGCTGGCCCAGCTCGAGGCGAAGATCGGTCTTTGAACTCGCGCGCCGGCGGCGTCAGCGAATCGAGGCCGGTCGAGGGGATCAGACCGGGCCGTGTGATACAATATCCTAAGATCCCGTGACCACTGACCACTCTCCTAGACGGTGAACATGGAAGGGCGTCCATCATGTTCGCTCGAATCATCGGAATCACAGTCGTTGCATTGATCCTATCGCTCCCAAGTCCGGCAAGCGGCCAGGACTGCGTCTTCTACGAGGACTATCTGCGCTGGGTGGGTTGGGTGGACACCCCCGGCGAGGCGGGCGACGTAGCCGTCGGGGGCGGCTATGCGTTTGTTGCTGATGGGTTCAATGGACTCAAGGTGATCGACGTGTCGGACGTCGGTTCACCGGAACTCGTCGGGTCGGAGGGGCTGCCAAACTATTCCCACAGCGTGGTCGTCGCGGACGACCGCGCCTACGTTTCGAATGCCACCTTCGGACTCTTTGTGATCGATGTGTCGGTGCCGGGCTCGCCCGACGTTTTGGGCAGTATCGACATGCCAGACCGCGCGCTGGACGTAGCGGTACACGGCGACTACGCCTATGTGGCCGATGGAGATTCGGGACTCCATGTGGTCGACGTGTCGGTGCCGGGTTCTATGCACATCGTGGGATCGCTGGATACGCCCGGCGAGGCGCGCGGCGTCGCGGTGATCGGCGACTACGCGCTCGTGGCCGACGGGTATTGGGGGCTTCGGGTAATCGACATATCGATTCCGGAGACACCTCAAATCGCGGGCTGGGTAGAAACACCCGGCGTTGCCAGAAACGTCGCCATCACCGGTTCGTACGTCTACGTGGCGGATCATAGTTCGGGGCTCCACGTGGTCGATTTCGCTGAACCAAGCTCCCCTAGCATCGTGGGCTCGGTGGTCACCTCGGAGGCCGCGGACGTCACGGTGAAGGGAAGCATCGCCTACGTAGCGGATGCGCAATCCGGGATTCATGTCGTCGACGTCTCCATCCCGGACTCGCCGACCATTGTGGGTACGGTGGGAACGTCAGGCGCGCCGCAAAGCATCGCTCTCGCCGGTCAATACGGCCACGTGGCGGCTCGCTGGGAGGGACTTCATTTGATCGATGTGTCGGTGGTGACCTCGCCGGACCTCATCAGTTGCGTGGAGACACCCGACCATGCTCGGAAGGTCGTGGTGGTTGACGATTACGCCTACGTGGCCGACGACGAGTCGGGATTACAGGTGATTGACGTGTCCGATGCCGGCTCCCCGGAAATCGTGGGGTCGGTGGAGACCCCCGGACTCGCATGGGATTGCTTCGTCGTTGACGACTTCGCCTATGTGGCGTGTAGAAGCGCGGGACTCGCGATAATCGACGTGTCGGTGCCCGAATCCCCAGTCGTCGTCGGCACGTATGACACGGCGTACTCCGCCTATGGGGTCGCCGTCTCCGGAAACTACGCCTATGTGGCGGACAGCTACAGCGGACTGGACGTGGTGGACGTATCGGATCCGGAAGCACCTTTTCTGGTGAGCGGGATCAATCTGCCCGATCCGGCCTGGGAAGTCGCAGTGGCCGGCGACTATGCCTATGTGGTGGCGTCTCGGTCGGTTCAGTCGGGAGTCCAGGTCGTAGACATCTCGGATCCGGAGTCACTTGAGATCGTGGGCGCTTTGTACACGTCCGGGTTTGCGCACGAGATTGTGGTCGTGGATCAGTACGCGTATCTGGCTGACGACGATCGCGGACTCCAAGTGATTAACCTCTGGATGCCGGGGATTCCCGTTCTCGCGAGCACGGTGGATACGCCGGGGGGTGCGTACGGTGTTGCGATCTCCGGCGACTATGCCTACGTGGCAGATGAGATGTGGGGCCTTCAGGTGATCGATGTATCCGATCCGGCAGCCCCTGAGCCGGTGGGGTCCATCGACACGCCGGATCGGGCGATTGGCGTGGCCGTCGCGGGTGACTACGCCTATGTGGCTGATGGGACATGCCTCCAAGTCGCGCCCAGTCAGTGCGACGAGTCGACGGCCGCGCCCCCCCATTCGGGCGCCATCCAGCCCGTGACGAGACTCGTCGACTTCCATCCCAGTCCCGCCAATCCACGGACGACGATCGAGTTCCACGTGGTCCGCTCAGGTCCCGTTCGCCTCTCCGTCCACGATCTGGCTGGGCGACTGGTGACCATGCTGGCGGACGGCGGATACGAGCGGGGGCGACATCACGCGACGTGGAGCGGGCGGAACATGGAAGGCAAACCCGTGGGAGCCGGCGTGTACTTCGTTCGTCTGGAGTCGGCAGGGACGGTGGATAGCCGGAAACTTACGCTCGTCCGATAGCGTCGATCCCGTTCGCGCGCGGCGGACCTATCAAGACAGACGTGACCTTGGCACCTCTCGAGGCTGCAGCGTAACTTCTGAGCACATGCTACACCGAGACTAGAATCGGAAGGCTCGCGGGGAATCTCCGAGTTCTAAGATTCGCGCGGCCACGCATCTCCCTCGATCCGCCTGGAGTTTGCCATGTTGAGTTCTCGCATGAACTTCTGGGCGATCGGCATCAGCCTGGGGTTGCTGGTCGCGGGCAAGCCCGCTCACGCCAATCCCACTCGCGTTCCCGACCCCGTTCCCCCATCTCACTGCAGCTCGCCGGCGGCTCGAGACGACTACCTCGTGTATCTAATCGAGGGCTTTGAAGACTCCATGCCACCGCCGGGTTGGACGGTGATGACGAGCGGCAACTCCACGACCTGGGAACGTGTCTCTCGCTACGCGAACAGCGGGTCCTGGAGCGCCGGAGTCATTGGCGGCGAGTTTGGCGAGACCCAGGACGAATGGCTGGTCACGATGGCCCTCGACGGTTCCGGAACCACCATGCTCTTCATAGAATTCTACGAAATGGCGCACTACTGGGAGGTCTTTGGCGAAAAGCACCACATCGCCGTGAGTACCTCGGTACCCGACGACCCCCAAGCCTTCACCATGGTCGAAACTTGGACTCCCGACGACCACGAGATCCCCACCGCCTTTCGAGGCGACCGGGTGATCGTGGACCTTGGCGCCTACGCCGGAGAACCCGTCATCTACGTCGCCTTCCGCTACGAAGGCGATCTGGCCGACAACTGGTACATCGACGATGTACGTATCTACGAACCCAATCATCACGACGTTGCGGCGGTCGCGACTCTCCCTCATGGCCACGTGGAAGGCGGCGAGTCCATCACGCCGCAGGCGGTGGTTGAAAACGCCGGCCGAAATACCGAGAGCTTCAACGTCGAATACATGATCATCGAAGAGGGCGATGTAATCTACTCCGAGATCGCGAGCGTGAGCGAGTTGGTTACGGGCGAGCAAACGACGGTTGACTTCCCCGAGTTCCTCACCGAAGTCGGAATCACGTACGACACCCGCGCGACGACCCTCCTAGCAGGGGATGAGGATCCATCGAATGATGAGGTTTCGGGCATCGTCCACACCACCGTCTACAGCCACGTCCCCATGATGTTCCTCTTCACCAACAGCGCCTGCGGTCCCTGCGTCGGAGCCGGTGACATGATGACGGAGTACATGGCCGAACAGGGAAACAGCGTCGCCCTGATGCGGATTCATACCTGGTGGCCGAATCCCGACGACATCATGTACACCTACAACCCCGAGCATAACAATGCCTACATCGGCGAGTTTGGGATCACGGGCGTACCTGACTTCTGGTTGGACGGATTCGAGGACATCGATTCGCAAGGCATCGAGGTGGTGGAGGCGCTCGAAGCGGCCAAGCATTGGGCAAGCCCCATGAAGGTCACACCAATCTCCTGGGACGGCAGCGTGCTGACGGTCGAGGTAGACGTCGAAGAGGAGCTCCCGCCAGGGGACGACCTCCACCTCGTTTGCTGCATCACCGAAGACAACATCGAGCACGATGGCGGAAACGAGGAGCTGATTCACCATCAAGCATTCCGCTACGCCTATCCCGCGGGGATCGATGGCATTCCGATATCCTACGACTTGGGACCTACTCTCTATCAGGTGGACATGCCCTGGGATCCGAACGGCGGCGGCTGGGTGTTCGAGAATCTCCGCGCCACCTGCTATGTGCAGGACCGAGATCCGCCGGGGCCTAAACGCATCATCGAATCGGGCACGAGGTTGCTGAGCGACATCACCGATGTGACGAGCGTGACCGCCGACGCCACCGTGCCGGCGACCCGGATACTCGGCAGCTTCCCGAATCCCTTCAATCCACACGCCAGGATCCGCATCGCGCTCGGGCGTGACGGGCCGGTCCGTGTGAATATCTTCGATCTTCAGGGACGATTAATCACAACCCTTTTTGAAGGTCTGAGTGAAGCACGCGTGCACGAGTTGATCTGGGACGGTACGGACACCGAAGGCAACCCGGTGGCATCCGGCGTTTACGTGGTCAGTCTGAACGGAGCTGCCAATGCGGATAGCCGCAAGATTGTCCTGTTGAAGTAGGACGGTGTTCTGAACGTCGTGCCGGGACAGTCGCTGAGGATCACCTGACCTGCGTCGGCTCACGCCCCTTCTTCCCGCGTCTTCGGGAACAGCGGCACCAGAATCCAGCAGATCGCAGTGAAGCCCGCGCCGACGAGGACCAACAGCGTGTAGGCCGCCTCCGCCCCGTGTGCCGTCTTCCAAGCCTCATAGAAGTGCCCGCCGAGAATGCTCGACAGCGAAACACTCAGGTTGCTGAGCGACATGAGCAAGGCGAACACGGTACCGGCGGCGGCCGGCGGGCAGAACCGGCCGGCCAGCTCCAGCTGCGTGAGGCTCGTGATCATGTAGATGAAACCGAAGCCCAGGCTGATCAGGACGGCGGAGGTCTTGCTCCCCAACCCGATGTAGACAAGGCTTGAGAGCACCATGAAGATCACCGACCCGTGCAGCAGAAATCGCAACGGCACACGCTTCGCGAAGAGCCCATAGATGACACACGCGAGAATCGAGGCGAGGCTGCTGATCGTGTACGTGAGACCGACGAACTGCTCGGGGAACCCTAGCTCCGTGGTCATATGAACGTACAGCACGTCCGCGGAAAACGGATTGAAGCTCAGCATGAAGTAGAAGGCGGCGACGAGAATAACGATGCGCGTCTTCATGGCCTGGCCGAGCACCTTGACGGCGCGCTTCAGCTGTCCGCGATGGAGCTCGTGCTGAGGCTGCTCCCGAATCTGGAAGATCGCAATGTACAGCGCCACAGCCCCCAGCAATCCGCAGAAGAGAAAGCCGAGGCGCTGGTACCCGTGCTGGCTGATCCACCCACCCGCCACGCCGCAAAGCAGGCCCGCCGCGTACATGGCCCCCCACTGCGCCGACTGAAGCCGTCCCGTAAGCCCCAGCGGTTGGCCCGTCTCGATCATCGTGGCGTCGGTGGTCACATCCTTGAAGGCAATGCCGATACTCGGCAGGAGCAGCATGATGAGAATAAACGTCTGGGCCTCGGGAGCGAGGGGTAAAAAGAACGCGACCACGAAGCCGAGGATCATCAGCGAGCTGGACAGGATCAGGTAGCTCTTCCGCCTGAACCCTCTGATCGGGATGAAATCGGTGATCAGGCCGAAGACGGGTTTGATGTACCAGGGAAAGCCGAGGAGAAACATGAAGGTCGCGATCTGAGCGCTGTCCCTCCCCCATTCCTGGAGCATGGATCTGAGTGGCTGGGCCAGAAGACCCGCGGAGAGCTCTCCCGTGCCCTGAACGAAGTAGAGGGCCGCGAAGATGATGTACAGTCTTCGAATCGAGTTCTGAGCCATCATCCGTCCGTTGTGCGAGACTCTCACACCGCGCGAGTTCTACCGCGCTGGTCGGCACGGACACCAGACCGAGGCATTCTACCGCAATATCCCGATGACGGTGGGGAGTCGCGTATGATCACCGTTCGTGCTTCGTCCCTTTTCCAAAGTTCGTTGCGACCATCCCGTATCCCGGGGAGTCTTATCAGTGAATCATTCACCGGTGATGAGGTTCGGACATTCATGGAATTCGAAGAACGGCTGAGAGAAGTCTACGCGGATGCGATGCGCTTCGCCCGCGGGCTGACGGGCTCGGCGACCGACGGGGACGATCTTCTGCAGGACGCGCTGGTGCGGGCCTGGAAAGCCTACCCGCGGCTTCGCGATCGCGATCGGTTTCGCGGCTGGTTGCTCAAGATCATCAGCAATGCCCACCGCAGTGGGGAGCGGCGAAAGCGGCTCAAGCGGTGGCTCACGCTCGACTTCGCGGCCGCGGTCACTGCACCCGCGCCGCTTGCGCTCGAGGAGAAGGAGGTGGTTCGGCTCGCGCTGGGCCGACTTCCCCGCGCCCAGCGGGAGGCCCTGGTGCTCTTCGAGGTCCTGGGAATGTCCGTTCAGGAGATCTGTCACTTTCAAGGAACATCACCTTCCGCCGTCAAAAGCCGGCTCTCACGCGGCCGGGCGGCGCTGCGAAACCAATACATGAGGCTTTCGAGGGAGGAGAGAACCCATGAGACCGCCAGAGCCCGATCGAGTCGAGCAGGGACTACGTGAGCTCTCACGGGAAACGCCCCCGACCGGCCACATGAGTCGAACGGTGGCCGGCGCCAGGCGGAAGATGGAGAGGAGACATATTGTGAATCACAGAATCGCAAGGGTTGTTTCGACGGGCGGCGTTGCGGCGCTCATTCTGGCCGCGTTGCTGTTCGTGCCGGTGTCATATGAAGTGGAAGTCGGCTCCGTGGTCACCGCGTCGTGGAAGTCGACCGCAACCGATCCCAACCGTATCGCGGAAAGGCTCGAGGGTCTGGATGGGCTCTTCAGCCAGAACGTGCGGCTCAATGGCGAGCACGTGTCGGCACAACTGCTGTTCCGCGGAATGGGGGCCGATGAGGCGGAACGCCGTGTGCGTGAGCTTCTCGCCGGCAAACTGGATCCGGCGAGCGGTCCGGCCGAGCTGTCATCGAGAAGAATCATGAAGAAAGTCGGAGGAAACGCGCTTGCCGCGATAACGGGCGGGACAATCCGCGTCAACGCGGCGGGACTCAGCGATCGTGAAATCGAAGAGGCGATCGTGGCCGAGTTCGCCACGCACGGGGTACGCCACAGCGAAGCGCAGGTGGTGACCGACACCGATGGTGAGCGACGTATCGACATCATGATCGAGACGGACGGCGACGGTGAGGCCGAGATGAGCTACGAGGTCGAAATCACCGACTGACGGGCGGAGCCCTCGACGAACGTTTCGGAGAAGATCTCGTTTCACCTAACCGAACCGGAAGACTCGTCCCTGCTCGCCATCTACGACGTGCAGAGACCCCTGCGATTGCGATAAGGGAATGCGGTGTGTGAAAGGCCGCGCTGCCGTGAGCGGGCGGCGCGGCCCAATGAAGTGCGTGGGAGACCTGGTGTCTTGACTCTAGCGGACGATCACGATCCGGTGCCCCTCGACACGGGACCCCGCCTCCAGGCGAACGTGATAGATCCCCGGCGCGACGCTGTTCCCGGCCCCATCCCGACCGTCCCAGGTGACGTCGTGTGGTCCTGCCGACACCATCTCGACGTCGACGAGCGATCGCACTCTCCGCCCGACGGTGTCGTATATCTCCAGAGCGACGGGTGAATCCGCGGCAAGCAGGTACCGAATTCCCGTCGTGCCACGGAACGGATTCGGCGTGGCCGTAAGAATGGTCGCAGGCGTCGGCGTCGCAGCGCCTTCAACCGCGTCCACATGAGTGTCATAGTACATCTCTATGGCGGCCCGCATGTCGGGAAGCGGACCGATATGCCCGCCGGATCCCTGCGGGATTCCCGTATCGATGAGAAGCTGCCGAAGCTCGGACGGGCTCAGCGGGACGCCCGTCGTCGAGAGCGCAAGCGACTGAAGGGACACGCATGCCGACGCGACGAATGGCGACGCCGAGCTCGTCCCGCTGAACGAGCTGGTGTAGCGCTGGTTCTTGTCGCCGCCGTACTCCGCGTAGCCCCCGTAGCCGAGCGTGAAAACGTTCTGTCCCCACCCTTGCACATTCACACGGCTGCCGTACGTGCTGAACGAAAGCTTGTTGTGCGCCGTGGTCGACGAGCCGGCGCCCACGATGATGGCACCGGAGTCGCCGCGGTTCATGTATTCCTGATACGCGGTACTGTCGAGATTCTGGTTCCCGTTGCCGGCCGCTCCGACCACGATCACGCCCGCATCGGCACCATTCTTCACCACGGTCCAGACCGCGGGATCCAGCTCAGCGGGTCCGTAACCGCCTCCCGCCCCGGTGGTCTGCATTTCGAGCAGGACGACGTCCCCGACCGCGGAGCTTGCGATCGCGTTGGTGATGCACGTGACACGACGGTAGCTCTCTTCCACTGTCCACTCGGGCCAGGTGTACACCTCGGCATCCGGCACCATGCCCTGGCAGCCATAGCTGTTCGTCACGGCCGACGTCTCACCCAAAACGGCCGTTCCGTGCTCATCCCACTCGTACGTATAGACGTTGGGGTGGATCGTTTGTCCCGGCTCGAGATGAAGATCGATGTCGGTGAGATCCTCGTGGTCCGCGTTCCACCCGTACTCGCAGTCGGAGAGACGCACGCCCGCGCCGGTCACGCCCCACATCAACGCATAGAATATGTTGATGCCAGGATCCGGTCCCCGATAAGTCTGGAACGCGGTCAGATTGGGCGTGGTGGGTGGGATGTCCTCGGGCGGCTCTACGCCGAGAATCTGCAGGTATGCGAACTCCACCCTATCGAGTCGCTGCAGCGCGTCACCAATCGCGGTGAGGCGCGCTTCGTCCGGCACCTCCTGCCGAACGATCAGCATGCCGGCGAGATCAGGCTGAGCGATTCCGGAGTGGTCGGCGGCCCGATCTTCGATCTCTTGGAGCGTCGCTTCCGGCAGGTGAATGAGTTGTTCGAACGTCAATCCGTGGCGCGCGGCGAGAAGATGGACCTCTCCGAGGTCCGCTCCGGTCTGCGACCACACACGGTCGGTTCCATCGGCTCGAACGCGAATCGCGTCATCGAACTTCACGATCAGGCGGTGATCGAACCCCTCGTGAACAAGCAACGGCTGGTCAGACAGTGGAAGGCGAGGTTGCAGGTCGGCGGCCCCGGCCAGCGAAGCAAAGACGAGGACAAGGGCGACAAGCACGATCAGGGTGTATCTCATGGTGACCTCACACGGTTTTGGCAATCGTAGGACAGAAGCTTCAGATCTCCTGTAATTTTAATTGATTAGAGCTATCGCGTCCAGATGGGCGCGAGACGCGATGCGGTCCGAACCGGATTCGACATCGCCGAGCCAGTAGACGAAGCTGGAGGGAGCGCGCTATGCCTATATAGTCAGGTCTCGAGCAGCGGCCGGTCCTAGAGAATTGCTCGCGGCGCCGCGAACGCCTCGATCCATCCCCCGTTCAGCGACGGCTATAGCTCACCGGAAAGCGCACCGAGAATTTCACCGTGGGAGGGCATCATGTCTGCTCGTGTCCTAACTTCCATCCTCTCCATCGCGCTTGTGGCTACCCCCGTAATCGCCGATGACTGCATCAACTATGGCTCTTACATGCACTGGGTGGGCGGAACGGACCTCCCGGACAATGCCTGGGGCCTGGTGATCGCCGGTCGCCGTAGCGAACGTTCCCCCTCCACCCATCGAGAACTCCGCCGGTGAGCTGGCGATGCAGGGCGACTACGTCTTCGTCGCGGCCTGTGTCGGCGAGCTGAGCGTCGGACGGCCGGGCCCCGCCCGCGTGGCCATATATGATGTCATGGGCCGCGAGGTCATCCGGCTGCCCGACACGCCTTCGGGTGAGTCGTCGGGTCGGATGGTGTGGGACGGCACAAACGGCCGCGGCGATCGCGTGAAGCCCGGGATCTACTTCGTCCGAGTGGAAACGGGCGGATCGAGTGTTGCCCGCAAGCTCGTGCTACTGCCGTAGCAAGCCACACAGACCTCGGGCACGCCCGCCCAAATCCTTGATCTAGGCGGGTCTGCCGTCGTATCCTCTTTCCCCAGTTTATCGAGCTCGGATCCTACGGGAAGTGGAGGGGTACGATGGAGTTCAAGGAAGTGAAGATACCTGAGGGTGACCTCATCGAATATCGCGACGGCGAGCTGGTCATCGGCAGCCATCCGATCATTGGATACCTGCGCGGCGACGGCATCGGCCTCGACATCACACCCGTGATGCAGAAGGTCGTCGACAGCGCCGTGGCGAAAGTCTACAAGGGCGATCGTGCCATCGCCTGGTGTCCCCTCTTCGCCGGGCTCGAGGGACTCCACCACTACGGCAGCGAGTTCCCGGACGAGACCGTCGAAGCCATCAAGCACCTCCGCGTCGCGATCAAGGGACCGTTCACGACACCGATCGGTGAAGAAACACACGTCTGCCTCAACTGCGCGCACCAGCAGTACCACGCCGGCCAGTGCGACAAGTGCAAGAAGGATGACGGAGTGTGCGAGCGGTTCCGTTCCATCAACGTCCGCTTCAGGCAGCATCTCGCGCTCTTCGCCTGTGTGCGCCCGGTCCGCTACTTCGAAGGTGTCCCCGCTCCGAACAAGTACGCCGAGAAGGTGAACTTCATTCTCTTCCGTGAGAACACGGAGGACGTCTACGCCGGCTACGATTTCGAACGCGGCAGCGACATGGCGAAAGCCATCATCGACCTCATCAAGGAGAAGGACGGCCGCGAGATTCGCTCCGACAGCGGCATCGGCGTGAAGCCGATCTCCACGTTCGGCACCGAACGCATCGTTCGCAAGGCGATCCAGTGGGCGGTCGGTCAGAAGCTCCCGTCGGTCACGCTGGTTCACAAGGGCAACATCATGAAGTTCACCGAGGGCTCGTTCGCGAAGTGGGGATACGAGCTGGCCGATAAGGAATTCGGCGACGTCACCATCAGCGAGAAGAAGCTCTGGGACGAGCTGGACGGAAAGATGCCGGAAGGCAAGATCCTGGTGAAGGACCGGATCGCCGATTCCATCTTCCAGCAGATCCAGACGCGTCCGGACGAATACAGCGTCTTCGCGCTTCCCAACCTGAACGGCGACTACCTCTCGGACGCCGCGATCGCGCTCGTCGGCGGTCTGGGCCTCGGACCCGGCGCGAACATGTCGGATGACGTGGCGCTCTTCGAGGCGACACACGGCACCGCGCCGAAGTACACGGGGATGGACAAGGTGAACCCCGGTTCCCTCATCCTCTCCGCCGTCATGATGCTCAACCACATGGGCTGGAACGAAGCGGCCGACTTGATCCTCAGCGGGATGGAGAAGTCGATCAAGGATGCTCACGTCACGTACGACCTCGCGCGGCTGATGAAGCGCGAAGGTCGCGAGGGCGTGAACGAGCTGTCGTGTTCCGGCTTCGGCGACGCCATCATCGATAGGATGTAGGCGAGGCTTGAGGGCGTGGCGACTGTCCGAGACAATTCACGTACTTCTCCGGGCCGGTCATCATGATCGGCCCGTTCTCGTATGGACCGGCGTCCGCCCTGTTGGTCTGACCGTGCGGAACGTGCCGGCTACGCGGGGACGTGCCGGCCGGAGTTCCGCTGCGACGATGCCATGGTAGACTGATGAGCATGAACTGGGGAATCCAATACGACGAGCCGGTGATCCGACCGCCTTCGGAGGCATACTCCCTCATCCTTCAGGCGACACTCGGTTGCACGCACAATCGCTGCGCGTTCTGCGTCACGTATCAGAACAAGCAATTTCGGTCGCGCCCGAAGGAAGAGCTGTTCAAGGAGATCGACTGGGCGGGAGAACATCTGCCCGACGTGAACCGCGTCTTCCTTGGAGACGGTGACGCCTTTGCGCTTTCCACGGATCGGCTCCTGGAGATCCTGAGCCGGCTCAAAGCCCGGCTGCCGGATCTCGCGCGTGTGAGCGCGTATGCATCGCCGGGGAACTTTCGTGGAAAGACGGTCGATGAGCTGCGGCGGCTTCGCGATGCGGGGCTGACCCTCGCGTACGTCGGGTTCGAGTCAGGTGATGATGAAGTGCTCCGCCGAATCGACAAGGGTCACACGCAGGACGAGATGGTCGATCTCTTCAGCAAACCGACCGAGGCGGGAATCAAGCTCTCGGCCACGGTGATCTTGGGACTCGGGGGGGCGAGACTGTCGCGGCAACACGCGCGGGAAACGGCGCGCATCATTGATCGCGTGAAGCCGCGCTACGCGTCGGCGCTGACACTCATGCTTCCCCCGCGCGAGCCGACGTTCGAGGAAGCGTTCGATGATCCACAGTGGCGGCTTCTGACGTCGAAGGAGATGGTCGAAGAGCTACGATGCCTCGTCGAGCACGTGGAGGAGAGCGGTATCATCTTCCGCTCGAATCACGCGTCCAACTATCTGGCGCTCGCCGGCACGTTTCAGAAGAACAAGGCGCAGATGCTGGCGCAGCTTGATGCCGCCCTCTCCGATCCCCGTCTCAGCCGCTTTCGCCCCGAGTTTCTGCGCGGGCTCTGATCACGCTTACTTGTCGCCGAGCATCGTGAGATCGGATTCCGCCTCTTGCGCGCGCTCGCGAGCCCACTTCGCCGGTCGCAGACCCACCATCTCCAGCGTGTCCGGTGGAGATCGGTCGATCGTTCCGCGGAGCTCGTCGAGCAGATGATCGTACCGATCCCAGGCGTTCGACGAGTAGCTCTCGGGCGTCTGATCGCGCATCGCTTCTCGCTCCAATCGCATGAGTCCCGTCATGAACCAGTGACGCTGTTCCTTGTCGCGGCGAAGATCCCCGTGCCGAGCGCGTTCGGTGAGGGCGGCCAGCGCCCTTCGAACCGCCTGCCCGTCGCCACCGACCACGTCGAAGACGCCGTCGAGACTTCCATAAGGCCGCACGGCGAAGCTGTTCGCCCAGCGATAGCGCCAGCGCCCGATCTCATCCGGCATGAAGCTGACCTTCCAACGGAATTCACCTTGATAGAGCGCGCTGACCCGGTGAACGACGCCGGTCGGTGAGACAAACGTCCAGGGAACGTCTTGGTCTTCGGGCGCCGCGGTCCGAACGTACGGGTCCTTGATGGCGGCCTGGAAGACATCGCCAATGACGTGCGGGTCTCTTGCAGCGAGCACGCGCAGCTCCATCCATTCCCAGTCATCGAGGGCGCCGCCTGTCGCCGAGCGCCACGGCTCGATCGAAGTAGCCTTGCCTCCACGGACTTCGATGCTAGGCGACTCGTAGCCCTCGTCCGCATGAAAACTCACGGCGAACTCCGTCGCACCCACGCAGTCGACTCTCGGCAACCGGTAGCGGCGACCGTATTCCAGGAAGACGTCCTGCTCCAGACAGGTGCGCTCGGCGCCACTCGTCCACGTCAGCGTCAATTGGGGGCGTCGATCGGTCATGCAATCGCTGCCAAGGTCATCAGAGTGAACCTCGAGGATGCTGGCCTGCGTGTCTTCCGCGTAGTCGGAGAGCTTGAAGAGCAGAAGCAGCGGCTTGCCTTCCGCGAGCCGCTCCTGAACATAGTGCGCTAGCGCGCTCGAAGAGAACGTGAGGTGATCCGCTCCGGGGACATAGTGCGCGTCGGCGAGCGGCATCTCCGCCGTGTCGGCACCCGGATGAACGTCCGACGCGAATCCACAGCCTGGCAACCCCCATGGCACGTCGGGAAAGGCGCGGTCACGCCACCAGACTTCCCCCTCCGCCGGAGGGCTGTAGTTGTTGCGCTCTACGCCGCCGCTACCGGGAAGCCAGTCTTTCATGACCGCATAGAGCAGAACGTGCTCCGGCCACTCCGGTCCTTCTTTCATCACGAGGCGGATTCGCGCGTTCAAAACCGTCGCATGTTCGGGTAGCCGAATGTCGTCCCATCGGTGGAGAAGCCGAATCAGTTCGTGCTCTCCGAAGCGGGGACTCTTGATCCGCCGCCCGATGCACGCGTGCGTTCGGCCGGCCTGATTCCAGGCCCACTTGAAGTTGCCGTCCAGGAATCCGCGGACCTCGGTATCTTCCATGCCCGTGTAGGAGGGCCCGTTGACGAACGTCGTGACGTGCCGGAGGGGAGCCTCCGAGACCGGCGCCTGTCCATACGTCGAGACGCGGAGCGTTCCACGGACGCTCGGGATGTCTTTGGGGAACTCGGCCTCGAAGTACGGGGAATCCTTGTCGGTGATTCCCGCCTTCCATCCCACCACGCCAAGCGCGATGGCCACGGTGAGAAGGCGCAGAATCAACCTTCCGTATTGCATTCTGCAATGCCGTCCTTGGAGCAACGTTTTGCCGCGGGTGACGCAAGAGAAAGGAGGACACGATTCCCCGCGCTCGATGGGGAGTATCCCGCTGAATGGTCCTTCCACCGCCCGGTTTCGACTTGGCGGGGATGCAAGAACCATTCCTCGTGCGGCGCCGGCGAAGCGGTCGGACTACAGAGGCGCCGTCAGCAGATCACGAAAGCGAGGATGTTCTCTGAGAGGATCCCAGCGCGGGTCGAGTCGAAGCATGGACACCGATAGCCAGGACGGAATGGAGAGCAGCCGTTCGATCTGATCCAACGCGGCTTCATGGTCTTCGACCAACACGTAGACGAAGGCCAGATCATCGAGGAAGAACGGCGCGCCGACCGCGTCATCGGTGACCCCGCAAAGCGTGACACCCAATTCCGCTTCCCGAACGGCCTCCGCGCGTCGTCCCAGGCCGGCGTAGGCAACGCCGAGCGCGCTGTGGAGTCGATGAGCCTCGGAGCCGCGTGCCAGCCGGGTCTCCAAGACCGCGCGCGCGGAATCGTAGTGCCTCCGGGCGCTCGCCGGGTCGTCGAGCAGCCGATAGGCGAACCCCGCGAGAAGATCAGGATGGCTCGACGTACCGGGGAAGTCGACCAGCGTGTCGGTGATGGCAAGCGCCTGCGCCAGTGCAGCCGGGTAGTCTCTTTCGTACAGATGCTGCCAGAACCGAAGCCGCGGCGTGTAGAGGTTGTCCGGCCCCGGTATCTTCTCAAGCACTCGCCGGGCCTCATCGAGATCGCCGTTCCAGAGCCACACGTTCCACAGCTTGAACTGCTGGGCGCTGGGTTCGTCCGGAGTGAGCGAGATCACATAGGCGTAGTTGCGGTCCGCTTCCGCGTAGTCACGAATGAGGGTCCGCGTGCGCGCGACCTCGAAGTAGAGCAGCTGGGCCGCGTGGGGATTGAGCTGCACCGTCCTCAGGTAGTGTGAGATGGCATCTTCGAAGCGCCCCTGGCGACGCCAAACGTGGGCGATCCCCTGCAGCAACCCCGCGTCGTTGGGTAGGCGCGCCTGGGCGAGGGCGAATTCTTCGAGAGCCCGATCGTAATCGAGATGACCCCAGTAGTGGTAGAAACCGAGGGCGCGATGGGCTTCCGGTAGGTCCGGCGCGACACCAAGCGCGCGATCCACCGCGTCCTTCGCTTTCGCGAGACGATCCGGCGTGCAGTCACCGCCCGGGCGATACCCATAGGAGTGCACTTCGGAGAGCTTCGCGTACGCGAGCGCGAACTCCGGATCGAGTGCGACGGCCTGCTCGAACATCTGGGCGGCGAGTTGGATGTTCTCCATGGGCTCCATCTCTTCGAAGCAGTCGAGCCCGCGAAGATAGACCTGGTAGGCCTCCATGTTCTCGGTCGGCCTGGCCGTGATGGCTCGCTGCTCCGGTTTGAGCAACGTCACGTCCAGCTGCACGATGATGCTCTCCGCGATCGCGGACTGAACGGCGAATATGTCCTCCATGACGCGGTCGTATCGTTCGGTCCAGAGAAACATGTCGTCGTCGGCAAGTATGAGTCTAGGCGTGATACGAACGCGACTCCCCCCCTCGGTCGCGTGGTCCCAGCGGACGGACCCCTCGAGAACGAAGTCCACGCCCAGATCGGACCCGATCTCCGGGATCGTCTTTCCGGTCTTGTCGTACTGAAAGGCGCTCGTGTGAGAGATCACCCCGAGCCCGCTCACCGCGGCCAGGCGGCTCGTGATCTCTTCCGTGATTCCGGCGGCGAAGTAGCTGTCCTCCGGCGGCCCCAGGTTCTCGAACGGCAGGACGACGATCATCTTTCGATCGTCACGCGCGCTCGCGGGCGGGCCATCGGAAGGACCCGGCGCGTCCTTGGTCGCTTCCGATATCAAATAGCCCACGACGGCAATGAGAAGAGCGGCCAGACCGAACAGTCCCAACCGCATGCCGCGGCCGCGCCGCGGCCGGAGAGCCACGGTGGCGGAACCGCTCTCTTCGGGCGCACCCGCCTCATCGCCCCGCCGAATCGACTCGAGCGCGCTTCGCACATTGAGGGCCGATTGATATCGGATGGCCACGTCCTTCTCGAGGCTGCGAGAGAGCACGCGACGGAGTTTCGTGGGGAACGCAATGGTGTCGTCGGGCAGCGGCGGCGGCTTGTCGCGTAGGATCGACGAAGCGATATCGGCGAACGACTCTCCGTTGAACGGACGCCGCCCCGTGGCGATTTCGTAGAGCACGACCCCAAGGGAGAAGATGTCGGATCTGTGATCGACGGTCTGCCCCTTCAGCTGCTCCGGGGACATGTAGGGCACCGTCCCCAGAATCCGGCCGTTCTGGGTCAGATCACTCGTCAGCGGCTCACGAGACACGTCTTCCCTCAGCTTCGCCAGGCCGAAGTCCAGGACCTTCACGCGACCGTCATGCGTGATGATGATGTTTCCGGGCTTCACGTCCCGGTGCGTGATCCCGCGTTCGTGCGCGGCGTGCAGCGCTTCCGCCAGCGGAATCGCCAGCTCGAGGAACTGGGGAAGCGTGAAGCCGTTTTCAGGGATGATCTCCGCGAGCTCCCGCCCGTCGACGTATTCCATGGTGAGGAAGTGAATTCCGTCGCATTCCTCGACCGAGTGAATCGTGACGATGTTGGGGTGGTTCAGCGCGGCGACCGCCTTGGCCTCACGTTTGAAGCGGGCCAGACGTTCGGGATCGCTACTCATCTCGGGCGGCAGGAGCTTGAGTGCGATCTTTCGATCGAGCGTCGTGTCATGGGCGAGATAGACCTCGCCCATCGCGCCTGCACCGAGCTTCTCGCGAATTTCGTAGTGAGACAGGATTCGGCCGATCATAGGAGCCCTCGCTGTCGCAAACTCTACATCAGCTACTGGTGGCAATCAGCAGGCAAATGCCGGTGGGAATCAACGCCATCCGTGGAAGCGTTGCGTCCGCCCCCGAACGGAGCGACCGCCGAGTCCGACGAGATCCTTGAGAAGCTGCATCGTGTGATCCGAGAGCGCCGACAAGGCCCCCTCACCGCTCTCCTCGTCGTCCCCTCCGCTCAGCCATCCTTCGAGGTTGCGGATGTCCTCCAGATCGAGCGGCTCCAGGTTGGCATCGATCACGATGCTGTAGCGATGGCGTTCCTTCAGTCGATCCGCGCCCGGGACGACAATCGTGCGTGAGATGCAGATCAATCGCGATACGTCGTCCAGGGTTCGGCAGGAGGCGGTTCGTCGGCCGGATTCATCGAACAGGGAAAACTGCTCATCGAGCACGTCATAGAGGATGCGGTGGTGGGTGGCGTCTTGATCCACCAGGACGTCCCACAGAATGGACCGGTAACGATAGAGCCGCCACGAGACGGCGAGGGTGGCGGGGAGTCCCGATTCGATCGCGGTGACGATTTCGTCGTCGAAGAGCCCGTCGAGCGAGTAGTCGACATGAATCGCGTCGTCGACCCGGGTGGGCGGACCGATCGCGATTTCGGGCGCATCGGCACCGCGCGCGTCCTCGAAGAGGGCGCAGAGCGCGAGCACGGCGAGGCCGGCTCGACATCCATTTTGAACCCGCCGACGGACGATAGTCATGCGATCAGAACATCCGTTCGATGCGGAGCTGAACGAGGATGTCTCGATCACCTCGATCCATAGGTCGGATGATATTGACACGCAGCCCTTCGTCGTCGAGCTTGAGGCCCACGCCGGCGCTGCTCTTCAACTCATCGACGTCCATATCCGCGTTGCGGTTCTCCCAGACCATACCCGCATCGTAGAAGAGGATCAGACCGAAGTCGTCATAGATTCCAAACGTGTACTCGGCGTTCGCGAGAAGGATCCTCTCGCCGCCAAAGGGTACGGGCGCGTCCTCTCCCCCCTCCGCATCGGGGTGCGTCACCAGCAATGACCGATAGTCGTAGCCGCGGACGGTCCCGAGGCCTCCCGCCACGTAGCGCTTCTGCACGGGCAGGCTACCGGATAGATTGGTGCCCAGGCGAACGCGGAAGTCAAGGCGCTGGTCGCGATTGATGCGGAGTCGGGACCGCGACTGGGCGGTGATCCGCTCGAACTCGAACTCCCCACCGAGAAGATCGTCCGCGGATCGCTCGTAGCTCACGTCGACGCGGTTCCATCGCGTTCCGAGCCCGACCTCACCGAACACGCTCCGCATCGTCCCCTCGTCGATGGCGGGGTTGAGCGGGAAGCTCCCGCCGCCGAACGACCAGTCGGTCCGGGGCCGCATCGATTCGAAGTCGTCCGTGCGGATGCCGCCTTCCAGACGCAACCAGTCGGCTCCGTTGAGAACCGCGCTGAACGACGCGCCCTCGCGCCGGTAGTAGTCGCGATAGTCATCCTTGAAGAAGATCGCGGCGATCGTGTTCTCGTCGGTGTCGATGCCCGTCTGATCCGTGAAGTCGGTCTTCGAGTGAGCCGACGCCCGAAGCAACAATCGGTTGGAGGGAACGAGCGGTTGAAGGACCGTCAGCGACGCGCCCCAGCGTTCGCTCTTGAAGCCGTAGCCGATCATACCCTGCACGGACGGCTCGAACGGCTCCTTGCCGACATGTCTCGGAAGAGCAGAAATGAAGAGGCCGTCGACCCGCTGATAGGTCGCGCCCTCGGGAAGGCCGCGTTCGTGCTCGCGGTCGAACTCGTCGTCGACAATGCGCGCGCGGCGATGCCGCGGCCGGACGATGTCCCCGTCGTCAATGACGATCAGCGAGACCCAACCGTGTTTCTTGTCGCGGATCGTCTCGGGATTGCCGGGGTCGATCGCGAACCACTTTTCGGATGAGTCCCGGACGACGAAGTGATAGCGATAGACGCCGGTGTCGAGATCGATCCGGACGGTCCAGAGATCGTTAGCTTCATCCAGCTTCATCGTCTCGGGCGACCAGCCGTTGAAGCTCCCCGCGATCTTGACGCTTTCATAGCCGCGGTCCCGGTAGCGAAACTCGACCCGGTCGCCGTCGCGGCGCGGGCGATGGCCCCGCCATGACTTCTTCCACGTCGCCTTGCCGAACGTGAAGTGATCGCCGCAAGCCGGCCTCGCATCCGTTCGACTTTCGTCACTCAAGACGAGCGGCTCAGGCGGCGCCCCCGCGGCCGGGGGAGGGGACCAGGCGGCGACGGTGAACATCACCGTCAACGCGAGCAACACGGTGACCAGTGGGGTCCGTCGGCGGGATAGGGCCTGGGCACTCATTGTGTCACTCTCCATCTGATGAGAGGTCGTCGTCGGGCGCGTGCCGCGCCTGCTCGATTCTCATCTATGGCAAGCGCCGTGCCGACCGGGCGCGGCCGACCGGGGGACGCCCTCCCTCGCGTAATTGTTTTTCGCACAATGTGTTATGAGTTCAACTTCTGAGCCGGTTCGGAGCTGCGGATCGAGGGTGACGGCCGATGTGTGTGCGATCGACAACAATGCGTTGTCTATTCAACAACAGATATTGGCAATGCGCCGCGTTCGGCGGTGAGGCTCGAACTAGCGGTTCACCCCCAGCCGCTTCATCTTCCGGTGGAGGTTGGCACGGTCCAGACCCAAGCGTCTCGCCGCCTCGGCGGCATTGCCGGCGGATTCGTCCAGTGCTCGCTCGATCAGTCGCCGTTCGTACGCCTCGAGCTTCTCTGCCAGCGTCGTATCGTCTCGGGCCACATCCCCCTCCGACCGCGTGTCCGGGAGCACGGCACGGAGATGATCAGCCGTGACGTCGATCCCATCCACCATGATCACGAGCCGCTCCATCACGTTCTTGAGCTCACGAACATTGCCCGGCCAGGTGTGGGCGCGAAGCGCCGCACGTGCACCGTCCGCCAGCTGCTTCTCCCGCCGGCCGTTCATCCGGCAGAAGTGCTGAAGATAATGTGTCGCCAGATCATCGACGTCCTGAAGATGGTCGCGAAGCGGCGCGACATGAATGGGGATTACGCTCAGGCGATGATAGAGGTCCTCCCTAAAGCCACCTTCTTTCATGAGCCGCGTGAGGTCTCGATTGGTGGACGAGAAGACGCGCACGTCGATCGAGATCGATCGCTCCGAGCCGAGCCGCTCCAGCTGACCGTCCTCGAGGACGCGAAGCAGCTTCGCCTGCGCGCCGGCGCTCATGTCCCCGATCTCATCCAGGAGCAGCGTGCCGTTTTGAGCCAGCTCGAACTTCCCCCGCCGTGCGGAGACGGCCCCCGTGAACGCGCCCTTCTCGTGACCGAAGAGCTCACTCTCCAGAAGCTCCGACGGGATCGCGGCACAGTTGAGCGTGATGAACGGTAGGTCGACGCGCTTGGAGCCCGCGTGGAGCGCCCGCGCGACGAGCTCTTTTCCGGTGCCGTTCTCACCGGTGATCAGCACGCGGGCGTTGGTCGGAGCCGCGCGCGCGATCTCGTCCCTGAGCCGCGCCATCGTCGCGCTCGCGCCGATGATCAGGTCCAGCGGCCCGATCTCTTCCCTGAGTCGGATGTTCTCCGCGTGGAGCCTGTGAATGCGCAGCCCGTTCTGCATCGACACGAGCAGGCGCTCGACCTTGATCGGCTTCTCGATGAAGTCGATCGCGCCGAGCTGTGTTGCCTGTACGGCGGTTTGAATGGTTCCGTGGCCACTCATCATGATGACGGGAAGCTCCGAACCGCCGTCCTGCAGGCGCTTCAGAAACGTCATGCCGTCGGTGCCGGGGAGAAGCACGTCGAGCAGAAGCAGGTCGATGCCGCCGAGATCGATGATGCGCTCGGCTTCGTCGGCATCGGCCGCGGCGCTGACCCCGTAGCCCTCATCCCGAAGAACATCGCCCAGCGTCTTTCGGATGTTTGGCTCGTCGTCCACGATCAACACGTGCGCGCGGCGTGCTTTCATCGCGTGGGCTCCTCATCCGGTCGGGCGTGATGGCCCGCCTGCTCGTCGGCGTGCCGCGGCAGCTCGATCCGAAAAACGGCGCCGGTTCCAACCGTCGCCTCCGCCGCGCCCACGGCCGAACCGACGGCTGTGATACTTCCGCCGTGATCTTCGATGATCTTTCGCGCGATCGCGAGTCCCAAGCCGGTCCCCGATTCCTTGGTGGTGAAGTTGGGCGCGAAGACGTCTTCACCGGTCGAGAGCCCGGGGCCCGTATCCTCGACACGGACAGCAATGATCCCGTTCTCATCCCGATGGGTGAGTGTCAATCCGCCCCGTCCTCCCATCGCTTCCACGGCGTTCTTGACCAGGTTCGAGAACGCCTGACGCAGCAGTCCCGCATCCGCGTCGATCCAGACCTCGTTCGGCCAGCCGTCCCACTCGACGGCGATCTCCCCTCGTGAGGCGTAGAGCTTGGTCACGCCACGTAGTAGCTTGACGAGATCCACGCGTTCGATGGCCGGTGCCGGAAGACGCGCGTACTGGGCGAACTCGTTCGCGAGCCGCTCGAGGTTGTCCGTTTCCTCCAGCACCGTGTTCACGCAATCGAGAACCATTGGGTCGTCGACCTTGTTCCGGATGCGATGCATGGATAGACCGATCGGTGTGAGCGGGTTCTTGATCTCGTGCGCGAGACGGCGGGCGATCCCTTCCCACGCGGCGATCCGCTCGGCGCGTGCCCGCTCCTCCTTAGTTCGCTTGAGGTCGCTCGTCATCTCGTTGAACGCCTCGACGAGATCATTCAGCTCGTCCAAAGCCCGTACGCGGACCCGATGGTCCAGGTTGCCCGCGGCGATGATCTCCGTTCCGTCGACCAGCTCCTTGAGCGGCCCGCCGATCCGCGCCGCCAGGCGTCGCGAGAGATAGAGTGACGCGGCGAGCAGAACGACGCCGAGGATCGCCAGGGTGAGAAGCGTGTCACCCCGAAGGAGTGATCCGTAGTAGAGACGGAGCTGTCGCGCGCGACTGCTGCCCTGGACGATCGTGTCGATTCTGCCGACTTGTTCCTCGTCGAGATCCCGCGCGAAGACCAAGTATGCCTCACTCCCCGACCGCGACAGGGAGAGCACGGTCACGAGTGCTTCTCTATCGCCGACGCTCATCCGCGCGGGCAGCTCCCACGCCGACGCATCGATCGCGGCCGGCGCTGGAAGGACGGACGATCCCCCACCGGAGGAGAGCGTTGTATCACGTTCGCCGTCGATGAAACGATATGACGTGCCGTGCGGCGGAGATGGCAGCCCGAGATCATCGGACCGGAGCGCCGACTCGACGGCCGTTCCGATCTCCATTGCCGCGGCGCGCGTTGCATCGCGCTCGCGTTGAAGCGTCTCTCGCGCGAGATCGAGCGAGCTTTCGAGGGAGGTGAGAAGTCCGGGGCTCTCCAGAATCCCGAGATGGCGTTGGATCGTCCGCCAGTTCACGAGGAGGATGGTGGCGGCCGGGAGAAACGAGAGCAGGAAGAAGAGAATGAAGAGACGGCGCTGCAGCCGCGAGCCGCCGCGGAGACTCAGGACGGCGAATGCCGTCGCGAGGACGAGAACCGCGACGAGGAGAATGTATAGCCATGTCGTTTGCATGTCGGATCACATCGGGAGACGCTGGGAAACACTGATCTTCATCGGCTAATCACCGATCGCCAACTCCCCTACGATATCATCCGGGATGTGTGGGCGTCTCATCGATTTGCATAGGAGAAGATAAGTATGACAAGGTCAGTCTTTCATCTGTTCCCGGGCGCGCTAGCAGACATGACCGATCTGTGAGATCATGGTTCGTGTCTGATCGCCCCTCGGGATCGACACCGTCTGAGCGCAGTTCGAAGCTACCTCAGAATCAGAAGCTTTCGGCTCTCGCGTACACCTCCTACTTCGATTTGGTAGAAATACACGCCTGAAGCCAATTCACGCCCGCTGTCGTTTCGGCCGTCCCACATGACGTGGTGTGAGCCAGGTCTGTGCTTTACGTCGATAAGGGTGGCGACCTTTCGTCCAACGACATCGAAGACCCGAAGACGAACGTGTCCAGCCTTGCCTACGTCATACGCGATCCGCGTCAGAGGATTGAAGGGGTTGGGATAGTTCTGGGCAAGCCGTGTCGTGGCGCCGTCCAGTGATTCGTCTTGGGATTCGCGCTTGTAGGCCCCGCTGCCATACCTCCCCGAGTTCTGCGGATCATTGCCGTAGCGCGCCCATTCCAACTTGTCGGTCGAATAGGTACCACCCAGGTCGTACATGAAGACGCCGCCGCCCATGTCCTGGACAAGAAGCTCGAAGTGGTTGTCTGAGTCGAAGTTCCCGATGACCGGGGTCGCGAACACCTCTCCTGTGTGGTAGAGCCACGGTGCGCGCTCGTCTTCCACACAGGTGGAATCTTCATCGTCCCATTCGAGGAAGTGTACGCCGAAGTCGCTGGTGCTGACCGCTATCTCCAGCTCATCGTCGCTATCGACGTCGGCGACGACTACGCCAGCGTACACATCAGCATTGTCGTCAGTGACCAATGGGCTGTACGCATAGTAGTAGCACTTCGTCATCACCAGCGCGTCTGGATTCGCAGTGACATCAACATCAAGGACGAGAATCGTTCCCTTGGCCTTGCCCGAATCTCCGGGGGCCGAACGGTTCATCGTCGGGATGATCAACTCAACGTCATCATCGCCGTCCAGATCCGCCAAAGCCATGGGTGGCCCCTTCTCGCCCTTACCGAGTTTGATGTACATGTCAGGATAATGATAGAGCAAATAGGTTGCCAACGTATCGCCGGCTGCTTCGAGCACGACAATCTGAGTTCTGTCTACGTGGTTTGCATCGCCACCTTGCGCAAACACGAGTTCTTCCTCACCGTCGCCGTCTACGTCGCCGAGCGCGCACTTCCAAATGCGAGTGACCATGCCGGTGTCGTATCCCCAGTGGTACTTGGCCTCGCCGCTCAAGCTGCTGTAGATCGCTTTGTAGGCCTTGATGACGCCTCCCGAGCCCGGTGAATGGATCACTTCAAGCGTGTCATCGCTGTCCAGGTTTGTCACGGCAACAGACCCGCTATTGCCGGACGTCCCGACGTTGGCGAACTTGCCGTTGGTCATGTTGGGCAAGTATGTCGACCCATCGTGATCCCAGGCATAGATCCAGTTGCCGCTCGAGCCAGTCACGATCTCCGGGAAGGTATCGGCAGTTGCATCCAGATTGGCGATAACCGGGGCAGCGAACTTACTCGCCGCGTATTTGTGGAATTTCTTTGTGCCATCATGCTCGAGCACGTAGAGGTTGTGTGAGGCGGCCGCTATGATTTCGAGTTTTCCGTTGTCATCCCGGTCGATATCAGCGGCAGCCAACGACGCCTGAAAGAGTGAGTCAGCCTGGCTTGCGGGACTGGTAACAAGACTGTCGAAGAAGACCCCATCGGTGCTCTCATAGGGGTCCCCATCCGCACTCCAGGCATAGATCTTATCTGTGGCGACGAAGACTTCCATCGTGCCATCGTTGTCCGCGTCAACGACGAGGGGAGACGCTTCTGACCCAAGGGGGAGATGTTTGGGCCAGCCGTCTTCGATCGGCGGCCATGTGTAGCGGCTCGCCGTGTCCGATTCGGCGAAGACGTTCCAGCTCGTATCGATAGCAGCGACCTTGTACCAGTATTCCTTGGCGGGGGTAAGTCCCGTGTCTTCGTAGAGCGAGGCATTGATGATTGGCTCATCATTGAGCCGGTTGTAGGCCTGTCCCGTGGTGTCTCGTCTGAAGACGTAGTACCCCTCGAGATCCGTCGTGGCGAGCGTGTCCCACCAGACGGTTACCGACTTCGCGCTCGTCGCGTGGAGCTGAAGACCGTCTATCTGACCATCGGGGAGATCGAAATCGAGGTTTGGATAGTCATATGTAAGAACGTCCCCCTCTTCTCCACGGTCGAACACCACGCTTGCGGTGAGATCTATTACGACGTCTTCGACGTCCTCGGTGTCTGGAATGCTGAACTTGAGCCCCGTGATGACGGCTCTTTCCCCAGACGCAAGGTCAGCATACGTCACTGAGTCCACACTCGGGACCAGCCCCTCCGGCTCATCGCCTGAGAATTTCAGACCGACGGTATCTGCATCACCCCCTCCGACGTTCTGAATCTCCACATCCAGGTAGTAGCAATCGTGGTTGGGTGGGGACATGCAGAGAAACTCTCTTGTCGACTTCTGGCTGAGCTCCAGTACGGGCGCCGCGAAGTCGATCAAGAAGTCGGCCACCCCCACCGAGTCCGAATCAACCGTGGAGATGATGGTGAAGACAACCTCGTGCTCATCTGGGATGTTCGGTGAAACAGATATCTCGAACTCCTGGTCGTCGGTTCCGCCCGCGTCGAGGCTCTCGATTTCGCTTTCCCCCTCTTCAATTGTGATCCAGGCGGCCTCGTCCGCAATGAACTGAATAGTGTCGCCGTAGTCCGACCAGAAGATGTCCGAGTCGTCGTAGAGCTTGAAGTAGATCTCGTGATCAGACACCAGGGTGACGACATCCGACTTCGTCGTATCAACGCCCGTGAGAGTCACGCTCCGAAACCCGGGGTACTCCTCAGGCGTTCTGAAGCGGCCCTCGATCGCGAGCCCAATCGGTGTAGGAGCGGGACCGCCGTTTCCCCCAGGGAGCGGACTGGTGCTACCGGTCACCACCAGCGACCATCTCAGCGAGTCACTCGGCTCCTTCCAGAGATAGGTGCCGGCCGAGGAGCCCACGCCGACGGGTTTGCCTTCGGCTCGGATCCCGACATCATTGGCGGGAAACCAGAGCACGCTGTCTCGGGACGACACGAACTCCGCGTTCGAGGATCCGATCGCAAGCGGATAGGTCACACCATTGTCGAGGAGCCGGAGTGAAACGGGCTGGCTCACAAAGAGTTCAGTCTTGACGGTGTCTTCGATGTCCGTGTCGCCCGAGTTTTGCACCTCGACGGTGAGATCGAAATCGTCCCCGGCTTCCAGCCTGTCATTCCTGTTGCCGGCCGTTTCCGTTGCTTCGTGGCCCGCATAGTTCACGAAGGCCGACTGTGTGCCCGTCACCGTCAGCGTTTCTCTTTCCGGGATGAAGTTCTCTTTGGTCACGGTCACGATGACGTTCGCTTGACTGCGTACGTCGAGGTCGTAGAAGGTGATTTCACCGTTGGAATCGGTAGACCCTGTCGCATAGCAGTCATCGGACTGCTTGAGGCAAACGAGGGCGTTCTTGACCGCGCTGCCATCCGACTCGACGACAAGGGCGATGGTCTGGGGGCCAAGCGTCGTGATTGACGAGGGATCAATGTCGAGCGTGTCGAACGTGGACGGCTCAGCGGTCCAGACCGGCATCTCAGGATCGCCCAGAAGGGCCCGTCTCAGCGCGAGAGACAGGCTAGGACCTCCGCCCGTCGGTCCTTCGGCCACAGTGAAGGCCAGAGTCTGTCCGATGTGTTGAACGTCGTCGTCGAGGAGAACCTCGAAGAACGTGATCTCGGAGGCCACGTCTTCGGAGTACTTCTTCCGCGTACCCCCCACGTAAGCGACCGCCCCGCCGTCAGGGTCTCGTATCCAGTGCTCGGACACACTGTCGAAGTCATATGCGTTTACCTTGCAGCCTCCTGAGTACATGACGGAGTAGCTACCCTTCGGCGTGCTCAGGGCGTCGATATCACCGCGCGTCAGACCGAAGGACTGATTCGCCTGATTTACCTCCTTCAGCTTCCTTCTGCACTCGGCGCTGTCACAGTCTTCATCACCAACACACCCTCCTGCGCTGGAGCCACAGGCGCTGGCTCCACCTTCCATATAGGAGCTTGAGTGCTCATGATGATAGACAAGTCCATACCCGGCCTCGAGGCTGTCCTCTAGCGCATTGATGTTCCACTCCGTTGCCCAATCCTCGTGCACCTCCAGCATTGTGTCACGGGTCGCGCCAAAGCAGGTGCTGCAGATCGCAGCATCCCACACGTCTTCCAAGAAGAGGAGCGTATCGAATCCGTTTGGGGCGGCAACGTAACGGCCGATGTGATAGGCCTTCCAGAGCTGGTTCCTCATGTACTGGGTTTCGTCCCCTGGAGGCCACGACGAGTTCATCGTCATCCCAGTGAAGGCCAGGAAGCTTGTGTAGAAACCTAACCTGGGATTGATGCCCGTCACTCCGGGTTTGCGGACATAGCTGAAGAGCTTGGCAGCGACGTCCTCGACCTCATCCGTTGTACGAACCGGCAACCGGCCAAGCCAGACATCCCAGTATGGGTCTGCAACGTCTATGTCGTCGTGGCCTATTCGATCGTAGCCAATGCGGTAGTCCCTCTCCTTGTTCCACGTGCCATCGAGACCGCCATAGTAGACGTCCCGCGGTGCGTTGGACTCACCGTCGCTCTCCCAAAAGTACCTCGGCGGAATTACCTCTGTGTCTCCTCCCAGCAAAACCCAGTCTGTTCCCCATAGTTCGTAGGCGTCGATTATGAACGTACGAATCTTTTCCTGAATGTCGCTTCCCGCAAAGTTCTCACCGATCCACTCGACCGTACGAATGACCGCGGGGACACCCTTCTCCGTCTTCCAGTCTGCAAGTTCCTGGAACGAGTCCTCCAGCTCCTCCGACGTGATGATCACGTAGTCGACAGGCGGGCCATCAAGGCTCGGGAACTCGGTGGGAGTTGCTCCCCCGAAGGGCGTGGAGTCGGCGACGGCCTGATCGAACGCGCCCGCCCAATCGGAACGTGTCAACGATTCTGAGACACCTCCCCTTCGAGTTTAGTGACGATCT